>CALAMG010000019.1 GCA_937925715.1 uncultured Collinsella sp.
GCGCCGAATGCTCGCCATCGAATTTTATCGATAGCTTATTTCAGACTGTAATGGGTGTCTAAGCAGGGAACTTCCTGGTGAACACCGGCCGCGCGAGCGGTGGTCCGTCATGTCTTATGGCCGTCGTCGCGGGCTGCGCCCGGTCTCGCCATATGTGATTGTTCTGGCCCTCGCCGTCGTGCTGACGGCGAGTTTCTTCCTGCCGACCCGCGCGGAGGCGAAGGTTTCGGACCATACGGTTCCGTTTCCGAACCACATGGTTCCGACGATTTCGCCTTCGGGGACAACAATCAACCTGTTTGATTACTGGGTGAATTCGGAGGATCACCTGTCGGTCAGTGGATCCGACGGCATCAACAAGGGCCACCGCTTCAAGTTCAAGGATCAGGGAGCCAGTGATGATCTCAACCGGTATACGGGCGGCTCCTCTCCTCGCTCCGGTATCGTGAACAACGTTCTTACCGGCGGTTACCCGAAACTCACCGACAGCTGGGGCGGAGAATCCCTCGGCTACCTGTTTGATTCCTCCGCCCAGACGGGCAAGATATCCCATATGGGTGTGACGGGTCTGTTGCAGGCCAAGGGCGGCTACTACGAGTATGACAGCTCGAAGAACTACGCGGCGTACAACGTCAATAAGAATGCATTTGATGTCTACGAAGTCGCCGGCGTTGGGCAAGCGGGGGCTGGCTCTCAAAATGGAGGCCAGTTCTTCCCCTTCGATGCGGCCGATAAGGTATTCAAGGAGGAGAACGGCTGCCTCGTCCGGAACGGCATTACGTCGTCGAACAACGGCGACTCGAATTATAACGATGGCAAACCCCTCAACCATTATTTCGGCCTCTCCATGTCATCGCGCTTCGTGCAGCCGACGGATGGCAAAACGAACGCTGGCGATCCCATGACCTTTGAGTTCGCCGGCGACGACGACGTCTGGGTGTTCATTGACGATGTCCTCGTGGGCGACATTGGCGGCATCCACACCAGTGCTAAGCTGACCATTGACTTCCAAACGGGCGAGATTAAGGTTAACGATTCCCCAAACGGCACGCTGTTAAGAAAGTTCCAGGAAGCGGGGCGGGGCACTTCGGGCTTCACTGGCAACACCTTCGCTAACGACACCAGCCACACGCTCAAGTTCTTCTACTTGGAGCGTGGCGCCACCGACTCCAACATGAAGCTCAAGTACAACCTCGTGACGGTTCCCGAGTCCGACATTATCAAGTTCGACCAGGATGGCGGTCTGGTGGAGGGCGCTCAGTTCGAGCTGTACAAGACAGACAAGAGCTTCGCTGACACGACTACTAATTCGGAAAAACTACTTGGCTCCGGCACCACGGACGCGAATGGACAACTGACGCTCACGAATAAAGTGGACAACGGCGTTATCAACTTCGATGACCTTTATAGTAAAGACCATAATTGCCGGTACTACCTCCTGAAGGAAACAAAGGTGCCCGAAGGTCACCGCTCGAGCCTCACGGCAACGGACGGTAGCATGCAGTTCGAGTACGTGCCCGCGAGCGACGAGAACGGCGCGGGCGGCGTCATCATCAACCGCGGCGGTATGGACGCGGACAGCTCCGTTTGGCAGAGCGGTGCGTTCGCCGGCTCGAAGGAGACCATCACCGCGCCGTCGACCGTGTACCAGGCGGACGATGACTCGATGAAGCCAGGCAATACTGTTGATATGAAGCGCGGCACCCTGTTCGCAGTAGTTTTCAAGCGCGATAAAAGCAAGAACGCCTGGCACGCCGTGTCGGGCGACCCGACGAAGGGGTATACCCTCGCCGGCGCCCAGGGCATGGCCGGCGCCATCGAGGCGGCGAAGAAGGACCTGTACGCCTTCACGCTCAACACTAGCGGCCAGTACCAGGTAGAGATTCCGTATCTGCCCGGTGACATCTCCAAGTACTACTACTTGCTGAGCGGTGATGCCCGCAAGAATGCCGAGTACGCGGTGGCCATCTACTACACAACGGCGAGCTCCATCGCCGACGCGAATACGGACAACACGGTCCATGTGTTCAGTGATGACCTCCCCGGTGACCAGGTGAACTTTAAGCGGCAGTTCGCCACGAGCCTGCTCGTCACGAACATCCAGAACCGCCTGTTCGTGCAGAAGACCGATACCGAGGGCAACCCCGTAGACGGCGCGAAGTTCGGCTTGTACACGGACGGTCAGGTGACAACAGACGCGAACGGCAAAGTCGTGCTCAACGGCGACCAGATCCCCTACGACACCTTGACGACGGGGCAGGTCAGCAACCCGATCCAGCTCGAAGGGGCGGGCATATTCCCGTGTACGAGCGACGGCAACAAGCCGCTCGTGAAGGGCGCCTACTTCCTAAAGGAGGTCTCGGCGCCCAAGGGCTTCCTGCTTAACGACACGCTCACCAAGGTGATTGTGGACGATTACGGCGTCCATGCCGATGCTGGTACGGCCGATGACGGCGTCTCGACGTTCGTGGGGCCGGGCACGCTTATGAAGAGTCTGGGCCAGTTTGGCGCAGAGGGCGACATCGACAACACACTCACGTGGATCAAGGGTATGCGGCAGACATCGGATGGCGTGACCGATGGCGGTAATCTTTCGTGGAGCGATGTCGATTCCGCCGGTGCCGGCGACACGGTACACCTCAAGTACGGCGCCATCGGACGTATCTACCAGTATGGGCCCACCAAGGCGGGCGAACCCTACCGCCTGGAGACCGAGACGGGCTGGATACGTATGGGCATCACGCAGGATGAACCTGGTGTCACTAATGCGAAGGGCGCCCGCGCCGATCTGGGCGACATGAACCTGAATGCCCTGTTCACGGGCGCCACCTGCGTGCGCGTGGCGAACGAACGCGAGGCGAGCCTCGAGGTGACGAAGAAGGTTGACGTGCCCGATGGCCTGACGGGCAATAAGGACGCGGGGTTCACCTTCAATTTCACCGTGCCCGCGGGGAAGACGTACAAGGCCGCGGTGTTCGAGAAGGCGGGGACTGCGGGCGAGCGGCGGGTCGGCAACGTGTTCAACCTGACGAACGGCTATTCGCAAACCATCAAGGCCGACGAGACGATTCGCGTGTACGGTCTTAGCGAGGGCGACGAGTACACGGTGCAGGAGCTGACCGGCGCAGACCAGATGCCCGCGGGCTATAAGCTGACCGGCCGCAAGCAGGGTGCCACGGATCTGAAGGACGCAGGCGATAGCGTCACCGGTAAGATCGCGAAGCAAAATACCGACGGCACGTTGGCCGAAGCCAACAAGCTGGTGTTCACCAACAGCTACAGCGTGAAGTCTTCGGTGACGCTCACAGGCATCAAGGCGAAGAAGAAGTTCACCGGCCGTGAGTGGACTAGCGCCGACAGCTTCGAGCTTTGCCTGCGCGCCGCCGATGGAACGCCGATGCCTGATGGTGCCACGGCAGCGCCCGTGGCCGGCATGAAGCAGGTCGAGAAGACCGTTACGAGCGCCGAAGAATTTAGCTTCGGAGAGATTAAGTATGAGAAGCCTGGCGAGTACACCTACTACATTGCCGAGACTACGCCCGCCAAGAGCGATCCCAGTTGGCTGGGCGGTGTCAGCTACTCCAGCGCCGAATACAAAGTGACCGTAACGGTGAAGGATGACGGCAAGGGAAATCTGACCGAGCCAGTCGTCAAAATGGAGCAGATCTATAAGGATGATGGCACCGCCACATCTCAGGTGATCGACGATCAGATTGCGGTGATCACGAACACGTACCGCCCGAAGGAGACCTCGGTAACGCTCAAGGCGACGAAGCGCTTCACGGGCGGTGAGCTTGCGGGGAACGACTTCACGTTCCAGCTGCTCGACAAGGACGGCAGCGTGGTCCAGACTGTCCAAAACGAGAAGGACGGCAAGGTCGCCTTTGCAGCCATCGACTACGCTACGCCGGGCGACCACGACTACACCATCAAGGAGGTGAAGGGCGCCGACTCGACCGTCGTCTACGACGCGAAGGGCGTGAAGGTCCACGTCAAGGTCACCGACGAAAAGGGCGAGCTGAAGGCGACCGTCACCTACGACGGTGAGAAGGCCGTGCCGACCTTCACCAACACGAAGCCGACGGCGGACGTCACCGTTGAGGCCACGAAAGTTCTCGCGGGCAAGGACCTGACGGCCGATGCGTTCACCTTCGGCTTGTACGACCAGGACGGCAATGAGGACGCTCGCGGCACCAACGATAAGAATGGCAAGGTCAAGCTGACCGTCAAGGGCCTGAACCTGGGCGAGTACGACTACACGCTCAAGGAGGAGAAGGCCGGCCAGTCCGTCGACGGCGTGGCCTACGACGCCAAGGAAGTCAAGGTCCACGTCAAGGTAGAGCAGAACCAGGACGACAACAACAAGACGAAGGTGACCGTCACCTATGACGGTACCGCTACGGCTCCCACCTTCAACAACACCTACACCGCAAAGGGATCCGTGGAGCTGACGGCGACCAAGACCATCAAGGTTGCGGACGGCTTCGATCACACGACGAAGCCTGCGGACGGCGAGTTCACCTTCGACCTGAAGGACGCTGCCGGCAACGTGATCGCCACCGCGAAGAACGATGCAAACGGCAAGGTCTGCTTCACGCGCGAGTTCCAGCTCTCCGACTTGGACGGCGCCGCGAGCAAGGACTTCACCTACACCATCGTGGAGCAGCCGGGCGCGGAGCCGGGCATGGTCTATGACAACCATACCCTCACCTATACGGTGACGGTCACAGACGGCGGGAACGGAGCACTGAATGCGAAGGCGATCGTGACGAGCGCATCCGGCTCGGATACCTTCACCAACACCTACCAGCCGGCCGCGACCGGTCTGGCCCTTGGTGCGCAGAAGAGCTATGTGAAGAAGGACGACAACACGCCGATCGTCCCCAAGGACGGCGAGTTTACCTTCGATGTGTACGAGGGCAAAATGACTGCTGAGCAGCTTGCCGGGGCCAAGCCCGTCCGGACCGCGACCAACGGCGCGGACGGAAGTGTTAACTTCGACGCCTTCTCCTACGCGAAGCCGGGCACGTACGAGTACACTATCGTGGAGCGGAAGGGTGATCTGGCCTACGTGACCTACGACGACGCGGTGCATCATGCCGTGGTGACGGTTGTGGACAATGCCGGCACGCTGCAGGCGAGCGTCGCCTACGACGGCGCGGACGCCACGAAGCCCACCTTCACCAACACCTACAAGGCGAAGGCGACGAACTCCGGCGCGATCGCCCTCACCAAGAGCGTTGACGTGCACGACGGCAGCTATCAGCTAAAGGCGGGAGACTTCGCCTTCGAGCTGGTGGGGTCTGACGGTACGGTGCTCCAGACCCAGAAGAACGACGCCAAGGGCAAGGTTTACTTTAACGAGCTGACCTTCGACCATGCGGGCACCTTTCCCTTCACGGTCCGTGAGGTGCAGCCGACGGACGGCGCGCCGGGCGTGCCGGGCGTGACCTACACCGGCAAGACGTACACCCTGACCTACGTGGTGAAGGACAACAACGACGGCAAGCTGGTGGTAGAGAGCTCTACGGTGAAACCGAGCGAGGGCACCGAGAACGGCGTCACCCCCAATACCATGACGTTTGCGAACAGCTACCAGCCGGGTCAGACCTCCTACCAGATCTCTGGCACCAAGGTGCTTGAGAATGCCGACCCGGCCACCACGCGGACGCCCGCCGATGGCGAGTTCACATTCGCGCTGATTGACGTGGCCACCGGGCAGGAGATCGACCGGACCACGAACGTGGGTAAAGCGTTTACCTTCAAGGCCATCTCGTACACCGCAACTGGTTCGCATGCGTACCAGGTGAAGGAGGTTGCGGGCCAAGATGGCACCATCACTTACAGCGATGCGGTGCTGGACGTAACGGTGAACGTGACCGATGACGGCAGCGGCCAGCTGACCGCGACGGCGAACAAGACGGCTGCGGATCTGACCTTCACCAACACCTACACGCCGACGGCAACGACGGCGACGATTACCGGAACGAAGGCTCTGACCGCCCGCGACCTGGCCGAGGGTGAGTTCTTCTTCGACCTGAAGGACGCCGACGGTAACGTGGTGCAGACGGTGCAGAACGGCGCCGACGGCACGTTCGGCTTCGCGCCGCTGCAGCTGGACAAGGTGGGGACGTACGTCTACACCGTGTCCGAGCGGGCAGGGGCGACGGCGAACGGCGTCACCTACGACACGACGGTCTTTACCGCGACGGTGACGGTGACGGAGAATGCGGAGACGCACGCGCTGGAGGCGCAGGTTGCCTACAGCAAGGGCGGCAAGGCTGCGGATGCGGTGGCGTTCAGCAACAGTTACGCGCCGGCCGCGACTGAGGTGAAGCTGGGGGCCTCCAAGGTGCTGAGCGGCGAGGACCTGAAGGAAGGGCAGTTCTCCTTCCAGCTGAAGGATGCCGACGGCAAGGTGCTGCAGACCGCAAAGAACGCGGCGGACGGCACGGTGGGCTTCGAGGCGATCTCGTACGACAAGCCCGGAACGTACGCCTACAGCATCTCCGAGGTGGACGACGGTCAGAAGAACGTGACGTACGACGCGGCCGAGCACCGGGTAACGGTGACGGTGACGGACGACGGTGCGGGCCATCTGGTGGCGACGGTAACCTATGACGGCGCCGTGGCGCCGGTGTTCAAGAACACGTACACGCCGCCGACCACCCCGCCGACGGAGCCGCCCACCAATCCGCCGAGCAAGTCACCGGTGCCGAAGGAGGAGAAGCCGGGTCTGCCGTATACGGGCGATACCAGCTTGTCGCCGATGGCCCTGGGTGGCATCGCGGGCGGCGCGGTGGTGCTGATCGCCGCAGGCGTTATCCTGCGGCGCCGGAACCGGTAGCTACGGCGGCCGAGAAGGGCTTTGATTGAGGGCGGGTGGTCGCAGGGCGCGGCCGCTCGCCCTTTTTGGTGAAAGGCTATGTTAACCCGCCGTTTGCACGTCCGGCTCCAGATGGAACTCGTACTCCGGCTCCATCATCTTCTTCCGGATCTTTTCGTAGCGCCCGTCGTCGAGCTGCTCGCGCATGAGCGACGTCCTGTCCCCGACGCGTGCGGCCTCGCGCAGCCATCTGAACCACATCAGGCAGCTGTGGAGCCTGCGGGTCGATACGCCCTTGAACCTCTCGAGGAAGTGGCCGAGCGAACCCTGCGCTTCAGCATCCTCTGGACCGTGTCCCGCTCGTACCCGGTGAGCCTGCCGTGGGTCCTCGGGACCGCCCTCGCGGCGCCCTTCCCGCCCTTTCCGGACATGGCGTCCTCCGATCTCCCGGGGCCGGCCGATCCGGCCCTCAGGGTATCGGATTCCCAAATTTATCCGTATATGTGCGGATGAATGCGGGAGGCGTTCGGATGAAGTTGTATTCAAGGAAAGAGACTGACCCTTTGTCGCATTCCGTGCGGGTTATATGCAGGTATGCCTGCGCACGCTATCATGTATGGGTTAGACCGCAACTATGTACCTCATACGCGAAGGGATGCGCATGTATCTGAAGATCGACATGTTCTAGCTGGGCTTACCCCCGCAGTGGCGCCGCGCGCCCCATCAACTCTGCCGATTTTCACCTTCACGCATATAAAGGAGTCCCGCCATGCGCGACAAGCTCGAAAAGATCATCAAGGCCTACGAGGAGCTCGAGAAGAAGCTTTCCGACCCGGCCGTCGCCTCCGATATCAAGGAGTTCACGCGTCTCAACAAGGAGTACGCGCACCAGTCCGACCTCATCGCCGCCTCGCGCGAGTACATCGGCGCGCTCGATGACATCGAGGCCGCCAAGGAAATGCTGCACGATACCACCGATGCCGATGAGAAGGAGATGCTCCAGATGGACATCTCCGAAAACGAGGCCAAGCTTCCCCAGCTCGAGGAAGACATCAAGTACATGCTCATCCCGAGCGACCCCAACGACGACAAGAACACCATCGTCGAGATCCGCTCCGCCGCCGGCGGCGACGAGGCGGCCATCTTCGCCGGCGACCTGTACAAGATGTATCAGCGCTTTTGCGAGTCGCGTGGCTGGAAGACCACCGTGCTCGATTCCAGCCCCAGCGAGGCCGGCGGCTTCAAGTCCATCGAGTTCAAGGTCGAGGGCGACCGCGTCTACTCCGTTATGAAGTACGAGTCCGGCGTGCACCGTGTCCAGCGCGTCCCCAAGACCGAGTCCCAGGGCCGCATTCAGACCTCCACGGCTACCGTCGCCGTACTTCCCGAGGCCGAGGAGATCGACGTCCAGATCAACCAGTCCGACCTGCGCATCGACACCTACTGCGCCTCAGGCCCTGGCGGTCAGTGCGTTAACACTACCTACTCCGCTGTGCGAATCACCCACCTGCCCACCAACACCGTGGTGCAGTCACAGGAGCAGCGTTCCCAGATCCAGAACCGCGAGGTCTGCATGCAGATGCTGCGTGCCCGTCTGTACGAGATGGAGCTCGAGAAACAGCAGGCAGAGCTCGGTGCCGAGCGCCAAAGCCAGATCGGCCACGGCAACCGTTCCGAGAAGATCCGTACCTACAACCAGCCCCAGGACCGCGTGACCGATCACCGCATCGGTTTCAACTCCACCTACAACGGCGTCCTTCTGGGCGATCAGCTCGGCACCGTCATCGAGGCGCTCGCCGCCGCCGAGCGAGCCGAGAAGCTGGCACAGGCCGTGTAGTAGGTTCCGCCGTTCTACCGAACGGCGGACCGGCCGACGCTGCGCGCCGCCCAGAGCGACAATTTGGCATTCAAAAGGCAAGGCATGACCAGAAGGTCTATGCCTTGCCTTTTTCATGCCAACTTGTTCGCTCTGGACGTCGCTCGCTGTCCGTCCTCTACCTGCGGCGTTGCCATCGCTGCCGAAGACGGCAATTGATTAGTTGGCACTTAGGGACGTTCCTTTTCTACCGGCAGTTTGGGACACTCCTGGCTTAGTAGTCATTGGGGACGTTCTTAAACGACTAGTCAAATAAGAGCGTCCCCAATGACTAGGTTGGGCACATTGCTTTGTGAGTTTATTCAATCTTCTTTAATAACAATTAAGTTGTTTACCTGCTTAAAGTTACTTATCATTTTTAAAAATAATGCTCGAAAAAGCGTCCGAGAAGTCGCGGGACGGTTTTTGAGGG
Organism: uncultured Collinsella sp.; assembly: GCA_937925715.1. Taxonomy (GTDB): domain Bacteria; phylum Actinomycetota; class Coriobacteriia; order Coriobacteriales; family Coriobacteriaceae; genus Collinsella. The sequence continues at coordinate 9,115 of CALAMG010000019.1, forward strand.
GTCGTTCGTCAAGCAATGTGGCAAGTTCTTGGTTAGATATTGGTCAGTTTTGGGTCAACCTTGCCAAAAGCTTGACGAATGCAGATTTTGACGTCGACGAATGAGCACTTCAGGCAGGTTCCAAGCAAAAATCTGGGCTGATTCTCGATAATCGCCTTCAATCGTCCCTTGCCAAGCGCTGGCCTCGCGTACAATCTGCTCCGACATTCGCGCGCCGTCCGGCGCTTAAGAGGGGAGGGCCCCATGGCAAACGAGATTTGGACCATCAAGCGTTGTCTCGAGTGGACCAAGGAGTACCTGGCCGAGCGCGGCGAGGAGCACCCCCGTCTTTCTGCCGAGTGGCTGCTGTGCGCAGCTACGGGCCTGGCGCGCATTGACCTATATATGCGTATGGACGAGACGCTTAACGCGGCCCAGCTCGAGACCATGCATGCGGCCGTCGTTCGTCGCGCCAAAGGCGAGCCGCTACAGTACATCACCGGCAGCACGCAGTTTCGCATGATTGACGTCGCGTGCGCTCCCGGTGTGCTCATTCCGCGCCCCGAAACCGAGATGCTCGTCGAGGAAGTCCTCAATTATCTGGATGCCGAGGTGCTGAGCCCCGAGGCTGCTGCCCGTCAGCGTGTTGAGCTGCCTTGGAACGATGAGGTCGAAGAGGCCCGCAAAGCCGAGGCGGCGCTGGCCGACGAGCGCGCGACCGCCGAGCGTCGTGCCGCCAACCTCACGGCCGCCGACGAGGCGGCGCTGGGCGGCGATGTGCTGGGCAGCCGTGCCTATGCCGAGGAACTGGCCGACCGCGAGGCCGAGGAAGCCGCCGCGCAGGCAGCAGAAGCCGAAGCCGCGGAAGCCGCCGAGTCCGAGCTCGACGAATACGGCATCGCCATCGAGGGTGCCGGCCAGGAGACGGCTTCAGCTCAGGATGCCGCTGCGCCTGCTCCAGCCGAGCCCCGCACTGCCCGCGTTCTCGAGGTCGGCTGCGGCACGGGCTGCATCTCGCTCTCCCTTGCCTGGGAGCGTCGCGGCCACGTTACCTGCACCGCCACCGATATCGAGCCGCGCGCCATCGATCTGGCCACCAAAAACCGCGACGCCCTCGGCCTCACGGCAGATGAGGTTGCCTTTAGCCTCACCAACCTGGTGAGTTCCATTCCCCACGACGAGTGGGGCACCTTCGACGTGCTTGTCTCCAATCCGCCCTACATTCCGACCGACGTCATGCGCTCACTGCCGCACGAGGTCAAGGACTTCGAGCCCGACCTGGCGCTTGAGGGCGGCGCCGACGGCCTCGATATCTTCCGCCGCCTGCTCAATGCGGCGCCTTACATGCTGCGCGCCGGCGGCCTGTTTGCCTGCGAGCTCTACGAGGGCGCCCTCGATGCCGCGGCCGAGCTCTGTCGCCAGGCAGGCCTTTCGGACGTGCGTATCGTCCACGACCTCACCGATCGTCCCCGCATCGTTCGAGCCATCGTCACCGAGCCCAAACAGCGTATTTAAGCTGATTAAATAGACATTTGCGCAAGTTTGTCCTTGCAATATACCGTAAAACTTCTACTATAGAAGGAGAAAGGTATGTCAAATCAGCTGCATCGGTACCGTATCGTGCTTGATTACATTGAACCTTGGCTTGATGAGCAGGATGAAGCTACGCTGAAGCAGATTTATGCAGACCTTTTGGTGCTCGAGAAGGAAGGTCCCAGCCTTGGTCGTCCGCTGGTTGACCGCGTAAAGGGCTCGAAGCTTCATCATTTAAAGGAGCTGAGAGTGACGTCGTGTGGTGGGCAGGTGATTCGCATCCTCTTCGCCTTTGACCCCAAGCGCCAGGCGGTATTGCTATTGGCGGGTGATAAGTCGCGAGCGGGATCGTCAAGGGCAAAATGGAACGGTTGGTATGCGATCAACATTCCAAGGGCCGAGCAAATATACCGTCGCCACGTAAGGAGGCTCGATCGAGATGGAACTGAATGAGTATATGGAATCTCGCGGGATAACACGCGACTCCATTACCGCCGAGCAGGAGAGGACTCGCGATCGTATCGAAGCCTATAAGCTTGCTCAGATTCGCAGGTTAAAAGATCTAACACAGGCGTCGGTCGCCCAGTCGATGGGCGTTTCTCAAAAACGTGTATCCGAGCTCGAGCGTGGGGAGTTGGGTTCGATGAGGCTCGACACGCTGAGCAGGTACGCAGAGAGCCTCGGCGGAAAACTGGTTGCAAGCATCGAGTTTCCCGATCGTACCGTTACGCTTGCGCGCTAAAAATCTTCAATTAACCCCCTCACTTTCACCGACTACTAGAGCCGCTCACCAAACCAACATGCGCTCTGGGCAAATAGGTTGAATGTTTCGTGCGAGAATGCCCCACAGTAAACAAACTTGCACCGGAGCGTAAGGGGCTGGCATACACATGCAGACGGTCTATCGGGTATACGAGGGAACGCGCGAGCCGCATCGGCTTGCCGTCGAGCGCACGGCCGAGGTGCTCGGCCGCGGCGGCCTGGCCTTGATTCCGACCGAGACCGTCTACGGTGTCGCCGTGGCAGTCAACGCCTTCTCGGGCGCCGTGCCCCAAGATACAAGCGAATTCCCATCGTGGCCGCGCGATCCGCAGGCTGCCGTCAATGGCGCCGCAGTTCCTGCGCTCGGCACCGGCTATCGCCGTATCTTCACTCTCAAGCAACGTGAGCTCACGCAAACCGTCGCTTGGCTGGTCGATGGCGTCGAAGCACTCGACCGCTATGGCGTGGATATCCCGGAAGATGCCCGCGTACTCGCGCGACGATGCTGGCCGGGAGCCCTGACTATCGTGGTCAAGGCAGCCCCCTGCGTGCCGACCTTTATGCGCGCTGCCGACGACACCGTGGCCCTGCGCGCTTCGGCCTCTCCCGTGGTCCAAGCGCTCATCCGCGCCTGCGGCAGTCCCCTTGCCTGCACGAGCGCCAACACGCACGGCGCGCCCTCGCCGGCAAGCTTTGCCGCCGTCGAGGGTCGCATCCTGGAGGGGGTCGATGTGGCCGTCGACGCCGGTGAGACCCCGTGTCGCGACGCCTCGACCATCGTGTCGTTCCAACACGGCGGGCTCCAGATCCTGCGCCAAGGCGCACTTCCCGCATCAGAGATCGAACGGGTCCTGTCCGACCCGATGCAATAGAAAGGTGTAAGCGATGTCGTTGAATCTGGGCAGCCTGGGCATGGAAGATGCCTCGTTTAACTTTGGCGGTTCCTACATCATGGCGCTCGACTGCGGCACTACCTCGGTACTCGCGGCCATTGTCGACGAATACGGCTGCATCGTTGCCCAGGCGCGTCGTAGCGTCAAAACCAGCTTCCCGCGCCCCGGCTGGGTGGAGCAGGATCCCACGGAGGTGCTTGCCAGCCAGATCGGCGTGATGATGGAGGTTCAGTTTAAGAGCGGCATCCATTCCGATCGCATCGCCGCCATCGGCATCTCCAACCAGCGCGAGACCACGGTGGTCTGGGACCGCGTGAGCGGCCAGCCCATCTATAACGCCATCGTATGGCAGTGCCGTCGTACCGCGCCGGCGATCGACGCGTTGGTTGAACAGGGTTGCGAGGAGCTGGTGCGCTCCCGCACGGGGCTCACGCTCGACCCGTATTTCTCGGCCTCCAAGGTGCAGTGGATCCTCGACAACGTCGATGGTGCGCGTGAGAGCGCGGCGGCGGGCGACCTCATGTTCGGCACCATCGACACCTGGCTCATCTACAACCTCACCGGCGGTCAGGTCTTTGCCACCGACTACACCAATGCCAGCCGCACCGCGCTCTTTAATATCCATGCGCTCGATTGGGACGACGATCTGCTGGCACTTTTCGACGTCCCGCGTTCCATGATGCCCGAGGTTCGTTGGAGCTCGGGCGACTACGGCCGCGTCGCGAGCGACATCATGACCAACATGCCACCCATCATGGGCGTGGCGGGCGACCAGCAGGCGTCGCTGTTCGGCCACTGCTGCTTCCATCCCGGCCAGACCAAAAACACCTATGGCACGGGTTGCTTTATGCTCATGAACACCGGCGACGAGATCGTCGAATCCAAGAACGGTCTGGTCTCCACGATCGGTATCGCCGCGGACGGGAAGATCAGCTATGCGCTCGAGGGCTCTATCTTTGCCGCCGGCTCAACCATGAATTGGCTGCGCAACAACATGGGCATCATCTCGAGCGTGAGCGAGTCCGCGCAACTCGCCACTTCGATCAGCGACAACGAGGGCTGCTACTTCGTCCCCGCCTTCGCAGGCCTGGGCGCTCCCTGGTGGGACCCGCATGCTCGCGGTATCGTGTGCGGCCTGACCGGCGCCTCGAGTCGCGCGACCATTGTGCGTGCGGCCTGCGAGTCCATGGCCTACCAGAGTTATGACGTACTACGCGCCATGGAGCAGGACGTGGGACTTTCGATTGAGCGCCTGTCCGTCGATGGCGGTGCCTCGCGCAACGAGTTCATCATGCAATTCCAGGCTGATCTGCTGGATATCCCCGTGCTGCAGTGCGAGACGGTGGAGACCACGGCGATTGGCGCCGCGTACTTGGCGGGCCTTGCTGTCGGCTATTGGGAGGATTTGGAGGAGCTGGAGCAAAACGCTCAGATCGTCAAAGTCTTCCATCCTCACATGTCCGCCGAGCGCCGTGAGAGCAACCTCGCTGGTTGGCGTGATGCCGTCAAGCGTTCGCTCAACACCGCTCAGTAGGGTTGCGACGAGCTGCTCGATACAACAAACCGTTAAACTTATGCACGGCGCGAGGCAACAATGTCGCCAGGCGTCTTGTCAGCAAGGCCATCTTCCGGCCGCAACGAAAGGGGCAATCAACCCATGACCGTCACCTACGATACGTCCCGCGTGACGCTTGTCGACCATCCGCTCGTCCAGCACAAGCTGTCGATCCTGCGCGACAAGAGCACCGGCACCAACCAGTTCCGCCAGCTCGTGCGCGAGCTTGCGCTCTTTGACGGCTACGAGGCCATGCGCGACCTGCCCATGGAAGACGTCGAGGTCGAGACCCCCATCACCACCGCAACGTTTAAGCAGCTCGCCGGCAAAAAGCTCGCCATCGTTCCCATCCTGCGCGCGGGCCTCGGCATGGTCGATGGCATCCTCGACTTGGTACCCTCCGCTCGCGTGGGCCACATCGGTATGGAGCGCGACGAGGTTACTCACGAGCCGCATGAGTATTACTGCAAGATGCCCAAGGATATCGATCAGCGCATCTGCCTGGTTGTCGACCCCATGCTCGCCACGGGCGGTTCGGCCGAGATGGCCATCAGCTACCTGCGCGAGCGCGGTGTCAAGGATATCCGCATGCTGTGTATCGTCGCCGCGCCCGAGGGCCTCAAGTCACTGACCGAAAAGGACCCCGACGTACATATTTATACGTGCGCCATCGACGACCATCTCAACGAGGCCGCCTACATCGTTCCCGGCCTGGGCGACGCCGGCGACCGCATTTACGGCACGCTGTAATCTCTGGGCCATACCGGCTAACGTCAAAAATACGAAGAAATGGTGCGCGCGGGCGAGCAAAAGACGTCCGCGCGCACTCCTGTTAACGGACGTTTTGCGCTGAGGGGTTCGAAAAAACGTATTACCGTACCCGCGGCATAAAGAAGGCCTTAAGAAAACGTACAGGTGCGTATTAACCGTTTGTTTTACGGTTGTACTTTAGCGATTGGCTCGTACAATAGTCACCAATGTTTGGCGGGAACTGTTCTGTGAGGCGTTAAAAAGGAAAGTGAGGACGCCAGTGTTTCAGATAGCCGATCTGCTCGCTATCGTTGCAGGTGCCATCGCGGGCGCAATTGCCTTCCTTCCCTTTGTCTTTACGCTCAAGCCGGTTCTTGACGATAAGCAGAATGCGGACATGCTCAAGGGTATGGTGAGTCTGGCGGTCTCGGCAGTCGCCCTGCTCGTCTTTACCTTGGTTGTGTTTGCGTTGTTCGGAGAGGCATTTCGCATGTTCCTCCTGGGCGAGGCGATCGGCTTCGTGGTCTTTATGGCCGCCTGCACGGTTCGCGTCGCCAAGGCGCTGCGAGATCCTCATGAGGTCGAAAGGTAAGTCGTGGAAATTTTTGAAAAGCTGCCTGATGAGATTAATCATCTGGTCAGCGAGTTCAGCTCCACCCCTGTCGTGGGCGATCTGAGCTGCGGCATCACGCAGTACTCGTTTTGGCTGATCGTCTCCACGATCGTGCTCCTGATCGTCCTGGCCGTGTTCAAGAAGAAGCAGACCCTAGTTCCCAAGGGCTTCTTCGTCAACGGTTTCGAGTACATCATCGAGTACGTCGAGAACGATATCGGCAAGGGCGTCGTGGGTGAGAACTGGAAGAAGCACTTCCCGTTCCTGTGCTCGCTTTTCCTGTTCATCCTGATCAATAACATGATCGGCCTGATCCCGGGAATGAAGCCCGGCACCGGCGCAATCGGCTCCACCGCCGCGCTCGCCATCTTCGCCTTCGTGTACTTCATCTACTACGGATGCAAGGCTCACGGCGTGATCGGCTACATCAAGAGCCTCGCCCCGCAGGGCGTGAGCTTCCCGATGAACGTGCTTGTGTGGGTCGTCGAACTTTTCTCGACCTTCCTGCGCCTCATCACGCTCGCCGTCCGTCTGTTCTGCAACATGTTCGCAGGACACGTGGTCATGGGCTCGTTCGCCATCATGGCGAGCATGTTCATGCAGCCGCTGCTTCAGCAGGTTTCCGCGGCCCACGCCGTCGGCGCCCTGCCTTCGCTGGCCTGGCTTGCCATCCTCATCCTGATCTATGCGATCGAGCTTGTGGTCGGCGCCATCCAGGCTTACGTCTTCACGGTCCTTACCGCCGTGTATGTCTCCGAGGCAGAGGAGGTCGCGGAGGAGGAGTAATCTTCCGTTCGCGCCTTAAAGGTAAGGCAATTCGTTAAACCGCCGGTGCCCGTACCCATGGAGCCCGGCAGTTATAAAAAGGTTATCCTGCGTGAAATAAGACACGCACGACAAAGGAGGAATCGTGGGAGTTATCGGTTACGGTCTCGGTGTTATCGGCGCTGGTCTTGCTATCGGCCTGTCTGCTCTGGGTGCTACGGGTGCTATGGCCCGTCAGCCTGAGGTCCAGGGCCGCGTGTTCACCGTCTTCATCATGGGCTCCGCCTTCGGCGAGGCTCTGGCTCTGATCGGCTTCGTTGTCGCGCTGATCGTTAAATAGCACGGAGCGTCAAGTATGAATCTTTCATCCCAGAAGAGCGCGATCGCACTCTCCGCGTCCGCGGCCGCGCTGCTTATGCCGGTTTCCGCGTTCGCCGAGGACGGCGCTGCCGGTGCGGACATCCTCATCCCTAAGATGGCGGAGTTCATCCCGGCGCTTATCGCCTTCCTGATCATCTGGATCGTGCTGGCAAAGGTCGCCCTGCCGGGCATCATGAAAACCATGGAGGAGCGCGGCAAGAAGATCGAGGAGAGCCTCGACGAGGCCGAGAAGACCAAGCAGGAGGCCATCGCCAAGCGCGCTGAGTCCGACTCGATCGTCACCGACGCCCGTCGTCAGGCTGCCGACATCGTTCTCGAGGCCCGTAAGGACGCCGAGTCCGAGCGCGCCCGTATCATCGAGGCTGCTCACAAGGAGGCCGAGGAGATCATCGCCAAGGCCCATACGACCGTCGAGGACGAGCGCAAGTCCATCTACGCCGGTGCCGCGAGCTCCATCGCCGACCTGTCCGTTGCCGTCGCCACCAAGATCGTGGGCGAGGCACTCGAGGACGAGTCCGAGCAGAAGAAGCTCATCGAGCGCTACATCCAGGAAGCAGGTAGCCTGAATGCCGACTAGCCGCTATCAGGACAAGGTACTCGAGACCTACGCGCGCTCCCTTTTGGAAGCCGCCAAGGCTGAGAACCATGTGTTCGAGGACCTCGAGATGATCGAGCGTCTGGCTAGCGCCAGCCCCGAGATCATCGCCGTGCTCGACACCATGTCCAAGCGCGACCAGCTCGACCTTCTTCCCAAGGTGGCAGCTGCCTTTAAGTATGTTGCCGAGGAAGACGAGGATGTAGTGGGCGTGACCGTCACCACGGCGATCCCGCTCGACGACGAGCTGCGTCAAACCATCACTAAGAAATGCGAGCAGGATTTCGGCCGCAAGGTATTCCTTATCGAGCAGGTCGACCCGTCTATCGTGGGCGGCCTGGTGCTCGAGGCCCGCGGCGAGCGTCGTGACATTTCCGTCAAGACGCAGCTGCGCATCGCGCAGGAGACCCTCGCAAACTCTGCTAATTCGTACGGAGGTGAAGCCTAATGTCCGAAACCCTCAATGCCCAGGATATCGCCAAGAAACTGCAGGAGCAGCTCACGAGCCTCTCCGCGACGGTCGATACGCATGAGGTTTCAACGGTCGACGAGGTAGGCGACGGCATCGCGCGCGTCTCCGGCCTCAAGAGCGCCATGGCAGGCGAGCTTCTGGAGTTCAAGAGCTCCGATACCGGTGAGACCGTCTTCGGCCTTGCCCAGAACCTTGACCGTGACGAGGTCGGCGCCGTTCTGTTCGGTGCCGTCGACTCCATCAAGGAAGGCGACGAGTGCCGCACCACTGGCCGCATTATGGATATCCCCGTGAGCCGCGCCATGCTCGGCCGCGTCGTCAATCCGCTCGGCCAGCCTATCGACGGCCTGGGTGACATCGTCGCCACGCATCGTCGCCCCATCGAGTTCAAGGCCCCCGGTGTCATCGACCGTACCCCGGTGTGCGAGCCGGTTCAGACCGGCCTGCTGGCTATCGACTCTATGGTGCCCATCGGCCGTGGTCAGCGTGAGCTCATCATCGGCGACCGTAAGACCGGTAAGACCGCTATTGCCATCGACGCTATCCTCAATCAGCGCGGCAAGGGCATGGTCTGCATCTATGTCGCCATCGGCCAGAAGGCCTCCACGGTTGCCAACATCCGCGAGACCCTCGCTCAGCACGGTGCGCTCGACTACACCATCATCGTTTCGGCCACCGCTGCCGATTCCGCCCCTATGCAGTACATCGCGCCTATGGCCGGTGCCGCTATCGGCGAGTTCTTTATGTACAACGGCGAGGACGGTAAGCCCGCCAGCGAGACCAACCCCGGCGGTCACGTGCTCGTCATCTACGACGACTTGTCCAAGCAGGCCGTGGCCTACCGTCAGATGTCGCTGACGCTGCATCGTCCGCCCGGACGCGAGGCCTATCCTGGCGACATCTTCTACCTGCACTCTCGTCTGCTCGAGCGTGCCGTCAAGATGTCCAAGAAGAACGGCTACGGCTCCATGACGGCACTGCCGATCATCGAGACCCAGGACGGCGACGTCTCGGCCTACATTCCGACCAACGTCATTTCCATTACCGATGGTCAGATCTACCTGCAGTCCGAGCTCTTCTTCCAGGGTCAGCGCCCGGCAGTTGACGTCGGTATCTCCGTGTCCCGCGTCGGTGGCGATGCACAGACCAAGGCTATGAAGCAGGTCGCCGGCAACCTCCGTCTGGACCTCGCTTCCTATCAGGAGCTCGCTGGCTTTACCCAGTTTGGCTCCGACCTCGACGAGGCTACTCAGAAGCAGCTGACCCATGGTGCCCGCATGACCGAGCTCCTGAAGCAGCCGCGCTACCAGCCGTTTGAGGTTGGCGAGCAGATCGTTACGCTGTTCGCTGGCAACGAGGGCTTCCTGGATGACCTGGAGATCGCCGACGTGCTGCCTTTCCGTGCCGAGCTTATCGAGTACATGGACAATGGCTTTGGCTCGCTGCTCGACAAGGTTCGCGCCAAGAAGATCGACGACGACACCAAGGCCGAGCTCTTGCGTGTCATCGGTGACTTCAAGCAGCAGTTCATGGCCAAGCACCATGCCGATACGACTGGATTAGAGGAGAACTAAGCCCTATGGCCAACCTTCGCGACATTAAGAAGCGAATCTCCTCGGTTACCACGACCAAGCAGATCACGCGCACGATGGAGATGGTCTCTACGGCCAAGATCCGTCGTGCCCTCGATCGCTCCAAGCAGGCCGAGCCCTATAAGGAGGCGCTGACCGACGTTATGTTGACGGTCGCCGGTGACGCCTCCTGTTCGGGCACCGATCCCATGCTGCAGAAGCATGAGAGCGTCAAGCATGGTCTGATTGTCGTTATTGCCTCGGACCGCGGCCTTGCCGGCGGTTTCAATACGACGGTGGAGCGCACGGCCGAAAAACTCGCCGCTTCTTGGGCGAACGACGGCATCGAGTGCGAGATCATCGCGTGCGGGCGTAAGCCGGCCACGTATTTCCGTGACCGCGCAAATGTCATCATGCACTTTGAGGGCAATTCCTCCGAGCCCGATTTCAATCAGGCTCGTATGGTCTCCTCTCATATCTGCGATGCATATCGTGCCGGTGAGCTTGACCGTGTCGAGCTTGTCTACCACCACGCCAAGAACCGCGTGGATCAGGAGCTTCGCGTCGAGCACTTGCTGCCGCTCGATCCCGAGATGATCGCTATGGCCCACGGTCCGCGTAAGAACGAGACCGACGCCCCTAAGCGCATCTCGTCGACGTTCGAGTTCGTGCCCTCTCCCGAGCATGTTCTCGGCAAGCTTGTACCGTCTTATATCCTGACGGTCATCTACCAGGCCCTGATCGATTCGGCGGCCGCCGAGCAGGGTGCACGCCGCAAGGCCATGCACTCCGCGACGGAAAACGCCACCGCGATCATCTCGACCCTTACCCGCACGTATAGTCGCGTGCGCCAGGCTTCGATCACGACCGAGATCAACGAGATCGTCGGCGGAGCCTCAGCATTGGAGGAACAGTAATGGCTAATAACACCGTAAAGCTTGCGGTCGAGGAAGCCACCAAGAAGACGACTGCCGGTGATGGTCGCATCGTGCGTATCATCGGCCCTGTCGTCGACGTCAAGTTTGACGGTGCGGTGCCCCCGATCTACAACGCGCTCACGGTCGAGGCCGAGACCCCGATCGGTCACCTGAGCACGATCCTCGAGGTTGAGAGCCAGCTTCCGGGCGGCGTCGTCCGCACGGTCGCCATGTCCTCGACCGACGGCCTGCAGCGTGGTCTCACCGCCACCGATACCGGTGAGCCCATGAAGATGCCCGTTGGCCCCAAGACGCTCGGCCGTATTTGGAACGTCATGGGCAAGCCTGTCGACGGTAAGCCCATGCCCGAGGTGGAGGAGTTCTATCCCATCCACCACGCAGCGCCCCGCTTCGACGAGCTCACCACCAAGACCGAGATTTTCGAAACCGGCATCAAGGCCGTTGACCTGCTTGAGCCCTACATCCGTGGCGGCAAGACGGGTCTGTTCGGCGGCGCCGGCGTCGGCAAGACCGTTCTGATTCAGGAGCTCATCAACAACCTCGCCCAGGAGCACGGCGGCACCTCGGTGTTCACCGGTGTCGGCGAGCGTACTCGTGAGGGCACCGACTTGTTCCTCGAGATGAGCGAGTCTGGCGTTATCGACAAGACCTGCTTGGTCTATGGTCAGATGAACGAGCCGCCTGGAGCGCGTCTGCGCATCGGTCTGGCTGGCCTTACCACCGCTGAGTACTTCCGCGATCGCGGCCAGGACGTTCTGCTGTTCATCGACAACATCTTCCGCTTCTCCCAGGCCGGTTCCGAGGTTTCCGCACTGCTGGGTCGTATGCCGTCCGCCGTCGGTTACCAGCCTACGCTGGCTACCGAGATGGGCGACCTCCAGGAGCGCATTACCTCGACCAAGACGGGTTCCATTACCTCCGTCCAGGCTGTCTACGTCCCTGCAGACGACCTGACCGACCCGGCGCCTGCCACGACGTTTACGCACCTCGACGCCACCACGGTTCTTTCGCGTAGCATTTCGTCGCTCGGCCTGTTCCCGGCTATCGACCCGCTCGCGTCTTCCTCCGACGCTCTCGATCCCTCGATCGTCGGCGAGGAGCACTACCGTGTCGCCGTCAAGGTCCAGGAGCTCCTGCAGGAGTACTCCGACCTTCAGGACATCATCGCCATTCTGGGTATGGACGAGCTGTCCGAGGAGCAGCGCCTTACGGTCAACCGTGCCCGTAAGATCCAGCAGTTCCTCTCCCAGTCCTTCCACGTCGCCGAGAAGTTCACCGGCAACCCCGGTGTCTACGTCCGCGTCGAGGATACCGTCCGCTCCTTCGCCGAGATTGTCGACGGCAAGGCCGATGACCTGCCCGAGCAGGCATTCCGCTATGCTTCCACGATTGAGGACGTGCGCGAGCGCGCCCGCAAGATGGGGGAGAAGTAGGTTATGCGTATCCGCATCGTGTGCCCCGTGAGCTGCGCCTATGAGGGCGACGCTGCGTTTGTGTCGATTCCGTCCACGGATGGCGAGTTTGGCGTTCTGCCTGCTCACTCCAGCGAAATCTGCACGATCGACCGCGGTTACGTTCGCGTTTCCGATAAGGCCATGGGCACTGTCGACCACACGTTTGCCGTGGCCGGCGGCTATGCCCAGGTTGCGGACGATGTCGTGACCGTTCTCGCCGAGCGCGCTTGCGATTTGGCGACCGTCGACGCCGACAAGGTTAAAGCTGATATTCAAGGTTTTGAAGAGAAGCTGGGTAATTTGTCGGAGGATGATGCACGCCGCGCCTACCTCTATAATGAAATCGCATGGTGTAAGCTCAAGCTTGCCCAATAGTCAAACGTCTTAACGTTCGACCATTTGCGAACACATCATGCCCGGGATGGCCCAGCCACCCCGGGCATGCTTTTTGAAAGGGTAGACCTTGGATATTATCCGCGTTGAGGGTGGCCACGCCATCGGAGGTTCCGTGCCTGTTTCGGGTGCCAAGAACTCCGCGCTCAAACTTATGGCGGCAACGCTTCTGGCGCCGGGCAAGACGACGCTGCAGAACGTGCCTGATATTTCCGATGTCCACGTGATGGGCAAGGTGCTCAAGGGTATGGGCGCTACGATCGATGTTCTCGACGAGCACACGCTCGAGATCGATACCTCCCAGGTTGATTCTTGGGAGGCGCCCTACGAGCTCGTTGCCAAGATGCGCGCTTCCACTGCCGTGATGGGACCCCTGCTGGGCCGTTTCCATCGCGCCAAGATCGCCATGCCCGGCGGCTGCAACTTGGGCGCTCGCAAGATCGATATGCATATCTTGGGTCTTGAGGCCTTGGGCGTTGAGTTCGATACCGCCCACGGCTATATCAACGCCAACGCGCCCCAGGGCCTGCACGGTACCACCGTCACGCTCGAGTTTGCCAGTGTCGGTGCGACCGAGAACCTCATCATGGCCTCCGTGCGCGCGCAAGGTACCACGGTAATCGACAATGCCGCCCGCGAGCCCGAGATCGTCGATCTCGCCAACATGCTCAACGAAATGGGCGCCAAGATTGTCGGCGCCGGTACGCCTGTCGTGACCATTGAGGGCGTGGAAGAGCTGCATCCCGTTACCCATCGCGTGGTGGGCGACCGCATCGAGGCCGGTACCTTTATCGTTGCCGGTGCGTTGATGGCAGACGACCGCGGTGTCGACGTCACAGGCTTTTGCCCCATTCACCTGGGCATGGTGCTCAAGAAGATGGAGCTCATGGGCATCGACTGCGAGCGCGTCGAGGATGGCGTCCATGTGAACCGTGCCGAGTGCATCAAGCCGGTCGACATCCAGACGCTTCCGTTCCCCGGTTTCCCCACGGACATGCAGGCGCAGATCATGGTGCTCTCCGCCCTGGCCGACGGCAGCTCCGTTATCACCGAGAACATCTTCGAGAATCGCTTTATGTTCGCATCCGAGCTGGTGCGCATGGGTGCCGACATTCGCATCGAGAGCCACCACGCTATGATTCACGGCGTCAAGGGCTTCTCCGGCGCTCAGGTAACCTCACCGGATCTTCGTGGTGGCGCGGCACTCGTCGTTGCCGGCCTCATTGCCGACGGCACGACCGAGGTCTCGGCCATCCATCACATTAAGCGCGGCTACGAACAGTTTGTCGAAAAGCTGCAGGCGCTTGGCGCTCATGTCGAGCACGCCACTGTTCCCGATCCCGTCATCTACTAATGCAGGTTGCCTATGTTTAAGAAAAAGGCCATTACGGAATCTCGAAGACCTTCGACCGGCGCTCAGGCAAAAATCTATAGCCGCGATAACGTTGCCCGCTATTCCGAGCGCGCTCGTCAGCGCCGTCGCGGTCATACGGTTCGCCGCGTTGCGCTCATTGCTGTGCTCGGTGTGCTGCTGAGCGCTACGACTGCCGCCGGCCTGTGGTTTGCCACCATTATGGGCAAGCTCGGCGATTCCAACGTCATTACCGACAACCTGCGCCAGATTCTGGTTGATACCGACGAGGCAAAGGACCCGTTCTACGTGCTACTCCTTGGCACTGACGGTCGCCCGGGCGAGGATACATACCGCGCCGACTCGATTATCCTGGCGCGTATCGACCCCACGCAAAAACAGGCGACGCTCATCTCCATTCCGCGCGATACCAAGGTCGTCTACAACGGCTCGACCATGAAGATCAACGCCTGCCATACCTACGGCGGCGCCGAAGCCATGGTCCAGGCGGTCAACGAGCTGTGCGGTGTCCAGATTTCCCACTATGCCGAGGTCAGCTTCGACGGCATGCAGTCGCTCATCGATTCGGTCGGCGGCATCGACATTAACGCAACCGACGATGTCGACGACCCCGAGCATCTCGACATTAAGATCACCGCCGGTCAGCAGCACATGGATGGCGCGACCGCCCTTACCTATGCCCGTTGCCGCTACATCTATGCCGATGGCGACTACACACGCATGCGCCACCAGCGTCAGGTGCTCGGCGCCCTCGCCAACCAGATCCTCAACAACTTCGATGCCACCAAGGTCTTCGACCTCGTCAATTCGCTGTCCGACATGCTCGTGACCGATATGAGCGTTCAGGACATCGTCTCTACGGTCAATGCCATGCGCGGCATGGATGTTGACGGCATCTATTCGGCCAACTTGCCTTCGTATGCCGATGCCAGCACCATGATTGATGGCGTGAGCTACGTCTTTGTCTACGAGGACGAGCTTAAGGAAATGATGGAGCGCGTCGACGCTGGTAAGGATCCCAAGGGCCCCAATACCATGGGCCAGTCCGATGGCTCCAGCTCTACGATCGGCGACCTGAACAACAACACGTCCGATGATTACGCCAACGGCACCGCAACCTCATCGGTTAGCTCTGACGATTCGGACGATTCGACTGATTCGAGCGATTCGGACTACTACGAAGAGCCCGCCGGCGACGGCAACGGCTACGAAGCCAACTACTAGAGTTACGCGGGCTTACCAGCCCGCGTAACGGCTCGACGCTGCGCGCCGCCCAGAGCGACAATTTGTCATTCAAAAGGCAGGGCATGACCAGAAGGTCAATGCCCTGCCTTTTTCATGCCAACTTGTTCGCTCTGGACGTCGCTCGCTGACGTTGATTCAACCAGCGATGCCGACTACACTCCTTGCACCAAAAATCGCCCCGTTCTCGGTTGAGGACGGGGCGATTCGTCTTTTGGGCTTGTGCGGCCAGATCTATGCGAAGCGGGCGACGAGTTCCTGGAGGACGTCGGTCATCTTGACGAGCGAGCTGACCGGGACAAACTCGTTGACGCCGTGGTAGCAGTAGCCGCCCGTGGAAAGGTTGGGGCAGGGCAGGCCGCGGAACGACAGCTGCGCACCGTCGGTACCACCGCGAATCGGCAGCACCTGGGGCTCAATGCCGCAGGCAAGGTAGGCTTCCTTGGCGACATCGATAAGCTCGGGGTAGTCACGCACGATCTCGGCCATGTTGCGGTACTGCTGCTTGATCTCGACCGTCACGCGCTCTTCGCCCAGGCGCTGGTTGAGCAGTGCTGCGGCGGCATCCATCAGCTCGAGCTTCTGCTGGAACTTGGCGGCATCGTGATCACGGACGATATAGCGCGCCGTGGCATGGTCGACCGTTGCCGAGACGCCCTCAAGGTGATAGAAGCCCTCGTAGCCCTCGGTGTATTCCGGACGCTGCTCGTAGGGGAGCAGGGCATTGAAGTCGCAGAACAGATTGCCCGCGTTGACCATGCGGCCTTTGGCGTCACCGGGATGGATGGATTGGCCCTCAAAGCGAACGGTTGCCTCGGCGGCGTTAAAGCACTCCCATTCCAGCTCGCCAACGGGACCGCCGTCGACCGTGTAGGCGTACTTGCAGCCAAAGGCCTCGATGTCCAACAGCTCGGCGCCGTGACCGATCTCCTCGTCCGGGCAAAAACAAATGCCGAGTGCGGGGTGGGGCAGCGAGGGGTCCTGAGCGATACGCGCGACAAGCGCCATGATCTCGGCGACGCCGGCCTTGTCGTCAGCGCCCAGCAGTGTGGTGCCGTCACTGCAGACCAAGTCCTCACCCACAAGGTCGTTCAGGGCGGGAAGCTTGGCGGTGCTCATGGCCACAGGCTTGCCGTCAACGGTACCGCAGACCAGGTCGCCGCCTTCGTAGTGCACAATGTGCGGCTTCACACCGGCGCCCGGCGCAACCTCGGTGGTGTCGAGGTGTGCTATCAGGCCCAGGGCGGGCTTGTTCTCCGCGCCCGCGCTCGCAGGAATATGCGCGCACACGTAAGCATGCTCGGTCACATGGGCATCGGTCGCGCCGAGCTCGCGCAGCTCCTTGGCCAGGATGTTGGCAAGGTCAAACTGAACGGTGCTCGAAGGCACCTGGTCGCAGTTTGCATCCTCGGATTGCGTGTTGATTTGGACGTAGCGCAAAAAGCGCTCAAGGACGTCGGGGTTCGTGGCGTTGTTTTCCATAAAGACCGCTCCAATCTTGGTCGTCGTGTGCAACAAGAACTCTAGCACGGTATGCCACGGCATACCGCGACACTTGGATGGGGTAGAATCAGCCTTTGAAAGCAGAAGGGACGGAAGGTCATGGATACGACAAATAGCTCGCGCGAACTGCATCTAACGGTGGCGAACGAAGACTACTTGGAGTGCATGGTTCGCATCGAAAGCGAAGAAGGGGAGACCAATGGCGTGCGATCGGTCGACATCGCGCAGCGTCTTGGTGTCTCCAAGGCATCGGTCAATAAGGCAGTTTCGGCGCTTAAGGCGTCCGAGCTTGTCGAGCAATCGCATTACGGCAAGGTCATCCTGACCGACCGTGGTCGCGAGGTCGGCACGGCTATCTGGTACCGTCATCGCCTTATTCGCACGTTTTTGGTCCAGGAGCTCGGCGTCGATTTTGAGCGGGCCGATTCCGAGGCGTGCATGATGGAACATGCGCTTTCCGAGGACACGATGAGCCGCTGGCTCGCTTATCTCGAAAAACAGGGAATCAGCGTCGAGGAATAGCGAAACTTATATATGGATACGAGTTATTACAACCGCCCCGGCGGCGAGGAACTTATGCGCCGCATGTCGAGCGAGACCCTGTTGACGCAGGGCCCCATGGGCAGCGTGCTGATGAGTGAATACGATGCCGCCGACATCCCACCGGCGTTTTGGAACCTTGCCGAGCCGCAGACTGTTTCTCGTATCCATCGCCTGTATGTCGCCGCCGGTGCGCAGGTGCTCATTACCAATACCTTTCAGGCATCAAGCTATGCCCTCAAGCAAGATCAGATTACGCCGTCCGTGGCTGAGGTCAATCGCGCTGCCGTTGACGATGCGCGCCAGGCGCACCCTCAGCTGCTGCTGGGCTCGATGGGCCCGATCGGCATTGAGTGGTTTGCCGAAGACTCTGCCGAGTATCGAGAAATCCGAGGCATTTCGCGAGAGCAGGCATACGCCCTGCTCAATGCTGGTGTTGACGGTCTGCTGATCGAGACGGTGACGTCTATCCGTAATTTGCAGCCCATGCTTGCCGGCGCCCAGGATGCCGCCGACGGCATGCCTGTTTTGGTAAGTTTTGTCGTTGACGATAAAGGCGACCTGCTAGGCGATGGCCTCAACATCGAGGCTGCTGTTTTGTACGCCGAAAAGCACGGCGCAAACTCGGTTGGCGTTAACTGCTGTTCACTTGCGGCCGCGAACGTGGCGGTGCCCAGGATGGTTGCATCGGCGACTACGCCCGTCACGGTACGCCCCAACGTGGGTGATCCGGTCCAAACACAGGATGGTCCTGTGTGGCGCGAGAACCCCGAAGCCTTCGCGCGTGCTTGCATCGAATGGAGGCATGCCGGTGCCGCAATGGTGGGCAGTTGCTGTGGAACCACGGCGATCACCACGGCGGCGATGGCCGAGGCACTCGATATATAAAGGTCAAAACCGCTCCATACGGGGCGGTTTTTTTGCTTGCACATCGTCGGTAGCATTTGCCCAAATAGTGAATGCCGGTTTTGGCAGGTTGCTGGGCGAGCGTTGCGGGTATACCCCATGCGTACCATGATCCAAACACTGTGAGGTGTCTGCGCGTGTGCGCGATAATTCATTTTGGAACTGACGGTTGGCGCGCCCGCGTCGACGACGACTTTACCGCCGACAACGTTGCCCGCATTGCCGATGCCGTCGGCGAGTTGTGGCAAAAGACCAATCCCGGCAAAACAGTCTATATAGGGTTCGACACCCGGCCGCAGGCGCGCGAGTTCGCTGAGCTTGCGGCAGGCGTGCTTGCGGCTCACGGATTGGACGCAGTACTCGCATCTCGGCCTGTCCCGACCCCCGCCCTTACGTGGGCGGCGGCGTATGACGGCGAGGCCTGCGGTGCGCTCATGGTGACGGGGTCCCATCATCCGCAGGGGTATCTGTGCCTTAAACTACGCATGGGAGATGGCTCGACGGCCAATCAGGATGTCATCGAAGAGCTTGAAGAGACCATGGCCCCCGAGCCGATGGGGATCGAGGAAAGCTATCGCACCGCGGATATTATTCCTGACTATATGCAGGCGGTGGCGTCGTTTGTCGATGCCGAGGCCATTCGAGCCGCTCACCTGCGTGTGGTGGTTGACCCCATGGGCGGCGCGGCCCAGGGATATCTTGCCGACCTGCTGCGGGAGCTAGGCGTCGAGGTGCACGAGATTCATGCCGGAGAGTCGTCCGATCAAGAGGACATTTGCCCCGACCCTGTTGAGCCATGGGTGGACGCTTGCGAGCGTGCAGTTGTCGAGGACGGGGCGTGCGCGGGCCTGGTGACCGACGGCGATGCCGATCGTATTGGCGCGGTCGACGAACGCGGTAGATATATACATCCGCATCAAATCATGGCGCTTGTTTTGGGCGACCTCGTTCAATTCCGCAATTTGGAGGGGCGTGTCGTCGTCAATCTCTCGTGCTCGACACTCGTACGCCGCATTGCTGAGGCGCTTGGCTGTCGCGTGACCGTTAAGCCGGTCGGTTTCAAATATATAGCTGCAGAGATGAAGAAGGGCGGCGTCCTCATGGGAGGCGAGGAGGCCGGCGGCATCGGCATCGCCGCGCATATGCCCGAGCGCGATGGAATCCTTGCTTGTCTGATTCTGTGTGAGCTTATGGCAAAGACGGGCGCGCCCTTGGGCGTTTTGGTCGATCAGCTCGAGGCCAGTTTTGGTAAGACGAGCTACGGGCGTCGCGATTTGCGCCTTGAGGCCGAAGACGCCGAATCGCTGCGAACGCTGCTTCCTGGCATGAATCCCAAATCGATTTGCGGCAAGGCGCCGCAGACTGTAAGCCATATGGATGGTCTACGTTTGGCATTCGAGGATGACACCTGGCTGCTGATCCGCCCCAGCGGGACCGAACCGGTGGTTCGTGTATACGCCGAGGGGTTCTCGGTGGAGGAGCGCGATGAGTTGCTCGATGCCGGCTGTGCCTTGGCTAAGGGAGCCTATCAGCTTTAGCCATATGACGCTTCACTATAAAGAGACCCTCGGCGAGTGGTGGAGAACGGCCGGCAAACGTAAGCTGAGTATTAAAATGTGTAGGAAATGTGTACGCCCAGATTCCCGCCCGCGGGGCCCCTCCGGTCTGGCAATATATCTCCTTGCCGCGCGGCCCGGTCGAACCGGATCAG
>CALAMG010000020.1 GCA_937925715.1 uncultured Collinsella sp.
AAAAGATCAAGTCGTCCTCGCAGACGCTCAAGCAGGAATACCTCGATACATACGAAGGATGAATGTGGGGGAGTGTTCGGATGATAGTTGATATTCAAGGGCCAGTTCGTGCTGTGCCGAAAAGACCGTGAACCTTTTGTGGGACACGCGGCGCCGTGGTACCATAGCCGAGTTTGTTGTCTTGGTCGGAAACCAAGACGCCTTATGCGCTGATCGGTAACCAGCGCCTGACCAATAAGGAGTCCTACCATGAAGCAGGGTATCCATCCCCAGTATGTCGAGTGCACGGTGACGTGCTCCTGCGGCAACACCTTCAAGACGCACGCTACCGTGTCCGAGATGAAGGTCGAGCTTTGCAACGAGTGCCACCCGTTCTACACCGGCCAGCAGAAGTTCGTCGACACCGGTGGACGCGTCCAGCGCTTCGCCGACAAGTTCGGTGGCGCCGCTGCCGCCCAGCTCAAGAAGGCTGAGGAGGCCAAGGCTGCCAAGGCTGCCAAGGCTGCTGAGGCCGAGGCCGCTCGCAAGGCCGCCGCTGAGGCTAAGGCTGCCGAGAAGGCTAAGCGTGCTGCTAAGTTTGCCGAGGAGGCTGCCAAGCAGGCCGCCGAGGCTCCCGCAGAGGCTCCCGTCGAGGAGGCCGCTGCCGAGGCCGAGACCACCGAGGCTGCTGAGTAAATAGCTCGCCGCGGAATCACTCGCATTCATGGCATAAGGGCCGTGCATCCGTTTGGGTGCGCGGCCCTTTTCTTTTATTGGTGCAAACGAACCTGTCCCCATGGCACCAAATGGCAGAGAGGAAGCGTTTGCCCAGATAGAACCTGCCAAAATAAACCTGTCCCATTGTGGCAGGTTGGTCGTAGTTATTACGTGGCGGTCGAGGTCGACCGTATAGGCCGCGCCTTGTTTGGCTAAAGTACAATCATCTGTGTTTAACTCGCCCGCAGCTGCACGGCGTGGGCGATGGCCAAAAAGGAAAACCACATGGGATTCATGTCAAAGCTGCTGTCCTTTGGATCCGATAAGGACCTTAAGCGCTACTACAAGATCGTCGACCAGATCAACGGTCTTGAGCCCCAGTTTGAGAAGATGACCGAGGAGGAACTCCGCGCCCAGACCGATAAGTTCCGCGAGCGTTACGCCAACGGCGAGTCGCTCGACGACATGCTTCCCGAGGCCTTTGCCACCGTACGCGAGGCTTCCAAGCGCATCACGGGCATGCGTCACTTTGACGTACAGCTCATCGGCGCCATGGCGCTTCATGAGGGTCATATTGCCGAGATGAAGACCGGCGAGGGCAAAACGCTCGTCTCCACCTTGGCCGGCTACCTCAACGCTATCGCCGGCAAGGGCGTGCACGTCGTTACTGTCAATGATTACCTTGCCAAGCGCGACTCCGAGTGGATGGGCCGCATCTATAAGTACCTGGGCATGACCGTCGGTCTGCTCCAGAACAACATGCCGCTCGAGCTCAAGCGTCCGGCCTACCAGGCAGACGTCACCTACGGCACCAACTCCGAGTTCGGTTTCGACTACCTGCGCGACAACATGGTCACCCGTCCCGAGCAGCGCGTACAGCGCGGCCACAACTACGCCATCGTCGACGAGGTTGACTCCATCCTGATCGATGAGGCCCGCACCCCGCTGATCATCTCGGGCGCTGGCACCAAGTCCGCCAGTACCTACAAGGACTTCGCGCGTGCCGTGCGTGGCCTTGAGCGCGGCGAGGACGTGTCGCACGACATGCTCACCGCTACCGAGGACGTGGAGCCCACGGGCGACTATGTCATGGACGAGGCCAAGCACACCATTGCCGCCACCGAGCGCGGTCTTAAGAAGATCGAGCGCCGCCTGGGTATCGATGACATCTATGCCGATCTCTCCGGCCAGTTGGTCAACCACCTGCAGCAAGCGCTGAAGGCCCAGTACATGTTCCACCGCGATAAGCAGTACGTGGTCACCAACGGCGAGGTCAAGATCGTCGACGAGTTCACCGGCCGCATCATGGAGGGCCGCCGCTATTCTGAGGGCCTGCACCAGGCCATCGAGGCCAAAGAGGGCGTGCTCGTACGCGAGGAGAACCAGACCCTGGCCACCATCACCCTGCAGAACTACTTCCGTCTGTATGACAAGCTCTCCGGCATGACCGGCACGGCACTTACCGAGGATGCCGAGTTCCGCGAGATCTACAAGCTGCCCGTCGAGGTCATCCCCTCCAACAAGCCCGTGCAGCGCGTGGACCACGAGGACCTGGTGTACCGCACCATTCAGGCTAAATACAACGCCGTTGCCGACGACGTTGAGCGTCGTCACGCCAAGGGCCAGCCGGTCCTGGTGGGCACCGTCTCCATCGAGAGCTCCGAGAAGCTGTCAGCCGCCCTTACCAAGCGCGGCATCGCGCACGAGGTCCTCAACGCTAAACATCACGAGCGCGAGGCCCACATCGTGGCCCAGGCCGGACGCTACGGCGCCGTGACCATCGCCACCAACATGGCCGGTCGTGGTACCGACATCCTGCTGGGCGGCAACCCCGACGAGCTGGTGCGCGAGCGCCTGGAGTACGAGGGCCTGACCATGGAGGACGTGACGCCCGAGCAGCTCGAGCAGTTTAACGCCGAGGCCAAGGAGACTTGCAAGGCCGAGCGCGAGCGCGTGCTTGCCGCCGGCGGCCTGACCGTCATCGGCACCGAGCGCCATGAGTCCCGCCGTATCGACAACCAGCTGCGCGGCCGTTCCGGCCGTCAGGGCGATCCAGGCGAGACCCAGTTCTACCTGTCGCTCGAGGACGACCTCATGCGCCTGTTCGGCGGCGACAAGATGGACCGCGTCTCCAAGATGATGGTCACGGCCGACATGGGCGACGACATGCCCATCCAGCACAAGATCATCTCCAAGGCCGTCGAGAGCGCCCAGCACAAGGTCGAGAGCATCAACTTCTCCATGCGTAAGAGCGTCCTTGAGTACGACGACGTCATGAACAAGCAGCGCCAGGTCATCTACGCCGAGCGCAATAAGATTCTGGACGGCAAGGACCTGACCGACCACATCACCGAGGTCATGCACGACACCGTGTACCGCTGCGTGCAGGAGTTCTGCACCAAGGACAGTCACGATGGCGAGCGCGACCTGGAGGGCCTGCGCAAGTGGGTTGTGGAGCTCACCGGCCACATCGATACGCCGAAGTTCCCCGACGA
Source organism: uncultured Collinsella sp. (assembly GCA_937925715.1). Taxonomy (GTDB): domain Bacteria; phylum Actinomycetota; class Coriobacteriia; order Coriobacteriales; family Coriobacteriaceae; genus Collinsella. Next base: position 3,192 of record CALAMG010000020.1, read on the forward strand.
GGATTATGAGGCCCTGGCTGCCGATGTCCTGGCTTACGTAGAGAAGTGCTACAACATGAAGGCCGAGCGCTTGGGCGAGGACCTGATGCGCGAGCTCAACACCCAGGTCATGCTGCGCGTCATCGATACCCGCTGGATGAACTACCTGCAGGAGATGGACTACCTCAAGACCGGCATCGGCCTGCGCGGCTTTGGCCAGCGCGACCCGCTGGTCGAGTACAAGACCGAGGCCTACGGCGCGTTCCAGATACTCGTCGATACCATGTATGAGGATTACCTGCGCACGGTTCTGCGCATCGAGATCAAGGCTGCCCCGCGTGCCGTGGAGCACAAGGAGGAGCCCGCGCTCGAGGGCGCGCGCTTCTCCGGTCCTGCCGAGGTCGATGGTGACAACGGCGACTCGGTGCTGCGCAAGCAGGCGCAGGTGCAGGCCCGCACGGCTGTCCAAGGCGGACCGGCTGCCGTCAACAACGGTGGCAAGGTGACCACCTATCGCAAGTCCGAGAGCGACGATCCGTACGTCAACGTGGGCCGCAACGACCCGTGCCCCTGCGGTAGCGGCAAGAAGTTTAAGTACTGCCACGGCAGGAATCGTTAATGGCTGAGGCTTTAGAGGTAACGCCCGCCGAGCTGGACGCGTTCGCGGACCGGCTCGGCGAGGTCGAGTCGTATCTCCACCTGGACGAGAAGCGTACCCGTGTGACCGAGCTCGAGGCCAAAAGTGTTGCCCCTGGCTTTTGGGATGACGCCGACGCCGCCCGTGCCACCATGGAGGAGATTGCACGCGCCAAGGAGGACATCGCCGCTGTGGATACGGCACGCGGTGAGCTTTCCGATGCTCGTGCCGCGTTGGAGCTTGCCGAGGAAATGGGCGATGACCCCGATGCCGCTGCGCTGCGTGAGGAGGCTGCCGCCACGGCGGAGCGCCTATCCCGCGCCATCGACGAGCTTGAGCTTTCGAGCTGGTTTACCGGTGAGTTCGATCACGGCGATGCCATTGTGACCATCAAGCCCGGACAGGGTGGTCTGGAGGCCCAGGACTGGACCTTCATGCTCTTTAAGATGTACATGAAGTACTGCCAGCGTCGCGGCTGGAAGGTCACCATCAACGACTGTCCCGCGGCCGAGGTCATCGGCATCGACCGCGCGACCTTTACCGTCGAGGGCAAGGACGCATTTGGCATGCTGCGCGCCGAGGCCGGCGTCCATCGCTTGGTTCGCATTAGCCCCACCGACGACAAGAAGCGCCGCCAGACCACGTTTGCCGGCGTCGAGGTCATCCCCGTGCTACCCGATGATATCGACATCGAGATCAGTCCCGACGACATCCGCGTGGACGTGTACCACGCGAGCGGCCCGGGCGGTCAGGGCGTCAACACCACTGACTCCGCCGTGCGCGTGACGCATTTTCCCAGCGGCATTGTGGTCACCTGCCAAAACGAGCGCAGCCAGATCCAGAACAAGGCCGCGTGCATGCAGATCCTCAAGGCTCGCCTGTACGAGATTGAGCTCGAGAAGCGTGCCGAGGCCCTGGATGAGATCCGCGGACCCAAGACCACGATTGGTTTTGGCAACCAGATTCGCAGCTACGTGCTCTACCCGTACCAGATGGTCAAGGACCTACGCACGGGCGTGGAGACCAGCAATGTCGAGGCCGTTCTTGACGATGGCGACCTGGACCCGTTTGTTATTGGCTACCATCGTTGGGCCACCGGCAACGCCGATGCAGAAGGCTCGGAGGTCTAAAACATCGGGCAGCTTCAAGCCGATGCTAAGCCCAACGGTTGGACGGGTTTGTATCCAGAATAAACCCTGCGCAGGGGTGGTTTTTGTCCGGCGAATCGGTAGAATCGAATACAGCAAGAAGTTCGAAGCGCATCCGTTTGGGTGCGCTTTTTTGAGGGAGGCAGCATGGCATATCGTCTGGACATCAAGCGCATTCTTTCGATGAACTTCTTTCACGACCTGCCCCAGATCATGTTGGGGTGTGCCTTGGCCGCCATCGCGACCGACCTGTTTTTGATTCCCAATGGTCTTGCCGCCGGTGGCGTTACGGGCCTTGCCACCATTATCCAGGCGGTCGGCGCGGCGCGAGGCGTGTCGCTTCCCGTCGGTATCCAGACCATCGTGATGAACGCCTTGCTGCTGCTGGTCGTTATGCGCGAGGGCGGCATGTTCTACGTGGTGCAGACCGCGACGGGCTTTGTGCTGCTGGGCTTCTTTACCGATCTGTTCGCCCCGTTTGTAGCACCTCTGGCGGATGCGGACCTGATGCTTCCCGCCATGTGGGGCGGCATTATTACGGGCATCGGTTACGGCATGGTGTTGCGTGCCGGCGCCAACACCGGCGGCTCGGACACGATTGGCCAAATCATTTCGCGTAACACCTCGCTGCCGGTGGGCTCGACCGTCATGGCAATCGACGTTGCCGTGTGTGCGCTGTCGGCTCCGGTCTTTTCAATCGAAAACGCACTATATGCAGGCCTTTCGATGGTCATTAGCGGCTATGTGATCGATGCCGTGGTCGATGGCGGCAACAAACGCCGTATGGTACTCATCATCTCGGATAAGTTCCCTGATATCGCTGCCGATATCATGTATGGCCTGGGTCGTGGTTGTACCAAGTTTAAGGCGACTGGCATGTATTCGGGTGCCGAGAAGCCGGTGATTATGGTCATCGTGAGCCGTCGAGAGCTCAATACCCTCAAGACGATCGTGCGCGAGCGCGATCCTCACGCCATTGTGACGGTCGCTGACGTTACGGAAGCCTTCGGCGAGGGATTCAAGGACATTAGCGCGTAGGGTCGACTGCGTTCCATCCAAAAGACGTTCACATTGATAAACCGTTTCATCAGCGGTTCTGCCTGCTAAATTGTTCAAATAATGATAAAAACTCTGGTAAAGCCATCAGTTTCCAGCATAATGAATGACGTACGTGCATTGCGGCTGTGTTGGGATTACCTTCGGTGCCGTGCGCATTTTGTCTAATGAGGATGAAAGGAAGGCACAATGAGCGACGAAGAGCTCAAAAAGGTTGCCAACGAGGTAAGGAAGGGCATCGTCACCGGCGTGCACGCTGCCAAGTCCGGCCATCCGGGCGGTTCGCTCGGCGCTGCCGACATCATGACCTATCTGTACTTTGAGGAAATGAACGTCGACCCGGCCGATCCCCGCAAGGCCGATCGCGACCGTTTTGTGCTCTCCAAGGGCCATTGCGCTCCGGGCCTGTACGCCGTGCTCGCCGAGCGTGGGTTCTTCCCCAAGGAGGATCTCGAGACGCTGCGCCATATCGGCAGCCACCTGCAGGGTCATCCCAACATGAACGACACCCCGGGCGTCGACATGTCCACCGGCTCGCTCGGCCAGGGTATCTCCGCCGCCGTGGGTATGGCCGTTGCCGCCAAGCACTGGGGCGATACTTACCGCACGTACGCCCTGCTGGGCGATGGCGAGAGCGAGGAGGGCCAGGTCTGGGAGGCCGCCATGTTTGCCGGCAACCAGCAGCTCGATAACCTCTGCGTGATCGTCGACCACAACGGCCTGCAGATCGACGGCCCCGTCGAGGAGGTCAACGACCCCATGCCGCTCGCCGACAAGTTCCGCGCGTTCAAGTTCCACGTGGTGGAGCTCGCCGACGGCAACGACTTCGACCAGATCCGCGCCGCCTTTGCCGAGGCTCGCGCCACCAAGGGGCAGCCGACCGCCATTATCGCCGAGACCCTGAAGGGCAAGGGCGTGTCCTTTATGGAGAACCAGGTTGGTTGGCACGGCAAGGCCCCCAACGATGAACAGTTTGAGCAGGCCATGGCAGAGCTCACGGCCGCCGGAGAGGAGCTCTAGGATGGCAGACGTCAAAAAAATCGCCACGCGCGTAAGCTACGGCGAGGCCCTCGTCGAGCTCGCCAACGAGCACGATGACTTTGTGGTCCTCGACGCCGACCTGGCCGCCGCCACGCAGACCGGCAAGTTCAAGGCCGCCTGCCCCGACCGCTTCTTCGACGTGGGTATCGCCGAGAGCAACCTGATGGGCGTCGCCGCCGGTATCGCGACCACCGGCCGCGTTGCCTTCGCGAGCACCTTTGCCATGTTCGCAGCCGGCCGCGCTTTTGAGCAGGTCCGTAACTCCATCGGCTACCCGCACCTCAACGTTAAGATTGGTGCCACGCACGCCGGTATCTCGGTGGGCGAGGATGGTGCCACGCACCAGTGCTGCGAGGATATCGCCCTCATGCGCGTCATCCCCGGCATGACTGTGATCGTTCCTGCCGACGACGTCGAGGCCCGCGCCGTGACGCGCGCCGCCTACGAGTGCGACGGTCCGGTGTACATGCGCTTCGCTCGTTTGGCCTCGCCGGTTATCAACGACCCCGAGACCTACAACTTCGAGTTGGGTAAGGGCATTGTCATGCGCGAGGGCGCCGACGTCACCATCATCGCCTGCGGCCTGATGGTCGGCGAGGCTCTCGAGGCCGCCGAGCAGCTCGCTGCCGAGGGCATCGACGCCGAGGTCATCAACATGCACACCATCAAGCCCATCGATGCCGACCTGATCGTCAAGAGCGCCACCAAGACCGGCCACGTCGTGACCGTCGAGGAGCACTCTGTGATCGGTGGCCTGGGCAGCGCCGTTGCCGACGTCCTGTGCGAGCAGTGCCCGACGCCGCTCAAGAAGATCGGCGTCAACGACACCTTCGGTGAGTCTGGCCCGGGTGCCGAGCTCCTGCACAAGTACGGCCTGGACGCCGCCAACATCGTGGCGACCACCAAGGAGTTCTTGGCCTAAGGCAAGGAGGATCTCAAGGACTGTTTCGCCAGTACTATGGAAACCCGGCAGGGGCGCTCTCTTGGAGAGCGCCCCTGTTTCAGTTGCGGTGAAATAAGGACTGTTTGCCAGCTTAAAGGCTCAACAGTCCCTATTTCACCGCAACTTATGAAGACGCCCCTCAAGCACGGTCCCATCAGGGAAAAGGGCATATATCGGCAAAGTGCAATTCAGACCCCAAGCATGGCGCTGCTGCACCCAAGCAAAACGCGGCGACCCCTTAGTTACCGCAGGCCGGGCACAGGGTTACTCTCCAAATCTTTCCGCAGGACGGAGGAGCCCCTGCCGCGCGAAGCGCGCAGCGGGGGCTCCGACATGTCCGAGGACGATTTGGAGAGTAACCCTGTGCCCGGCCGACGGGATCCCTAAGCACGCCATGCTTCTTATGTGCAGTAAAGCTAATGCTGCTAAAATACTAAGCGCTCATGTAGTTTAAACGCACGACGATAAGGAGCACCAGTGGGTAACCACTTCCGTACCTCCGGTGCGGGCGATGATGCCCCCAAGACGCAGGCAGGCGTCCAGGGCAGTCGTTTCGCCACTCCGGATTCAGAGGGCCAGCCTGTTGCTCAGGCCCCCGCTCAGCCGGCAGATCAGGCACAGCCGGCATCCGATCCTTTTGCCTGCAATCCCAACAGCGATGTCGCGCTTTCCGGCACGGCGGGTTTTGAGCCCGTTCAGGCCGTGACCGCTCGCGTGGAGCAGCCTCAGGCTGGTGCCGCCACGCCGCAGCCTACCATGGCCGGCATTCCCGACCCCTTGGCCCCTGCGACGCCGGCTCCTCAGCCTGCGCAGTCCGGTCTCTTTGCCGCTATTCCCGACCCCACGCAGCCTGCTGCCCCGGTGGTCGAGAGCGATCAGGCAGCCGAGGTCGCAAGCCTCGATAACGCGCTCAACAACCCCGATTTTACGTCGGTGTTTGCACCCATCGATCCGCAGGCCAGCCGCAAGAAGATGGCCAAGCAGGCCGGTGTCGAGCCCGTCATCCTTATGGAGCATGTCACTAAGATCTATCCGGCACAGCCCAACAAGCCTGCACTCGACGACATCAACATCGAGATCTATCCGGGCGAGTTCGTCTTCCTGGTCGGTCACTCCGGCTCGGGTAAGACCACGCTGCTGTCGACGCTCAACCGCGACGTCAAGCCGACGAGCGGCCGCATCCTGGTTGCCGGTCAGGACCTCATGAAGATCAAGAACCGCAAGGTTCCGTTCCTGCGCCGCCAGATTGGCGCCGTGTTCCAGGACTTTAAGCTTCTGCCGCAAAAGACCGCCTACGAAAACGTGGCGTTTGCCCTGCAGTGCATCGGCAAGCCCAAGGGCGTCATTCGCAGCCAGGTGCCCGAGGTGCTGCGCCTGGTCGGTCTGGCCGATCAGATGGACTCGCTGCCCGACCAGCTTTCCGGTGGCGAGCAGCAGCGCGTTGCCGTCGCCCGTGCTATGGTCAACCGTCCGCCGCTGCTGATCTGCGACGAGCCCACGGGCAACCTCGACCCGGCGATCTCGCTGGGCATCATGAAGCTGCTTGAGCGTATTAACCGCACCGGCACCACCGTGATCGTCGCCACGCACGACCGCGAGATGGTCGATAGCATGCACCGTCGCGTGATCGCCCTCGAGGGCGGCCACGTCATCCGCGACCAGGAGAGGGGAGGTTACGGCAACTATGGCACCAACTAACGTGGGCTACTCCTTCAAAGAGGCAATCAGCCACTTCTTCCGTAACTGGACTACCTCGCTCGGCGCCGTCATCACGATCTTCCTTTCGCTGTTTATCATCGGCCTGTTCATCATGGGCTCTGCGATGCTGAACTCCGTGATCGGCACCGTCGAGGATCAGGTTGTCATCAACGCGTTCATTAGT
>CALAMG010000021.1 GCA_937925715.1 uncultured Collinsella sp.
ACGGCAGACCTCGCAGAACTGAGAATCCCCTGGTTTCAACTACGGGGAGTGTCAAACTGCTCTTGCTGCTCGCCATCGCGATCGTGACCCTTGTCGGCAAGTGGAAGGTGTATACTGAGGATGACAGCGATACGAACTACGAGGTGCTTTAGCTGAAATTCGCAAGCGCTTGCGAATTTAAATATCTGAAAGGAAAATTTGATGCATTCCTATTCCGCCCTGCTCAGTGCGTTTTTCTATACGCTTGTTTTGCTGTTGGGCATCGCGATCGTGACCCTTGTCGGCAAGTGGAAGGTGTATGCCAAGCTCGGCATGCCGGGTTGGTACTCCCTCATCCCCGTCTTCTCCGACTACAAGCTCTGCGAGCGAGTCCGCGGCGGTGAGGAGAACAAGACATTCCTCATGGCGTATCTCATTGTGTTGATCTGCTCGTGGGTGCTCTGTTGGGCGCCGGCGGTCAACTGGATTCTCATCATTGCACAGTTCGTGATGAACATCATCGTCCTCAACGATCTTGCCCACACTTTCGGTAAGGAGTCCGCCTATACGATCGGCCTCGTACTGCTCGGTATCGTGTTCTGGCCGATGCTCGGGTTTGGTGAAAGCGAGCCTGTTGACCTTGAGGATGATAGCGATACGGACTACGAGGTTCTTTAGCTGAAATTCGCAAGCGCTTGCGAATTTCAATGAATCATACGTTGGATATGTACTTAGCTGTTTCTAGATCAAAAGGGGCTACCGTCAGTACGACGGTAGCCCCTTTTGCTGTCTTTAGCTAATTATTCTGTTTGGAAAATTTCAAATTGGACATCTGGAAAATTGTCTGGTGAAGGCATAGTCCCAATCCGGATCGATCACACCTGGTGCTCCTGTACTAAAGCGAGCGTTTTCCCTCCAATTTTCTAGGGTCCAAGAACTCAGATCTTCGGATAGGTTCATGCAGCCATAGAACATCCTGTTCAAATCCACTGCCCGCGAAATATTCCATGTTTCGGCACCGATTTTTCTTAGCCTTTCACATTCGAAAAACATCTCATGCAAGTCAACAGCACTGTAGAGGTTGTAGCCGTCCATGCCGAGCCGTTTTAGCGATTTGCAACCATAGAACATTCGACTCGTATCAGCCACCAACGGCATTCCGAAACGCGGCATCCTGACCTGCTCAAGGTTACCACAGCTTTCGAAAAGGCCTTGAGCTGCAGTCGTGCATGTCGTATCCAGTTTCTCCAGATCGGCTGCACAGAGATTTTTAAACCGGTTGAACCAATGGCAGAGTTTCCTCGGTTTTATCCCGCCGTCCGCAACGGAAACACCGGTAACGCGATCAGCGATCGCGTCAGTTGTCCAGCAATGATCGTTAAAATTTTCGAAGACCTTCGTTACATGCTTTCCAGCAAATTCTGTTCCCAACACAGGAATGCGCCCATAGCGGTAAAAGGTAAGTGATTCATCGTCTACGGAGTATACGGCAAATTGCCTGTCAGCCATTTCGATTCCTTTCTCTCGGCCTACGGCAATATGATTGCCTGACAAACGAGAAGGTTTTGAAACCGCGGAATCTATGGTCGAAATTGTTTCAGATGAACGATATGGACAAGCCATACCACTGGTTTAAATCTATCCTTACATTCAGTCCCACCATAAAAGACCGGGCTTTCCTGTTTGCAACTCCCCAGGTTGAAACGTGGTTGTTTGACAAGAGGTATGCGATTATTGAAACGGCACGTGAAGCGGGCTATTTGCAAAGGCACCGCGACGTGGAAATTGGTAAAATATCAAATCGATCCTCTTGAATACGCTGCAAGACTTGCAGCCGGAAAAGGAAAGGAATGATGCAAGACATGAACGAAACAGACAACAAGCAAAAGAAAGGGGGAGGCATGTTCAGCAAGATCAAGGCCGTCAGCCGCCGCGCTGCGACCGTTGCCGCCGGTACCGTGCTCGTTTTGTCGCAATGCCTGGGCAGCTTCGGTGCCGCATTCGCGCCGAGTACGGCCTATGCAGATACTTCAACTAAGACGGCAACCGTCACCCTCGCCGATACCGAGAACGGCAGCCTGTCGTTTGTCGGCAGGGACGACGACACCAAGACCATTACGGTGAATGTCGGCGAGACGGTCGCAATCAAGGCCTCTCCCGCCGACGGGTATTTCGCCGACAGCCTCTCCGTCTTCAATAACTCCGATAACGATGCCTCCGCCGTCTCGCTCAAGGACGGGATCGGCACCTTCAAGGTGACCGGCAGCGCCACCGTTTCCACCATGTTCTACGAGAACGGTTCTAACGGCTCCTCCATCCTCAAGGCCGTGAAGGTCAAGGAGGGTAAGGCCAACAAGGCTATCGATGAGAAGACCTATATCAAGGAGAACGCCGATTCCAAGTACGTCGGACTCGGCGACAAGCTGGAGAAGAAGGATGTACTCACCGTGACCACCACGGTCGTCGACTCCAACATCCTCCCGAATGCCTCTCTCGATAACCTCTGGGCCGACGACGACGGCGATGGCATGTCGGACCATGCAGACGCGCTGCGAGCAAATGCAGTCAGCCATGCGATCCTCTATGACCTCAACGAGGATTCCGACTACTATGTCGGCTACGCCGGCTCCCGCATCTCCGGTGCCACCCTTGCCGATTGGGGCGCCTCCGAGAACAACGCCGACGCCAAGATGCGCGACGGATTTGTGTTCGACGATGCCACCGGCCTCATCTATGTGCCGAAGAAGTATACCGAGAAGAACAAGAAGGGCGAACTCAAGGTCGCTTCCTCCCGTATCCAGCTGCTCTATGCAACTGCAGACAAGGGCGCAGAGAACAGCATCAGCGTCAAGATCTCCGAGGACGGCGTGGACGGGGATGTCGCCGAGAACGGAACCGCCAAGGTCGATATCCTCGCCACCGACACGAAGATCGTTCTCGCCAAGGACAAGGCCGCCCGCGAGTCGCTGAAAGACAGCTCGATCGATTCCGTCATCGCGAACGGCATCGAGTACACCCGCGATATGGACATGTGGTCCTACGATGAGGGCACCGGTACGCTCGATCTCAAACTCGCTCCGGCCGGCGTCCGCACCGTCAAGGTCAAGCTGACGAACGATACCGGCAAGACTGTCGGCAACTTTCTCACCTCTATCGCCACCAAGGCATTCGCCGGTAACGTGAACAACATCGGCACCTGGAAGTTCAATACGGCACCATATGTCGGCATGACCTTCCACACCGCCGGCCACAACAAGTACACCGGTACCGCGGCCGGCGGCCATACCATGCCGGCAGTCGAGAACCCGTCCGGCGGCCGCTACGAGGCGAAGACCATCTACCAGGCGCTCGGCACCCAGGGCGTGGACGTCTCCGCCCTGCAGTCCGGCAACTACTCCATCGAGCGCACCTGCACGATCAACGCGCAGACCACGTCCTCCGGCGTGGAGATCCCCAACGCCGCAAACCTCAACCTGACTTGCGGCCATGTCGGCGTCAACCCATCCGGCCAGCTCCAGAATGGCTACAACCAGCCGAAGTACACCGATGACGATTACGGCCAGACCGTCCGTGTCGCCGCCGTGTACGGCAACGAGGCCGTCGTGGGCGTCACTGTCCCGACCACCTTCACGCAGGCAGGTGCCGGCTTCTTCAAGGTCAACTGGCAGCTCAACAAGGTCAACGTGACCTTCAGTAAGATTTCCGCCGATGCCAAGGTGACGAACGGCAACAGCGAGTACTCCTATGCGGGCGCCGAGTTCGATATCTACCGCACCCGCGACAACGCGCTGGTCGCCCATATCACCATGGACGGCAACGGCCATGCCAGCTACCAGCTCGACCCGAACGAGAACTATTACGCCGTCGAGACCAAGGCCCCGCAGGGTTTCCAGAGGTACGAGGGACATATCGAGTTCTCGACCGGTAACAGTGCCGGGGAACAGCAGCTCAAGGACGACCCTGGTGTCGTGAAGATCACCGTCGCAAAGAAGGATTCCGCGACAAGCGGTACCGCCCAGACAAGCCTTTCGCTTGAAGGCGCCGAGTACAAGATCACTTCGCTTTCAACTCCTGGCTGGGAAGCGACTGGAAAGACAAATGCCAAGGGCGTTCTGTACTTTGATCGCGTTCCGTTTGGTGATATTCAAATCGTAGAAATCAAGGCACCCGCCGGTTATAAGCTTGATACAACTGTGCATACCTATACGGTTAATGCCAATCAAGGCACCGACACCGGCGTTTTTGAGCTTGAGCCGGAAGACGATTTCGCCGAGAACCCGCAGGCGTTCGATGTCGAGATCGCCAAGACCAAAGGCGGCGAGGACGACAGTTGGGAGTCCGACAACGGCCATGGCAAGCCCGCCGTCGGCGTGCAGTTCCAGATCATCTCGAACTCCACCGGCAAGGTCGTCGGCACGCTGACCACCAACGAGAGCGGATTCGCCTCCACCAAGGATTCCGATACCTGTGACGAGACCTCCATCTCCGAGGACAAGACGGATGATGCAACCCGTCCGTGGTTCGGCGAGGGCAAGCGTAATGCCGGCATCGACGGCGCGCTGCCGATCGATCAGAAGGGCTACACGATCCACGAGGTGGATTCCACGGTGCCCGAGGGTTACGACCATGTCGATGACTGGACTATCTCGGCAGATGAAGAGGTCAACCAGAGCACGAAGTACTACTCCGTGATCGACAAGACGTTGACGAGCCGACTCCAGATCGTTAAATGCGACGCGGAGACGGGCAACACGGTTCTGCTCTCCGGCTTCAAGTTCCAGATCCTCGATGCTGACGGCAAGGTCGTATCGTTTGACGACCCGTATGACGTGAACGCCAAGGTTGACACGTTCACCACCGACGCGAACGGTCAAGTTTCCATGCCCGGAAAGCTGAAGTCCGGCAAGTACGCCGTCAAGGAAATCGCCACCTCCGCCCCGTATCTGCTCAACAGCGAGACGGTCGGTTTCGAGGTCTCCAAGGACTACAAAGACGCCTCTCCCATCACCGTCGTAAAGGTCTTCGACAGGCAGGTCATGGGGCAGGCGACCATCACCAAGTCCTGCGCCGATGACGGCAAGAATCTCAAAGATGCAGAGTACGATGTCGTCGCGCAGGAGAATGTCGTCTCCCCCGATGGCACCGTGCGTGCGTCCAAGGGACAGGTCGTCGACCATGTGACCACCGGTGACGATGGAACCGCCACCACCAAGAAACTTTATCTCGGTTCCGGTTCCGCAACCTATGCCTTCATCGAGACCAAGGCTCCGAAGGGCCATGTGCTCGATACGACCCCGGTCGAGTTCACCCTTTCCTATAAGGACGACAAGACCGATCTCGTGACCGCTTCCGTAGAGCAGAAGGACAAGCCGACCAAGGTAAAGGTCAACAAGACCATTCTCGGTACCGATGATGTCCTCGCCGGCGCCAAGTTCGACATTTGGAACATCGATGACCAGGAGACCTTCCAGACCGGAACTTCCGTCGCAATCCGCGCCGATGAGGGCAAAGAGGTCTCCGTCAAGCAGAATGTCTCCTCTTCCACCGTCACGGTCAATTCGAATGAATATTCGATTGTCCTGAAGGACAAGGACGGCAAGGAGATCGAGGTCGGAAGCGACACGGCTGTCGAGGCCGGTGACTACACCGTCGTGGCTAAGAAGGGCGACGATGAGGTGAAGCTTTCCGACGCCACGATTTCCGTAGACAAGGGTAAGTCCTATACCGTCGCCATCAAGAATCATATCTTCGGAACTTCCGCAGAACTCAGCGAGACCGGTGACTCGGTGCCGAGCGTGAAACTGACGTGGGATGCCGCCCGCATGGCATACACCACCGACAAGGCCCTTGCCTCCGGCAAATACACCGTCTCCGTCGATGGTGTCGCGGTGGGAAAGATTTCCGTCAAGAGCGGCGAGATCGCCTACGCATCCATCTCCAATGACACGGTCAAGCGCGAGCCCGTCCTCCTCAAAGACGGCAAGAAGTTCACCGAGCGCACCACAGATGTAAAGGGTGAGTTCGACGTGAAGCACCTCACCACCGGTTCCTACCGCATGGTCGAGACCGAGGCTCCAGCCGGCTACATCGAGAACCCGAACGTTTTCGCCTTCACAGTCGATTCCGACGGCATGACCGAGGGCGTGATCGAGTACACGATCGATGTCACGGACGACTACACCAAGCTCCATGTCTCCAAGCGCGATATCACGAATGAGGCCGAAATCGAAGGCGCGAAGCTCACGCTCAAGGATTCCGATGGCAAGGTCATCGATTCGTGGACTTCCACCACGGAGGACCATGTGATCAATGCCCTCGCGCCCGGCAAGTACACGCTCACCGAAGAGCGCACGCCGCACACTTATGATGTAGCGGAGTCCATCGATTTCACCGTGGAGAAGACCGGCGAGATCCAGACCGCCGTCATGTACGACAAGCCGATCTCCATCAAGGGCGAGATTGACAAGCGCCAGGAGATCGCTGACCCCACGCATCCGTATACGGAGGCTAACGGGGACGGCGAGAACAACGCCGATACCAGCACGTCAGATGACGGAAGCTATGATTACACCCTCGATTTCCGCTCCACCTCTAACACCTGGACGGATGAGTTCACCGTCGAGGACGACCTTTACGGAGTCATGACCGGTAAGGCCACCCTCGATTCGATCACGACCCCGCAGGCGTACAAGGACTTCGATGGCAAGATGAACGTCTGGTACAAGACCGATCAGACACCATCCGATTACTCCGACGAATCCGGTGCCAACCAGACCCTTTCCGACGGACACGGCAACCCGTGGCTCACCGACGAGTCCAATTCCGAAACCCTTGGCGAAGACGGCCGCAAGATTGATTACACCGGCTGGAAGCTTTGGAAAGCCGACGTGTCCACCACCGAGGCCGAGGACCTTAAGGTATCCGACCTCGAGCTTGCCGAGGGCGAGCACGTCACTGCAATCCGTTTCGAGTACGGGCGCGTCGAATCCGGCTTCACCACGCGTGAGGACGATTGGGACCGCGCCGGCATCAAGGACTCCCATGATGACGTGAACGACGCAACCGAGACCGCCAAGGGCAACGGTTCGTACTCCGATGGGGTCTCCATCCTCGTTGATCTCGACGGCTCCGGCAAGTTCACGGCATTCGGCAATAACGGTCTCGGCGGTAAGATCAAGCAGAAGGATGGCACCTATACCTGTAAGGACGGGGATACCGTCTATTCCCTCACCCTGAACAAGGACGGGTCCGCCTCCGCGAAGATGACCGATAAGGACGGCAAGGAGACCAAGGTCGACCTCGCCGCCGGTCAATTCAAGATCAGCGAGGGCGTTTCCGGTGACTATGCACCGGCTATCGTCCATATGAAGGTCACCGACGATTACCGCGCTGGCGACTCCTTGGAGAATTACGCCAAGGTCGACCTCTACCGCAACGGCGGTGGCGAGGACCAGCTCGAGGACCATGACGATGACAAGGTGAAGCAGACCCCGAAGTCCGATTCCGCCATCATCGGCACCACGCTCACCGGCGAAGACGGCAAGCACACCGTCAAGGTCGGCGAGAAGGTCGAGCTCACCGATACCGTCTCCTACACGAATATCGAGGCAGGTGTCGAGCATACCGTCACCGGTACGCTTATGGATAAGACCACCGGCGCTCCCCTCTCCGATGGGGACGGTAACCCACTCAGCTCGAGCGTCACCTTCACTCCGGAGGAGAAGGACGGCACCGTTGAGGTCAAGTTCACCGTCGATACGACACATCTGGACGGCCACGATCTCGTGGCATTCGAGACGCTGACCACCAAGGAAACGGAAACCGACAGGGAGACCGGCGAGAAGACAACCGTCGACAAGACCGTTGCCGAGCACAAGGACATCGACGATGCGAACCAGACCGTCACCGTCACCAGCGACAAGTCCTCGATGGCCCAAACCGGCCGAAACATCCTGATCGGCGCCGCAATCGCGGCTGCCGTCGCCGCCGGTGCGGGCGGTACGTATATCTACCGCAAGCGCCATCAAATCGATGACGCCGACGATATGATGGAGTAACCTTTAAGAGGGGCTTCCATCGCCTACTGAAGGGGCTATTCGGGGTAACCCGATGGCCCCTTTTTCACTAAAAAGGAAAGGAACTGAACATGACGAAAAGGAAAAGGATAAGCAAGATCGTTAACGGGATACTGCTCTGCATCTGCATCCTATCCGCGGCCGCAGCCCTCCTGCTGGGAGGAGAGACGGTTAAAGAGGGATGGGAATACGATAACCTCGCCAAGGATGCCGAGACCCAGACCGCAGACGGAATCGACTGGGCTATGCTCCGCAGCCGTAATCAGGATATCGCGGCATGGCTCAGGGTCGAGGGAACAGCTATCGACCTTCCCGTCGTAAACACGCGCAAGGGAGACCCCGCGGACTTCTATCTGAGCCACGATTTCGACCGCAACCCGTCGTTCGCGGGTTGCCCATACCTGGATGCAAGGTGTACGGCAGACGGTGCGCACGCACTCGTATACGGACACCACATGGGGTTTACCGGTCAGATCTTCTCCCCTATTTTCGCGACCTACAGGCAAGCGGAATTCGACAAGATCGGCGAGATGTATTGGTTCACCCCCGATAAAGGACGGCAGGTTCTCAAACCTGTCATGGCGATGTCAGTCGACAAGAAATACCAGCCAATCCAGACGTTCGATTTCACTTCCGCAGAGGAAGTACGGTCGTGGCTTTCGGATATGAAAAAAGACGCGACCGCCGTCAGCGATGACTGCGACGCCACGATTGCAAACGCAACCCGCGCAATCACACTCGTCACCTGTTCTTCGATGAATACGGGCGGTCGAGCTAGAACGCTTCTTATTTTTGTTCAGTAAGGGCGTAGTACACTTGTACCATAATACAGATATGGTATAATGATATTATACTTTTAGAAAGGAGCAAAAGAATGATCAAAAAAAACGATCGCCCAAAGTTTGTTGCAGAAGCTATATATACGAACACCTTGGAAGGTAAAAGAGTTTCTGATTTCTTTCTTGAAGAAGCAAGCAGGTATTGCAACGATGAAATCGACCTTGCTGAATTTGATCGCCGCCTTTGCAAGCACTACGGCATTTCACCGTCTCAGCTAGAAAGGTAGCCACCTATGTCCTTTGTCGACCCATATATTGATACTGAAACAGGACTTCTCATCAATTCGATAGGTGCAAAAACTCAATCAGAACTCGATCAAATAGAAGCGGACTTCGTTTCTATTGGGCTTTTGAAGTTATATGACGAAAAATTTAGAGTTAGCTATTCGCTTGAAGACCTGCAATATATCCATGCTTCTTTATTTGGCAAAGTATATCCGTGGGCTGGACAAATCAGAACTGTTGAAATACACAAAGTTGGAGATCCAGACAATTCTAATTTTGCGCCTTCGGCCCTAATCGAACCAGCTTTCTATAATTCGATGCAAGAACTTGGTGAAGACCATAATCTCCAAGGTTTAAATCAATTATCGTTTGCCGATCGTCTTGCATACCATTTTTCAAATGTGAACTATATTCATCCTTTTAGAGAAGGTAACGGGAGGACTCAAAGAGTGTTTTGGTCACTATGCGCAATGGAAGCAGGATATGACTTAGATTGGACTTCTGTTAGCAGTCGAGACATGGAAAGTGCGTCTAAAATTGCCAGGCTCAATGACGACTTGACTGCCTTAAAAGCAATTTTCAAGGAAATTGCCATACCGTTTAATAAAAACAGCAGTCTACCTATAGACGCTGTTTACAAAAGACTTCTTCGAGTAAGAAACCATTTGTCCATGCAAGCAGACAGAACATATGATTTAACTGAAAAGTATATTAGATAACTCCAAAAATAGCGTTAAAAACAGCGCTATTGTGGTATAAGAACTGTAGATATAGGTACGGGTTCAGTTTTAGAAGGCGATACAATGGACAGCGATATTCCACCGATGCTTGGAATCTCACAAGTCAAACGGGATTTCTCCCGCATCGCAAAAGACGTGGCGACGACTGGAAAGCCGGTCGTCGTCCTGAAGGGAAGCAAGCCGATCGTCCAGATCGTACCGCTCCCGAATTCATCCATCCAGGATGAAGCACCAAAGACAGCATAAGGAGGAAATGCAAATGGATGATATGAACATGAACAACGAGCCGCCCGTTTACGACAGCGGCGATATGAAACCGACAGATCCCATCCCCACCGAGGGTGAGAACGATGCCGGGCTCACCGAGGAACTTCCGATGTATGAGGATACGTCGACCGGTGACCGAGGCGGGCGCAAGAAGATCATCGCGATCGCCGCAGGCGTCGTGCTCATCGCCGGTCTCGGTATCGGCGCATTCGCGTTGAGTTCCCATAAGACAGCGAACACTCAGCCGACCAAGCAGGAGCAAACCGTCACACCGGTCAAGGACAACTCTGAGGAAAAGACGGACAATCTGTCGACTTCCGATATCGCCAAGCTATGCTCGACGCTCAAGCTGGACGATGCCGATCTGTCGATCGCTTCTGACCAGGTACGGGTCGATGCCAAAAGCGGCCGCGTACTCGTGACCCAGGTTTCCGAGGACGATGCAGCCAAGATGGTCGATTCGACTGCCCGACGTTCCGCCGCCCTCGCTGCCTTACTCAACGGAAAGAAAATCAAGGGCGTCAGTGCCGTCGATGTGACGTGGATCGCCACTGACAAGGACGGCAACATCAAGGTCGCCGTCGCATACGATGTCACAAAGGCGCCGACCGGAGGATCAACAGTCGACATCATCAACGGATCCGGCGGACATGTGATCGCCGATGACATCTGGTCCACCGATGGTGTGCATGACCAGGGCTATGACCAGAATGCCGGCACCATGAAGAAACCGGATGGGACCTCTATCTCGACTGGAGCCAAGACCGAGGAGAAGAAAGAATCCGACGGCAAGGACCAGAAGTCCGATGACTCCAAGAAAGAGGATAACAAGTCTTCCGACTCGTCGAAGTCTGACAGCAAGGGAAACTCCTCCGACTCGAAGCAGAATTCCGGCAATTCGCAGAGTTCCGGCAGCAACAATTCCTCTTCCAACGGCGGTAGCCAGAAGAAGTGGGTTGCCGAGCAGGGACACTGGGAGACAGATTACAGCCAGGTCTGGGTGCCGAATGTAGTGTATACGCGCCATCCTCGTTTCTGGGTCAACCATGGTGGTACTATGGTAGGGCCCTTCGATTCCGAAGATGCCGCCTATTCGTGGGTTCATAATGATATGGACAACGGCGGCATCGGAGGATCTGTCGTAAACGATTCGTATACCACATCTGAGGACCAGGGACATTATGAACAGCAGGCTACGGGACAGCATTGGGTTGTCGACGTCGCCGGTCACTGGGAGTAATGTACATCGTTCCTCTCCTCTTACATTCGGTAAATATATTATACCATAGTACTATGGCATTAGCCGTGAGAATTTACCGGTAAAAAGAAAGACCTCGGAGTTTAATCCGGGGTCTTTTTTGCAGGACGAAATGATACCTGATAAAATCAGCAAAGGCGCGGGGTGCGCTGAAGCACTACCCGAGTTTTCGGGGAGGTGGTCATATGGACATGCTACGTCTTTTAGTCGTTGCTCTCCTGCTTACGACCGTGCAGATCATTCTGGGTCGTTAAATTCGACCTATTAAATGACTGAAGCCGCCCCTGCAAGGACGACTTCAGTGACGAGGTGAAAGCCTCAAAACCTGTTTCTATCCACGTAGGGCGCCGGTTCTGCAAAACCGTTAAGCGCACCCTCGCGTCATCTTTAGTATAGCTGCTACCAATATTTCTATCGGTTAGTTTTGAAAATTCCCAAAAACTTTCCTGCAAAACCAATCATTGTCTTCCGTGATAACCCAGAAACGGTATCTGCAGTCTCAATTCCTATGCCAATCCTTTTCTACGGCGTTGAGTCATTCGGCACGCTTGCGAGCAGACATCGTTCAAGGATCCGATTCCACTTTGAAGGAACGGTGCCCCGCAATTCCGACAAATACCGATCCTCAGAGAGTCCCTGTAGACTATTCGATATAGCAATTCTGCGAACAGGGAATTGCGTTTCAAGCTCGGCGCCGGACGACTGGAAAACCATGCAGACGTGTCGGTTTTCCACCCCAGGTCTGTCTGGCCGTCTGAAACAGCAAGGTTTGAGACTGAGCCGATCAGCGCATTTATGATATTTTCCGCATCACCTCGCTCAGAACAGCCAACTTGCGTACAAAGCAAATAGTTCCTTTCTGCTTTGTCGTTCCACCCATCGAATAGACCTGCATATTTCTTGGAAGAAACAGACGATGTAAGGATAAAGGTCGCTCCGCTCTCTTCATAAGAGGTGGATCCGAATACTTCGGCATAGATATCTTCGGTTCCAAAATCACCGATCTTTTCCCGATGAGTCAAAATGCTGGCTAGCTGCTGATAGGAACGATAATCCGTCAACTTATCCGTTAGCAATCTGCAGCCTCTTTTCCCCGATGAAAAAAAGGGATTAAATGCAAATGGAATGCACCAGAGCGTTTTATCAAGACGCTCAACATAGCAGCGAGCGAAACCTGTGTCCTTCATCGGTGCATCGGAACCGGCAGCAAGAAAACCGAGCAGCTTGGCTACCAAGAAGATGACAGAACGCGCCATGCTCTAATCTGCAAAGGTCTCCACCGCGACCATAGTAGAATCTGGATCCGCGTTACCGAGTACGTCCGTGAGCCATTGACCATTGCAGGGGATTTGCTTGGCTGCATGACGTGCCGAAGCTATGCTTGATTTTAAGACTGTGTTCGCGCTCAACTCGGTCTCATATCTGAGCAATTCAGGGGCAGGCGGTCCAAAGTGTATGCCACATGAACCGGACATTATTTCTTCGATACTGTATAACCGCCTGCCAGTTATGGGATCAGCCGATGGAGGCAATAGTGGTGGAAGCGCGGAAATAGCGTCAGCGAGAGCTATCGGCCTTCGTGCCGTCAAGAGTGAGTTGATCTTTTGGGTTTCTATCCCAACGGTCTCGTCTTTCGAGAGAAGGGCTTTAGAAATAGGCCTGATGACAATATGCATCCCGAGATCATTGGTACTGATCGCCGCTTTTTTCATTTTGCTCTACCTTTCCTTTTTGCCATAGCAATAGGGACAGCCTTTTCCTGCCGCCCTTGAATATATGGCAGCCTCCCACTCATGCCCGCACTTTCCCAGCCACCACGCCTTCTTATTGGACTTTCCGGCAATCTGCATCGGGCGAAGCCTACCGTTCTTCGTGGGATGCCATTCGGCGGCCAGACTTGGATTCACCGTGACGAGGTCGTTAACGCCTTCGACGACATGTCTCTTTGAACAATGGGGACATCCAATTCCCCTGCTCCTATTTCCGATTACCGCCTCCCACTCATGCCCGCATGTTCCTTTCCACCAGACCTTTCGGTTGGATCCGGCAGTCACCTGCGTCGGTCGAAGGCAGTTATTCTTCGTCGGATGCCACTCCGCTGCCAAATCCGGATTGACTGTCGCCAGGTCATTTTGACCGACGATTAGCTTTGCCATTTAGTTGACCTTCCCCTTTAACCAGTCTACAGCCTACTGATTATCGAGCTTAAAAAAGAGTCGCCCGAAAAAGACGACTCTTTAGACCTATCAGCTTGAGATCGCACTACTTCTCTTCTGCTTTGCGAGGTACACGAGTCATCCATTTAGCCATGACAGGCTGTTTGACCGGTTCGCCATCGAGATTCACACCGCTGACAAATATCCAACGTTTGCTACTCGGTCCGAGAACAGTCCATGCACGGCCATCCTCACCATACAGAATGTCGCCGAACAAGATGGGCTCCCCATCCGCATCGACAATCTCCTTACGTGCCATTGCGTGGCAGAGCTTACGGAAATTACTGAAGCGATGGGAAACCTTTTTATATTCGCCTTTAAGCGTATTGAACTCGTGGCGCAGAGAGCTCAAATCGTTTTGGAGCTTCCCGGTCTCTTCGGCCCGTTCAACCAAAACATGGAAAGCTTGCTTAGCAGCTTCTCCCGATGCACCGGGAAACACGCTATCAATTGCAAATTCAATCGAACGGATGTCCTTATCGGTAACTTTCTTTTTGCCCATAGCCACTCCTATCAGCCAGGTTCTATTTATCGTCGAAATCTATTGTATCACAATACTACGACACCATATTAAAGCACTTGAAATCAGTGCGAACGCTCTAGCATGTATTCAGTCAACCAACGTCGAAAAGCATTGAGGAACGGTTGGCTGTTCTGTGTATCGGCCCATCCACAGAAACCGATGAAACCATCAGAGTTGAAGCTTATCGCCTCGCGACCGTTCCACTGGTCAAGACAGTCGATCTTGATATATGCCTTCTCAAGACCACCTTCCGGCTTCATTTTGCAGCACAGGCTGTCAGACTTCCGACGTGGCGTCATGAAGTGCGGGGTCATCCCGGCACGGTGAGACCTGGCGCACTCGATGGCGATATAGCCCTGGAGGGCATCGAGATCGCAGTGGCGTATATCGTCGTAAGCAAAGCCGAGTGACGTGAAAAGCTCGCGGCAGAACGCGGAAGTTAGAACTTGCATGATGGAGTCTTTCTATTTGAGGTGGTTGGATGATACTATGATAGCATAATAGGTAATGCGATATCGCATAATTGCGTTGTCACACTTACAACGTCAGCCTTTTAATAAGGTTTGTAATGAAAGGAAGTCCGCATTGAGTCGAGATAAGATTGCCGTCATCATTCCCTGCTATAACGAGGCTCTTACCATCGGCAAGGTAATCGATGACTTCCGCCGCGAGCTACCCGAGGCGTCTGTCTACGTTTACGACAACAACTCGACCGACGGCACCGCCGCCATCGCCCGCTCGCGAGGCGCTGTCGTCAGACTCGAACCCCGCCAAGGCAAGGGAAACGTCTGCCGCCAGATGTTCCGAGACATCGAAGCCGACTGCTACCTCATGGTCGACGGCGACGATACCTATCCGGCCGAGGCGGCTAAAGCCTTATGCGAGCCGATTCTTGCTAAACAGGCCGATATGGTCGTGGGTGACCGTCTATCCAACGGCACCTATGCGCAGCAGAACGCCCGCGCGTTTCATGGCTTCGGAAACGATTTGGTTCGCTTCATGATTAAGTGGATCTACGGATATGCCTATCCCGATGTCATGACGGGGTATCGGGCTATGTCCAAGTCCTTTATCAAGACGTTCCCCGTCCTTTCCGAGGGCTTCCAAATCGAGACCGAGCTCTCGATACACGCCGTCGATCATCGTTGGCGCATCCTGAACATTCCGATTGACTACCGCGACCGCCCCGAAGGCTCGGTCTCTAAATTGAATACGGTGAGTGACGGTCTGAAGGTGATCGCCATGATCGGCACGCTGTTCAAGGACTACCGCCCGTTAAAGTTCTTCTCGCTGATCGCTTTGGCGTTCTGCATCGGAGGTCTATGTGCCGGCATGCCTGTAGTGAGTGAGTACCTTGCCACCGGCCTCGTGCCCAGACTCCCGACAGCCATCTTAGCCGTAGCGTTCATGTTTATTGCCGCCCTTTCGCTGGCTACTGGATTCATTCTGGATGCCGTGGCGAAAGTCGAGCGCAAGCAATGGGAACTGCACGTATACCGCCAAGCTGAGAACGAGTAGGGCGATCAGACCGTGACGGTCTTTCAACTGATGCATGCTAGATTCGTTACTAGAAGCGTCTAGATTATCTGGTTGAAATACGGTTTGATATACAGAATGCCTAAATGAAAGATTTTAACTGCTGCTCAAACCTTTTATAAAATACTTTCTGCATTTTTTGTTTGAACTCTTCAGCATTGACACTCCCCGTAGTTGAAACCAGGGGATTCTCAGTTCTGCGAGGTCTGCCGT
>CALAMG010000022.1 GCA_937925715.1 uncultured Collinsella sp.
GAGCACACGGTTCATACCCGTGGCGTCACTGGTTCGAATCCAGTCACCGCTACCATAGGTAACACGGTGGCTTCTCAATAGTATGTTGAGAGGCCACTATGGTATAAAGGCAAAGTCCCGTCCGGGGACGACCTGTTTAGAGGAGGGCTTTATGGCCAAAGAGAAGTTTGAGCGCACTAAGCCGCATGTTAACATCGGCACCATTGGTCACGTCGACCACGGCAAGACCACGCTGACCGCTGCCATCACCAAGGTTCTCTCCGAGACCGAGGGCTGCAAGGCTGACTTCACTGCGTTCGAGAACATCGACAAGGCTCCCGAGGAGCGCGAGCGCGGCATTACGATCTCCGTCTCCCACGTTGAGTACGAGACCGCTGCCCGTCACTACGCTCACGTTGACTGCCCGGGCCACGCTGACTACGTCAAGAACATGATCTCCGGCGCTGCTCAGATGGACGGCGCTATCCTGGTTATCGCCGCTACCGACGGCCCCATGGCTCAGACCCGCGAGCACATCCTGCTCGCCCGTCAGGTCGGCGTTCCCTACATCGTCGTCTTCCTGAACAAGTGCGACATGGTCGACGATGACGAGCTCATCGACCTCGTCGAGATGGAGACCCGTGAGCTCCTCTCCGAGTACGATTTCCCCGGCGACGACATCCCCGTCATCCGTGGTTCCGCTCTGGGCGCTCTCGAGGGCGACGCCAAGTGGATGGACGCTATCCGCGAGCTCATGAAGGCCGTCGACGAGTACATCCCGACGCCTGCTCGTAACAACGACCTCCCGTTCCTGATGGCCGTTGAGGACGTTATGACCATCTCCGGCCGTGGTACCGTTGCTACCGGCCGTGTCGAGCGCGGTGAGCTCAAGCTCAACGAGCCCGTCGAGATCGTCGGCATCAAGGATACCCAGAACACCGTCGTTACCGGTATCGAGATGTTCCGTAAGTCCATGGACTTCTGCGAGGCTGGCGACAACGTCGGTCTGCTGCTCCGCGGCATCAAGCGCGAGGACATCGAGCGCGGCCAGGTTCTCTGCAAGCCCGGTTCGGTTACCCCGCACACCAAGTTCACCGGCGAGATCTACGTTCTGACCAAGGAGGAGGGCGGCCGTCACACCCCGTTCTTCGATGGTTATCGTCCTCAGTTCTACTTCCGTACCACCGACGTTACCGGTACGGTCAAGCTCCCCGAGGGCACCGAGATGGCTATGCCTGGTGACCACATCACCATCGAGGGCGACCTCATCCACCCGATCGCCATGGAGGAGGGCCTGCGCTTCGCTATCCGCGAGGGTGGCCACACCGTCGGTTCGGGCATCGTCTCCACGATCATTGAGTAAATTAGCTCTTTGATATAGCTGACTTAGAGAACCCGGCACTTATAGGGGTGCCGGGTTCTTTTCTGCAATGGATATTGAGCCGTTGCTGGTGTTGAGAGGATCGATAATGGTCCTGGATGCACCGTCGATTAGATCTCGATGGCTTCATTGATGTGTTCCAAATATGAATGGATCCACCGAGAACCAATTGACTCGAGGTTTTCATTGACAGCACTTACGTGGAGCTGATAAAGTAACAAATCGTGCCCGTACGGGGCGGAAATGAAAGGTTCAGGATACATGCGTACTCTAGTTACTCTTGCGTGCACTGAGTGCAAGCGCCGCAACTATACGACCACCAAGAACAAGTCGACCATGCCTGATCGTATGGAGATCAAGAAGTATTGCCCCTGGTGCCGTCACCACACGCTGCACAAAGAGACTCGCTAGTCTCTAGTCACATACGCCAGTAGTTCAATTGGTAGAGCATCGGTCTCCAAAACCGAGTGTTGAGGGTTCGAGTCCTTCCTGGCGTGCCAGTCATTATTCCGTAAGCTCCCACTTGGGGGCTTACGGTTTACTCATGTATAAGCGCATTGCGCGGAGGTAACCCAAATGGCCAACAAGAAGAACAAGAAGAAGGCTCAGCAGCCGGCACCTGCCAACAAAGCTGCCGCCAACTCCAAGGTTGAGGCCAAGAAGGCCGTTGCCAAGAAGAACGAGAAGGCTGCGAAGTCCAAGAAGAACGAGAAGCCTGGTTTCTTCGCCCGCACCAAGAAGTATTTCGCTTCGGTCAAGTCCGAGATGAAGCGTGTCACGTGGCCCGATAAGAAGGAGCTCGTGAACTACTCGGTCGTCGTTTGCGCTTCTCTGATCGTCGTCGGCGTCGTCATCGCTCTGCTCGATGCTGGCTTTGGCGAGGCTCTTGCTCTGTTCTCTGGATTGAGGGGCTAAACCATGTCTAAGCGTTGGTACGTCGTTCACACTTACTCTGGATACGAGAACCGCGTTAAGTCCGATCTCGAGCATCGCATCGAGACTATGGGCATGCAGGACCGTATCTTTGATATCGAGATTCCTATGGAGCGCGTCACCGAGATTAAAGAGGGTGGCAAGCGTGAGACCAAGGATTCCAAGATCTTCCCGGGTTATGTCCTGGTCCGCATGGAGATGGATGACGATGCTTGGACGTGTGTTCGTAACACGCCTGGCGTCACCGGTTTCCTGGGCGGCAACGGCAAGCCCGCTCCGCTTTCCCGCGACGAGTACAACAAGATGACTCGTCGTCCCGGTAAGGGCGATTCGCCCAAGCGCACCTCGGTTGATATTCAGGTCGGCACGTCCGTCCGCGTCACCGATGGCCCGCTTACCGACTTTGATGGCAAGGTCTCCGAGGTTAACACCGAGGCTGGCAAGCTCAAGGTCACGCTGATGATCTTTGGCCGCGAGACGCCGGTCGAGCTCGACTTTAACCAGGTCGCTGTCATCGCTTAAGTTTTCGTCCGTTCGCGCGAGCGTGCTTCTTCTGTGACTGCTCATCTCAGGAGTGCTTCTAACACGTGCGTGCTTACGATATAGCAAGTACTTCACACTCGTGATTCGAAAGGAATGACCATGGCTGAGAAGAAGGTTGCCAACGTCATTAAGCTCCAGATTCCTGCTGGTGCAGCTAACCCCGCTCCTCCCGTCGGCCCCGCCCTGGGCGCTGCTGGCGTGAACATCATGCAGTTCTGCCAGGCCTTTAACGCCGAGACGCAGGACAAGAAGGGCGACATCATCCCCGTTGAGATCTCTGTCTACGAGGATAAGTCCTTCTCCTTCATCACCAAGACCCCGCCGGCGGCTCACCTCATCAAGAAGGAGCTGAACCTCAAGTCTGGTTCCGCTAAGCCCCAGGCCGACAAGGTTGGTCAGCTCTCCCAGGAGCAGCTCACCAAGATCGCCGAGATCAAGATGCCGGACCTCAATGCCAACGACATTGACGCCGCCAAGAAGATCATCGCCGGTACCGCCCGTTCCATGGGCGTCACCATCGCTGAGTAGCGATTTCTTATGGTAACGACGGGTGCTCCGACCGTGGCGCCCGTTAAATGTGTGCAATAGGGCACACGATACGATGTGGGAGGGCTCACGCCCGTTTAACCACAGGAGGTAATGCACATGGCTAAGCATGGTAAGAGCTATAACGCCGCTGCCGAGAAGATCGACCGCGCCACGCTCTACACCCCCCTTCAGGCTGCCAAGCTCATCAAGGAGCTCGACACCGCCAAGTTCGACGAGACCGTCGAGGCTCACTTCCGTCTGGGCATCGATACTCGTAAGGCTGACCAGAACATCCGTGGTTCCATCTCCCTGCCCCACGGCACCGGCAAGACCGTTCGTGTTGCCGTCTTCGCCGAGGGCGAGAAGGCCCGTGAGGCTGAGGCTGCCGGCGCCGACATCATCGGTTCCGACGAGCTCGTCGCCCAGATTCAGAAGGGCGAGATCAACTTCGACGCCGCTATCGCTACGCCGAACATGATGGCCAAGGTTGGCCGCATCGGTAAGATCCTTGGTCCCCGTGGCCTCATGCCGAACCCCAAGCTCGGCACCGTGACCATGGACGTCGCCAAGATGGTCTCCGAGCTCAAGGCTGGCCGCGTTGAGTACCGCGCCGACCGCTACGGCATCTGCCACGTGCCCCTGGGCAAGAAGTCCTTCTCTGAGCAGCAGCTCGTCGAGAACTACGCTGCCCTGTACACCGAGATTCTGCGCGTCAAGCCCTCTTCTGCTAAGGGCAAGTACGTCAAGTCCATCTCCGTGTCTTCCACCATGGGCCCTGGCGTCAAGGTCGATCCCGCTGTCCAGCGTGACTTCCTGGCTGAGTAACTGCTAGTTACTGCCTGAGTACAGCAAGCATTGCTAAAGAAACCCGGTTCTGCCTTGTGCAGGACCGGGTTTCTTGCTATCGCGTCAAAACCACCATAAAGGGGACAGTGTCCCCTTTATGGTGGTTACCAGGGTGTTCTGGCTGTTGAAGACTCGATGGCTTCGTGGCGTTTGAGCTCGCGGCGCATGGTTTGTGAGTTGAGCCAAGCTGCTTGCCAGCCGCGGATGGGGTAGTGCGTCTGGTCGAGCTCAAACTGCGTATAGCCGCAGGCGTTGATGATCGTCGTTCCACACACATGCTGACGCTCGCGCTGAAAATCGCAACCGTAGCTTTGGTGCACATGCCCGTGCACCATGTAGTCGGGATTCCAGGATTCGAGTGCTGTGTTAAAACACTCGAATCCTCGATGCGGCAGATCGTCCAGATCACCCATACCGGCGGCGGGTGCATGGGTAAGCAGAATGTCGCACCCGCCGACCATCCTAACCTTACGCGACAGCTTACGCATGCGCTTGGACATCTCGCGTTCGGTGTACATGTTGGCGCCGTCGCGATAACGCATGGACCCGCCAAGGCCCGCAATGCGAATCCCTCGGTACGTGTACACGCTGTCCTCTACGCAGATACATCCACCCGGTGCATGACGTGCGTAGCGGTCATCGTGATTGCCGCGCACGTAGATGAGCGGTTTGTTGATGACCGTAACCAAAAACTCAAGATAGTCCGGGTCCAGATCGCCGGCGGACAAAATCAGGTCGACTCCCTCAAAGCGTTCCTTGCGAAAGCACTCCCATAGGCATCGTTCTTCGGTATCGGCTATGGCAAGGATTTTCATAGGGCGCGGACCTTCGGCTCATCGTCGAGCTGCGGAATGGTGCCTACCACGTTGTCCGCCAGCCAATTCATCTCGACAATCTGCGTGCTCGGCAGCGGAGGGAAGCCTTCGATCTGTACCACGCCGTTCTGGCTGTGGAGCTCGCCGCCAAAGGGGTTGATGGATCCCACAACAATGCCGTTGCGGAGCAACTGCACGAGTTTGCGCGTTTGGTAGGGTAGGCCCGGAGCGTAACGGATGTCGATAACGCCGGAGCTCATGCCATACCAGTAGTTGACAGCGCGCACTTGGTTGTCGTCGCTGGTCTCGTCCCACGTGCCGTGAAGAAGGCTGCGAACGATGAGCTCGTAGTAACGGCCCCAGTTCCATACGGGCATGGCGATGCCGGTGACTTTGCCGTCGACCAAGCGGTGAAGCCCGTAGGCCGTTGGGTCTTCGAGCGACTTTGACATGTCAGCGCCGGTCATGACGCTTACGCCTTCGCGGCACATGGCTTCGGCAAGACCACCGGCGGGAACATCGCCCCAGGTGAGGATGACCTGCGCGCGCGGGTCGAGCAGCGAGGCGCCAATCGCAAAGGCGTTGATCTCGCTGAGTGCGCCCGAGGCGAAGACCGACGCGTGGTAACCGATGCGGTGGTTGTCCGCCATGCTGGCCGCAAGGGCGCCCAGCAGAAACTTGGCCTCGTACATCTTGCCAAAGTACGAACGGACGCTTTGATGGGGAAGGCCGATAGAGCAGTTGAGGAACCGAACCCGGGGATACTCAACGGCAGCCCTGAGCGTGTATTCCATCAGGCGGTGCGAGGTCGAGAAGATGACGTTTGCTCCATGTTTGACAGCCGTTTCCACGGCGGCGTAGAACACATCCGGATCGTGACAGTCCTCGAACGCCTCGGTGCGCACGATACCGCCAAAGTGCTCATCGAGATACTGACGCCCTTGGTCGTGCAGGCTGTCCCAGCTCGACGTCGCACAGGGGAACTCATGGATAAAGGCGATGCGCAGGGGGTTGGCCGTCGAGTAGACGGTCTTGCCCATAAAGAAGTTGAGCACGCCAGAGGTGGACTTGGCGGGCGTCTCCTCCTCGTCGACGCTCGGTGCTTCGACAAGATCGACCTTGTCCTCGTCATTTTTGCCGGCAATGACCAGCTCGCGCCAGATCTTGCACAGGCGGTTTACGACGATATCCGTTGGCGTATCCAGCAGGCGGTCCTGGTTGTACACATTGAGGTAGACGAGCATGGCGTCGGCGGGCGTAATGTCCAGGTGATCGCCGCCTGCGCGAAGGTAGGCACGCTTAAAGAGCAGGAAAGTGTGGCGCAGGTAGTCGACCTTTTTCTGCGGCCATTTTTCGATAAGGTTCTGACCGAGCATCTTCGCGAGCGTTTCGTAGCTTCCCTCACGCGAGAACTCGATCTCGTATAGGGGGCAGACGCGCCAAAACGCGCAGAACTCGCCGTACAGGCGGCTTTCGACGGAATCCCATGTGCCGGGGTAGAGACGGGTGACCTTGGCCGAAACCGTCGGGGCGTCTAGGAATTTGAGGACACTGACGCGTTTGTTGCCTTCTTGGACATAGAACCGATGCATGAACTCGGTGACGATGACGGGGTCGCGATAGCCCTCGGTCACCTGGATGTCGTAGAGGTTGGACCACTTGCGGGCGAACTCGGTGCTAAACGGAAGCAGGGGCATAAAGTTACACGAAAAGGCGGACTGACGGCCCTTGGTGACCGTGCCGACGACCATTTCGAGCGGAATATCCCGCAGGCCGACATTCTCTCGCTGACCTAAGGGGAGCTGAGCAACCAAGCTATCGAGGTCCGTAAGGTATGGATGCTCGCTTTGGCTAATGGCGCGTCGACGTCCTTGCTCGCCGCGCTTGCGTGCTTGACGATAGGCCTCTTCCATAATGTTGCTCCCTTAGTCGTTTAAACAACTATATGAACCATGGTACCACGGATGAAAACCACTACAAAGATGCCTGACCCCTTTGCGGTGGTTTAGGCGATGATGGGGGCGATGGCGCGGATGCAGGCGTCGGCAGCGGTGAAAGTGGTGCTGTCGTCGCTGACGATAAAGATGATCTTTCCTTTGATGCCAAAGTCGCCGATTTCGCTAAAGAGCACGTAGGGCTCTTTGTCAAAGCCCGAGATGGGCGAGACGGCCGTTTTGGTTGCGCTCGTGAGCTCGTCTGCCAGCACGTCAAGGGAAGCCCACTTAGACGTGTCCTTTACGGCAACGGGCACGGCCACGCGCCCAAAGGGCATCAAATGCACGAGTGTGTTCTTGGAAATGTTGGAGTTGGGGACGATGATGGTCTGTCCACAGGCATCCTCAATCGTTGTATGACGCCAAGTGATGTCTTGGACCACGCCGGATACGCCGCCGACCTCGATATTGTCGCCGGGTTTGATGATGCCCATAAAGGTCACTTGCATGCCGCCGATAAGGTTTGACAGCGTGTCCTGAAAGCCGAGCGAGATGGCGATGCCGCCGACGCCAAGAGCGGCGACGAGCGCGTTTGCGTTAATGCCAAAGCAGTTGTCGAGGATAAAGCTGCCGCCAATCATCCAGATGACGGCGCGCGCGATGTTGATGAAGATACTTGATGCCGGAAGCGGGTTATCGTCACGGTTAAGCAGATGGTTCAGGGTCTTGGATACGACCTCGGCGGCGACGGCGGTGCCTATCGCCAAGATGACGGCCCAGATGATGTTGTGGACCCACCGTTGCTCAAAGAAATGAAGAATCGGCTCAAACAATTCCATGTAGGGAAAACCTCCTAATGATCGTCCAACCATGATACCCACCAAGAAGCCCGTCCGATCAAATTCAGACGGGCTTCTGTGCTCGATATAAGGTTTACGCGGCGGGGCTGCAAGGCCCGGCGGTGTAGCTTAGCGTCGACGCTTCCAGATAATGCCGAGGATGATGACGATGATGCCGCCGATAAGGCACGCGCCAACTACTGCCAGCGTGCGGTCTCCCGTTGCGGCGAGCTTACCAACGTCTTCTTGGTGCTGACCTTCGTGGTCGTCGTGTCCGTCTTAGGCGAGGGCTTAGGCGTCAGGGCCGGTGTGGGCGTGGGGTCCACGGCTACGGAGCCGAAGCTGATGGTGCCGGCGAGCCCGGCCATCTTGCTCTCCCAGCCGTTCTGCCCAATCAGCGCCCTCAGCGCCGCCTCGCACGTGCCCCACTCGGTGTACTTGGTGGCGTGTGCAAAGGTGGGAAAGTCGGTCGTGTTGGTAATGATGTAGTTGTTGGTGGCGACGGTATAGGTCTTGGCGGGGTCGAGCGTGCTGCCGTCTTTGGTGAGTGTGGCACTCACAATGCGCTTGCCTTCGGGCTGCGTCCAATCAATCGTCACGTTGATGCCGCCAAAGGAGAGAACGCTGCCAGAGTCATCGCGCCACTTGTACTTGTCTTGCGCCTCCTGCTCGGTGTGACCGGCCGCCACATAAGCCTGCTGAAGCTCGTAGCTGTCGTTGCAATCGTCGCTGATTTGTAGCGAGTGCTCGAGCGCTGCGAGGAAGTCCGCGCCGGTCATGGTCCAGGTCTCCACGGTGTTGCCGTAGGGCGAGATGGCGATGACGTTGCCAGCGGTCACGTTGCCCGCCGCGATGCCGCCGCGGATGCCGCCAGCGTTTTCGATAGCGAGGTCCGCGCCCGTCAGGGCAAGATAGGAGCCGCAAATCACGTGGCCGATGGTCTGGGCCTTGGTGGTGTCGCCCTCCTTGCTGGGACGGAAATCGGTGGTGCGCACCATTTCCCAACCATGCGTGCCTGCGGCGTCCTCGCCGTAGAAATAGTTGGTGGTGGATGTGCCGAGCACCTTGTTCGATTCGTTTTCAAAGTCCTCGTCGAGCGGCTTGATCTTGTTGCGGACGGCTTCAAGGCGGCTTTGGTAGTCGGAGCCCTTGTCGGGGTCTGCCAAAAGGTCGTTGACGTTCTTGGCGGTGTAGAGCTTCTCGTTGCTGTCGTCTGCAGGGACCGTGACCGTGTCATCGTCGGTCGTCTCGGTGCCATTCGTGTCGTATTTGTACGGAATGGAAAGCAGTCCCACCTCGGCAAAGGCACTGCCCGCCTCGACAACGTGGATTGTCTTGCCGTCGGCTCCCGTCACCTTCTCGTTAAGGTTGATGTGCTCGTGGCCTGCGATAAGGGCATCGACGCCACGGAGTCGCGTGGCAAAGGTCTTGGCGTCGAGCGTGTGCGCGATACACACAACAACATCGCAGCCCTCCCTGCGCAGCTGCTCTGCCTCGGTATTGATGGCGTTCGCGGCACTCGAGAAGCTGGTGCCCGCGACCAGGTCCGCGCGCAGCGAGGAACCTAGCGACTCATCCATGGCACCCACGACGCCGACCTTGATTTTGTAGTCGAATGTGGAGTGATCTTCGCTATCCTCCCAGGTGCGATCGAGCGTCTTCGTGATGCTCGAGCTCCATACGCCGCTCGTAGACTTCGCGTTCGCGCAGAGCATGGCGAAGGGCGTGCCGGTGGTGCTGTAGCCGGTCATGGTGCGGAGTTTGTCCGCACCGTAGCTCCAGTCGTGGTTGCCTGGCGTGGTCGCGTCGTAGCCGTCGGCGTAGAAGGTGTCCATGAGCTCGGCGATGCTCTTGCCCTCGCTCATGGTGGCGAAGGACTGTCCGTGGAAGGTGTCGCCCGCATCGAGCAAAAGATCGGGGACGCTGCTTTGGGCGCTATAGAGAACCGCCAGTCCGTCAAAGCCCACAGTGCCGGTGCCCTTGCTTGCGTTGTAGCTGTACTTGTAGCTGCCGTGGATATCGTTGGTGTGCATGACGGCCACGGAGCCGTCAATAGCGGCGGGCAGGTTTCCCGCGAAAGCGAGGCTTGGGATGCCTGCGAGCGCGCCGGCAAACAACGCGGCGGCCAACGCAAAGCGGGGGAGTCTTTTCATGGCAGTTTCCTTAGTCCTTAGCCAGAATGTCTGGTTGAATATCGGATTATCGACATAATATGCGAAAACCGCCGCAAGGGCGTCTGTCCCTTTGCGGCGGTTTTGACGTTTATGCAGATAAAACCTGCCAAAATAAACCTGTCCCTTTTTGGCAGGTTTTAGCTCAGCAGCATGCGGTCGTTGGCGAGCTCGCCGCCCGAGACTTCCTCGAACTTCTGCAGCAGGTCGGTAACGGTGAGCGACTTCTTCTCGTCGCCGGCCACGTCGTAGATCACATGGCCTTCGTGCATCATGATCAGACGATTGCCCAGACGGATGGCGTCGTTCATGTTGTGCGTGACCATGAGCGTGGTCAGGTGGTTCTCGTCGACGATCTCCTCGGTCAGGTTGAGCACCTTCGATGCCGTCTTGGGGTCGAGGGCCGCGGTGTGCTCGTCGAGCAGCAGCAGGCGCGGCCTGGTGAGCGTGGCCATCAACAGGGTGAGTGCCTGGCGCTGGCCGCCCGAGAGCAGGCCGACCTTGGCGTTGAGGCGCGTGTCCAGACCAAGGTCCAGGCGCTTGAGTAGCTCAACGTACTCATCTTTCTCGGCCTTGGTGACGCCCCACGAAAGGCCGCGACGCTGGCCGCGACGCTTGGCGAGGGCCAGGTTCTCGGCGATTTGCATGTCGGCAGCGGTACCGCGCATGGGGTCCTGAAACACGCGGCCCAGGTACTTGGCGCGCTGCGACTCGCTCAGGCGCGAGACGTCGGTACCGTCGAGCTCAATAACGCCCGAATCGAGCGGGTACACGCCGGCGATCATGTTGAGCAGCGTGGACTTGCCGGCGCCGTTGCCGCCGATCACGGTTACAAAGTCGCCGTCATTCAGGGTGAGGTCGACGCCGGTGAGCGCGCGCTTCTCGGTGACGGTGCCCTTGTTAAAGGTCTTCTTGACGTGCGAGAGCTTAAGCATCTGCCACATCCCCCTTCGTGTAGGAGCTGCGGAGCTTATAGCGCTCCCAAACCACGGGTACGCACAGGGCCACAGCGACAATTACGGCGGAAAGCAGCTTCATGTCGTTGGCGTCCATGCCCAACTGCAGCACGATGGCGCGGATAAGGAAGTACACCACGGAGCCAAAGACGGCGGAGGCAAGACGGACGCTAAACTGCGTGAGGCCGCCGGGCAGCAGACGGCCGAGCACCTCACCGATAACAATGGCGGCAAGACCGATAACGATGGCACCGGTGCCCATACCAATGTCGGCATACTTTTGGCTCTGGCAGATGAGCGCGCCCGAAAGGCCGATGAGGGCGTTGGAGAGCACGAGGGCGATCATCTTGGTGGAGTTGGTGTTGACGCCCAGGGCGCGGATCATGTACTCGTTGTTGCCGGTGGCGCGCAGCGCCGAGCCAATCTCGGTGCCAAAGAACCAATACAGGATGGCAACGATAGCCACGGCGAGCAGGATGCCCAAGATGATGGCAACGGTGGACTGCGGCAGGCCGGTCATATTGCTGACGGCCGAAAACACGGTGCCCTTGGCAAGAATGGGCGTATTGGACTTGCCCATGATGCGCAGGTTGATGGACCACAGGCTGATCTGGGTGAGGATTCCGGCGAGGATCGCGGGAATCTCGAAGACGGTGGTCAAAATGCCCGTGACGGCACCCGCGATGGCGCCGGCGCACATACCGGCCAGCACGGCGAGCAGCGGGTCGACGTTGCTATTGACGATGAGCACAGCGCAGACGCAGCCGCCGAGGGCAAAGCTGCCGTCGCAGGTCATATCGGGAATGTCGAGCAGGCGGAACGTGATAAACACGCCAAGCACCATAATGCCCCAGAGGACGCCCTGCGAAACGGCGCCCTGCAATGCAATGAGCATGCTTCATACCTCCTAGGATAGGGTGGACACGTGATTCACCATAATAGCGGTAACAATGCATAGAAGAGTTACGGACAGACGTTTTGTTTTACCTGAAACAAGCAGGGCGGACGCCGGTCTACAGCGCCCGCCCCTGTGGCTCAGATATTGAATAACGCGGCTAAAGCGCGAGCACGGGCTCTAGACGCATGCCGCGTATGGCATTACGCATCCAGGGCGGAAAGGTCGATGCCCAGGGCCTCGGTCATTTCGTCGTTCTTGACGACGACCAGGTCCTTGCTCGAGAGGTGCTTGATCGGCATATCCTCGGGCTTGGCCTCGCCCTTCAGGATCTTAACGGCCATCTCGCCCGCGGCGTAGCCCAGGTCCTCATAGTTGATGGAGAGGGTGAACAGGCCGCCGGCCATGCACATACCCTCCTCGCCAGTCACGAAGGGAAGCTTGTTTTCCTTGCAGATCTGGCCGACCTGCGAGGCACCCGCGGCGATGGTGTTGTCGGTGGGGGAGTACAGCGCGTCGACCTTGCCCACGGCAGACTCGACGACGGACTGAATCTCGTTGGAGCTCGAGACGGTGAAATCGGTGTACTCGAGGCCCAGCTTGTCGAGCTCCTTCTTGGCGGCCTTGATCTGGACGTCGGAGTTGGACTCGGCGGTGCAGTAGAGCAGGCCGACCTTTTTAACGTCGGGCAGAACCTTCTGCATCATCTCGAGCTGCTCGGCGACCGGGGTGAGGTCGGAAGCGCCGGTGACGTTGGTGCCGGGCTTGTCGTTGTCCTGGACCAGGCCGGAAGCGGCGTAGTCGGTGATGGCGCAGCCAACGATGGGGATATCAGCGGTGGCGCCGGCGGCAGCCTGCGCGGCGGGCGTAGCGATGGCATAGATCAGGTCGACGCCATCGCCTACGAACTTGTCGGCAATGGACTTACACGTGGACTGGTCGTTCTGGGCGTTCTTCTGGTCGATCTTGACCTTAAGGCCGCTCTTCTTGATGGCTTTGACAAAGCCGTCGTTGGCGGCGTCGAGTGCGGAGTGCTCGGTGAGCTGCAGAACGCCGATGGTGTAGTCGGAACCGGCGGCTGCGGAGCCGGAACCAGAGTTGCCGCCACATCCGGCGAGCGGGGCGAGCGCGAGCAGGCCGGCGGAGACCAGAAGGCTCCTGCGGCTGATGGTGATGTCCTTCATATCATTACCCCCAGTATAAAAATGGCTGGAAACACTGCACTGGGACAAAGTGCAAGTGGAACTATAGTAACGCCGATGTCCATTTTTACAACAGCCTGGCGGGTTTTTTAATACAGAATCGGATGGGCGGTGCTGAGGAACGACGGACGGTAACGGGGCTTACGCTGCGGGCGCGGGACTGTCTTCTTCGTCTAGCGCGGCAAAGAGCTTCTTGCCATCGAGCAGGCGAGTGCTGACGTTTCTCATACGGGCGATCTCGACGGTGCGCAGCGTATCGTCGGTGCCTCGGGCGTCGTAGACCGTTCCCAGCAGATACGAGATGCCATCGCGCTGCCTGATGGCAAAGGGACGGAGTGTCATCCGTGCTGCTTCGGTTTCGCCACGCGTCGTGACGCTCGAAATATCAAAACTCACCGTGGTTCCGTGGTCGATGGCCTGCTCGACGAGCTCGCACGTGTCGATGCGCTTGATGGGCGTGCGTGTTGCCTTGGTAGCCTTGCTGCCTGCGCTTGGAACGGGTTCGGGTGTATCGAGGTAGCCGCGAACGTCGGCACTCGCCATGGCAACTAAATGCTGCGCCATGCTCTTGCGGATAGCGATAGGCGTGGAGCGGTTGCGCATGACCATACCGTGGAGCCGGATGATCTCTTCGTCGGTGAGGGGGCGGGTAAGAAGCTTGTAGCCCACACCACGCTTATATTCGATTTCGTATCCTGCGTGACGAAGCGCCGATATCGAGGTGTAGATGCTGCGCCGAGCTGCCGAGATGGGCATGCGGGCGGGGTCGTCGGGATGGGCGAGGCGGCGGACCAATTCGTCGGATAGCAAGGCTTTGTCTTCGCCGGTGTTCTCGCTTAATAGTTGCAGGATGCGAACGGCGCGATAGGCTGCCATCGAGGCGGCGCCCCTCGTCGTGGTGTCGTAGGTTTCAACAGCGGCTTCGGTCATCGTGCCCACGTCCTTTCCGTTTTGGGTGGCGACGGTATGGAGCCTAGGACGTGGGGCTTTCCCAGGGGCGCAGGGCGCTCTGGGCGGTCGGTAGTCGTCGGCAAACGGCGGGTCGAGTTTTCAACAGCCCTGCTCAACTGACCAAAAACTTGCCAAAAGCTTGACGGATGCTGTTGAAAAAAGCGTCTCTCGACCGATGTCGAGAGACGCTTATGCGATGAGCGTTGGCGTGTGGCGACGCGAGCTAGCGTCCGACGATTAGAAGTCGGCGTTGCCCACGGTGCGCGGGTGCGGCAGGACGTCGCGGATGTTGCCCACGCCGGTCAGATACATGACCAAGCGCTCGAAGCCCAGACCGTAGCCGGCGTGCTTGCAGGAACCGTAGCGGCGCAGGTCAAGGTAGTACTTGTACTGCTCGGGATTCATGCCCAGGTCCTTGATGCGGGCCTCGAGCAGATCCAGGCGCTCCTCGCGCTGGGAGCCGCCGATAATCTCGCCAATACCGGGAACCAGGCAGTCGGCGGCGGCGACGGTCTTGCCGTCCTCGTTCATGCGCATGTAGAACGCCTTGATCTCGGCCGGGTAGTCGGTCACAAAAGTCGGTCGCTTAAAGTGCTCCTCGGTCAGGAAGCGCTCATGCTCGGTCTGCAGGTCGATGCCCCAGCTCACGGGATAGTCAAACTTGTGACCGGCGGCGACGGCCTGCTCCAGGATTTCGACGGCCTCGGTATAGGTGACGCGGGCAAAGTCGGAGTTGGCGACATGGTCCAGGCGCTCGAGCAGACCCTTGTCCACAAACTTGTTGAGCATGTTGAGCTCGTCGGGGCAGGTGGCCATAACGTCCTTAAGGACGTACTTGAGCATGGCCTCGGCGTTATCCATGTAGTCGTTCAGATCGGCGAAGGCCATTTCGGGCTCGATCATCCAAAACTCGGCGGCGTGGCGCGTGGTGTTGGAGTTCTCGGCACGGAAGGTGGGGCCAAAGGTGTACACGTCGCCAAAGGCCATGGCAAAGTTCTCGGCGTTGAGCTGGCCGGACACGGTGAGGCTTGCATGCTTGCCAAAGAAGTCCTGGCTCCAGTCGACCTCGCCGGACTCGGTGAGGGGCGGATTTTTGGGGTCGAGCGTGGTCACGCGGAACATCTCGCCGGCGCCCTCGCAGTCACTCGTGGTGATGATGGGGGTGTTGACGTAGACAAAGCCCTGCTCCTGGAAGAAGCGGTGGATGGCGGCAGCCGCGACAGAGCGGATGCGGAACACGGCGCGGAACAGGTTGGTGCGCGGGCGCAGGTGCTGCTGGGTGCGCAGGAACTCGACGGTTGCGCGCTTCTTCTGCAGCGGGTAATCCGGGGCGCTCGTGCCCTCGACCTCGATGGAGGTGGCAGAAAGCTCGAAAGGCTGGGGCGCATCGGGGGTCAGCTTGACGGTGCCGGTGCAAATGAGTGCGGCCGAGACGTTTTGATGGGCGATCTCGTCGTAGTTGTCGAGTGCCTCGCGGTTCATGACGACCTGCAGGTCGCGGAAGCAGCTGCCGTCGTTGAGCGTAACAAAGCCAAAGTTCTTCATGTCGCGGACGGACTTGACCCAGCCGGCGACGGTGACGGTCTGGCCGCCGAGCGACTCGGCATCGGCATAGAGCTGCGCGATTTTGGTGCGGTTCACGTATCCTCCCATAACGGTTGAATGATAGTTATCCATACAGTTCGATATTCTAGCAGCTCGGCTCATTTGAGCTATACAGATAAAGCATTGGCGGGATGGTTTTTCAAACGAAAAGCGCCCGCGGCCAAATGGTCGCGGGCGCTTGACGAGGTGCCTTTTGGCTGTGTGGCGTGGGGCCTGGCTACTTGGTCTTGGCAACCAGCAGCGGGTCGCCAAGCTTGACGAGCGGGTTGCCGCCGATAAGCGTTCCAGACTCGCCGACATGGTCGATGCTCTTAAGACGATCGAGCTCGGAGACGATGACGGTCACGATGTCCTCGTGACCAGCGGCCTTAATGGCCTCGCGGTCGAAGCTGATGAGCGGCTGGCCTGCCTTGACCACATCGCCCATCTCGACAAAGCGGGCAAAACCCTTGCCGTTCATTTCCACGGTGCCCAGGCCAACATGGATGAACACGCGCAGGCCGTCCTCGGTGATCATGCCGATGGAGTGGTTGGTGACAGTGGTGGCACCGATGCGGCCGTTGGCGGGCGCATAGATGGTGCCGGTAATGGGCTCGATGCCATAGCCCTGGCCAAGCATGCCCGAGGCGATCGTCTCGTCGGGAACCTCGTTCAGGTTGACGAGCACGCCGTTGACGGGGGCATAGATGACGCCTTCGCGGGTAGCGAAGCTTGCTGCGGGCGGAACGGACGCCTCGCCGGTCGAGGTGAAGGTGGACTTAAGCGAATCGAGCAGACCCATAGTTGCCTCCAACTTAAATAGGCGCATATCGCGCGTTTGGTTTGCCGGAAACGTTTCACATGTGTTTCGCGGCTTGGTCAACGCCCCTATTCTACGCTGCTCAATGATACCTCTGAACTGGGATTATGTGATATATCAGTTGAAGGGAAACTTATTGCCGGAGTGTTTCTGCGCCACGGGTTCAAGTGGGGTACGCTTGAAGGCGAAAAACAAGGGCGCATAATTTGCGCGAAGGGAGCACATATGATTGTCGAGAACCATGCGCTGTGGGGCGAGGAGCCGACCGAGGAATATCCGGCGACGTTTACGTATTTGGGTGCCGAGCCGCTGCCCGATAAACCGAATGGGCGCCGCCCTGCCGTGATTATCTGTGGCGGAGGTGCGTTTACGCATATCGCTCCGCATGAGCAGGATCCTGTGGCGTTTGCGTTTTTGGATCACGGTTACCAGGCCTTTGTGCTCAACTATGTGACGAGTGGTACGGGCGATGTGAGCTTTCCGCACCCGCAGGCGGACCTCGCCAAGATGGTCGCTACCGTGCGCACCAACGCCGACGAGTGGCATGTCGATCCCAAGCGCGTGTGCGTCGTGGGATTCTCGGCGGGCGGCATGATCTGCGCTTCGCTGGCAACGCAATGGAAGACTGGTCCCTTCGCGGGCTTGGCCGGCGCGCGTCCGGACGACATTCGTCCCGATGCCGTGGTGCTGGGCTATCCATTGCTCGACTTTGCCTATGTGCGCGACATGCAGACGCGCGATCCGCGCATTGACTTGCGCGTGCCCAAGACGGGCGGCAAGACGGGACGCGATTTGCTCAACGACTACCTGTCGATGGTGACGGGCGGCGAGGCAACTGACGAGCATCTGGCCGACATCTGCCCCACCACGCATGTTTCGCGTCAGATGCCACCGACCTTTGTGTGGGGCGTGTCCGACGACAAGACGGCGCCGATCGCGCAGGTATACCCGTTTGCGCAGCGCATGGCCGAGGAGGGCGTTGCATGCGAGATGCACGTCTTCGACCAGGGTGGTCACGGCCTTTCGCTCGGCAACGCCAACACCGCGGTCGACAACGAGGACAAGCAGGTGGCGGTCCGTCCCTGGATTCGCCTAGCCTTCCGCTTCCTGGAGCGCCATCTGTAAGAGGACGGGCATCCCAGCCCTTCAATAACTTGCGGTGAAATAGCTCCGATCTGGGGCATCAACCAGCCCATCCAGGAACTATTCCACCGCAACTTCGTTTTTGATGCCCCGCCCGGAAACTGCGTCCCAGTTTTGCCTTTCAAGGTGGGACGCAGTTTCCCATAGGGCCTCGACTGGGAAAGCGCGTCCCGTTTCGAGCGGGGATTCTGGGATGCATTTTCCGTAAGAGGCCTGTTAGGGAAACCATATCCCGTTTCGAGCCAGAATTCTGGGATGTAGTTTCCCCGAGAGGCCTCATCGGGAAACTATGGCCCTGAACTCTCCTGCCTGTCCCCATCGCACCGATCTGTCGATTGAACGTCGTTGTGTGTTCGCGCTATCATGCATGGTTACAATTGGTTAGCCATGGCAAACGGTTAGCCATGGTGAACATAAATACAACGCCCTGTGGGCGCCGGGGGAGGAACACGGACGTGAAGCTCGATACACTCGAGATTGGAAAGGACGCCGTTGTCGCATCGGTGGCATCGGACGATCAGGCACTCCGACAGCATATTTTGGACATGGGTCTAACGCCGGGCACCGAAGTCACCATGATGAAGTACGCCCCCATGGGCGATCCGCTCGAGATCCGCCTGCGTGGCTACGAGTTGACACTGCGCAAGGACGATGCCGCTCGCATCGAGCTCGTGGGTATTCACGACACCGATACGGGTCCGCGCGCTAACGCCGCAATCGGCACGACGGAGCATCCGGCCCTGGGCGAGGGGACGTATTCGCCCCGTGCGGCAAAGACGGCCGTGCCCGAGGGCGCGCCGCTGCACTTTGCCCTCGCCGGCAACCAAAACTGCGGCAAGACCACGTTATTCAACCAGCTGACGGGCTCCAACCAGCACGTCGGTAACTTTCCCGGCGTGACGGTCGACCGCAAAGATGGCACCATCCGTAACCATCCCGAGGCGAGCGTTACCGACCTGCCCGGCATTTACTCCCTGTCGCCGTACACAGGCGAGGAGGTCGTGAGCCGTCAGTTCATCCTCGACGAGCGTCCGGACGCCATCATCGACATCATTGACGCCACCAACATCGAGCGCAACCTGTACCTGACACTGCAGCTCATGGAGCTTGACCGTCCTATGGTCATCGCGCTCAACATGATGGACGAGGTGACCGCCAACGGCGGCGCCGTAGACGTCAACTTGCTCGAGAGCCTGTTGGGCGTGCCCGTTGTCCCCATTAGCGCTGCCCGCAACGAGGGCATCGGCGAGCTGGTGGACCACGCCCTGCACGTGGCGCGGTTCCGCGAGCGCCCTGGTCGCCTGGACTTTTGCGCGCCCGACGGTCCGGACGGCGGTGCGCTGCATCGCTGCATCCACGGTATTGCTAACCTGATCGAGGACCATGCCGTGACGGCGCACATCCCGGTGCGCTTTGCGGCGACCAAGCTGGTCGAGGGCGATGAGCTGGTAACCGAGGCGCTTCACCTGGATCGCAATGAGCTCGACGCTATCGAGCACATCATCACCCAGATGGAGGGCGAGGCCGGCACCGACCGCCTATCTGCACTGGCCGATATGCGTTTTAGCTTTATCGGCGACGTGTGCGGGCGTTGCGTCGTCAAGCCGCACGAGAGCCGCGAGCACGTGCGCTCCGTCAAGATTGACCGCATCCTGACAGGTCGTTACACAGCCATTCCGGCGTTTCTGGTGATCATGGGCCTTGTCTTTTGGCTGACGTTTGGCGTGATCGGCGCGGCGTTGCAGGGACTCATGGAGGACGGTATCGCTGCCATCATCGCCTCGGCCGATGCGGGCCTCAAGGCGTTCGGTACCAACGACGTGGTGCGCTCGCTGGCTGTCGACGGCGTGCTTACGGGCGTGGGCAGTGTGCTGACCTTCCTGCCGATTATCGTCGTGCTCTTTTTGTTCCTCTCCATTCTGGAAGACTCCGGATACATGGCGCGCGTGGCCTTTGTCATGGATAAGGTGTTGCGTCGCTTTGGCCTGTCGGGCCGCAGTTTCGTGCCCATGCTCGTCGGTTTTGGCTGCACCGTGCCGGCTATCATGTCGACCCGTACGCTCCCATCCGAGCACGACCGCAAGATGACGGTCATGCTCACGCCGTTTATGAGCTGCTCAGCCAAGCTGCCGGTTTACGGCTTGCTGTGCGGGGCGTTTTTCCCGCAGGCGACGGTTCCCGCCATGGTCTCGCTCTATCTGATCGGTATCGTGGTCGGCTGCGTCGCGGCTTTGGTGCTCAACCGCACGGCATTTAAGGGCGACCCGGTGCCGTTTATCATGGAGCTCCCCAATTACCGCCTGCCGAGCGTCAAGACGACAGTGATGCTGGCATGGGATAAGGCCAAGGACTTCATCACTAAGGCCTTTACCATTATCTTTGCCGCGACCGTGGTCATCTGGTTCCTTCAGACGTTCGACATCCGCTTTAACGTGGTCGCCGACCAGTCGCAAAGCCTGCTTGCCGGTCTGGGTAGCATCATCGCGCCGGTGTTGGCCCCGCTCGGCTTTGGCGACTGGCGCGCCTCGACGGCGCTCGTCACGGGGCTCATTGCCAAGGAGAGCGTCATCTCGACGCTCACGGTGCTTTTGGGCGCAACGTCGCCCGCGGCACTGTCAGCCATGTTTTCGCCGTTTACCGCCTACGTGTTCTTGGTCTTTACGTTGCTGTACCCGCCTTGTGTGGCGGCAATCGGCGCCGTCAAGAGCGAGTTGGGCGCACGCTATGCCGTGGCCGTATTCGCGTTTCAGGTGACGGTCGCCTGGGTCGTGGCGTTTGTCGTGCATTCGGCGGGCATGTTGCTGGGGTTGGCTTAGTTATGAATTGACGGCGCAACCTCTGTGTATCGAATTGTTTTCGGCCCCGCATCTGTTGCTGACGGATGCGGGGCCGTTGCTATATAATCGCCTCCGCTCAAAATGATTGGAGACGTTATATATGAGTCAGGCAAGGCAAGACGGCATCACGCTCAGGCAGTGGCTCCCGCTCGTCGGGCTCACCTGCTGTGCGTTCGTGTTCAACACGTCGGAGTTTATGCCCATCGGCCTTTTGACTGATATCGCCGCGTCGTTCTCGCTCACCGAGGCCCAGGCGGGCATCATGATCTCGGTCTATGCCTGGGGCGTCATGCTGCTGTCGTTGCCGCTCATGGTGTTCGCTTCGCGTTTCGAGTTCAAGCGGATGCTGCTGGGCGTGCTCGCCGTGTTCTCGCTGGGCCAGTTCCTGTCCGCCTTGGCACCGACCTATCCCATCTTAGTCTGCGCGCGCCTGGTGGTTGCCTGCGCGCACGCCGTGTTCTGGTCGGTCGCCTCGATCATGGCGTCGCGCCTGGTTGACACACGCCACGGGGCGCTCGCTATCAGCATGATCGCCACGGGCTCTTCCATCGCACAGATCTTTGGCCTGCCGCTCGGTCGCGCCATTGGCTTGGCCGTGGGCTGGCGCATGACGTTTGCCGTGGTCGGAGCGCTGTCTGCTGTCGCGGTCGTCTACCAGGCCACGGTGTTCCCTGCCATGCCAGCGGGCGAGCGTTTTACGCTCAAGCAGCTGCCCGAGCTGCTCAAGAACCCGTTCCTCATCGCGCTCTACGCAGTCACGGTCTTCATGGCGACCGGCTATTACGCAAGCTACAGCTATATCGAGCCCTTCCTGGCGCAGGTCGCGCACGTCGATGCGGGCGCCATTACCATGACGTTGACGGCGTTTGGCTGCTCTGGTTTGCTCGGAAGCTGGCTGTTTGGCCGCCTGTTCGATGGGCATCGCTTCCCGTTCTTGGCTATCACGCTCTCCGGCGTGCCGGTGGCTCTGCTGCTCATGGGTCCGGCCGCATCGTCACTCGCTGCGGTTCTCGCTGTGTGCGCACTGTGGGGTTGCTGCGCCACGGCCTTTAACGTGGCGTTTCAGGCCGAGCTCATCAAGCACACGCCGGCAGATTCGTCGGCCGTCGCCATGTCGATCTTCTCGGGCCTGTTCAA
This sequence comes from uncultured Collinsella sp., assembly GCA_937925715.1. Lineage (GTDB taxonomy): Bacteria > Actinomycetota > Coriobacteriia > Coriobacteriales > Coriobacteriaceae > Collinsella. The sequence continues at coordinate 21,495 of CALAMG010000022.1, forward strand.
CCTCGGTATCGGCACGGGTACCGCGATCGGCGGAGCCGTGGTTTCGGGTCCCGGTATCGCCTGGATCGGCTTTGTGGGCGGGGCGATTGCCGTCGTGGGCGTTATCCTCGCCATCACGGTGATGTTCCCAGCCATCCGCCGCGCCAAGCCCGTCGCCTAATCACGTTCCCTCATCAGTTGCGGTGGAATACGGACTGCTGGGTCCAATAAACCCGGCAAACAGTCCGTATTCCACCGCAACTTGGAAAGGGGCCGGGGCAGCTAAAAGAGCCCCGTCCCAAATTAGCTACCCTGCCGGGCATACAATGGATGTCGTTGTGTTGAGCTTACCGGGAGGTTGCTATGTGGGCATACGAGACGACGTTCTATCAGATCTATCCGCTGGGCTTCTGCGGAGCTCCGCGCGAAAACGCCGCCCCCGTCGCCGAGGATGAACTCGCCCAGGCTGCCAACGCCGCGCCCAACCCCGATGCGCCCATCATGAAGATTGCCCAATGGGCCGACTACCTGCAGGAACTCGGCGTTGGCGCCGTGCTCATCAACCCACCGCTCGAGTCTGATAGCCATGGCTACGATACGCGTAGCCTGCGCCACATCGACCGCCGCCTGGGTGGGGATGTCGATTTTGCCGCCGTATGCGAGACGCTGCACGACCACGGCATCCGCGTGGTACTCGATGCGGTCTTCAACCACGTCGGTCGCGGCTTTTGGGCCTTCCGCGATGTGCAGGAGCGTAAGTGGGACTCGCCCTACAAGGACTGGTTCCACATTAGCTTTGACGGTGACTCCTGCTATGGCGACGGCTTTTGGTACGAGGGCTGGGAAGGCCACTTTGAGCTTGTGAAGCTCAACTTGCAAAATCCCGCCGTGGTCGATTACCTGCTTGAGTCCGTGCGCCGTTGGGCCGACGTCTTTGGCGTCGACGGTCTGCGCCTGGACGTTGCCTATATGCTCGACCGCGACTTCATGCGCCGTCTGCATAGTTTTACCCGTGAGCTCAAGCCTGACTTCGTGCTGATCGGCGAGACGCTCCACGGCGACTACAACCAGATCGTCAACGACGAGATGCTCGACTCCTGCACCAACTACGAGTGCTACAAGGGCCTGTACTCTAGCTTTAACTCGGTCAACATGTTCGAGATCGCGCATTCGCTGCACCGTCAGTTTGGCGGCGACCCGTGGTGCATCTACCGCGGCAAACACCTGCTGTCGTTTGCCGACAACCACGATGTGCCGCGCCTGGCGAGCATCCTCACCGACAAGTCCTGTCTGCGCCCCGCTTATGGCATGCTCTTTGGCATGCCGGGCATCCCATGCGTCTACTATGGCAGCGAGTGGGGAATTGCCGGCGAAAAGGGCGGCCCCGATGGCGACTGGGCGCTGCGACCTGCGTTCGATGAGCCTGCGCCCAACGAGCTGACGGCCTTCATCAAGCAGCTCGCGCACCTGCGCTCGGCCGACGACGCGGCGGCCCGTGCTCTCAACTACGGTGCCTATCGCAACGTGGTGATTCAGAACAAGCAGCTGCTGTTCGAGCGCGCCTGCGACGACGCGACGGTGCTCGTGGCGGTCAATGCCGTGAACGAGCCCTACACCTTTGGAGCCGGCGAACTCAGCGGCTCCTTCGTCGACCTGCTTGCCGACGATGCGCCCACGGTCGAGCTGTCGGGTGCCCTTGAGCTTGCACCCTACGAGGTGCGTTATCTGCTGAGGGCCTAGGCCATGGCAGCGTCTGACGAGGGCTATCAACATATTGAGCATGGGTTTGAGCCCGTGTTCGACCAGCACTCGCGCGTTTTGGTGCTCGGGTCGTTTCCCTCGGTGCTTTCGCGCGCCAATGCCTTTTATTACGGCAACCCTCAGAATCGCTTTTGGCGCGTGATGGCCGCGTGCCTCGGTGTGCCCGTGCCGCCCAACGAGGGCGATCCTTTGGCAAGCGGTGAGCCCGCGACGCTCGATGCCTCGATTGCCGCCAAGCGGGCCATGCTGCTCAACGGCGGTGTGGCCCTGTGGGACGTGATCGAGAGCTGCGATATTAAGGGTTCGAGTGACGCCAGCATCAAAAACGTCGTTCCGGCGCATGTCGAGCGCATTGCCGGCGCAGCTCCCATTGAGCAGGTGGTATGCAACGGTGGTACAGCTGGTCGGCTCTACAAGCGCTATCTACAAGAACGCACCGGGCTGCCGGCCATCGTTCTGCCGTCGACAAGTCCCGCCAATGCGGCATGGCGCCTAGAGCGCCTTGTTGGGCGCTGGCGCGAGGCCGTTGACTGGGGCGCTCTGTAATTTAGATATCTGATTGGGCGCGGGTGCCGAGGCGTTTCATGATGGCATGCCAGATCGGTGCGGGCAGCGCGGGCTTGACGCGCACCATGCCGTCGGCATCGACGCTACCGGCATTGCCGCCGCCAAGCAGCTGCGCATGCTCAATGGAGCAGCCCATGCGCACAGCGCCCACAAGCTTATCCATCGCTTCCGAAAATGGCCGACGCAAGAGGCCCATACGCGGGGAGTGGCGAAGTGCTGCGATGCCGCTGCCGGCACAGACGGCAACGCCGCCACACCATGGTAGGTCACGTAGAATACATGCCCGGTATAGGCGGTCGAGGACTTCGTCCGCCTGCTTGTTGTTTTTGGACGCGGCCTGGGCGACGACATAGATGCGTGTCTCTGTATTTCCAAGGCGATCGAGTATCTGCTTGACTGCGATCATAGCCTCATCGTCAAATGCATCATCAACAGCGAGCACCATGCCATCGACTGCGCCGGCATCATCCGCCTCCAAGTCAACCGGGCGGGGGAGCGCGGTACCGGAAAGCCGGGCATAGGCCGCGATGGCATCTTGCAGGTCCCAGAGCAAAAACTCAAGATCGGCACTATTGGGAATGCTGATATACGCAATGGTTTGCAGCGTTTTTGGTACATCGCTGCGCGCGGTCGGCTCCATGCTGCCTCCTTTCCGGTTGGTTTCCGTTTAGGTTACACCGTCTGGTGGCGCCCCGCCGCGCTATCCTAGTGCAACCCTTACGAAAGGAACGCCATGCGTCTGCCCATGAATACCTCGCTTGCCACGCTCAAGCCCTCCGGCATCCGCCGGATCAACGCACTCGCCGCCCAGCATCCGGGGTGCATCGCGCTCGCGCTCGGCGAGCCCGATTTTCCCACGCCCGATGTGATTAGCGCCGAGGTGACCGCCGCACTGGACCGCGGTGACACGCACTATCCGCCCAACAACGGTCGCCCCGCCCCGCGTGATGCACTGTCCAAATATATGGATGACGCGGGCCTGGCGTTTTCCGCCGATGAGGTCATCCTGACCGACGGTGCGACCGAGGCACTGTCGGCTACATTCATGGCTATGCTCAACCCAGGCGACGAGGTCATTATCCCCACGCCGGCCTTTGGCCTGTACGAGAGCATCGTCGTGGCCAATCACGCCAAGGCGGTCTTTTTGGATACGGAGCCTGCGCAATTCCAGATTGACGAGGACGCACTTCGTGCCTGCGTGACGCCGGCGACCAAGGCCATCGTCATCTGCTCGCCCAACAATCCTACGGGCTGTATCCTCAACGCGGCTTCGCTCGACGCCGTGGCGCACGTGGCGGAGCAGATGGGCATCTACGTGGTCTGCGACGACGTATACAATCGACTCGTCTATGTGGATGGCTACGAGCGCTTCGCCCAGCGACACCCGGAGCTGCGCGAGCAGACGGTCGTCATCGAGAGCTTCTCCAAGCCCTGGGCTATGACCGGCTGGCGCCTGGGTTGGCTCGCAGCCGCAGCCCCCGTCATCGCCGAGATCGCAAAAGCTCACCAATACCTAGTATCGAGCGCCGTCTCCTTCGAGATGGACGCCGCGGCCCGAGCCCTGACCGTCGACCCAACCCCCATGCTCGAAGTCTACCGAGCCCGTCGCGAACGCGTGCTCGCAGCTTTAGACGCCATGGGCCTCGACGTAGTAGAGCCCGCAGGAGCCTTCTACACTTTCCCGAGCATCAAAAAGTTCGGCCTAACCAGCGAAGCTTTCTGCATCAAAGCCATCAAAGAAGCAAACGTAGCCCTAGTCCCGGGCGACTGTTTCGGCACCGAAGGCCACATCCGCCTAAGCTACTGCGTCTCCGACCAAGATCTGGACGAAGGCCTCAGCCGCCTGTCCAACTTCGTTTCAACCCTGTAGCCCAACGGGACCCAAAATCATCAGCCCACCGACCCAAGCATTATGAGTGGGGCGCGTCGCTCAACGGACACGAGGATTCGCAGCAAAGGCAACGTAGCTCCGGCCGGGAGGGGCAGGGCGAGTTTTCCGTAGATTCCGCACGAGCCGAAGGCCACTTAATGTGGCCTTCGTGCGAGCCCAGGACTTGACCGAGCGGAAAACTCGCCCTGCCCCTCCCGGTCGGAGCGTATGCAGGGTTTGTGTACGAATCCTCGTGTCCGTTGACCGACGCCGGGGTCCCCGCCATAATACTTTCGGTTCACGCACGAATCCGCTGCCAGAGACAGCCGGCGCAAACGGGTCTTACCCGCGAGCTTAATGGGACTTCCCGCCAGCCGAGGTGGTCGAGTAGATATGTCTTCTCGCCCCCGTCGCTCATGCAGCGCGGGGGCTTTCTTTTTGGACATGCCCCCGTCACGTCCTTGTGGCGGACCGTGCCCGGAAAGAATTCGAGGAGGTGTAATTCATGCCCCAGCAGTACAAAATCGACAAGGTTGCAGAGATCGAGTCCCGTATCGCCGAGAACGCCGGTCTGTTCGTCGTCAACTACAACGGTCTGACGGTTAAGCAGGCTCAGGAGCTGCGTCATCAGCTTCGCGAGTGCGGCGCCGAGATGAAGGTCTACAAGAACAACCTGGTCAAGATCGCCCTCAAGAACCAGGAGCAGCCCGAGATCGACGAGATCCTCGCCGGCCCCGTTGCTTATGTGTTCTACGAGACCGAGCCGGTCGAGGCCGCTAAGGCCCTTAAGGACTTCTCCGCTAAGTCCAAGGGCGTCCTTGAGATCAAGGGCGGTATCTCCGACGGCAAGGCCGTTTCCGCTGATGATGTTAAGGCTATCGCCGAGCTGCCCACCAAGGATCAGCTTCTCGGCCAGATCGCCGGTCTCATCTCCGGTTTCGCTCGCGACATCGCTGTCTGCGTCAACGGCGTTTCCTCTGGTCTCGCTCGTTCGATCCAGCAGGTCTCCGAGCAGAAGGCAGCCTAGTTGCTGTTTTCACCCGCGGCGGCAACGCCGCACCCCTGGCGCATTCGCGCCGTGTTTTAACTGATCTCCGTGCATCCGCACGGAAACCGAAAGGACTTAGAAATGGCTAAGCTTACCACCGATGAGATCATCGATGCTCTTAAGGAAATGACCCTTCTCGAGGCTTCCGAGCTCGTTAAGGCTATCGAGGACACCTTCGGCGTTTCCGCCGCTGCTCCTGCCGCTGTTGTCGCCGCTCCCGCTGCTGGCGCTGCTGAGGCCGAGGAGAAGACCGAGTTTGACGTCGTGCTCGAGGGCTTCGGCGACAACAAGATCCAGGTCATCAAGGCCGTCCGTGAGCTCACCAACCTTGGCCTGAAGGAGGCCAAGGAGGTCGTCGAGGGCGCTCCCAAGGCTGTTCTCGAGGGTGCCAAGAAGGAGGACGCCGAGGCTGCCAAGGAGAAGCTCGAGGCTGCTGGCGCTGCTGTCACCCTCAAGTAATCAGGCTTTCTCGCCAGATTTCTTTGCAGGCGGGGTTCGCATTGCGAGCCCCGTCTTTTTTGTTTTTCAGTCCCTCGACATCGGTAGCTCAAACTGCCGTATTCTGTGATTTGCGTCGTATCGGGTGCCCTGCCGTTGGGCAATAAAATTGCACCATTCGAGCAATAATTTGCGTTGACCTGCTGAAGAATTGTCTCTGCCTTGTAGCGACATATAGTTCCAGCGGTAAGATGCTTGGGTATCGCAATTTGGTCTGCGGCCGTGCGCCGCACGCATGGGGCGCTTTTGCGCCTGCGAAAGGATCTTTGAATAACATGAAGGCAATCATCCCCGCCGCCGGTCTTGGCACGCGTTTTCTGCCTGGCACCAAGTGCACGCCCAAAGAGATGCTGCCGGTGCTCGACAAGCCCGTCATTCAGTACGTCGTCGAGGAGGCGCTCGACCCCGAGGAAGTCGACGACGCCATCATCGTTACATCTCCCGGTAAGCCCGAGCTACTGAACTACTTCCAGCCCGATCGCTCGCTCGAGAACCTGCTGCGCGAGCGCGGCAAGAACGCCTATGCCGATGCCGTCGCCCACGCTGGCGGTATGCCGGTCGACTTCCGTTATCAGTACGAGCCCAAGGGCCTCGGCCATGCTATCCGCTCTGCTGCCGACGCCGTGGCAGGGGAGAGCTTCCTGGTTCTTCTGGGCGACTACGTTGTGCCTAACCGCGACATCTGCGACAAGATGCTCGCCGTTTCCAAGGAGCACGGTGGCGCTTCGGTTATCGCCGTCGCTGCTTGCTCGCCCGAGGAAGTCAGCCGCTACGGCGTTATCGCCGGTGAGCGCGTCGGTTCGCTCGAGGGTGCCGAGGACGTTGCCGATGCAGAGCCGGGCGCTGTCTGGCGTATCGGCGGTCTGGTCGAGAAGCCCGCTCCCGAGGCTGCTCCGTCCAACCTGTACATCGTCGGTCGTTACCTGCTGAGCCCGCTGGTCATGGACCTGCTGGCAGATCAGCAGGCCGGCAAGGGCGGCGAGATTCAACTCACCGACGCCATGGCCCGTTCGCTCGACCGCGAGGCCATGTACGCTGTCGTCATCGACCCGCTCTCGGGCTACGACACCGGCACTCCCTCTGGCTGGATGGCCACCAACGCCCTCATGGCCGCAAGCGATCCTCGCTTTGCCAGCGCCTTCTGGGACGCCATCGACGAGCGCGGCGGCTTGATGCGCAAATAAGCCTTCGGGCATCGACATTTACGGGCGCGGACCTCGGTTCGCGCCCGTTTTTTTATAAGAGCTTCGATTGCCGGCTCTCTGTTCACAGAAAATATATGAACAGATGTTCGATACACATACATCTACCTGCGTGTTTTCTGTCGAAAAACTTTGCTACTCCAAAAACTCAATCGCGTCAAGGCTTTTCTTGCCCAACGGTCGGTACCTGATAAACTATTAGGTTGCGATAACTGGCGAAGCTATGCCTCGCCAACCCACCGAGCATTTCCGTGAAGGAGGAAAAACCTGGTGACCTACGCATACACTGCCACTGAGCGCAAGCGCGTCAGCTTCGGGAAAATCCCGGAGGCCATGGAGCTCCCCAACCTTATCTCTGTTCAAAGGGAATCCTTTGAGCGTTTTAAGGACGAGGGCCTTCGTGAGGCGTTCAAGGAATCCAGTCCCATCCAGAGCCAGAACCATGTTCTCGAGGTTACCTTCGGCGAGCATCAGTTCGGCGACCCCGCGCACACCGTCGAGGAGTGCCGCGAGAAGGACATGACCTATCAGGCCCCGCTTCTGACCGACGTCCGTCTCACCAACAAGGAGACCGGCGAGATCAAGGAGCAGCTCGTCTTCATGGGCGACTTCCCCATGATGACCGATCAGGGCACCTTCATCATCAACGGTACCGAGCGTATCGTCGTCTCGCAGCTCGTCCGCTCCCCGGGCGTGTACTACAGCTCCGAGATGGATTCGGGCAAGCAGATTTACAAGGCCCAGATCATCCCGTCCCGCGGTGCCTGGCTTGAGTTTGAGGTCGACAAGCGCGACCAGCTCATGGTCTCCATCGACCGTAAGCGCAAGCAGAGCGCCACGATGTTCCTGCGCGCCCTTGGCATTGCCGTCACCAACGACGACATCATCGAGCTGCTCGGCAACTCCGATGTGATCAAGCGCACCCTGGAGCGCGACACCGCCCTCACCCGCGAGGATGCCCTTATCGAGATCTACCGTCGCCTGCGCCCGGGCGAGCCTCCCACCGTGGACGCTTCCCGCAGCCTGCTCGAGGGCCTGCTCTTCAACCCGCAGCGCTACGATCTGGCCCGCGTCGGTCGTTACAAGGTTAACAAGAAGCTCAACCTCACCACCGAGGAAGAGGTCACGGTGCTCACCGACGAGGATATCGTCGCGACGCTGCGCTACCTGCTGTCCCTCGCTGCCGGCGAGCAGGGCTTCAAGGTCGACGACATCGACCACTTTGGCAACCGCCGCATCCGCACCGTCGGCGAGCTCGTCGCCAACCAGTTCCGTATCGGCATGAGCCGTATGGAGCGCGTCGTCCGTGAGCGCATGAGCTCCCAGGACATCGACGAGATCACCCCGCAGTCGCTCATCAACATCCGCCCGATCGTGGCCTCCATCAAGGAGTTCTTCGGTTCCTCGCAGCTCTCGCAGTTCATGGACCAGGCGAACCCCCTGACCGGTCTGACCCACAAGCGCCGTCTGTCCGCACTCGGCCCTGGCGGTCTTGCCGGCCACAAGTCCGGCTCCAGCCGCCGCACCAACGTGCCGACGGCCGTCCGCGACGTCCACAACTCGCACTACAGCCGCATGTGCCCGATCGAGACCCCCGAAGGCCCCAACATCGGCCTGATCGGCTCGCTCGCCCTCTACGCCCGCGTCAACGAGTACGGCTTCATCGAGGCTCCGTTCCGTCGCGTCGAGAACGGCGTTGCCACCGACCAGATCGACTGGATGACCGCTGACGAGGAAGAGAAGCACGTCATCGCGCCGGCCAACACGCCGCTCGATCCCAAGACCAACGAGTTCATCACGACCGATGCCGAGGGCAAGCTTGTCCGCCCGCACACCGTGATCGCCCGTACCCGCGACTTCGACGGCTCCTTCGGCGCTCCCGCCGACGTGCCCGTCGAGGACGTCGACTACATGGACGTCTCGCCGCGTCAGATGCTCTCCGTCGCAGCCACGCTGATCCCGTTCCTCGAGCACGACGACGCCAAGCGTACGCTGATGGGCGCCAACATGCAGCGTCAGGCCGTGCCGCTGGTTCACCCTGCCGCTCCCTATGTCGGTACCGGCATGGAGCGTCGCGCCGCCCTGGACTCCGGCGAGGTCACCCTGGCCAAGAACGCCGGCGAGGTCATCTTTGCCGACGCCGCCAAGATCATCGTCAAGCATGCCGGCGGCATGGACGAGTATCACCTGGCCAAGTACCAGCGCTCCAACCAGTCCACCTGCATCAACCACCGTCCGCTCGTGCGCGTCGGTGACACCGTTGAGCAGGGCGAGCCCCTGGCTGACGGTCCTTCGACCGATCATGGCGAGCTCGCACTGGGTCAGAACCTCACCGTGGCATACATGCCGTGGGAAGGCTTCAACTACGAGGACGGTATCGTCGTGTCCGAGCGCCTGGTGGCCGAGGACCTGCTGACGACCATCAACATCACCCGTCACGAGATCGATGCCCGCGACACCAAGCTCGGCCCCGAGGAGATCACCCGCGAGATCCCGAACCTCTCCGAGGACATGCTTGCCAACCTCGACGAGGACGGCATTATCCGCATCGGCGCCGAGGTCGGCCCTGGCGACATCCTGGTCGGCAAGGTCACGCCTAAGGGCGAGAGCGCTCTGACCGCCGAGGAGCGCCTGCTGCGCGCCATCTTCGGTGCCAAGGCCCACGACGTCCGCGACACCTCCCTTAAGATGCCTCACGGCGCTTACGGTCGCGTCATCGACGTCGTCCGCTTTAGCCGCGAGAACGGCGACGATCTGGCCCCCGGCGTCAACGAGCAGGTGCGCGTCTACGTCGCCCAGCGTCGTAAGATCCAACAGGGCGATAAGATCGCCGGCCGCCACGGCAACAAGGGTGTTATCTGTAACGTTCTGCCGGTCGAGGACATGCCCTACATGGCTGACGGTACCCCGATCGACGTTATCCTCAACCCGCTGGGCGTTCCTTCGCGTATGAACGTCGGCCAGCTGCTCGAGTGCCACCTTGGCTGGGCTGCTGCCTGCGGTTGGGATACCGAGCAGGCCGACTCCGACAAGTACGTCCCCGGTCCGTTCTTCACCGCGACGCCCGTCTTCGACGGCGCCAAGGAGGACGAGATCGCCGAGGTCATCCGTCGTGCCAACAAGAACATGCTCAACAAGGCCACCGCTGCCTTTGGCGATCACATGCGTCCCGAGTTTGTCACCCAGCTTGACGAGCGCGGCAAGACCCGTCTGTTCGACGGCCGCACCGGCGAGGAGTTCCGCGAGCCCATTACCGTGGGTACGTCCTACATCCTTAAGCTCGGCCACATGGTCGACGACAAGATCCACGCCCGTTCGACCGGCCCTTACAGCCTGGTTACCCAGCAGCCTCTGGGCGGCAAGGCCCAGTTCGGCGGCCAGCGCTTCGGCGAGATGGAAGTTTGGGCACTGTACGCATACGGTGCTTCCAACGTCCTGCAGGAGATCCTGACCGTCAAGTCCGACGATACCGTGGGCCGCGTCAAGACCTACGAGTCCATCGTCAAGGGCGAGAACGTTCCGGTTCCGGGTATCCCCGAGTCCTTCAAGGTTCTCGTCAAGGAGATTCGTTCGCTCGCACTGGACATCGAGCCCATGCACGATGCCGACGAGGACGCCTCCGCCCCTGTGACCGCCGAGGAGACCTCTGCTCTCGACGACCTGGCTGCGCTCGCCGGCGTTGACGCCGACGTCGAGGCCGAGGATGCCGAGACCGCCGAGGCACCCGAGGCTGTCGCCGCCACGACCACTGATAAGGAGTAGTTGACTGTGGCAGATTTCGAAGCTACTGATTTTGACTCGGTAAAGATCTCCCTTGCCTCCGCCGACCAGATCCGTTCCTGGTCGCACGGTGAGGTCAAGAAGCCGGAGACCATCAATTACCGTACCCTCAAGCCCGAGAAGGACGGCCTGTTCTGCGAGAAGATTTTCGGTCCCGCCAAGGACTGGGAGTGCTCCTGCGGCAAGTACAAGGGCATCCGCTTTAAGGGCATCGTTTGCGAGCGCTGCGGCGTCGAGGTCACCTCGGCCAAGGTGCGTCGCGACCGCATGGGCCACATCGAGCTCGCCGCTCCCGTGTCCCACATCTGGTACTTCAAGAGCCCCACGAGCTTCCCGATGAGCCGTATGCTCGACATCAAGTCCAAGGACCTCGAGAAGGTTCTGTACTTTGCCAGCTACATCATCACCGAGGTCGACTACGAGGCTCGCGAGGCCGACGCCGACGACCTGCGCGAGGAGCTCGCCGCCGATCTGGAAGAGATCGATGCCGAGTGCGCCCGCCAGATCGAGTCCCTCAAGGAGCAGGGCGACCCCGAGAACTTTGACGAGTTCTCCGACGAGGAGCCGCTGACCCCCGAGGAGATCGCCTCCGGCATCGTCGACATCGAGGAAGAGTGCAAGGACGAGAAGCAGCTCCGCACGGACGCCTTCAACGCCTTCATGAAGCTCACCGAGCGCGACCTCATCTCCGATGAGCCGCTGTTCCGCGAGATGACCCGTTACTACTCCATGTACTTCAAGGGTGGTATGGGTGCCGAGGCCGTCCGCGACCTGCTCGCTGCCATCGACCTCCCCTCCGAGGCCGAGAAGCTCAAGGCCATCATCGCCGACGAGGATTCCCAGAAGCAGAAGCGCGAGAAGGCCGTCAAGCGCCTTGAGGTCGTTGACGCCTTCCTGAAGGGCGGCAACAGCCCCGCGAACATGATCCTGGACGTCATCCCGGTCATTCCGCCCGATCTGCGCCCGATGGTCCAGCTCGACGGCGGCCGCTTCGCCGCGTCCGACCTCAACGACCTGTATCGTCGCGTGATCAACCGTAACAACCGACTCAAGCGCCTGCTCGACCTGGACGCCCCCGCGATCATCGTGAACAACGAGAAGCGCATGCTCCAGGAGTCCGTGGACGCCCTGTTCGACAACGGCCGTCGTGGTCGCCCGGTCTCTGGCCGTGGCGGTCGCCCGCTCAAGTCGCTCGCCGAGGCCCTCAAGGGCAAGCAGGGTCGTTTCCGTCAGAACCTGCTGGGTAAGCGTGTCGACTACTCCGGCCGTTCGGTTATCGTTACCGACCCCAAGCTGCTGCTGCACCAGTGCGGTCTGCCCAAGACCATGGCGCTGGAGCTCTTCAAGCCCTTCGTCATGAAGCGCCTGGTCGAGCTTGGCAAGGTCGAGAACATCAAGGGTGCCAAGCGCGCTATCGACCGCGGTGCCACCTTTGTGTGGGACATCCTCGAAGAGGTCATCGACGGCCGCGTCGTGCTGCTCAACCGTGCACCGACCCTGCACCGTCTGTCCATCCAGGCCTTTGAGCCGGTGCTGGTCGAGGGCAAGGCTATCCACCTGCATCCGCTGGTCTGCTCGCCCTTCAACGCCGACTTCGACGGCGACCAGATGTCTGTCCACGTGCCGCTGTCCAGCCAGGCTCAGGCCGAGGCCCGCGTGCTCATGCTCTCTGCGAACAACCTGCGCTCGCCGGCATCCGGCAAGCCGGTTAACATCCCCTCGCAGGACATGATCATCGGTGTGTACTACCTGACCCAGGTCCGCGACGGTCTGCCGGGCGAGAACCACGTGTTCGCCAGCTTCGACGACGCGCTGCACGCCTATGACTGCCGCTCCGAGGTCGACATGCAGGCCAAGATTCAGGTCCGCGTGTCCGCTGCCGACGCCAATGTCATCAACGAGGACGGCACCCGTATCTTCCGCGTTAAGAACGGCAAGAACGAGTTTGTCGACTACGACGTCACCGGCAACAAGACCGCGCGCTTCGAGACCTCCATCGGCCGCATCATCTTCAACCGCCAGTGCCTGCCCGAAGACTATGAGTTCATGAACTACAAGATGGTCAAGGGCGACGTGGCCAAGCTGGTTGCCGACTGCTGCGATCGTTACCCCGAGGCCAAGGTCGGCCCGATCCTCGACGCCATCAAGTACTCCGGCTTCCACTACGCTACCCGCGCCGGCCTCACCATCTCGGTGTGGGACGCTCTCATCCCTGCCGAGAAGCAGGAGCTGCTCGATCGCGCCCAGGCCAACGTCGACCAGATCAACGAGTACTTCGAGGAGGGCTTCATCAACGAGACGGAGCGCCACATCGAAGTCGTTAACGAGTGGACCGCTTGTACCGACAAGGTCGCAGCGCTCATGCTCGACATGTTCGACGAGGAGAACCCGCTGTACATGATGGCCGACTCCGGCGCCCGTGGTTCTAAGACCCAGCTGCGTCAGCTCGGCGGCATGCGTGGTCTGATGGCAGACATGTCCGGCGAGACGATCGACCTTCCCATTAAGGCGAACTTCCGCGAGGGCCTGCTGCCGCTCGAGTACTTCATTTCGACCTACGGCGCCCGTAAGGGCCTGGTCGATACCGCATCCCACACCTCGGACTCTGGTTACCTGACCCGTCGTCTGGTCGACGTGGCCCAGGACGTCATCGTCCGCGAGGAGGACTGCGGTACGCACGAGGGCGTCACCTACAACCTCATCATCCCCGGCACCACTGACCTCAACACCGACCTCGTCGGCCGTTGCTTCATCGAGGACGTCGTGGCTCCCGATGGCACCGTGCTCTTTGAGCAGGACGGCTACATCGAGAAGGTCGCCGACATCCAGAAGATGGTCGATGCGGGCCTCAAGAAGGTCAAGCTTCGCGCGCTGCTCACCTGCCGCTCCAAGTACGGCGTGTGCCAGAAGTGCTACGGCTGGGATCTTTCCACCCGTCGTCCGGTCGCCATCGGTACTGCCGTCGGCATTATTGCCGCCCAGTCCATCGGCGAGCCCGGTACGCAGCTTACGATGCGTACCATTCACTCCGGCGGCGTCGCTGGCGTCGACGATATTACGCAGGGTCTGCCTACGGTCAGCCGTATGTTCGATATCGTCGGCAACGTCAACGAGAAGATCCTGGGTCGCGAGGCCGAGCTGGCTCCGTACTCCGGCCACCTCTCGATTAAGCCCGAGAAGTCCGAGTACGTGCTGACGCTCACCGACTCCGAGGATCACACCCGTGTCCTCGACGAGCGTCGCGTCCCCGCTTCGGTGCGCTTTATGCCCGAGATCGAGGACGGCTGCGAGGTTCGCGCCGGCGACCAGATCACCAAGGGCTTCGTCAACTTCCGCAACCTGCGCAAGCTGACCGACATCGAGTCGACGATGCACACCTTCGTCGAGAGCGTCAAGGACGTCTACACCAGCCAGGGCGTCGACCTGAACGACAAGCACATCGAGGTGCTCGCACGTCAGATGCTGCGTCGCGTTCAGATCACCAACCCCGGTGACTCCAAGTATCTGCTTGGTCAGTACGTCGACCGCTACGAGTTCGCCGACGAGGTCGAGCGCGTTGCCCGTCTGGGCGGTCAGGCTCCTGTGGCCGAGCCCGTCATCCTGGGTACGCTCAAGGTCGCGTCCAACATCGACTCCTGGCTGTCGAGCGCTTCGTTCATCCGTACCGCCGGCGTCCTTACCGAGGCTGCCATCGAGGGCAAGGTCGACCACCTGCTCGACCTTAAGTCCAACGTCATCGTCGGTAAGAAGATCCCGGCTGGTACCGGCCTCAAGCCGTACGCCAACGCCAAGCTGACGTATCGCACGGCCGACGGCTATGTGGACATTGACGGTCCGGCTTCGCCCAACGCCAAGTCGCTGCCCGAGTGGGCTCCTGTGGAGCTCAAGGACCTGGACGAGCAGCTTCCGCAGCAGCTCGACTGGGCCGGCTACGACGAGTTCGGTGGTGCTGACGGTTCGTTCACCCGCAACGGCCACACCATCTCCGCCGAGAAGGCTCGTCTGTACCTGTTCGACGACCTGGGCGTGTCGCAGCGCTGGACCAACAAGTTCAGCGAGGTCGGCATCGAGACGGTCGGCGACCTGGTTGGCAAGTCCGAGGAGGATCTGCTGCGCATCGATGGCATCGGTGCCAAGGCGATTGAGGAGCTCCGTGACGGCCTCGAGGCCCACGATTTGCTCTACATCCTCGAGAACAACGACGACGTTGCCGACGAGGAAGACCTCTCGCAGCTGCTGCAGATGGTCTTTAGCCCCGACGGTCCGGACGATATCCTGCTGGGTACCTCAGCTCCGACGCATCACGCTGACGCCGACGAGGAGCTCCTGGGCGCCCCGATCGACGACAAGAAGGCTCCCGCCAACGGTGCCATCAACGAGGACATGGCGTCCCTCGACGAGCTGCTCAACCAGCTCGTGGACACCGACGACGCCGAAGAGGCCAAGGACAACGACGAGGAATAATTTCCTAGTACGTTAACCGTCCTTCCAAAGACCCGTTTCCCAACAGGGAAGCGGGTCTTTTTTGG
This sequence comes from uncultured Collinsella sp., assembly GCA_937925715.1. Classification (GTDB taxonomy): domain Bacteria; phylum Actinomycetota; class Coriobacteriia; order Coriobacteriales; family Coriobacteriaceae; genus Collinsella. The sequence continues at coordinate 36,729 of CALAMG010000022.1, forward strand.
TGAGGAACGTTGCCCCGACGAGCACGTCGGATTCCCGGAACGGGCCGCCCGCTGTTTAAGTTTGTCGCGAGTTCCGCACGCAAAGGAAAGCACTTAATGTGCTTTCCGTCTTGCGCAGGACTGTAGAGCAGCAAACTTAAACAGCGGGCGGCCCGTTCCGGGAATCTACCCCGCGCACAGAAGGGGATTCCTTTTGTCAAAAAGGGACAGGTTTATTTTGGTAGGTTATTCCTGCTTGAATTTGAAACATTTCGTTCGGTCAAAGCGTATCTATGGTGAGGGCCTCAGCAAGAATCATTAACGTCATCGGGAGGTGATTATGGAAGAACAAGCATTTAGACAGGCGGTCGAAGATCACCGGGATGTCGTATTTCGGATCGCATTGACGTACCTGCGCGATTGTGCCGACGCCGATGATGTTGCCCAGGATGTCTTTCTTAAGCTGCTTAAAAGCGATGGACATTTTGAGAGTTGGGAGCATCTTCGCCGCTGGCTTATCCGGGTCACGATCAATGAATGTAAATCGCTCTTTCGAAAGCCATGGAGGCGCGTGGAGGATATTGAGAACTTGGCCGATTCGCTTTCGGCGGCGCAGGATGAGACCAAGGCGGTCTTGTCAGACGTTATGCGACTTCCGGAGCGATTCCGCGTTCCCATCGTGCTCTACTACTATCTGGGCTTTTCGACCTCAGAGATTGCCGAGTTGTTGCATGTACCAGCCGCGACCGTTCGAACGCGTTTAGCTCGTGGTCGATCGAAGCTCAAATTCATCCTAGAGGAGGGCGACCGTGAAATCCAACCAAATCAAGCAGGCCTTCGAGTCCGTCCAAGCTGATAGCGATCTTGCAGATCGCGTCCTTAATACCGCTGCGGGTGAGTCGCTTCATCGAAAGGGCCACGCGAAGCCTCTCTATGTTGCCGTAATCGGATGTCTCGCTGGAGTTTTGGCGACTGGAGGGGTCGCCTACGCCGTTGTCAATTCCAGCTATTTTGCCTCAGCCTGGGGAAACCATGGCAACGGGGTTTCCATTACCTGGACCAACGGCGGCTCATCGGGAACTAAATATACCTACACCAGAGAGTTTGGCGATGGCATCGCGCCCCAAAGCCTGGAAGGCGCAGTCCAGGAGGTTAATCTGTCCGTCGAGGGCAACGGCTATACGCTTGATATCCATGAGATGGCAATCGACCAAAACGGCTGCGGAGCCGTGACGTTTACGTTGTCCAATCCAAATGGAGTTAACTACTACAAGCCAGCAGCAGAGATTGGCGAACTTGTTCTCTATGGTGAAGAAGAGCAGGGCATCGGCACGCCCGATATGAAGTTCGGCGAGGAATGGCCTGACACACGCAGCACCATTGATAAGGACACATCAAGCGATACTGTCATTAATGGCACGATGTACTTTGCCGCTATGGATCGCGAGCGAGATTTGCAACATGCTGTCACCTGGAATATCCATTGGACCGAGGGTGAAGGTGAGAGTGCGAGGCGGTTTGAGGCGTCGACACCCGAGTTCAATATTGGAGCGTACGTCGATACAAAGGAACTCCGCTCCGGTGACTCGCCTCTTGAGATTAGCCCGTTTTCCATCCAGACGCACATCGATGATTTGGGATATGAAGCAGTTGATAATAAGCTGACCGTCAGCTACAAGGATGGATCGGAGCAGATTATCGAAGATGACGACGCAGGGGTGTTCAACTTATATTTTTCTTATGGGCGCAATAGCGGAGAGAACATCTGGGTGCCAACGAAGTTGATTGATGTCGATCAAGTTGTCTCGGTAACCCTTGAAATTGTGAGGTATACATCAACAGGGGAGACCGAAACGAAAGAGCCCTTTACCATCGTCTATTCGTAAGATTTGGGGTCGCTTCCTACTAGGGGAAGCGGCCTCTTTTGCGTTAAATGGAAACGCCGCCGATTTCCATGCGACAGATGAGAGCAGATCACCGCTGGAGCGCGACGTTTCCCAAGATAAAACCGACCAAAATAAACCTGTCCCTTTTTGGCAGGTAGCGTTGCCTCGACGAGCATGTCGGATTCCCGGACCGGGCGGCCTGCGGTTTAAGTTTGTCGCGAGTTCCGCACGAGCCGGAGGCCACTTAATGTGGCCTCCGTGCGAGCCAGGACTGTAGAGCAGCAAACTTAAACCGCAGGCCGCCCGGGCCGGGAATCCGCCCATGCGCACAGGAGGGGATCCCTTTTGTGTAGGGTTTGCGGAAATGTGCCTATTTTGGGATACGCCCGGCGGCGTGGTCTGTTGACGGCACAGCTAACGCCACGTATCCTATCGAACTGCGTGTTTCGTAGGGGGATGCTGACCCCTCGATTCAAGCCGTTGCACTTTACAGAAAGCTGGAATCATTCGAGAAGGAGTACGCTTTGCCTACTATTAACCAGCTGGTTCGCCAGGGCCGTCGTTCCGTGCCCAAGAAGTCCAAGAACGCTGCTCTGCAGCACAACTCCCAGAAGCGCGGCGTGTGCACCCGCGTCTTCACCACGAGCCCCAAGAAGCCGAACTCGGCTCTTCGTAAGGTTGCCCGTGTTCGCCTTGTCAACGGCATCGAAGTTACTGCTTACATCCCGGGTGAGGGCCACAACCTGCAGGAGCACTCCATCGTGCTCGTCCGCGGCGGTCGTGTCCGTGACCTCCCTGGTGTCCGTTATCACGTCATCCGTGGCGCCTACGACGCTGCTCCGGTCCAGAACCGTATGCAGGCCCGTTCCAAGTACGGTGCTAAGCGCCCCAAGGCCAAATAAGCCAGATAACGTTTTGATACTTTCGCCGTGTGCCGCCTAAGCGCCGCACGGTAGACACTTAAGGAGATTTCACATGCCGCGTCGTGCAGCAGCTAATCGTCGTGAGGTTCAGCCTGACGCCGTTTACAACAACCGCCTGGTGACTCAGCTCATCAACAAGGTCCTTCTTGACGGCAAGAAGGCCACCGCTGAGCGCATCGTTTACACCGCTTTCGAGATCGTTGCCGAGAAGTCCGAGGGTGGCGACGCTCTCGCTACCTTCAAGAAGGCTATGGACAACGTCAAGCCCACGCTCGAGGTTAAGCCCAAGCGTGTCGGTGGCGCTACCTATCAGGTCCCGATGGAGGTCAACTCCCGTCGTTCCACCGCTCTGGGTATCCGCTGGATCGTCAACTTCTCCCGCGCTCGCAAGGAGAAGACCATGGCCGAGCGTCTCGCCAACGAGATTCTCGACGCTTCCAACGGCCTGGGCGCTTCCGTCAAGAAGCGTGAGGACGTCTTCAAGATGGCCGAGGCCAACCGCGCGTTCTCTCACTATCGTTGGTAAGTTAAGGTAAGGAACTAACATGGCTAAGCCTAAGTACAAGCTTTCCGATACCCGTAACATCGGCATCATGGCCCACATCGATGCCGGTAAGACCACCACGACCGAGCGTATTCTTTACTACACCGGTAAGACCCACAAGATCGGTGAGGTCCATGAGGGCGCTGCCACCATGGACTGGATGGTTCAGGAGCAGGAGCGCGGCGTAACCATTACCTCCGCTGCTACCACGTGCTTCTGGAACAAGGACGGTAAGGACTACCGCATCCAGATCATCGACACCCCGGGCCACGTTGACTTCACCGCCGAGGTCGAGCGCTGCCTGCGCGTCCTCGATGGCGCTGTCGCCGTCTTCGACGCCGTTGCCGGCGTTCAGCCCCAGTCTGAGACCGTTTGGCGTCAGGCTTCTACCTTCAACGTCCCCCGCATCGCCTTTATCAACAAGTATGACCGCGTGGGCGCTGACTTCTTCAACGCTATCGAGACCATGAAGGATCGTCTCGACGCTAACGCCGTGGCCGCTCAGGTCCCGATGGGCGCCGAGGACAACTTCTGGGGCGTCATCGACCTGGTCACCATGACTGCATGGGACTTCAAGGCCGACGAGAAGGGTATGACCTACCCCGAGCCGATGGACGAGATCCCGGCTGAGTTCGCCGACATCGCTGCCACCAAGCGCGAGGAGCTCCTTGACGCTGCTGCCAGCTTTGACGACGAGCTCATGGAGAAGATCCTCATGGAGGAGGACTTCACCGTCGAGGAGCTTAAGGCCGCTCTGCGCAAGGGCGTTCTGGCCAACGAGCTCAACCTCGTCTTCGTGGGCTCCGCCTACAAGAACAAGGGCGTTCAGGAGCTGCTCGACGCTGTCGTCGACTACCTGCCCAGCCCGCTCGACGTTGAGGCCGTCACCGGTACCGATCCGGACACCGGCGAGGAGATCCAGCGTCATCCTTCCTTCGACGAGCCCTTCTCCGGCCTGGTCTTCAAGATCATGACCGACCCGTTCGTCGGTAAGCTCACCTACGTCCGCGTTTACTCCGGCCGCGCCGAGTCCGGCTCCTACGTTGTCAACGCTTCCAACGGTCAGCGCGAGCGCCTCGGCCGCATCCTCGAGATGAACGCCGCCGAGCGTATCGACCGTGACGACGCTGCCGCCGGCGACATCGTCGCTTGCGTCGGCTTCAAGAACTCCACCACCGGCGACACCCTGTGCGCCGAGGGCAAGGAGATCGTCCTCGAGAAGATCGAGTTCGCTAAGCCCGTTATCGACGTTGCCATCGAGCCCAAGACCAAGGCCGAGCAGGACAAGATGTCCCTGGCTCTGACCAAGCTCGCCGAGGAGGACCCGACCTTCCAGGTGTCCACCAACCACGAGACCGGCCAGACCATCATCGCCGGCATGGGCGAGCTGCACCTCGAGATCATCGTCGACCGTCTGCTCCGTGAGTTCAAGGTTGACGCTAACGTTGGTAAGCCCCAGGTTGCCTACCGCGAGACCGCTGGTCACGACGTCGAGAAGGCTGAGGGCAAGTTCGTCCGTCAGTCCGGCGGTCGCGGTCAGTACGGCCACGCCGTCATCAAGCTCGAGAAGATGGAGGAGGGCTTCGGCTACGAGTTCGTCAACGCTATCGTCGGCGGCGTCGTGCCCAAGGAGTACATCCCGTCCATCGACAAGGGCATCCAGGAGGCCCTGAACACCGGTGTTATCGCCGGCTTCCCGGTCCTCGACGTTAAGGTCACCCTGTTCGACGGTTCTTACCACGAGGTCGACTCCTCCGAGGCCGCCTTCAAGATCGCCGGTTCCATGGCTATCAAGGACGCCCTCAAGAAGTCCGACCCGCAGCTGCTCGAGCCGATCATGGCTGTCGAGGTCGAGACCCCCGAGCAGTACATGGGCGACGTTATGGGCAACCTCTCCGGTCGCCGCGGCAAGATCGAGGGCATGGAGGATCGCAAGAACAGTAAGCTCATCCGTGCCAAGGTGCCGCTGGGCGAGATGTTCGGTTACGCTACCGACCTTCGCTCCCAGACCCAGGGCCGTGCATCCTACACGATGCAGTTCGACTCTTATGAGCCCGCGCCCAAGTCCATCGTGGACGAGGTCATGAGCAAGAACGCCTAAGTTCGAGCTCCCTGTTACGTAATCCTGCGAGAACATCTCTCGCACTCTTTGGAGGTTTAAGTTGGCTACCCAGAAGATCCGCATTCGCCTCAAGGGCTATGATCACGAGGTCGTCGATCAGTCCGCGAAGCTCATCGTCGAGACCGCTCAGAAGACCGGCGCTCGCGTTTCCGGTCCTGTCCCCCTGCCCACCGAGCGCAACCTGTACACGGTTATCCGCTCGCCGCACGTGAACAAGGACTCCCGTGAGCAGTTCGAGATGCGCACCCATAAGCGCCTCATCGACATCCTCGACCCCACCTCGGGCACCGTTGATTCGCTCATGCGTCTCGACCTCCCCGCTGGCGTCGACATCGACATCAAGCTCTAAGCGATATCGCTCATAGCTTAAAGAGCCCCGCTGCCATTATGGTAGCGGGGCTCTTTTGTTTTGAATGGTGGCCTTGGGGGCCCGGATAATGCGGCCGAATGGGTGGCTATGGCGTCTTATTTACCCATGGGGCGCAGCGATGCCTCCTCAAAATGGAAGGATCGCAAGTCGTCTTCTGTCTCGATGCACGCGCGACCAAAGTCATCGACCGTTTGAAAGATTCCACGCGCCAGCTCGTCCCCAGCGGGGGAACGGGCGATAACGTGATCCCCAATCCAATTGAGATGACCGATATATTCGCCGTGGACGGTCGCGAGCGGTCCGGCGTCTTCTTCCATGGCGTTGAGACGCTCTGCCCATGTGTCTACAGCGTTCACGACCGCGTGATAGACCTCCTTGAGTAGCACATCGACGGCGGGAACATTCTCGTTGAGGTCCGAGAGACCGATTGCCGGCAGGCCGTCATCGGGAACCTCCGAAGGCACATAGTTCACATTGACGCCAATGCCGCAGACGGCGAAAGGTTTGCCTTCGTTATCGCGTGCCGCCTCGACCAGAATGCCGCCGAGCTTGCGTCCTCGCGCGACCAGGTCGTTGGGCCATTTGAGGCCAATCTCGTTTGCAAGACCCTGCTTTTCGAGCGCCTCGAGCACCGCTAGGCCGCTGACGGCGGCAAGACCAGAGTACTTTGCAGGATTAACGCATGGACGCAGGACAATCGAAAGCAATAGGTTGCCGGCGGTTGAATCCCACTTGTGGCCGCGCCGGCCGCGTCCTGCCGTTTGCGCGCGGGCGGCAAGTCCTGTGCCGTGCGGCGCACCCTGTTTTCCTGCCTCGAGCAGGTCATCGTTGGTCGATCCGGTTACATCGACAATCGTTAATTGGGCATCCATAGCGGCTGCTACCTCCTTATTGAATAAGTGAATGACGCAATGGTGTCGAGAGATAGACACAATGTGAAGCCTTTGTCGCATTTGGACAATTTAATGTTAACACGTCAACAAAGACTGAAATGCGTTATCCTCTCTTGGTCGATGTAAACACGTCAACAACTCAAAGGAGGTTAGTGATGGGTTTCACGATTCTTGGAACAGGTTCGGCACTTCCTGAGCGCAGTGTTTCCAATGACGAGCTGTCTGAGTTCCTCGATACCTCGGATGAGTGGATTTTTACTCGCACAGGTATCAAGAGCCGCCACGTCTGCACCACCGAGTCACTTGACGACCTTGCCGTAGCAGCGAGCGAGCGGGCACTCCAGGTGTCCGGAATCGACGCGAGCCAGCTGGATCTGATCGTCTGCTCGACGACGACGGGTGACCACCTTGTTCCCGCCGAGGCGTGTGCCGTTGCTGAGCGACTAGGCGCGACGTGCCCTGCCTTCGATGTCTCGGCGGCTTGTGCCGGCTTCGTATTTGCGCTCGATGTCGCCGAGGGCTATATCGCCCGCAGCCGTGCCGAGCGCGTGCTTGTTGTTGCTGCCGAGCAGATGACGCGCGCGCTCGAGTGGACCGACCGTGCCACCTGCGTGCTATTTGGCGATGGGGCAGGCGCCGCAGTGATTGAAGCTGGGGGAGACAACCCCCTTGCCGTTGAGCTTTCGACGGCGCCCGACGTCGAGACGTTGCGCGTTCCCGGTCTGGTCGGTACCTCGCCGTTTAAGGCTTCCGCAGATAGCGCGAGCGTGCTGTCCATGAATGGCCGCCGCGTGTTCAAGTTCGGCGTCAACGCCATCTGTGACACGGTCCATAAGCTTGCGATCGATGCGAGCATTTTGGTCGAAGACATCGATCATTTTGTATTCCATCAGGCTAACGAACGAATCCTGAGCCAGGCGGTCAAGCGTCTGGGCGTGCCGGACGAGCGTGTGGTTCGCACGTTGCGCGAGACCGGCAACATTTCGAGCGCATGCATTCCGCTTGCCCTCGACCGGCTGGCAAACGCCGGTGCACTTCACACGGGCGACACGATCGCCTTGGTTGGATTTGGCGCCGGTCTGGATATAGGTGGCTATCTGCTTCGTTGGAAGTAGTCGCACATAGGAAATAAAAACGCCCTAGGGCACAACCAAAGGAGAACTACCATGGCAGATCAGAAGACCTTCGAGCGCGTTTGCGACGTTATCCGCGAGACCGCTGGTCTTGACGACGTTGAGATGAAGCCCGAGTCCACGCTCGAGGAGATTGGTCTCGACAGCCTGGGCACCGTCGAGATCCTCGTCGCCGTCGAGGACGAGTTTGGCATCCAGCTCGATACCGAGGAGAACCCCAAGACGGTCGGCGAGTTCGCCGATACGGTCGAGGCGGCATTGGAGAAGTAGAGATGCTCAAGACTCCTCTCTGCGATCTGCTCGGCATCGAAAAGCCCGTGTTCCAGGGCGGTATGGCCTGGATTGCCGATGCCTCGCTGGCGTCCGCAGTGTCCGAGGCGGGTGGCTTAGGCATCATTGCGGCCATGAACGCCGACGCCAACTGGCTGCGCGACCAGATTCACGAGCTGCGCGCCAGGACGGATAAGCCCTTTGGCGTCAACGTCATGCTCATGAGCCCGTTTGCCGACGAGGTCGCGCAGGTCGTGATTGACGAGCGAGTGCCGGTCGTCGTGACGGGCGCCGGCAATCCCGCCAAGTACATGAAGGCGTGGAACGAGGCGGGCATCAAGGTCATCCCGGTCGTTGCCTCGGTGGCGCTGGCGCGCCTCGTGGCACGTCGTGGAGCCACGGCGGTTGTTGCCGAGGGTACCGAATCGGGCGGCCATATTGGCGAGACCTCGACGATGGCACTGGTGCCGCAGGTCGTCGATGCGGTTGACATTCCCGTCGTGGCCGCCGGCGGTATTGCCGACGGCCGCGGCGTGGCGGCCGCCTTTATGCTGGGCGCCGAAGGCGTGCAAGTGGGTACGCGCTTTCTGGTCGCAGACGAGTGCACCGTCTCGGAGCAGTACAAAGAGATGGTCCTGAAGGCCAACGACACTTCGACGCGTGCGACCGGTCGCTCGACGGGACATCCAGTGCGCGCCCTCAAGAGCCCCTTCACCAACGCCTATGCCAAGAGCGAGGGTTCCGGCGCGAGTGCCGAGGAGCTCGGTGCTATGGGAACCGGTGCGCTGCGTAAGGCCGCCAAGGACGGCAACTACGAAGAGGGTTCGTTTTTGTGTGGACAGATTGCCGGCATGGTCAACGAGCGCCAGAGCGCACGCGAAATCGTTGACGACCTGGTCGATGGCGCCGAGCACGTCCTGAAGGGTGCGTGCGCATGGGTGGCGTAGCGTTTTTGTTTGCCGGCCAGGGTGCCCAGCACCCCGCGATGGGCGTCGACTTGATCGAGACATCGCCGGCGGCTGCCGAGGTGTTCGCCATAGCCGATGAGGTGCGCCCGGGGACGAGCGAGCAGTGCCGGAGCGCCTCCAAGGAGGAGCTCTCGCAGACCGAGAACACGCAGCCTTGCGTGTTCGTGCACGACTTGGCTGTCGCCGTCGCCCTGCGCGAGCGCGGCGTGGTGCCTGCCGCCTGTGCGGGATTCTCGCTGGGCGAGGTCGCTGCACTCACCTTTGCGGGGGCATTCGATACGCGAGCGGGTTTTGAGCTCGTGTGTGAGCGCGCGGCATTGATGGCCACGGCGGCCGAGCGTCACCCCGGCGGCATGCGCGCCGTCATCAAACTTGATGCTGCGCAAGTCGAGAACCTGGCTGCGCAGGCCGGCGAGGACTGCTGGCCGGTCAACTACAACAGTCCCCAGCAGACGGTTGTGGCCGGAGCGCCCGATGCGCTGCAGACCCTCGACGTCCTAGTAAAAGAGGCTGGCGGCCGCGCCATGAAGGTCGCGGTGTCGGGTGCATTTCATAGCCCCTATATGGCCGAGGCGGCCTGTGGCCTTGCCGCATATATTGAGGCCGGTCACGCGCCGTCCCCGTTGCTCATTCCTGTTTTGGCAAATATGACAGCGGCGCCCTATCCGGCGGACCCCCAGACGGCATCGGAGGTGCTGGCCAACCAGGTGAGCCATGCCGTGCGCTGGGTCGACACCCTGCATGCGCTGCAGGATCAGGGCATCGATACGTTTATTGAGGTCGGCCCTGGCAAAACGCTGTCCGGCCTGGTCAAGCGTACGCTGAGCGACGTTCGCGTGTATTCGTGCGAGACGGCCGAGCAGGTCGCAGCTATTGCCGACGAGCTCGCATAGTCCACAGGGCTGTAACCCGAAAGGAATGACATGGGCAACTTGAACAACGGCACGCTCGAGCGCAACGACTCACGTCGCGTGGCATTGGTCACGGGCGGCTCGCGTGGTATCGGCCGCGCCTGCGCTGTCGGTCTGGCGGAGGACGGCTTTGATATCGCCGTCGTCTATGCCGGCAGCGTCGATGCGGCGCGCGAGACGTGCGACGCCTGCGAGGCGGCTGGCGCCGCGGCACGAGCATATCAATGCGACGTGGCCGACCCCGCTGCCGTCAACGCGTGCGTGGAAGCGATCCTCAACGACTTTGGCTCCATTTGGGCGCTCGTCAACAACGCTGGCATCACCCGCGATGGCCTGCTCATGCGCATGGGCGATGACGCCTTCGATCGCGTACTCGATGTCAATCTCAAGGGAACGTTTAACACGACGCGCGCACTCACCAAGACCTTTATGCGCCAGCGCGGCGGCTGCGTCGTCAACATGAGCTCGGTCGTGGGCCTGATGGGCAATGCCGGGCAAGCTAACTACGCTGCCTCCAAGGCGGGCGTGATCGGCCTGACCAAGGCGGTGGCGCGCGAGCTTGCGCCCCGCGGTGTACGAGTGAACGCGGTCGCCCCCGGGTTTGTCGAGACAGATATGACGGCAAAGCTCTCGGAGAAGGTGCGTACGGTAACCGAGGAGCAGATTCCCCTTAAGCGTATGGCGCAGCCCGAAGAGGTGGCCGGCGTAGTGCGCTTTCTGGCGAGCGATGCGGCTGCCTACATTACGGGTGAGGTCGTGCGCGTCGACGGCGGAATGGCGATGTAGAAACCAGGGCCGAAGAACGGCTTGGATGAGGAGACCATGATGGAACAGAGAGTTGCAATCACCGGCATAGGTGCCGTATCGCCGCTCGGCAACACCGCGCTTGCCACCTGGGCGGCAATGTGCGCTGGCACGTGCGGCATCGGCCCGATTACGCACTTCGATACCGAAGCGTTTGCCGTCAAGGTGGCGGCCGAGGTCAAGGGCTTTGACGGCAACGAGTACTTTGGCAAGCGTGATGCAAAGCATCTGGACCCCTGCGTTCAGTTTGCGATGGCGGCTTCGGACGAAGCCATGCGCGATGCGGGCTTTGATGTCGAAGGCGCCATCGATCGCGAGCGCCTGGGCGTCTACGTGGGCTCGGGCGTGGGCGGCATGACGACGCTCGTCGACAACGTCCATACGATTGCCGAACGTGGGCCCCGCCGCGCATCGCCCTATATGATCGCGATGATGATCCCCAACATGGCATCGGGCAATATCGCAATCCGCCACAAGGCAAAGGGCCCGACCCTGCCCGTGGTGACCGCGTGCGCAACCTCGGCCCATGCGGTGGGCGAGGCGTTCCGCGCCATCAAGCACGGCTATGCCGACGCGATCCTCGCGGGCGGCGCCGAGGCCGCAATTATCCCCGATGCCGTTGCGGGCTTTACTTCCTGCCGCGCATTGACCACCAACCCTGATCCCGCGACGGCCTGCCGTCCGTTCGATGCAGACCGCGACGGCTTTGTGATGGGCGAGGGCGCCTGCGTGCTCGTGCTCGAGAGCATGGAACATGCGCAGGCGCGCGGTGCGCACATTTATGCCGAGGTCGTGGGCTACGGCAACACCGATGATGCCTATCACATCACGAGCCCTGATCCCGAGGCTGCCGGCATTGCCCGCGCGATATCGCTGGCAGTGACCGAGGGCGACGTCAAGCCTTCCGAGGGTCTCTACATCAATGCCCACGGCACATCGACCAAGCTCAACGATTCGTCCGAGACGGCGGGCATTAAGCGTGCGCTCGGCGAGGACGCGGCGCGCGCCGCGCACGTCTCGTCGACTAAGTCGATGACCGGCCACATGATCGGTGCCACGGGCGCCATCGAGGTCATGGCCTGCGCCATGGCGCTCGAGCAGGGCGTGGTGCCGCCGACCATTAACTACCACACGCCCGATCCCGCCTGCGATCTTGACTACACGCCCAATCGCGCGGTTCGCGCCGACCTTACCTGGGCGCTTTCGACCAACCTGGGCTTTGGCGGACACAACGCCGCCATCGCGCTGCGTAGATATACGAGGAGCTAGAGCATGGATTCCAAAAGACTTGCCGAGATAGCCGATGTTATGGAGGACCGCGGCCTCACGCGCGTACGCGTTGAGGAGCCCGATGGCACCGCGGTCGAACTCGAGCGCGCGAGCGCCGCACAGCCGGTTGCCGTGCCCATGCCTATGCCGGGTGCCGTGACTGCTCCGGCGGTGGCTCCTGTCGCCATGCCTGCCGCCGCACCGGAGCCCGCCGCGCAGGCGCCTGCCACCGCACCGGAGCCCAAGGGCACCGAGGTGACCGCTCCCATGGTCGGCGTTTTCTATGCTGCCCCGGCGCCGGGCGACGAGCCGTTTGTGCACGTGGGCTCCAAGGTCAAGGCCGGTGAGACCCTCTGCATCATCGAGGCCATGAAGGTTCTCAACGAGGTGACGGCCGAGGCAGACGGCGAGGTGCTCGAGATCTGCGTGGCCGACGGCGATCTCGTGGAGTTCGGCAGTTGCCTCATGAGGATCGGATAGGTGATATCCATGAACAAAGAAGAGCTTAAAGAACTGTTGCCGCATCGCGAACCGATGCTTTTGCTTGACGAGGCCGAGCTGGTGGGCGACGAGGCCCACGGCAAGATCACGATTACGGGTGACGAGTACTTTTTGCAGGGGCATTTTCCGGGAAACCCGGTGGTCCCCGGCGTGATTCAGTGTGAGATGCTCGCCCAAAACTGCTGCGTGCTGCTGATGGGCGATGAGGAAGCGCGCGGCGCGACGCCGTTCTACACGAGCCTGGACAAGGTGCGCTTTAAGCGTCCGGTGCGACCGGGCGATACGGTGGATCTGGTGTGCTCCATCACGCGTGCGCGCGGGCCGTTCCGCTTTGCGACGGGCACCGCGAGCGTCAACGGTGAGGTCTGTTGCCGCGCCGACATGTCTTTTGCACTCATGCACGAAAGTTAAGGAAGGCTTCATGTTCGACAAAGTGCTCATCGCCAACCGCGGCGAGGTCGCGGTCCGTGTTATCCGCGCGTGCCGCGATATGGGCATCAAAACCGTCGCCGTCTATTCCACGGCCGATGCGGACGCGCTGCACGTGCAACTTGCCGACGAGGCGTATTGCATCGGCGGCCCGCGTCTTGCCGAGAGCTACCTCAACGACGATGCCGTGCTCACCTGTGCCGTAAAGTCGGGAGCTAAGGCAATTCATCCAGGCTATGGCTTTTTCTCCGAGAAGGCGAGCTTTGTGCGCGACTGCGACAAGTATGGCCTGGCGTTTGTTGGTCCTTCGGCCGAGGTGATCGACAGCATGGGCGACAAGGACGCCGCGCGCCGAACGGCTGCCGCGGCGGGCGTGCCCATCGTGCCCGGCTGCGATTTGCTCAAAAGCCCCGAGGAGGCGACGGCCGAGGCCGAGCGCATTGGCTGCCCCGTGCTTATTAAGGCGCGTGCAGGTGGTGGCGGTCGCGGTATTCGCAAGGTCGAGCGCGTGGAAGATGCGGCAAAGGCCTTTATTGAAGCACGCGCCGAGGGCGAGGCCGTTTTTGGCGACGGCGAGTGCTACATGGAGAAGTTCGTCGCGCCGGCGCATCACGTTGAGGTACAGATTATGGCCGATAAGCAGGGCCATGTGTTTTCGCTCGGCGAGCGCGAGTGCTCGGTGCAGCGGCGCAACCAAAAGCTAATCGAGGAGAGCCCCGCGCCGTGCCTCGACGGACACGACGACATTCGTGCTCGCATGCACAAGGCAGCGCGTGACCTGGCTCGTGCCGTCGGCTACGAAGGAGCCGGTACCATCGAGTTCCTGTATTCGGACGACGGCAATTTCTACTTTATGGAAATGAACACGCGCTTACAGGTGGAGCATCCGGTTACGGAGTTTGTGACCGATACCGACTTGGTCAAGTGGCAGCTGCGCGTGGCGGCCGGCCAGCCTCTGCCCTTTGAGCAGGAGGACATGCCGGTCCGCAACCATGCTATGGAGTGCCGCATCAATGCCGAAACGCCGGACTTTCTGCCGTCATGCGGAACGGTCACCGCGTTGCGTGTGCCGGGTGGTCCGCGCGTGCGCTGGGATTCCGCCATGTTTGCCGGTGCGAAAGTTCCGCCGTACTACGACTCCATGCTCGGCAAGCTCATCGTGTGTGCGCCCACGCGTGACGGCGCCATTCGCAAGATGCGCTCGGCCCTGGGCGAGCTCGTGATTGAGGGCGTGAGCGAAAACAGCGAGCTTCAGCTCGACGTGCTGGCAAACGACGAGTTCTTGTCGGGCATGTATCACACCGATCTAATGGGGCATCTCTATGCTGATGAATAGAAAAGCGAAGACGGTCAACGTCCTCGAGGGACCGATGACCGAATCGTGCGCCGAGTTTCCCGCGCGCCACGTGTTTATCAAGTGCCCGGAGTGCCGCCGCGTGATCGATGAGGCGCGCCTACACGACAACCTCGAGGTCTGCCCTCGTTGCGGCAAACACTTTCGCGTGAGCGGGCGCGACCGCATGCGCATGACGATTGACGAGGGCACGTTTGAGGAATGGGATGCCAGTCTGGCGCCGGAGGACTTCCTTTCGTTTCCCGGCTATGCCGACAAGCTCAAGAGCGTGAGCGAACGTTCGGGCGAGCGCGATGCCGTTGTGTGCGGCAAGGGCAAAATCTGCGGTTGCGATACGGCGCTCTTCTTTATGGACGCCAACTTTATGATGGGCTCGATGGGTTCCGTGGTGGGCGAGAAGATCTGCCGCACATTTGAGCGTGCGACCGAGCTGGGACTGCCGGTCGTTGGCTTTACCGTATCGGGTGGCGCCCGCATGCAGGAGGGCGTGACCTCGCTCATGCAGATGGCCAAAATCTCTGCGGCGGTTAGGCGCCATAGCGAGGCGGGCGGCCTGTATATCACGGTGCTCACTGACCCCACGACCGGAGGCGTAACCGCGAGCTTTGCCATGGAGGGCGATATTATCCTGGCCGAGCCCGATGCCCTGACGGCATTTGCCGGCCCGCGCGTGATCGAGCAGAACATGCACAAGCGCCTGCCCAAGGGATTCCAGCGCTCCGAGTTTTTGCTGGAGCACGGCTTTTGCGATGCCGTTGTTCCGCGTGGCGAGATTGCGCTCACGGTAGGCGAGCTGCTGGCGCTGCACGAAGGGCACGCGCCCGGCCTGGGGGCACCGCATGAGATCGTGCATACGGGTCGCCGCGGCAAAAAGCTGGGACACTTGTTCAAGCGCTCGGCCGCACCAAAAACCGCGCTCGAGATTGTCAAGCAGACCCGCTCGGCAGATCGCGCCACCGCAGGCGAGATGATCTCGCTGGGCCTGGATGGATTTGTGGAGCTGCACGGCGACCGCTACTTTGGCGACGACGCTGCTGTGGTGGCTGGCATTGGCTGGAAAGACGGACGCCCCGTAACGGTCATCGCCATCGAGCGCGGCACCACGACCAAAGAGCGCATGCGTCGCAACTTTGGTATGGCACATCCCGAGGGCTACCGCAAAGCGCGTCGCCTTATGCGCCAGGCCGAAAAGTTTGGTCGACCGGTTCTGTGTCTGGTCGATACTTCGGGCGCGTTTTGCGGCATCGGTGCCGAGGAGCGCGGCCAGGGCGAGGCGATTGCCCAGAATCTCATGGAGATGAGCGGCCTCAAAACGCCGATTGTCTCGGTGGTGACAGGCGAGGGCGGCTCTGGTGGCGCGCTGGCGCTGTCCGTGGCCGACCGCATCCTGATGCTCTCGAGCTCGGCCTATTCGGTCGTGAGCCCCGAGGCCTGTGCGTCGATCCTGTGGAAGGATACCGAGCGCGCGAATGAGGCCGCCGAGGCGCTTAAGCTCACGGCCCCCGATCTGTTGGCGCTCGGCATCATCGACGGCATTGTTGACGATAGGGGCCTGTCGCATGAGGAGATCGCCGGTGCCGTCATGTCCTCGGCATTTGATGCCTTCGATACGCTTGGGCAGCTCGACGACGCGACCCTCACAAACCTCCGCTACGAAAAGTACCGCGCAATCGGTCAGTACCGCACGATGTGACAAAGGGGCAGCCCGCATGTCATATTGGGAAAGGCGTTCCATGCTACAAGTTTCTAACACCTCGTTTACAACGTCGGTTTCATCAAACGCCATGGCCGTGGTGGACTATCTGTCCAAAAGCATGATGTCGGCGCTGCCGTTTATTGTCTGCGCGGCGTTGTTCCGCACCGTCGCTGTCATTATGGGCGAAGGCATGCTGGGCCTGTGGTCTGCCGATTCCGATATCTATCGCCTGTTCTACAGTTGGCTCTATAACGCCGGCTACTACTTTTTGCCCATTTATCTTGGTTGGGCGGCCGCCCGCCGGCTCGGTTGCTCGGAGCAGCTGGGCATGATGCTGGGCGGCGTATTGATTGCGCCCGATCTGCTTAAGCTCGTCGATGCCGCATCGACGACGGGGGCATCGATGACTTCCGTGTATGGTCTGCTTCCCGCGCCGGTCAACGATTACACGACGACTGTTATTCCGGTTCTCATCTCGGTGCCCGTGCTATGGCGAGTGGAGTGTTTCTTTAAGCGCGTTATCCCTAAGGCCGTGGCGTTTTCGTTTGTTCCGTTTACAACCATGCTTGTCATGGTTCCGGTTTCGCTGTGTATCACGGCGCCGGCGGGCAGCTATCTGGGCATGCTGTTGGGCCAGCTTATGTTTATGCTTGGCAATTCCGGTGGCATCGTGTCGCTGCTCACGCTCATGGGGCTTGCCGCGGGTTGGGAGTTTCTTAAGATTGCAGGCGTCAGCAACGTTGTCCTATCGCTTGCCTATGCTCAGTTTGTGAGTGTGGGAACGGATTCGTGCATCCTGATCGCCGCGACGATGGCGACGTTCGCCGTTTGGGGCATGCCCTTTGGCGCGTCGCTCCGCGTTGCGGATAAGGACGAGAAGGCACTCATGCTGGGCTATTCAATCTCGGGTATTCTTGGCGGCGTAAGCGAGCCGGCGCTGTACGGTTGCGGCTTTAAATATGGCAGGTGCCTCACATGCATGGCCATTGGCGGCGCCGTCGGAGGCCTTGTTGCGGCCGTGGGCCACGTTACGGCCTATACCATCGGCATGACGAATGTCCTTATGGTCATTGGCTTTGCCACGGGCGGCATCTCGAACCTGCTGTGGTGCTGCGCTGCCGGCGGTGTGGCATTTGCGGTGTCTGCGGCGCTGAGCTACTGCTTTGGCGTGGTGCAGGCGAAGGGACAGACGACGGGGGACGGAGCCGATTCACCCGAAACCTCGAAGAGCGTGGCCGAAGCAAGCGCGTAAACCTGTGCGACACAAGGACGATTCCTTTGCCATATTCCAAGGCCGTGGCCCGTGTGGGTTGCGGCCTTTTTTGTATCTGGGGGACAAAGTGGCTACACTACAATCCGTTTGAGCAATAGATATATAGGTAGTACCGTGGGGGCGGATGTAGATGGTCGAGTGGATTGTTAAGCGTGCGCAGGGCGACCGTGCGCGTGTGGGCACGTTAGCTGGCGTGGTGTGTATTCTCGCCAATGTGGCACTATGCGCTGCGAAGGGCGTAATTGGCGTGCTGTCGGGATCGGTTTCGATTGTGGCGGATGCCATGAACAACCTGTCCGATGCAAGCTCGAATATCGTGAGCGTGCTGGGCTTTAAGCTGGCGAGCAAGCCGGCCGACCCCGAGCATCCTTACGGCCACGGTCGCTACGAGTATCTCTCGGGTTTGGTCGTGGCGGCGCTCGTGCTGCTGATTGGCATCGAACTGGTGAAGTCCTCGGTGGAGCGTATTGTCAACCCGGAGCCTGTCGAGTTCTCGCTTGCCCTGGTGGCGGTCCTGGCACTTTCGATGGTTGTAAAGCTGTGGATGGCGGCCCTCAACCAAAAGCTCGGCGATCGCATTGAGTCCGAGACGCTGCATGCGACCGCGCAGGATTCCAAGAACGATGTCCTTGCCACAGGCGCCGTGTTGGCGTGCGCAATTGTTTCGCAGGTGACGCACATCAATCTTGACGCATGGGTCGGCCTTGCCGTTGGCGCCTATATTGGCTGGAGCGGTTTTGAGCTCATCCAGGATACGGTGAGCCCGCTTTTGGGCCAGTCGCCCGATCCTAAGCTGGTCAAGCACATTCGAGACAAGATCATGAGCTATCCCGGCGTTTTGGGCGTTCACGATTTGATGGTTCACGACTACGGCCCGGGCAGGAAGTTTGCAAGTGCGCATGCCGAGATGGCGGCCGAGGACAGCCCGTTGGAAAGTCACGACACGCTCGATAACATCGAGCAGTCGTTTAGGGACGAAGACGGCATGATCGTTACGCTTCACTACGATCCCATCGTGACCGATGACCCCAAGCTGGCGAGCATGCGCTTGCGCATTCACGCCATGGCCCAGGAGATCGATAGCCGCCTCTCGATTCATGACCTGCGCTGCGTGCCGGGTCCTACGCACACCAACGTGATCTTTGACTGCGTGCGTCCCTCGGATCTGCAGATGAGTGCCGAAGACGTAAAGCACGCGCTGACACAACGGGTCGAATCGGAATATCCCAAGTCGATTGCCAAGATTACGATCGACGAAGACTACGTAGGGCATACCCACGAGTAAGGCTATGCCGGCAAAGCAGGTTATGCAGAAGGGGAGAGCATGAAGAAGCTGTATCTACTCCGCCACGGTCAGACGGAGTTCAACGTCAAAAAGCTGGTCCAGGGCCGCTGCGATTCACCGCTCACCGACTTAGGCCGTCAGCAAGCCGGGATGGCAGCCGCATGGCTCAAAGCCCACGGCGTCGTCCCCGACAAAGTGGTCTCATCACCCTTAGGCCGAGCCATGGACACGGCAAGTCTCGTCGCATGCGAGCTCCTCGGCCCGGACGCAGCAGCCGAGCCCTGCGAAGGCATTATCGAGCGCTGCTACGGCTCCTTCGAAGAAGGCCCGCACGGCGCGCTGCCCACCGACGTCTGGGATCCGGGCGAGGATTTGGTCCCCTTCGGAGGAGAAGGAAGCCGCGCGCTGCAAGAACGCATGGTAGGCACCCTCATCAATCTCATGGGTTCCGAGGGCATCGAAACCCTCCTAGCAGTAAGCCACGGCAGCGCCAGCCGCCAATTCATCAAGGCTGCAGCCCCAGAGGGCTTCGAGCTCCCAGCAAAACTCCCCAACTGCGCCATCATGATCTTCGATTTCGATGAGGAGAAGTCGGGAGAAGAAGGCGCCGTGCCCCAATCCAAGTTCATCTTGCAGCAAATCATCGATCCTCAACAAAGTAATTAGCTGAGCGAGCAGAGTTAAGCAGACATCAACGTGTCGTCTCCCGAGCACGGCGGAGGGCCGGAGAAATATATTAAGGTCATCGCGAGTTCCGCACGCAAAGGAGAGCACTTAATGTGCTCTCCGTCTTGCGCAGGACTGTAGAGCAGGGACCTTAATATATTTCTCCGGCCCTCCGCCGTGCTCGGGAGCCATCCACGCACTTTACCTGCGTAAACAATGTGAGTGAAATATGAATCTCGATGGATACGCCCGCAGCCGTGTATACTAATCAGCTGTGTGTAACCAGGGGAGTATTCTGGCTGGACAAAACGCCTGCTTAATAGGGTTGTCAGGTAGTTCGGACGCAATACAAGGCTGGAGAGCACGTCGTGTAAGTAGTGGTCCTCTAGGGGCGTACGCTCGGTGGTGTACGCATTGTCCCAAGACCACGCGAGAGTTGGGATCATATCTTGATCAGCATGATTCTCGGCCGCAAGATTGGCATGACCCAGGTTTGGGACGAGAACGACAACGTCGTCCCCGTCACGGTCATCCAGGCTGGCCCCTGCGCTGTCTCGCAGGTTAAAACTCAGGCAACCGACGGCTATGACGCCGTCCAGATCGGTTTCGGCGACATCAAGGCCAAGAACGTGAACAAGCCCATGGCTGGTCACTTCGCTAAGGCTGGCGTCGAGCCTGTCCGCTTCCTTCGTGAGGTCCGCGTCGAGAACGGCGAGGAGCACAAGGTCGGCGAGGTCGTTACCGTCGCTGATTTCGCTGATGTCGAGAAGGTCGACGTCATCGGTACCTCCAAGGGTAAGGGCTTCCAGGGTCGCATCAAGCGCTGGGGTCAGCGCCGCGGTCCTATGACGCATGGTTCTCACTTCCAGCGTCACCCCGGTTCTATCGGTCAGTGCGCCTATCCTGCGCGCGTCCTCAAGGGCGTCAAGATGGCCGGTCACATGGGTAACGAGCGCGTTACCGTCAAGAACCTTTCCGTTGTCCGCATCGATGCCGAGCAGAACCTCATCTTGGTCAAGGGCGCTGTCCCGGGTGCCAAGAATGGTCTCGTCGCCATCCGTATGGCCTAAGGGCCCAGCCCATTTAGCCCAGCGTCATACCAAGGAGAACACTTAAATGGCAAAGTTTGAAGTAAAGAACAGCGAGGGCAAGAAGGTCGCCGAGGCCGAGCTCGCCGCTGAGGTGTACGGCATCGAGCCGAACATCCACGTTATGCACCACATCGTCAAGTGCCAGATGGCCTCTTGGCGTCAGGGCACCCAGTCTGCTAAGGGTCGCTCTGAGGTTTCCGGTGGCGGCAAGAAGCCTTGGCGTCAGAAGGGCACCGGCCGTGCCCGCCAGGGTTCCATCCGTGCTGCCCAGTGGCGTCACGGTGGCGTTGTCTTCGCCCCCAAGCCCCGTTCCTACGCTAAGCGTATGAACAACAAGGAGGTCAAGCTGGCTATGCGCTCCGCGCTGTCCGCCAAGCTGGCCGATGGCGAGCTTGTGCTCGTCGACGACTACGGCTTCGAGAAGCCTTCCACAAAGGCTGCCGTCGCCATGCTCAAGGCTCTCGGTCTTGAGGGCAAGCGTCTGACCATCATCGTTCGCGATGAGGACGTCAACGCCTACCTGTCGTTCCGCAACATTCCCAAGACGTTCATCATCACCGCCGACGAGGCCAACACCTACGATCTCGTCAACAACAACGCTGTGCTGATGCCCGCCGACATCGCCGCTCACTTCGGGGAGGTGCTTGCATAAATGACCGCCCACGAGATCATCATCCGTCCGATCGTGTCCGAGCGTTCCTTCTCCGGCATGGAGCTGAACAAGTACACGTTCGAGGTCGCCAAGGATGCTAACAAGTATCAGATCAAGGACGCTGTCGAGGAGATCTTCGGCGTCAAGGTCGTTCGCGTGAACACCCTGACGGTCAAGCCCAAGACCAAGCGCGTGCGCTATGTCGCCGGCAAGACCCGTTCTTGGAAGAAGGCCATCGTCACGCTGGCCGAGGGCGACACCATCGAGGTCTTTGGCAACCAGGCCTAAGACTCGCTGCTGTTGAGTGAGCTCATGCCTCCCAACTAGGGGAGGCGAGAGCTCAAGGTTTTGGGCGTATAAAATGGACACGCCCGGAACCGTGTATACGTCCGGTGTCATCGCACCCGAGGCAGAACCTCGAATCCCTGTCTGCGATGGCTAACGGATTCCTATTGAAAGGGATTGTAATGGCTGTAAAGCACCTTAAGCCGACCTCCGCTGGTAGGCGTTGGCAGACGATCTCCGACTTCTCCGAGATCACCTGCACCAAGCCCGAGAAGTCTCTTCTCGAGCCCCTGCCCAAGAAGGCCGGTCGTAACAACAACGGCCGCATCACCACCCGCCACCAGGGCGGCGGCGTGAAGCGTCGTTACCGCGTGATCGACTTCAAGCGCAACAAGGACGGCGTGCCCGCCAAGGTTGCCACGATCGAGTACGATCCGAACCGTTCCGCTCGCATCGCTCTGCTGCACTACGCTGACGGTGAGAAGCGCTACATCCTGGCCCCCAAGGGCCTCGAGGTCGGTCAGACCATCATGTCCGGTTCTGACGCCGACATCAAGCCGGGCAACGCTCTGCCCCTCGCCGACATCCCCGTCGGTACGCTCATCCACGCCGTCGAGTTCCAGCCGGGCAAGGGCGCTGCTATCGCCCGTTCCGCCGGTAACTCCTGCCAGCTGATGGGTAAGGAGGGCAAGTACGCTATCGTCCGTATGCCCTCCTCCGAGATGCGCCGCATCCTCGTTACCTGCCGCGCCACCGTCGGTGAGGTCGGCAACGCCGATCACTCCAACATCGTCATCGGCAAGGCCGGCCGTAAGCGTCACATGAACGTGCGCCCGACCGTCCGCGGTACCGTCATGAACCCTGTCGACCACCCGCACGGCGGTGGCGAGGGCAAGAACCACACCTCTGGTCGTCCCTCCGTTACCCCCTGGGGTAAGCCGACGAAGGGCCTTCGTACGCGCAAGAAGAAGAAGGTCTCGAACCAGCACATCATTCGTCGCCGTAAGAAGTAATTTCGGATACCGAGTTTTAGGAGAAAGCACTTATGAGCAGAAGTCTCAAAAAGGGCCCGTTCGTGGAGACTCGCCTTCTCTCGCGTATCACCGCGATGAACGAGGCTGGCAAGAAGGACGTCGTGAAGACCTGGTCCCGCGCGTCCACCATCTTCCCCGAGATGGTTGGTCACACCATCGCCGTCCACGACGGCCGCAAGCATGTGCCCGTGTATGTTACCGAGTCCATGGTTGGTCACAAGCTCGGCGAGTTCGCGCCGACTCGTACGTTCCGTGGCCACAAGGCCAAATAGGGGGTTAACCGTAAATGGCAACTAAGTCTATTGAAACTGAGGCCACCGAGGTTCGCGCCGTCGCTAAGTACGTGCGTGTTTCCCCCAGCAAGGCCCGCCTGGTGGTCGATCTGATCCGCCGCAAGCCTGTCGCTCAGGCCTTCGACATCCTCCACTTCTGCGACCGCGCCGTCGCCGTGGATGTCGAGAAGGTTCTCCGTTCCGCCGTTGCGAACGCCGAGAACAACAACGGTCTGCGTGCCGACAACCTGGTTGTCGCCGCTGCCTATGTTGACGAGGGTCCGACGCTTAAGCGCATCCGTCCCCGCGCCAAGGGTTCCGCTTCTCGCATTCTGAAGCGTACTTCCCACATCACCGTCGTCGTTGCTCCTCGAAAGGAGGCGTAAAGCTGTATGGGTCAGAAAGTCTACCCCACCGGCTTCCGTCTTGGCATCACCGAGAACTGGCGCTCCCGCTGGTTCGCAGAGAAGGATTACGCTAAGACCCTCGGTAACGATCTCGAGATCCGCAAGTACCTCGAGAAGCGTCTTTCCCGCGCAGCTGTCTCCCGCGTCGAGATCGAGCGCGCTGGCGACAAGGTGAAGGTCATCATCCTCACCGCTCGCCCCGGCGTTGTCATCGGTAAGAAGGGTGCCGAGATCGATACCCTCCGCACCGAGCTCGAGAAGGTCGCTGGCGTCTCCAAGGGCCAGCTCTCCGTCGACGTTGTCGAGATCAAGCGCCCCGAGCTCGACGCCAACCTCGTTGCTCAGTCTATTGCCGAGCAGCTCGAGGGCCGCGTTGCCTTCCGTCGCGCTATGCGCAAGGCTGTCCAGTCCGCCCGCAAGGCCGGCGCTAAGGGCATCCGTATCCAGTGCTCCGGTCGTCTCGGCGGTGCCGAGATGGGCCGTCGTGAGTGGTACCGTGAGGGTCGCGTGCCTCTGCACACCCTCCGTGCCAAGATCGACTACGGCACGGCTGTCGCTAGCACCACTATGGGCGCTTGCGGCGTGAAGGTCTGGATCTACCTGGGCGAGAAGCTCCCGGGCCAGCCTGTTCCCAACCCTGCACTCGAGGGCTCTTCCCGTCCTCGTCGTCGTAACTCCGAGAGGAGGGGTCAGTAGTGCTTGCCCCTAAGCGTATTCTTCACCGCAAGGTGCAGCGTGGCTCCATGAAGGGCCAGGCCAAGGGTAATACCGAGCTGCATTTCGGCGAGTTTGGTATCCAGGCTCTCGAGGCCCATTGGATCACCAACCGTCAGATCGAGGCCGCTCGTATTGCCATGACCCGCTACATGAAGCGTGGCGGTCGTGTCTACATCACGATCTTCCCCGATAAGCCCATCACCAAGAAGCCTGCCGAGACTCGCATGGGTTCTGGTAAGGGTAACCCCGAGGAGTGGGTGGCCGTCGTCAAGCCCGGTCGCATCATGTTCGAGGTCAAGGGCGTGCCCGAGGAGGTCGCTCGCGAGGCTCTGCGTCTTGCACAGCACAAGCTTCCCATCAAGACCAAGATTGTTGCTGCCAAGAACGCTGAGCAGCGCATCGAGAAGGAGATGGCTGAGGAGGCCGCTCTCGAGGCCAAGTGGGCTGCTGAGGACGCCGCCGCCGCCAAGGAGGAGAACTAATGAAGCCCGCAGAGATTCGTGAGCTCTCGGACGCTCAGCTCGTTGAGAAGCTGAAGGAAATGCGCGCCGAGCTCTTTAACCTTCGTTTCCAGATGGCCACCAGCCAGCTGGACAACACCGCTCGCGTCAACACCGTGAAGAAGGACATCGCTCGCGTCCTCACGGAGCAGCGCGCCCGCGAGATCGCAGCGGAGAAGTCCGCTGTCGCCGAGTAGGACCTAAGGAGAGAACATGACTGATTCGCGTAACTCGCGTAAGGTCCGTACGGGTGTCGTTACCTCCGTCTCCGGTGCCAAGACCATTGTTGTCACCATCACCGAGCGCAAGCGTCACCCCAAGTACGGCAAGATGATGACCAGCTCCAAGAAGCTGCACGCTCACGACGAGGAGTGCACGGCTGGCGTGGGCGACACCGTCCGCGTTATGGAGACCCGTCCTATGTCCAAGATGAAGCGTTGGCGCCTCATCGAGGTCGTCGAGCGCGCTAAATAAGCAGTCGCTCTTACGACTTGTACGTTTCCGAAGATGTGCGTATGCCTGGTTTGCATACCACAGGCCGTCTAAAGGCAGCGCACCTCTCTTCGGTTCTTAGTTCGGAGGAACATCTACCATGATTCAGATGCAAACCATGCTGAACGTCGCCGACAACTCCGGCGCTCGCAAGATTCGCTGCATCAAGGTGCTTGGCGGTTCCAAGCGTCGTTATGCAGGCATCGGCGATGTGTTCATCGGTGCTGTCCAGGAGGCTACCCCTGGCGCCAACGTCAAGAAGAAGGACGTTGTCCGTTGCGTCGTCGTTCGCACCGTTAAGGAGATCCGCCGCAAGGATGGCTCCTACATTCGCTTTGATGAGAACGCCTGCGTTGTCATCAACAACGATGGTTCGCCCGTCGGCACCCGTATCTTCGGGCCCGTCGCTCGCGAGCTTCGTGACAAGAAGTACATGAAGATCGTCTCGCTCGCTCCCGAGACCCTGTAGTTAGGGGAGATATATGTATATCAAGAAGGGCGATAAGGTCCAGGTTCTCTCTGGTAAGGATCGCGGCAAGCAGGGCGTTATCCTGCGTGCTCTCCCCGCCGAGAACAAGGTCGTTGTCGAGGGCGTTTCGGTCGTCAAGAAGGCCGTCAAGCCCAACGCTGCCAACCAGCAGGGCGGCATCGTTTCGCAGGAGGCTCCCATCGATGCCTCCAACGTCAATCTCGTCTGCCCCGAGTGCGGTAAGGTTACCCGCGTCGGTCACGAGAAGGACGGCAAGAACAAGCTGCGCGTCTGCAAGAAGTGCGGCCACAAGTTCTAAGCTGCCCGCAACATCAAGTTGCTAGCAAAGGCCCGGATGCCCCACGGCATCCGGGCCTTTTTCTATCCCTACTCATTGGGGACACACTCATTGGGGACAGACTTAAATGACTAGTCGTTGAGGATGTTCTTAAACGGCTAGTTGATGAGGACAGTCTTGCCACGAAAACGTCGCACGGGGAACGCCCCCAGGTTCCAGCAGCTTGGGACGTCCCTATGTGCCGGCAGTTTGGGACGGTCCTTTGATGTCTGATGTCCCCAGAGGGGTGGAGTAATACGGCCTACTCTGTCTTTTATGGCTATGGTGTTCCGCCCTTTTATGTTTCATGAGGATCGTCGCATGCGCATTTGCGCGCATAGCCTTGCGCGATAATACGCATAACCGCGCAAACATCTGCTACCTATGGTTAAATAATGACCGATTAGCAAATAAACACGCAAACACGAGCAGATGCGCGCGCAATTGTGCGAATATAGGACTGTTAGAAATGAAGGACTTCCGATGACTCAGGAGGCACATCATGGCAGATTTCAAACAGGCTCCGCTCGACGCCGAAGCAGCCGCTAAGGCGGCGTTTGCCTCGGTCCAGGATCAGCCGTTCCCCAACGATATTTTTACTGCCCCCGAGCTCCGCTGGGCTGTGATCGGGTGCGGCGTTATCGCCAACCAGATGGCCCAGTCTCTCGCTCTTGCCGGCCGCAAGCTTGCGGGCGTCGCCAACCGTACGCTGTCCAAGGCTCAGGCTTTTGCTGAGCAGTATGGCATCGAGAAGGTCTATGAAACGGTCGATGACCTCTACGCCGATCCGAACATTGACGCAGTCTATATCACCACCCCGCATAACACGCATATCACCTACCTGCGCGCCGCTCTGGCGGCTGGCAAGCACGTGCTCTGCGAGAAGGCCATTACCCTTAACTCCGCCGAGCTCGACGAGGCACGTGCCATTGCCGACGAGCAAAACGTGGTCCTCATGGACGCCACCACGGTGCTTCATATGCCCTTGTATCAAGAGCTGCGCCGTCGCATGGATGCCGGCGAGTTTGGCCGCATGAACCTCGCCCAGCTCAACTTTGGTAGCTACAAGGAGTACGGCGATCTGACCAATCGCTTCTACAACCGCAACCTTGCTGGCGGTGCCATGCTCGACATTGGCGTGTATGCCCTGTCCGTCATGCGTATCTTTATGGCAAGCCAGCCCATTGAGGTCGTTTCGTTGGGCAACACCTGTGAGACCGGTGTTGACGTTGCGGGCGGCATCGTCTGCCGTAATGCCGAGCAGCAGCTGGGCGTTGTGAGCCTCACACTCCACTCCAAGCAACCCAAGCGCTCGATTATTAGCTTCGATAAGTGCTATATCGAGGTCAACGAGTATCCGCGCGCCGATCATGCGACCATCGTGTGGACTGCGGACGGCCACCGCGAGGAGGTCCACGCCGGCACCGAGGCTTACGCCCTTTGCTATGAGATGGCCGATCTTGAGAAGGCCGTTGCCGGCGACGACTCTAAGCGCGAGCTGCTGGATTATGCTTCTGATGTTATGAAGCTTATGACCAAGCTTCGCGCCGACTGGGGAGTCGTGTACCCCGAGGAGGAGTAAGCGATGCTAGCGGAAGATAGGCTCAACGCGATCGTGTCGATGGTGCAGCAGGCCGGCTCGGTTACCGTGTCGGAGCTTGCCGAAGCCTTGGGCGTGACGGCGTCTACCATTCGGCGCGACCTGCAGACGCTCGACCGAGCGCATCGCATCGCCAAGGTCCACGGTGGAGCGACGAGTCTTGAGCGCGCGCACGTGACGCGCGACCTAACGCTTAATGAGCGCAGCGACTTCCATAACGACGACAAGGAGCGTATCTGCGCCCGTGCGGCGGCACTTGTGGAGCCCGAGAGCTTTGTATACATCGACTCGGGTTCGACGACGCTCAGGCTCATCGAGCATCTTCCACACCTTGAAGATGTCACCTATGTGACCGATTCCGTGCTCCATGCTCAACGCCTTGCTTTGCGCGGCATGCGTGCCGTGGTGCTGGGCGGCGAGCTCAAACCCGAGACCGAGGCGCTCGTTGGCCCCGATGCCTTGGCAACCTTAGACCGCTACAACTTCAACTGTGGCTTTTGGGGCTCTAACGGCATTGCCGCCGAGCAGGGCTTCACGGCGCCCGATATCGAGGAGGCGCAAGTAAAGCGTATCTCGATGCGCCATACGGCCAAGCGCTTCGTAATCTCGGACGCCAGTAAATTTGGCATGGTGGCGCCCGTCAAGTTCGCGGACTTCCGTGACGCAACGATTATTACCGCAGGCGATGTCCCCGCCAAGTACCGGGCAATGGACAACGTCATCACGGTCTAACAGCAGGGGACGGGCTAAGGCCAAAACCACCGCGAAGGGACAGGAACCTTTGTGGTGGTTTTGACGTTTGTCCAGATAAAACCTGCCAAAATAAACCTGTCCCTTTTCGGCAGGTTTTATGGCTCCCAGGGGCAGGGGGCTTCGATATAGATATGCTCGCCGGTTACGGGATGCGTGAAGGACACGCTGTGGGCATGGAGCATGAGGCCGCAAGGACGCGGTGTGCCGTACAGGTCGTCGCCAACCAGGGGATGGCGCTCGCTTGCCAGGTGCACGCGGATCTGATGCTTACGGCCGGTGAGCAGCTCGACATCGATATACGAGCGCGTGGGCAGGCCACGACGGCTCTTAAGGCGTTTGAGCACCTTCACGCGCGTTTGAGACGGCTTGCCGCTGGCGCCGACGCGCATCTTTCGGCTGTCGTGACGGTCGCGGGCGATGGGCTTGTCGATGAGCTTTTCGTTCCAGTCGATCTTGCCCTCGGCGAGCGCTAGGTAGTGCTTTTCGAAAGCGTGGTCGATAATCATCTGGTCAAAGGCGGGCTGCGTCTGCTTGTCGGGCGAGAACAGCACCACGCCGGTGGTGTCACGGTCCAGGCGATTGAGCGGCTGCATGTCGGTCGCGGCAAAGCCGTCGCCCATCGCCAGCAGCAGGTCGCTGGCGTAGTCGGTGAGCGTGCGCTCGCCGGTGCCGTCGCCGTGGACGATCATGCCGGCGGGCTTGTCGATGGCCATAAGCCAGGCGTCGCAGTAGAGGACTTGAGGTTCTTCGTTCACGTGTGAGCCTTTCGGTTAGCTAATTCCCACAAACATGCAGCCGGAGGTCGCCCCGCGCAGACGGGCGGCGGGCTTACGGCCGGCTTGAGCCGCCTCGACGGCGCGACGGACGCGGGCGACGGCACGGCCCACCTCATCTGTTTCGAGCAGCGTTCCGTCTACCATGAGACGACGCACGCCGGCATCGAGCAGCTGAGGAACCTGCGGCGTGAGGTCGATGGGGTAGGCGTCGTACAGGCGAGAGCGGCCATGGATGTCGGTGCGTACGGGCATGACCTTGCCGTCGATATTCTTGAGCGAGAGCTTGCGGGCACGCAGGCGGCAGTTGGCGCAATCGTGGATGCAGCCGTTGGCAACCTGCAGAATGCAATGCTCGCTTGTCATGACGCGCGGGCGGCCAAAGACGGTGATGCCCAGAGCCGCGGGCGCGGCGGCGCCGAGCGAGACAATCTCGTCGAGCGTGATTTCGGGCGAGAGCCAAAACGTACCGGCTCCGCGCTCGGCAAGCGCCTCCATGCAGGGTGCGTTGTGAACCGGCAGGCAAGAGCGAATCTCGGCCGTGGCGCCAACCTGGGCGGCCAGGGCAAGCTCGGAGATGTTGCCAATAGCGACCGTGGCGCCGGCAACAACCCAGGGATCGACGCGCTCGTGGTCGACGGCGCGGCAGACCTCGTCGAGTACGGGCACGATACCCTGCTCAAATGTATCGGCAGGGGAGAGTCCGACCGCCTCGAGCGCGTCGGTGGTCATATAGATGCGCGTGGCGCCCTCCGCACGAGCGGCCTCGGCGCCCTCGAGCGAGGTGACGGTGGCGCAAATCTGCGGCTCATCGCGGTAATGCTCAGGCATGGCGCGCGTACATTTGTCGAGCACCGGCAACTCGAGCGTTTTCGCGCGCTCCTCGTACGGCGCCAGAATGGCCTCCTCCAATGCTTTACAGGCGGCGGCGCGCACCTTGTGCACGGCGGAGAAGCCCATACCGCAGCCCTCATCGAGCGCCACCTCAAAGCTCGCAGCCTCAAAGGGAGAGGAGCCCATGCGCCCGACGTGCTCAACCAGATCGGACGCCTCAACGGCGCGGGTCTTGGCGGCCTCGACGGTAAAGCCGGTCGCAGTAGCAGCGAGTGTGGGGTCGTCGCAACAGGTGAGCGTCACGGTAAACGGTTCGCCCAAACGCGCCACAACGGTTACATCAACGGCGCGGCGGCGCAGCACATCGCGCTTGAGCGCGGCGCCGGCAGCGTCAATGGCGCGCTGGCTTCGAATCACGCGCACGCGGCAGCCCTCGGGCATGCTGCGAGGCACGCGGCACTCGATGATGTCACCGGCGGCGGCATCATCGGCGGCAATGGTGGTCAGGAACTGGTCAAACTCGTTATCGTGGCGAAGCTCCAGCAGGTCGCCCTTGCCCACGGGCTCAAACAACTCAATGCGGGCGATGGCGGCGCGCCGACGGCGGTCGTCGGGCTTGAGGCCGCGCACATCGCGGTTGGCCGGGCGGCTGCCCAGCACCGTGCCCACGATCTGGCCGCGGTTGTTGGAGCGCTCGTAGCTCATCATCTCGTCACCCGAGGTACCGTCTTGGTAGGCGTGCGTAAAGTCGCGGTTAAAGCAGCGCTTGAGCTGGCGCTGGCGGGCGGCTTCCTCGTCCTTGGCAACGGCGGCTCCGGATAGCATGTCGTCAATTTCGTGACGATACACATCAACGATGGAGTACACGTAATCGGGTGCCTTCATGCGGCCCTCGAGCTTGAGCGATGCGGCGCCGGCGTCATACAGACGGCGAACAAGCTGTGAGGTGTTGGTGTCACGCGGGCACAGCGCGCGCTCGCGACCGGCAGGGGAGAGCGCGCGACCGTTCTCGTCGATCAACTCGTAGGGTAGGCGGCAGGGCTGGGCGCACATGCCGCGGTTGGCCGAGCGGCCAGCCATGGCAAAGCTCGACAGCAGGCACAGACCCGAGTAGCAAAAGCAGATGGCACCGTGGCTAAAGACCTCAAGGTCCACATCGGGCGCGGCGTTGTGAATGGCGGCGATCTCGTCGATGGAGAGCTCGCGCGAGAGAGTCACGCGGTCGGCGCCCTGCTCACGGCACCAAAGGGTTCCGCGGTCGTCGTGGATGTTCGCCTGGGTCGAGATGTGTGTCTCGATGCCGGGCATGGTGCGCTTGACCTCAAAGAACAGACCCCAGTCCTGGATAATGAAGGCGTCGGCGCCCAGCGTGGAGCAGCGATGGATGAGTTGCAGCGCATCGCCCATCTCGGACTGCTTGATGACGATGTTTACCGTGACGTAGACGCGCGACCCGGCTAGATGCGCGGCGCGGCAGGCTTGCTCAAAGGCCTCGTCGGTAAAGTTGGTTGCCTTGCGGCGGGCGTTGAAGCTGCCCATGCCGCAGTAGATGGCGTCTGCCCCGGCAGCGAGCGCGGCGGCAAAGGGCTCGGGCCCTCCGGCGGGCGCCAAAAGCTCGGGTCTGCGGTTGGTGGTTCGACTGGCGGTTGCGGTCATATCCTGCCTTTCAAAATGCTCAGATATTCAAAAGTATAGTGGTGCCGTTGCGGCAGGCGATGCCCGTGCTCCAAGCGGGATAAAGTCTTCAGCAGCTTAGGCTGGCTGACCCCGTGGAGAACCGTTCAGCTGCCAACGGGCGCCGTTGGGCGATAAAATATTCTCGCAAGCTGATAATATTCTTGCATCAAACAGAAACCTTGAGTACTATCCCAATCAAGCGCGGTGTTCAGACCGAACTGTGCCTCCCGGTGCGAACGCCGCGCTCACGCTCTCTCAATTGATCGTAAGGAGAAAAACATGAGCAAGACCGTCGTGTCTTCCGATAACGCACCCGCAGCCATCGGACCGTATTCCCCCGGTATCCAGACCGGCAACATGGTGTTCCTGTCCGGCCAGCTGGGCATCGACCCCACAACTGGCAAGATGCCCGAGGGCGTCGAGGCCCAGGCCAAGCAGTCCCTTGCTAACGTCGAGGCCCTGCTGACTGCCGCCGGCGCTACGTTTGCCGATGTCGTCAAGACCACGGTCTACCTGGCCGACATTGCCGACTTCGCTGCCGTGAACGAGATCTACGCCTCCAAGTTCGAGGCCCCGTTCCCCGCGCGCAGCGCTTTCCAGGTTGCCGCCCTTCCGGCTGGCGGTCTGGTCGAGATCGAGGTCGTCGCCGCTCTCTAAGGCGTTGGCAACAACTAAACATGACATGCAAAAAGACCCTGCAGCGCGTGCGAGCTGCAGGGTCTTTTGTTAAGTGACGGATCGCTTGTGGAGCCGCGCTCCATTTTGCTCGTTAGCCCTCCTTGCGAACTTTTTGCAGGTAGCGGTAGACGCTGGGCTCCGAGATGCCCAGCGCGGTGGCGGCGCAGGCCACGGCGCCCTTGAGCATGAACACCCCGTTGCCGTTGAGGTGGCGAATGACGTCCACGCGGTCGCTCTGACCAAGCGACGCTACATCCAGCCCGCGCGCGCTCAGCAACTCGGCAATGCTGCGGTCGATGAGCTCCTGTGTGGACTCCGAAAGGCTTTCGACCTCGATAGGGGCGGGCTCCGTGCGCGTCGGCGCCGCGTCGAAGCACGCCATGAGCTGCTGCGCCATGGCGTTGATGGAGCGTACGGTCGAGAGGTCGGTGTTGACGCAGAGCATACCGACGATCTCGTCATTCTCGCGGATAAAGTACGTCGCCGACTCCAACGTCTTGCCGCCGGCACCGCGCCCCTCGTAGCCCGTAATAAACGGCAGGTCGCGATACTTGGGGTCGTGCATGATCTTGAGCGCCAGATCGGTGGCGGGGCCGCCGACCTTGCGGCCGCTCACGATGCCGTTGCGAATATCGACGATGGCGTGGTCGGGATCCGAGAAATCGTGCAGCACGATTTCGCTGTTTTTGCCGAGTATCTGCTCCAGAAAATCGACCATCGGCAAAAAGCGGCGTACGGTCTCGTTCACGGGCAACTCCTTTGGGTGAAAACGGAAATGTTCATAACAATTTTTTCTCATGGTAACACGCTGCCCACCATCTCGTATATCCGCAGGTACATTGCGTAATGCAGACGAACGGTAGGAATTTAGCGGTAAACGGTTGACCAAAAGAAAAGTTAGATGTTATTTTGACCAGACACTTTCCTGACCTGCGGAAATGCGTTATTTCAGCTGAAGAATGGTCTGATAACAAAAAATTATTATTGAGAATGAGAATCATCTTTAATACGATATGCAATGAAGGCACAACCTCAACCCCGCACTGCGTCACAATAGAGCGTTAGATGCGAAAACAACTACTTCGAGGATTGGTGGTCAAATGACCCAGGAGACGGTTACGAACGGCACTGAAGCCCTGTTCACTCGCGAAGGCATGCCTCCCGTTAAGGAAATGATCCCGTGTGCCCTTCAGCACGTACTGGCATCGTTTGCCGGCATCATTACCCCGGCGGTCATCATGGCCGGCGTCTACGGCTTTAATAGCCAGCAGAGCACCGACATCATCCAGGTCGCGCTCATTCTTTCGGCGATCGACACGGCCCTTCAGGCCTTCGCTCCCTTCCGTCGCATCGGCGGCGGCCTGCCCATCGTCATGGGCGTTTCGTTCGCGTTTCTGCCGGCCCTGCAGGCCATGGGTGCCTCGGGCTTTAGCTTTGGTGCGCTGCTGGGTGGCGAGATCGTCGGCGGCGCCGTCGCGGTCCTCTTTGGTCTGGCCTACAGCAAGATCAAGTGGCTGTTCCCGCCTGTCGTGACCGGTACGGTCATCTTCTCCATTGGCGTCTCTCTCTATCCCACGGCTGTCAAGTATATGGCCGGCGGTATGGGTACGCCGCTGTGGGGCACCCCGCAGGCCTGGTGCGTCGCTCTTATCACCTTCGCCGTGGTCTTTGCGCTCGCCAACTTTGGCAAGGGTACGCTCAAGCTGGGATCTGTGTTCTTTGGCATGATCGTTGGCATGATCGTTTCCATCCCCTTTGGCATGATCGACTTCTCCAGCGTCGCCACCGCTCAGGTCTTCGCCCTTCCCAAGCTCATGCCCTACGCGCTCGAGTTTGATCCCGAGGTCTGCATTACCCTCGCCGTCGTGTTCCCCATGGTTGCCATCCAGGTTATTGGCGACGTCTCCGCTGCCTGCCTGGGCTCCATCGACCGTATGCCCACCGAGCGCGAGCTCTCCGGCGCCATCGTGTCCCAGGGCCTCACCTCTATGGTCGGCGGCCTGCTGGGCGGTCTTCCCACCAGTGCCCTTGGCCAGAACGTGGGCATCATCTGCTCCAACAAGGTCGTCAACAAGTGGGTCTTTGTGATCATCGCGGCCGTCTTTGCCATCGCCGGCCTGTTCCCGCAGCTCTCTGCCGTGCTCTCCGCCATCCCGCAGCCTGTCATCGGCGGCGCGACCGTTGGCGTTTTTGGCACCATCACCATGAACGGCGTGCGCATGTTCACCCGCGAGGGCCTCACGCAGCGCACCACCACCATCGTCGGTACCTCCGTCGTCTTTGGCCTGGGTATCTGGATGGCCAGCGGTTGCCTTGCCGGTGAGGGTATGCCCACCTGGGTGCCCACCGTCATCGGCTCCAATGCCGTAACCCCCACCGCCATCATGGCCATTGTCCTTAACCTGATCCTTCCGCAGACGCCGGTCGTGGCTCAGCACATCGATGCTGCCAAGGACGCTGCCGTGGATCTGGTCTTGCCCGAGAGCAAGAAGTAACCAATTCGGTGCTATTCGTCGGCGGGCGCATCGCCTCGTCCGCCGACGTCATGCGGTGCCAAGCCGCACTTCAAAGGGTTTGTCCCTTTGGTGAAGCGTTGACGGGAGAGGGCCCGTTTCCGGTGTAGGCCGGCGCTTCGCACTCCGCCATGTCAGAGGTGTCAAACCCCGCCCCTGATGTTGAAGGGAGCATTTATGCTTCTGGTCGCTAACGGTTCCGTCTTTACCCGCAATGCTCAGGCCCCGTTCATTCCAAACGGTGCGGTCGCCATTGACGGAGATACGATCGTCGAAGTGGGTCCCGAGTGCGAGCTCAAGGCCAAGTACCCGGATGCCGAGTACGTCGATGCCCAGGGCAACCTCATCATGCCCGGACTCATCAACTGCCACACCCACATCTACTCGGGTCTGGCCCGCGGCCTTGCCATTAAGGGTTGCAACCCCACCAACTTCCTGGAGAATCTTGAGCAGCAGTGGTGGAAGATCGACGACAACCTGACGCTCGACGGCACCAAGGCCAGCGCCTATGCCACGATTCTTGACTCCATCCGCGATGGCGTCACCACGATCTTCGATCACCATGCGAGCTTCTGCGAGATCCCGGGAAGCCTCTTTACCATTAAGGATGCAGCTCAGGAGCTGGGCATGCGTTCGTGCCTGTGCTACGAGGTCTCCGATCGCCGCGGCCAGGAAAAATGCAACCAGGCCATTGCCGAGAACGCCGAATTTGCCCAGTGGGCCGCCAAGGAGCGTCGCGATAACGACAACCATATGATCGCCGCCATGTTTGGCGGACATGCCACCTTTACGCTGTCGGACGAGACCATGGACAAGATGGCCGAGGCCAACAACGGCCTGACCGGTTTCCACATCCACGTGTGCGAGGGCATGAACGACGTGTGGGACTCCCGCCTCAACCGCGGCGGTATCAGCCCCGTCGAGCGCCTGCTGCAGCACAACCTGCTCGGTCCCGACACCATGCTCGGCCACTGCATCCACGTGACGCCCGCCGAGATGGATATCGTCAAGGAGTCCGGCACCTGGCTGGTCAACAACCCCGAATCCAATATGGGCAACGCCGTGGGCTGCGCCCCCGTGCTCGAGTTCTTCCGCCGCGGCATCCCCGTGTGCATGGGCACCGACGCCTACACCCACGATATGCTCGAGAGCCTTAAGGTCTTCCTGATCATTCAGCGCCACAACGCTGCCATGCCCAACGTGGGCTGGTGCGAGGCCATGACCATGCTGTTCGAGAATAACGCCAAGATGGCCAGCAAGTACTTCGATCGCAAGCTCGGTGTGCTTGAGCCCGGCGCTGCCGCCGACGTCATCGTTATGGACTACAAGCCCTTTACGCCGCTGAGCGAGGAGAACATCGACGGCCACATGCTCTTTGGCATGATGGGCAAAAACTGCCGTACCACCATCATCAACGGCCGCGTCCTGTACAAGGATCGCGAGTTCGTTGGCATTGATGAGGACAAGATCAACGCGTGGACCATGGCTGAGTCCAAGAAGCTCTGGAGCGCGCTTAACAATCGCACCTACTAATTCACAAGTAGATTCACGCGCGTCGGATGTTTCGCCGCATCTGACGCGCGTATAGGCGGCCTCCGCGGGGTCGCCGGCGCTGTGCTAGCGCTACACCGTATTTGCGCCCGCCGCGCGGTCTCGCCGGGCGTTACAGAGAGGAGCTCATTATGAGCGACATCATGAGGCCGATCCCGTTTTCGCAGCTGATGAACTGGATCATCGAGGAGCACAAGACTCAGGGCGCCGTCTTTGGCGTGCGCAAGATGGTCACGACCAACCAGGAGGGCGCGCTTCCCATTTTTGACGAGCGCATCGAGACTCCGTTTGGCCCGGCCGCCGGCCCCAATACGCAGCTTGCCCAGAACATCGTGGCATCCTACGTGGCCGGTTCCCGCTTCTTTGAGCTCAAGACCGTTCAGGTTATGGACGGCGAGGAGCTCTCCAAGTGTGTGAACAAACCCTGCATCGTGGCGCAGGACGAGTGCTACAACTGCGAGTGGTCGACCGAGCTCGAGGTTCCGCAGGCTTTTGCTGAGTACGTGAAGGCTTGGTTCGCCTGCCACCTGATTGCCCGCGAGTACGGTCTGGGCAGCCCGGACGGCTTTGTCTTCAACATGTCCGTGGGTTATGACCTGGAAGGCATCAAGAGCCCCAAGGTCGACGCCTACATCGAGGGCATGAAAGACGCCAGCGGCTCCGAGGTTTGGAACGAGTGCCGCACGTGGGCGCTCGCTAACCTGGACAAGTTTGAGCATGTCGATGCTGCGTTTGTCGAGTCCATCCCGGCGCGCGTCTCCAACTCCATTACCGAGTCCACGCTGCACGGCTGCCCGCCCGCCGAGATCGAGCGCATCGCGACCTACCTCATCACCGAGAAGGGCCTCAACACCTACATCAAGTGCAACCCCACGCTGCTGGGCTATGAGTTTGCCCGCCAGCGCCTCAACGAGCTGGGCTTTGACTACATCGTCTTCGATGACACGCACTTCCGCGAGGACCTGCAGTGGGCCGATGCCGTGCCCATGTTCGAGCGCCTGATTGCCCTGTGCGCCGAGCGCGGTTTGGAGTTTGGCGTCAAGCTCACCAACACCTTCCCCGTCGATGTGACGAGGAACGAGCTGCCCTCCACCGAGATGTACATGTCGGGCCGTTCGCTGTTCTCGCTGACCATCGAGGCCGCCCGCCGCATTACCGAGCAGTTCGATGGCAAGCTGCGCATCAGCTACTCCGGCGGTGCTACGGTCTACAACATCCGCGCCCTGTACGATGCCGGCATTTGGCCCGTCACCCTGGCGACCGACGTGCTCAAGCCTGGTGGCTACGAGCGCTTTAGCCAGATGGCCGGCGAGTTTACCGATCTGGACGGCAAGCCGTTTGAGGGTGTCTCTCTCGACGCCGTGACCGCGATCCAGGTCGATTCGCTTACCAACCCGCTCTATAAGAAGCCGCTGCGCCCGCTGCCCGATCGCAAGGTCGCCGGTAAGAGCCCGCTTTCCGACTGCTTTACCACGCCGTGCCGCACGAGCTGCCCCATCCAGCAGGATATTCCCGCCTATCTGGCGGCTGTTGACGAGGGTCGCTACGAGGACGCGCTCAACATTATCATCGAGCGCAACGCCCTGCCGTTCATTACCGGCACCATCTGCCCGCATCCCTGCGGCCGTGCCTGCGAGCGTGCGTTCTACGAGCCCGAGGGCGCCCAGATTCGCGCCAGCAAGCTCAAGGCCGCCCGCGAGGCCATGACCGCCGTGCTGCCCAAGCTGCGCGCCCAGGCCATCGCAAACGACGGCGAGCGCAACGTTGCCGTTATCGGCGGCGGCCCGGCCGGCCTGGCGACGGCGTTCTTCCTGACGCGTGCCGGCGTGCCCGTCACCATCTTCGAGGCCCGCGACTCTCTCGGCGGCGTGGTCCGTCACGTGATCCCCGAGTTCCGTATCGCCAGCGACGATATCTCCCACGATGCCGAGCTCTGCCTGGCCTTTGGCGCCAAGGTGCAGCTCAACGCTCGCGTTGATTCCATCGACGAACTCAAGGCTCAAGGCTTTACTGACGTGGTCGTGGCCACCGGTGCCTGGATGCCCGGCTCTGCGGGCTTGGGCGAGGGTGCCGAGCTCGATGTGCTGAAGTTCCTCGAGGCCGCCAAGAAGGGCGAGAAACTCGAACTGGGCGAGGACGTCGTGGTCATTGGCGCCGGCAACACCGCCATGGACGCGGCCCGCGTGGCCAAGCGCCTGGCCGGCGTGAAGAACGTGCGCCTGGTGTATCGCCGCACCAAGAAGCAGATGCCCGCCGACGAGGAAGAGCTCGATCTTGCTCTTGCCGACGGCGTTGAGTTCTGCGAGCTGCTGGCGCCCAAGGCGCTCAACGGCTCCGTGCTGACCTGCGACGTTATGGAGCTCGGCGAGCCGGATGCAAGCGGCCGTCGCAGTCCCGTCGCCACGGGCGAGACCGTCGAGCTTTCCGCCACCACGGTGATCTGCGCCGTGGGCGAGGGCATCGATGCCAGCCTTTACGATGCCGCGGGCGTCGAGCACGACCGTCGCGGCCGTCTTGCCGCCACCTCCACCGGCGTTGAGGGCGTCTGGGCTGCGGGCGACTGCCGTCGCGGTCCTGCCACCGTGGTCGAGGCTATCGCCGACGCCGCGGAGGTCGCCCGTGCCATCGCCGGCGTGGACTTTAACAAGTACGCCGACTGCAACGAGCAGGCCGGCCGCGAGGACACCTGCTACGAGCGCAAGGGGTCGCTGTGCCGCGACAAGCGCAACTGCACCAAGACCCGCTGCCTGGGCTGCGGCTCGGTGTGCGAGGTCTGCTGCGACGTGTGCCCCAACCGCGCCAACGTGGCAATTAAGGTGCCGGGCCTGGCCAAGCATCAGGTCGTCCATGTCGACGGCATGTGCAACGAGTGCGGTAACTGCGCCGTGTTCTGCCCCTACCAGGAGGGTCGTCCCTACAAGGACAAGCTCACCCTGTTCTGGAGCGAGCAGGACATGGAGAACTCCGAGAACGAGGGCTTCCTGGCCGTGGACGAGGACCACTTTAAGGTCCGCGTCGCCGGCACGGTCCGCACCGTCTCGGTCGATGCCGTCAACACCGGTCTTCCCGAGGCCGTCCGCCTGACCATCAGGGCCGTGCGCGACAACTATTCGTACCTTCTTAAGAAATAGGCGAGTCTCTTATGGCCAAATCCATTCAACATAACGTGGCCTACGTTGCCTGCGGAAGTGGTTGCGCTTCCGCAGGCGGCGACGCCCGCTGCAGCGAAGGCTGCATTGGCTGTGGCGCCTGCGTCACGGCCTGCCCCCACGGCGCCATTGCGCTGGTCGATGGCATCGCCCGCGTGGATCGCTCCAAGTGCACGGGCTGTGGCCTGTGCGGTATGGCGTGCCCGCAGCGCGTGATTGCCTTCGTTCTCGGCTACCAGAACATTCTGGTGCGCTGCAACAACACCGATAAGGGCGCCATCGCTCGCAAGATCTGCGACACGAGCTGCATCGGTTGCGGCATGTGCGCTAAAAAGTGCCCTGCCGGCGCTATCCGCATCGAGGACAACTGCGCTCATATCGACGGCGTGGACTGCCTGTCGTGCGGCATGTGCGCCGTCGTCTGCCCGCATGGCGCCATCCACGACCGCACCGGCATCGCCGCCGGCGTGTAGAAGGGAATCACCATGGCACAGGAATTCACTTTTACCGTTAACGGCGTCGAGCGCACGACGACCCAAAACAAACCGCTGCTGCGCTACCTGCGCGACGACCTGCACATTCACTCCGCCAAGGACGGCTGCTCCGAGGGCGCCTGCGGTACCTGCACCATCCATGTGGACGGTGCGGCTGTCAAGGCGTGCGTGCTGACCACCGCTCTTGCCGCCGGTCGCAACATCGTGACCGTCGAGGGCCTGCCCGAGGACGTGCGCGAGGCCTTTGTGTACGCCTTTGGCGCCGTGGGCGCCGTGCAGTGCGGGTTTTGCATTCCCGGCATGGTCATGGCGGGTGCAGCGCTCATCGCCGAGGACCCCGAGCCCACCGAGGAGCAGATCAAGTACGCCATTCGCGGTAACGTGTGCCGCTGCACCGGCTACAAAAAGATTATCGAGGGCATCTCGCTGGCCGCTGCGGTGCTCCGCGGCGAAAAGCAGATTGACGAGGACCTGGAGCGCGGCGACGACTACGGCGTGGGCAAGCGCGCCTTCCGTATCGACGTGCGCAAGAAGGTGCTCGGCGAGGGCAAGTATCCCGACGACATCGACGAGCTTGATCAGCCGGGCCTGACCTATGCCAGCGCCGTGCGCTCCAAGTATCCGCGCGCCCGCGTGCTCTCCATCGACACCTCCAAGGCCGAGGCCCTGCCCGGTGTGGTGGGCATCCTGCGCGCCGAGGACGTGCCGGTCAACCAGGTCGGCCACCTTATCCAGGACTGGGATGTCATGATCGCCCAGGGCGATATCACCCGCTGCGTGGGCGATGCCATCGTGCTGGTGGTCGCCGAGGACGAGGCGACGCTCGAGAAGGCCAAGAAGCTCGTAAAGATTGACTACGAGCCGCTGGAGCCCGTGCGCAACATTGTCGAGGCCAGGGCCGCCGACGCTCCGCGCCTGCATGACAGCTTCTTTGCCTTTGGCAACACGGTGGAGCTCAAGGACAACGTGTGCCAGAGCCGCCATGTGACGCGCGGCGACGCCGCCAAGGCGCTGGCCGAAAGCGCGTTCACCGTGACGCAGCGCTTTACCACGCCCTTTACCGAGCATGCCTTCTTGGAGCCCGAGTGTGCCGTTGCCTTCCCGTACAAGAACGGCGTCAAGGTGCAGTCGACCGACCAGGGTGCCTATGATACGCGCAAAGAGTGTGCCCACATGTTTGGCTGGGATAGCGAACCCGAGCGCGTGGTTGTAGAGACCATGCTCGTGGGTGGCGGCTTTGGCGGCAAGGAGGACGTGTCCATCCAGCACCTGGCCGCGCTCGCCGCCTATAAGTTCCAACGTCCTGTGAAGTGTAAGCTCACGCGTGCCGAGTCGCTCGCTTTCCATCCCAAGCGCCATGCCATGGACGGCACCTTTACGCTGGGCTGCGACGCCGAGGGCAACTTTACCGGTCTGGACTGCGAGATCAACTTTGACACCGGCGCCTACGCGTCGCTGTGCGGCCCGGTGCTCGAGCGCGCCTGTACGCATGCCGTCGGCCCCTACAAGTACCAGAACACCGACATTCGCGGTTTTGGCTACTACACCAACAACCCGCCCGCCGGCGCGTATCGCGGCTTTGGCGTTTGCCAGTCCGAGTTTGCGCTCGAGAGCCTGATCGACCTGCTTGCCGAGAAGGTCGGGCTGGATCCGTGGGAGATTCGCTACCGTAATGCCATCGAGCCGGGCGAGGTTTTGCCTAACGGCCAGATTGCCGACTGCTCCACGGCGCTGAAGGAGACACTGCTCGAGGTCAAGGATGCCTACTATGCGCATCCCGGACACGCCGGTATCGCCTGCGCCATGAAGAACGCTGGCGTGGGCGTTGGCCTGCCCGATGCCGGCCGCTGCAAGATTCGTGTCGAGAACGGCGTGGCCGTGGTCTATGCCGCCACGTCCGACATCGGCCAGGGCTGCAACACCGTTTTTTTGCAGGACGTTGCCGAAGCATGCGGTCTGCCGCTTCACTGTATTGCCAACGGCGAGTGCTCTACCGAGAACGCTCCCGACTCCGGTACCACGTCTGGCTCGCGTCAGACGGTCGTGACCGGCGAGGCCGTGCGCGGCGCCGCCTTCCTGCTGCGCGATGCCATGCTTGACATCGAGGCCGGCAAGCCTGCGCCCGCCGCTCCCGTGAGCGCACATGGCGACGGCATCAAGATCGAGTACGACGACGGTCGCGCCTATCAGCTGCATGCGCAGGAGCTCGTCGCCGGCCAGGGTATGCATCCTCAG
Organism: uncultured Collinsella sp.; assembly: GCA_937925715.1. Lineage (GTDB taxonomy): Bacteria > Actinomycetota > Coriobacteriia > Coriobacteriales > Coriobacteriaceae > Collinsella. The sequence goes on from CALAMG010000022.1 coordinate 78,518, forward strand.
GATCCCGCGGCCGCCATCAAGGCGCTCGAAGGATGCGAGTTTGGCTACGTGTATCTGGAGCCGACCGACAAGCTGGGCGCCGACGTTCCCAACCCCAAGAGCCACATCTGCTACGGCTTTGCCACGCATGTGGTCATTCTGGATGATGACGGTCGCGTGAGCGAGGTCTATGCCGCGCACGATTCCGGCAAGGTGGTCAACCCCATCTCCATCCAGGGTCAGATTGAAGGCGGTGTGCTCATGGGCATGGGTTACGCACTTACCGAGGACTGGCCGCTCAAGGACTGCGTACCCCAGGCAAGGTACGGTACGCTCGGGTTGTTCCGTGCGCCCGAGATTCCGGATATCCATGCCATCTACGTGGAGAAGGACGAGCTGCTGCCCGTGGCATACGGCGGCAAGGGCATCGGCGAGATCGCAACGATTCCCACGGCGCCCGCCGTGCAGAACGCCTACCGCGCGTTTGACGGCAAGCTGCGTCCGGATCTGCCCATGGTGGATACGCCGTACAGCCGCGTCCGCAACCGCGGGTAGGGCACGGGCGGTATTGCTAACGGGCCGTTTGCGCTCAACATCAACTACATACGCTGCGCCTTTGGCCCCGACTCCATCGCGAGCCGGGGCCTTTTGTTTGGAGCGCCTCCGCATGCGGAAACTGTGTCCCGGAATTCGGCTCCAGAATGGGATGCACTTTCCGGAACAGCAGGAAACCGGAAACTGCGTCCCAGTTTGAGCGTCTATTCCGGGATGCAGTTTCCGCTGGGCGCTTCAACCGGAAAGTCTGTCCCGTTCTAGGCCTTGATTCCGGGACACGGTTTCCGCTAGGCATGCCATCTGGAAAGTACATCCCGTTTTGAGCGCTCAATTTGGGACATGGTTTCCACGGGTGCTGCCAACCGGAAAGTGTGTCCCAGTTTGGTGGGCAGGCGGGCATAAGCTCAGCAGCCCCTACAGCTCAATATCGTTGAGCCATGTCGGCAGCGCGGTCTGCCGGATGCCTGCCGTCTGCAGCTTTTTGGCGAGCATTCCTGTCGAGCGGACCTCGTTCATGGTAAAGCGCAGCAGAGGGTGGCCGTAGAGCGATAGGTGCGCTTCGCGCTGTCGTTCGGCAACGAGCGCCTCGGCGGTGGTGCGTCCGGCCAGCATGGTCTGGTCGGTATATTTGATGAGCCCGTCGAGCTCGCCCAGCGTGAGTTCCCGCGCCTGGCGCTCCCAGGCAAAGTCCGTTCGTATAGGCTTGGCCGAATCGAAGGGGTCCGTCAGCTCGTATTGAAGCCAGTCGGGCGCAAAGCCCGTCTCGATCATGACGGCTCGGGCGACCGATTCCCCGCCGCTCTCGGCGCGGGCGTCGGCATATCGAAGCGTTGTGAGGGCGGTGCGAATCGCGCGACCATTGCGGGCAGTCGCTCGTTGCTCAACGGCCTCCATTAGCTGTTCCCGCGCAAGGTCGAGCTTTAAGATCGCCGAATCGGCAATGGGCATGCCGTCGGCAAAACCAGTCTGCAGCAGGCAATCTGTGACCGTTTGGATGGGCGGCGTTACCGATATGCCGGCTCTGCGTATTGCTCCGGCCGGCTCAATCTGGTGCCGCTGAATATGTGCGCCCGGACGAGCCGACGGCTTTGTCGAGCTGCAAACATGCACGACATTCAGGTGTCGCCACGAGACCTCGAGCCCCAGCAGGCAAGCTGCCGAAAACGAGCAGAACGTCCAATCGGGGTGGACGATCGCAAGGGCGCGGATAATCTCGCAATGGCGTTGCGCTCGGTTGAGTTCATCCCAGCGCGTTTTTCGCGCAAACAACCCCGGCATGGGCGAGACAACCGTGCCGCCGGTGCGCCGAAGGAGCGCTTTTCGGATCGCCGTGCTCGGGGGAATCAGGCAGCGCCCCTCTTGTTCGGCTTGGTTCAACAGCTGGTCGATGAGTTGGTCATTGCAATGGGTCATGAGCTACCGCCTCCTTTTGGGTAGCAAAAACGTATCAGCTGGAACTTGCCGCTCAGCTGACCAAAAGCTGACCAAAATCTAACCATGCAGGTAGATGGCCTGTTTTCGGCGACATTTTTACATCCGAATCGGTGGGCGGTAATCGGCGACCTTGAACGGTAGCGAGTTATGAAGACTGGGTAAGTTTCGAGACGTGTACTTTTTAGAAAAAGAGCATTCTATCTGCTGTTTTGTGTTTCTGGATCGCATATTTGAAGGCATGTGATAAGGGCGGAGGATCATCGTCTTGTACCTGAGGAAACCGTGACCCGGAATTGCCGCTCGGAACGGGACGCGCTTTCCGGAACAGCCCTCAAGCGGAAACTGTGTCCCAGATTTCGGCCCCAGAGTGGGATACCGTTTCCGGATCGGGCCTCAAGCGGAAATTGCATCTCGGAACGAGCCCTCAGAGCGGGATGAACTTTCCCAACGGGGCCGCATGCGGAAGCTGTGTCCCGGAATGAGCGCTCAGAATGGGATTCGCTTTCCGGTAGAAGTTTCAGCGGAAAGTGCATCCCAGAATTCAGGCTCAGAACGGGACGCACTTTCCGGATGGCATGCTTGGCGGAAACTACGGCCCAGTTTTTGGCTCCAGAACGGGATACATTTTCCGGAACGGTCCACGTGCGGTGGTGTACCGCCTCTTTTGCGTGCGCCGCTTGCCGAATTACGTTATAGCTAGCTATATTATAGGAAGATATAATATAGCTAGCTATAACGTAAAGGAAGGATGGCCCTATGTTTATCGGAAGAACAACGGAAATGTCCGAGCTCAATCGACTGTATGGCACGGGCTCCTTTGAGATGCCTGTGATTTACGGCCGCCGTCGTGTGGGTAAAACGCGCCTTATCACAGAGTTCATCCAAGGCAAGAAGGCTATTTACTTTCAGGCTCGTCGTACCAATGCAGAGGCAAACCTGCACGGCTTTAGCCAGGCGATACTTGCGGGTTCGGTTGGTGCTGCAGGCGTGTCGTTTCGTAGTTTTGACGAGGCGTTCGATGCATTGGCCACCATGGCTCGCACGGAACGTTTGATTGTCGTGATTGACGAGTATCCCTATCTCGCCCAATCGAATCCCGAGATCAGTTCGTTGCTGCAAGACAAGATTGATCACTTGTACAAAGAGACTAGGCTCATGCTGATTCTATGCGGCTCGTCTCTTTCGTTTATGGAGGAACAGGTGTTGGGCTACGAGAGCCCACTATACGGTAGGCGTACGGCCCAGTTTAAGATCATGCCGCTCGATTTTACGATGACCCTCGGCCTGTGGCAGAGCATGAGTCGCGAAGACGCTGCAGTTTGCTATGGTATGACGGGCGGCATTCCTGCATATATCGAGAGAGTCGATCCTGCCGCATCGCTCAAGGACAACATCAAACGTCTTTTTCTTACTTCTACGGGCTATCTCTTTGAGGAGCCGAGTAACCTGCTAATGCAAGAGTGCCGCAATCCCGAGCAATATGATGCGATCGTGCAAGCAATTGCTCAGGGGCGCTCGAAGATCTCGGAGATTGCGAGCTCTACGGGAATCCCTGCGAGCAACGTAAAGAGCTATGTGGATAAGCTGGCGTCGCTTGGGATTGTCGAGCGCGAGCTGCCCCTAAACGAGACGAGCAATAAGCGAGCCGTGTATCTGCTGAGCGACCAGATGTTTAGGTTCTGGTACAAGTTTGTTCCGCAGAACATCGGGCTGATTCAAAACGATATGGCCGAGATGGCGTATAAGCGCATTGAGCCGCACGTATCGGATTACATGGGTACGGTCTTTGAGCTTATATGCAGACAATACGTGTACGAACTCGCGCGCGCGGGCCAGCTCGATGTGGTTCCGGCGAGCGTCGGGCGCTGGTGGGGGACGGACAATCGCACGCATACGCAGGAAGAAATCGACTTGATTGTTGACGATGGCGAGGGCGCTGCGCTGTTTGCGGAGTGCAAATGGCGCAATGAACCGGCGGACGAAGACGTGCTGCAAAAGCTCGTGCACCGAAGCGAGCTCTTTAGACGGCAACGAAAAAGCTATGCACTTTTCTCAAAAAGCGGCTTTACGCAGGGATGTCGGGATGCCGCGGAGAGTAGGGGAGACGTCAAGCTGATCTCGTTTGCCGAGATGTGAGGGCGGGGATAATGAAGCGCGTCCTGATTTGATGCCGGGAATGGGATGTGCTTTCCTTTTGCGACCTTTGGCGGAAAGTGCGTTCCAGATTTCGGCTTCAGAATGGGATGCCGTTTCCGGATCGGGCCTCAAGCGGAAACTGCGTCCCGGAATTCGGCTCCAAAACGGGATACGCTTTCCCGGTGGCATCTCTAGCGGAAACTGCATCCCGGAATGAGCTCTCGGAACGGGACACGCTTTCCCATCGGGGCTTCAAACGGAAACCGTGTCCCGGAATCGAGCCTCAGGGTGGGACGCATTTTCCGGTAGAGGCCTGGGACGGAAGGCGTGTCCCAGAATCCGGCTAATCCGATGGCCAGGTGGTTGAGCGAGCGGGCTCCGAGGCTCCATTACTGAAAATTCATTTGTTAAACCTGGCAACCGTAGGTAGAATAAAGTCGACGGCAGCCCAAGGGTGATAGCTGGGCAGCGCCGTTACTTAGTTCAAGGGGTCAATGCCTTAACGGCGTCGACCCCTCTTCTTTTGCTTCGTACTCTGCTTAAGTGCCTCGAAAAGTCCGATAAGCGCCGTAAGGAGCGAGACCAAAGCGGTCAGGAGCTTCACGAAATCAATCAGATCGGTCATGGGCATCACCTCCCGTCGCATGGAGGGCGCTGCCCGGCACATGGAACTGCCGTCAACAACTGCCATTCTATCAAAGCGCGGTCATAAATACGAATATATGTTCGATAATAACAGCAACGTGATTCCCTCGAATAGCAGCCTTTCGTAAGGGCGGCAGAAGACGGCGCTGGGCGATTGGGGATAGACGCGCAGGTCTTCGTCACCGAAAGCCCGTTTGATTAACCAGCCCTCTGTAGGTACACTGCATATTGATGGGCTCGGGATGACCGCTGATTCAAGTCACCGGGCCTAAATCTTTTTCATGCATTTGAATAGAGCGGGCGACTCTCTTGGGGCGGTCTGCATGGCGTGCGACCGGCGCATGGTGTTGCACCCCGCTTTTGTGTCCGCACGGGCGCCTATCCTTACGGCAATGTAGCCGCTTATGTAACAAGCGGCAGTTGACGGAGAAAGGCCCTAACCGTGTCAGCTGAAAAGACGCCGTGTATCTCGGCTATCGATACGACGAACTTTGTGCGCCAGATTGTGCTGGACTTTGAGTTTGCGCCGGTGCCAAAGCAGCGCCAGCGCCGTGGGCTGCGCAATGAGATTATCGAGGTCGACGCCGTTAAGCTCGATTACCACGGCAACGTTATGGGCGAGTTCTCGCAGTTTGTGCAGACGGAATATGCCGAAGGCGTTGCGTTTCCCGTCTGCGAGCTCACGGGGATATCGGCCGTGGACACCGCGATGGCCGATCCGCTCTATGTGGTGATCAAAAGGCTCAGCGATTGGATCGGTCGCTACTCCGTCCAGGTGGTCTGCTGGAGCGGAGCGGACCGGCGACAGCTTTTGACCGAGCGCCAGGCAAAGCGCATCGACCTTGCCGCTTTTCCTACGGACTGGGTCGACCTGCAGGCGTTTTACACCTCGATCATGGACGTGGGCAGCCACGGGCGCGTCTCTTTGAGTGACGCGGCGACGTGGTTTGGCATCGAGTTCGACGAGTCGACGGGCCACGCCCACAGCGCCTTAGCCGATGCGCGCGTGACCGCCAAGTTGCTCAAGCAGGTGATGGACGGGAACTATCACGTGAGCCCGCGCGCCCAGGAGATCCGCCAGCGGTGGGGGATGGGCGAGCGAGCCCAGACGCGCCTCTCCAGCAGGTGCCCCGAGCTGAGCGATCTGCTGCTGAAGCTGAAGGCGGAGGGGAGGTAGGGGGCGTTAGCTGTCTGCGTGGCGCGTGCCTGTCGCGTATCGCTACTCTTCCTGCTGCTCGGCAGGCAGGATGTAGACGTTCTCGGCGTCCACGGCGATCTGCGTGGGGCGGTTGTAGAGGGTATCGATCTCCTTTACGCTCTGCTTGAACGGCGCGACGTCGGGCGTCTTTGCCTGATGGAGCTTCTCGAGGAGTTTCTCGGATTGCCTGTCGTTGAATTTGCCGATGTCCTCTCCTGCACCCTCGAGCGCCTCGTCAATGAGCGTATGTTCGCCCACGGGGGTCTTTGCGATGACATGCCCTAGCAACTTGCCAGCGGATGCAATACCGCCCAGCAGCGCCGAATCTACGGTGTCGGCAGTTCCCGCTTCGAGTGCGTTGTAGCACTCGGTATAGAGTTCGCGGTACGCGAGCGAGTCCGCCTCGATCTTCGCGGCGGCGTCCGCGAGCTTTGCGGGCTCGAAGTTCTGGGCGAGCATGGGTTCGAGGAACAGCGAGAACGCGTGGATGTAGGTGGCGAGCTGGCAGTCTTTGAGGTAGTCGAGCACCTTGTCGAGGCGTCTGCCCAAGCCGTCTCGTACCTCGATGAACCCTTTCTTTTTCAGATCCGCTTGCGCCTGCGAGCGGAAGAGTTCCATGTTCTGCGCGGACGACTGCTTGATGTCGAGCACCTTCATATGGGCGTTTGCCATGTAGGTGGCGTTGCCGTAGTTGAGGCCGTACCCGTTGAGGATGTCTGCAAGTGTCTTGAGGTTGCCGCGCATGTTGGCCTTGTCGCGCTGACGCATGTACTCGAACATCTCGTCGACGGACTCCTGGATGGAGTCGAGCTTTTGGTTTATCTGCGCGATTGCGGCTGCCATGAACAACGACGTCGGGTCGTAGGGCACTTGAGTGACGCTTGTGGCGATGTCGCCCTCGACTACGTGGAGGCGCGCCTGCCCAAAGCCCTTGACTGCGTCGCGGTAGCCCCCTGTGAGACCGCTGCCGTCCTTGAACGAGTAGAGTATTGACGGATCGAGTGGGTTTCCAAACTTGTCAGTCGCCTGGAGCAGCGTGGGTACGCTCACCGTGTTAGTGACGGTGCGAAACATCGAGGGGAGCGAGGCGAACGCCACGCCGAGCTGGGGGATTCGGTCGAGCGGGAGCTTGATGGCGCCGGAGACGTCCACCCGCTCCTGGGTGAGTGCGAGGTGGATTTTGGTCGATGCGAGCTGTTTTGCCACAAGTTCTTCTCGGCCGTCGTCCGTCGAGGATTCGATCTCGTTGTCTGCCATAGCGCGCTCCTTGCTTACGTTGATAGTCGCGGGCATTATCTCATCGCCTGGTGGCTTGCCAGAGCGGGGTAGAGACCGAGCGTCTGGCGAAACTCGTTAACTGATTGCATTTCAGCGGATTGGGCTGATTGTAAGGGAAGGGCGGCTATCCATCTGCCCTTCCCAGTTGAGTTCGCTTTGAGCTACTGTTCGTGCCTATGCTGCTTGGGCTCAAGCCTTCTCGCTCATATGACCCAATCCGCTGTCAAGAGCCACAATGGCCCCGCCGACCGCTT
>CALAMG010000023.1 GCA_937925715.1 uncultured Collinsella sp.
CCCTCGTCGGCGACCTTGTCGGCGAGCGCGGTCATCTTCTTGCCGGTCTCGTAGACGTTCTTGCCGTCCTCGACGTAGCCTTCCTGGCTAAAGTGCATGATCTCGATCTTCTCGGTTTCCTTCATGGCTTTTCCTTTCTGTCCTGCACGCAACTCTATACATCGCGTTTCTTTTCGATACCAATTATAGACATACACCTAACGTGTTTTTAATACCACTTATCAATCTGTTCCAATCCTCGGTGAACGGTCGAAATTCTCTGGTGAGTGGTATTAAATTAGAATTGAATGTATAGCTAACACCTCTGGCGCCTCCCTTGTGTGACAAAGAACAGCGTTCCTACCAGCGCAATAATGGTCGATGCCCCAAACAGCACCGCCTGAACGCCCAAAGCCTCCGCCAAAAATGGAGCCGCCAGCAACGGCAGCACGCCGGCGCTCATCAGGCCAAAACGCACAAAGCCGGTAATGCGCCCCAGGTATTTGATGTCGGCGCGCTCCTGAATCAAGATCATCTGCAGCGGTTCCAGGAATCCCCAGGCCAGACCGTTAATCGCCTGACCGATAATCGCGACCCCCAGCATATCGGTGCCCACGTACACCATGGACCCAATGCCCACGGCCATGAGCGCGCCGAGCAGCAATCGCAGGTTGACATGGCGGGCAGAAAGCTTGGTCAGGATGAACGCGCCCACCGAGGAAGTGAGGCCCACGACCGAGGACAGCCAGCCCAGCCAGACGATATCCACGTTGAGCACATCGCGATAGAACAACGACTCCAGCGAATCGAACGCGCCAAACGCAAAGAAGCCCAGAAAGCCCGAGATAAAGATAAGGCGCAGGTCGTGGTCGCGAAACGTAAGTCGCGCGCCCTCGGCCATGCCGCCCAGAATGCCGCCCTTCGGCTTCTCCCCTTTTGCGGGAGCAACACACTCGTGACAGCCCAAGGAGAGCACGGCCGCCACACCCATCATGCCCGCCATGAGCAGATAGACCGATTGCGTGGCAAAACAGCTCACGATGGCACCACCGAGCAGCGGGCCAGCGGTATAGGCGATATTGCTGTAGAACACCATGAGACCGTTCACGCGGGTACGGCCCTCGGTGGTCGACTCCAGGTATCCCGGAAACGCATGCGTACAGGTGTTGATAAAGCCGCCCGCAAGCCCCAAGACGCACGCGGCAAACACAAGCCCGGGGACAGACAACGGCGCCAACCCCACGCCAAGCGATAGCACCGCCGTAATCACGCACGTCACAAACGACGTCCGGCGCGGTCCAAAGCGGTCGATGACCGAGCCCGACACCATATTGCCCGCCGACGTCATAAGATTGCGTACGAGCGTAATGGCAGCAACCAAAAAGGCCGTGCCAGCCAAATCATACGTCGCCGCGCCGATAAGCCCTAAAAAGTACACCGCGTTGTTGGCGCACCATTGCAGGGACTCAATAAGAATCAGCCTGACCTCTGCCGGCGTCAGGCGCATTGCTTCGCGATCCTTCGCGAACATACGAACTCCCTCTATACAAGTAAGGGGATGGAGGGCATAGGCCCGCTCCATCCCCTTACCAGGTTGCAATGACAGTCTATGCAGCCGGGCCCTTACGCCAGCACGCCGAAGAACGCGCCGATGATGCCCACGACCATGGTGGCCACGATCAGCACCATGGGGTTGATCTTCTTGGACAGCAGCCAGTAGTACAGCCAGAAGGCGATCATGCCGAGCATGCCGGGCATGATGCCGTCCAGGATGTCCTGGAGGGTCTGGGCGTCGTCGCCCGAGCCGATGGCCACCGGGATGCTGGCCCAGAACATGTCCTTGCACATGGCGCCCACGACCATGACGCCCACGATGCCCACGCAGGTCATGATCTTCTGCATGAGGCCGGTCCTCTGGGCCTCGTCCAGGAAGCCCACGCCCAGCTCGTAGCCCTTGACGGCGCCCCAGATGCGCAGCGCGAAGCCGGGGACGTTGTAGATGAGCAGGAAGGCGATGGGGCCGAAGGGGTTGCCGGCCTGGCACAGGCTGATGCCCACCGCGGCGGCGACCACGCGCAGCGTCGACAGGAAGATGGAGTCGCCGATGCCGGACAGCGGGCCCATGAGGGCGGCCTTGACGTCGTTGACGCTCTCGGGCTCGATCTCGCCGCGGGCGACCTTCTCCTCCATGGCCATCGCGATGCCGCCGACGAACGGGGCGAACTGGACGGTGATGTTGAAGAACGCGCAGTGGCGGTGCAGGGCCTCGGCGTAGTCGTCGGGGCGGCCGGCGTAGATCTTCTTGAGCATGTTGGCGACCATCAGGCAGAAGGCGATGTTCATCTGCTTGTAGTAGGTCCAGGAGAACTCCATGCCCAGGGCGCCGGTGTTGACGGCGCTCTTGATGAGGTCGGAGCGCGTGATCTTGTTCTCGGGACTAGAAGTCATCGTCCTCATCCCCTTCCGCGGAGAGCTGGGGCTGGGCTCCGCCCAGGCCGAGCAGGTCGAACTTGTCGATGCCGATGATGATGGCGATCAGGGCGACGCCCAGGACGGGCACGTTGGCGTAGGAGCACAGCAGGAAGCCCAGGAAGTAGAAGGGCACGAGCTGCTTGGTGAGCACCAGGCGGCCGAGCATGGCGAAGCCCATGGCAGGCAGGATGTTGGCGGCAACGCCGCAACCGTCGATGATGAAGGGCGGGATGAAGTCGAGCAGGCCCTGGATGGCGTCGGAACCCAAATAGAAGGCGCCGCCGCACAGCAGGAAGTACTCGACGCAGCCCCAGATTCCAATTCCCCAATGAACGGCGTAGATGCCTTTAAGGTTTCCCTTGAGGGCGAACTTGTCTGCCATATCGACAAACACAGGGAACAAGGCATTGGTAATGTTGCCGATCGTCAGCGCAAGGACGGCGATAGGCATGGCGAGCGCGATGGCCGTCTCGGTACCCTGACCGAGCTGAATGGCAAACGCGCAGGCGAGCACGCCGCCGACGGTTTCGTTAGGCGGCACGTAGGCGCCGATGGAAATCGAGCCCATGAACAGCAACTCCAGGCTGGCGCCAACGGCAAGGCCAGTCTGCAGGTCCCCCAGCACCAGGCCCACGAGCGGGCACAGGACGATGGGGCGGAACGCGTAGAGGGTGCCGAGCTGGTAGTCGAGGCATCCAAACGCTCCGACTAAGCCGACGAGGATTGCTTGGACAAGCATAATTCCTCCCAATAAGGAATCTCGAACCGTCGTCACTCCCGTCGCGCGCGTTGTTGATATCAATTCCGGGAGTTCGATTCCACGGCTCGAAGCGTACCTGGTGTGCTGCTAACACCCATGCCAGGCACAAATGATTTGATACCAATTATAGGTATGCAGGTTCGCCTTATTTAATACCAGTCGCTCAGCGGGGTGTTTTTTACCGTAAACGGCAGGCGCATCCCATTAGGCACGCTCTTTGTTTCGATGGCGGACAAGCGCCACCAGAAAGCCGTCGCCAAAGGCATCGGATGCCAAGTTGGCCACAATCACCAAAACGATCATCGCCGCGCCCAAGAACTCGTTCCAGCTAAAGACCTCGCCAAAGAGGAGCGCCGACCAGCAGGGAGCGAGCACGACCTCACTCATGCAAACCAAGTTGGCCGCAAACGCGTTGGTGCGCGCAATCCCCTTGGCATACAGCACACTCGCAAGGCCGCTGCAAAAAAGGCCATGCACCAGCATAAGCCCCCACTCAAAGGGTTTCACGGAGCCTAGGTCGCCGGCAAAATAGACGATCGGCAGTATCGAGATGCCGCAGGAGATGAGCGAGGACACCATGGGCGACGCATCGGGGCGAGAGTTTAAAAAGAAACACAGCCCAAAGGTGGCGCCCGAAATGACGGCAAGCAGATTTCCGAGCATGCCCTCGGCACTCAAATCACCTAAAAAGAAAAGTCCCATACCCGTAAAAGCAACCACCACGGAGGCAATCTTCGCAGGCGAGGGCAACGTGCGAGTTGCGAGCGATTGATACACGATAACGAAAATCATCGAGGTGTACTGCAGAACGATCGCGTTGCCGACCGTCGTGAGCTGGTTGGCAAAGTTAAACGTGGTGCCCGTCACGAAGTTGCAGACTGCCACAAGGACAATAAGACGGCTGACGCGGAGGACGGGCCTGCCGACGAGCAGGATAAAGAGCGCCATAAATATTGCCGTAACGGCACCGATCAAAAGAGCTGACTGCGAATTGGCGCGAACGAGGATGCCGATAAAACTCCACAAGAGCGCCGTGCCAAATAGATACATCGCCCCGCTCACGCCATTATCGGGTGGATTGTCAGATCGAATCACGAAGCACCTCCAGCTAGCTTTCGGTAATAAAAAACGGCGACCGCAATGGGTCGCCGTTTCCCTTGGGGGCAGATAATAGGCCGGGCCCTTACGCCAGCACGCCGAAGAACGCGCCGATGATGCCCACGACCATGGTGGCCACGATCAGCACCATGGGGTTGATCTTCTTGGACAGCAGCCAGTAGTACAGCCAGAAGGCGATCATGCCGAGCATGCCGGGCATGATGCCGTCCAGGATGTCCTGGAGGGTCTGGGCGTCGTCGCCCGAGCCGATGGCCACCGGGATGCTGGCCCAGAACATGTCCTTGCACATGGCGCCCACGACCATGACGCCCACGATGCCCACGCAGGTCATGATCTTCTGCATGAGGCCGGTCCTCTGGGCCTCGTCCAGGAAGCCCACGCCCAGCTCGTAGCCCTTGACGGCGCCCCAGATGCGCAGCGCGAAGCCGGGGACGTTGTAGATGAGCAGGAAGGCGATGGGGCCGAAGGGGTTGCCGGCCTGGCACAGGCTGATGCCCACCGCGGCGGCGACCACGCGCAGCGTCGACAGGAAGATGGAGTCGCCGATGCCGGACAGCGGGCCCATGAGGGCGGCCTTGACGTCGTTGACGCTCTCGGGCTCGATCTCGCCGCGGGCGACCTTCTCCTCCATGGCCATCGCGATGCCGCCGACGAACGGGGCGAACTGGACGGTGATGTTGAAGAACGCGCAGTGGCGGTGCAGGGCCTCGGCGTAGTCGTCGGGGCGGCCGGCGTAGATCTTCTTGAGCATGTTGGCGACCATCAGGCAGAAGGCGATGTTCATCTGCTTGTAGTAGGTCCAGGAGAACTCCATGCCCAGGGCGCCGGTGTTGACGGCGCTCTTGATGAGGTCGGAGCGCGTGATCTTGTTCTCGGGACTAGAAGTCATCGTCCTCATCCCCTTCCGCGGAGAGCTGGGGCTGGGCTCCGCCCAGGCCGAGCAGGTCGAACTTGTCGATGCCGATGATGATGGCGATCAGGGCGACGCCCAGGACGGGCACGTTGGCGTAGGAGCACAGCAGGAAGCCCAGGAAGTAGAAGGGCACGAGCTGCTTGGTGAGCACCAGGCGGCCGAGCATGGCGAAGCCCATGGCCGGCAGGATGTTGGCGGCAACGCCAAAGCCAGCAAGAACAAAGTCGGGGATAAAGTCGAGCACGCCCTGGATAGCGTCAGCACCCAGATAGAACGACAGCGAGCACAGCAGGAACGCCATGATGATGCCGGTTAAACCGATCAGGAAGTGCATCGCATAGACACCCTTAAGGTTGCCCTGGGCAGAGAAAACATCGGCGCGGTCAACCAGGATCGGCAGGGCGGCGTTGAGGATGTTCTTGATGGCAAGGCACAGCGTGGCGATGGGCATGGCAAGCGCGATGGCTGCCTCGGTGCTCTGGCCCAGCTGGATAGCGAAGGCGCAGGCGAGCACGCCGCCGATCGTCTCATCAGGCGGCACGTAGGCGCCGATGGAGATCGAGCCCATGAACAGCAGCTCCAGACTCGCACCGATCGCGAGGCCGGACTGCAGGTCCCCCAGCACCAGACCCACGAGCGGGCACAGGACGATGGGGCGGAACGCATAGAGCGTACCGAGCTGGAAGTCGAACTTACCAAATGCGGCGATAAGTCCGATGAGGATTGCTTGGGTAAGCATACATCCCCCTTTCCTAATAGGACACTACGAAGAGCTCAGACTCTTCGAATTCAAACGCCTAGAGCACGCTGGCGCAGTCAACCTTGGGGTCATCGGCCAGGGGTCGAATCTCGACCTCAACGCCACGATCCAGCATCTCGCGCACATCGGCTTCCTCGGCTGCGGTCAGGAAGATCTGACGAGAGACCTGACGAGCATCGGGGCGCTTCTCGTCCTTGGGCTTGGTGTTGCCCAGGTTGACCGACTTAATCTGCGGGCAGGCCTCAACAAGCTGCTTTGCCTCAGCGATGGTGGCAACGCAGATGATCATCTTGTACTTGTCGGTCACGCCCGAGTTGATAGCCTCGATGGCATTCGCCATATCCTTGATGACGAGCTTGCAGCCGGCAGGCTTGCCCATCTTGAGCGTCGTCTTCCACACCGGGTCGTTGGCGACCTTATCGCCCACGCAGAAGATGCAGTTGGAGCCGAGGCCCTGAACCCAAGAGACCGCGACCTGGCCATGAAGCAGGCGATGGTCAACGCGAAGTAGCTGAATCATAATGTGACCCCCCAAAGGTCTTGTGCCGTCTTACGGCGTGTCAGTAGGTGCTACGGATTAGAACTCTTCTTCCTCGTCGTCATCGACCAAAAGATCGTTGACGAACTTCACGCGCGTATCGTCCGCAGCGACGATGGCGCGAATCGTCTCTTCAACCGGCGCCGACTCGTCAGAGAACAGCAGCTGGATGAGCAGAGGAAGGTTCATGTTGGTAACGAGGTACGTGCGGGGACGCGTCTGGACGATCTTGGTGAACTCGTTGTTGACGCTGCCGCCAAAGAGGTCGGTGCAGACAACGACATCATCGTCGGCAGCCATGCCTGCCAGCAGTTTTTGGGCCTCCTCGGCCACGTCCATGCGGTCATCGACGAACATTGAAAGATCGTGGACGTTGTCGCGAGCGCCCGAGAGCAGCTCGACGCTCTCCTTGATGCCGGTGGCGAAGTGCGCATGGCTGGCGATGATGTACTGTCTCATTCTGTGTTCCTCTCAATAGCCCGGCACGTTCCCGCACCCGTTTTCTTTAGTAGTCGAACTGGTGATAGTAGCGACGATACTTGAGGTTGTGCTTGGTGACCGTCTCGTAGTAGCGAGCCAGACGGTCGGTCACGA
>CALAMG010000024.1 GCA_937925715.1 uncultured Collinsella sp.
CCAGGCCCGATTTTGCCTCTTGACAATGTCCTGCTCATATTAAAAGGAACGTCCCCAGGTGCCGGCACGAGAAAGACAGCGCTGCGGGAAACGATCCGCAGCGCTGTCTTTCTTTATGCAAATACGATCAAGTTATCCCTGTGTATCGCCGGCTTCTCGGCCAGGTTAGCGAGCAGGCGGTTGCTGGCGATCTGGTCCTGGCGGCGGCCGGCGGCAAGTTCCAGCACGTCCGAATCGGCCTCGGCGATACCGCGGGCGACAACCATGCCGCTCGGGTCGCGCACGTCGAGCACATCGCCCTCGGCAAACTGGCCATCGACCTCGCGAATACCCACCGCAAGCAAGGAAGAGCCACGGCTGACCAGCGCCTTCGCAGCACCATCATCGACCGTCACCGAGCCATGCGCCTTGTCGCCCAGTGCGATCCACAGCTTGCGGGGTGCGATGTCCAGACGCTCCGCCGGCGGATCGAACAGCGTGCCCACGCTCTCGCCGCGGGCGAGGCGCACGAGCGCATCGGGTTCCTCGCCCGAGCAAATCACGCTCTGAATGCCCGCCGTCATCAGGATGCGGCTCGCGCGGATCTTGGTAATCATGCCGCCCGTTCCCACCGATGTGGAAGAATCGCCCGCCGAGGCAATAATCTTGGCATCGATCTTATGCACGACAGGAACAAACTCGGCCGTGAGGTCCTCGTGCGGATTGGCGGTATAGAGGCCATCGATGTCCGAGAGCGTCACGCACAGATCGGCAGAGACCAGGCAGCTTACAAGCGCCGCCAGCGTGTCGTTGTCGCCAAACTTGATCTCATCGACGGTAACGGTATCGTTCTCGTTGACAACCGGCACCACGCCAAGCTCCACCAGACGCAGCAGGGCGTCGCGCGCGTGCAGGTAGGACGTGCGGCGGGCCGTATCGTGGCGCGTGAGCAGCACGAGCGAGGTGAGCAGGTCGCGCGCATGGAACTCCTCGTCGTAGGCCGACGAGATGATGCACTGACCGGCCGAGGCGCAAGCCTGTAAGCTCGGCAGGTCACCGACCGGCTTGCGGTCGAAGCCCAGCACGGGATAGCCACAGGCAATAGCGCCCGAGCTCACCACGACTAGACGCCAGCCGAGCTTGCGCAGCGCTGCGGCTTGATCGGCAAGTCCGCCGATAAAGGCGCGGTTGACCTTGCCATCGGCGCCCACCACCGTGGACGAACCGATCTTTACCACCATCGTTTTATAAGAAGTCGTCATACGTCAAACCAATCAACTGTTCAGCGAACGGCCGAGCGGCGGCCAAGGGAGCGTGACTCGCCCCTACCGCCCAAAGAATTAGTGAGCCCAGGGAAAAGCAGAAGCCGCGGCCATATTCTTGCGCACGAGCTCGTCGCGCACCTGAGCCAGGCCCTGCTCCATGCCCACCACATAGGTCTGCGGGTACAGGAAGCGCTTGAAAGCTGCGTCCAGATGATCGAGCGCCCAAACACAGCGCTCGCGCGCGTCCTGGATGCTCTCACGCGGAGCCACCGCACTGCCATCGCGCACGATCGGCACCAGCAGCTCGCGATACTCAAGTTCGGACACGTCGGTCACCAGGGCGGCATCATTCACGGCCACGAGGGTATTGCCGCGCGCGGCGCCCTCCCCCGCCAGATGGTCCTCGTCGTAGATCATGTCGCAGACCGGGCCGCCAAAGCCGTCGTAATAACGGCGCACGCGTTGCACACCCGGGATCGTGCGCTTGTAGGGCTGCTCGGAGAGCTTGACCACCGGCGTCCATGGATCTGCCTCGCTCGCACGGCGGGCGGAAAGCTTGTACACGCCGCCCAGCGCCGGCTGGTCATAGCAGGTCGCAAGCTTGGTACCCACGCCAAAGCTGTCGATGGGCGCGCCCTGGTCGAGCAGCGACTGAATCGTGTACTCATCCAGATCGTTAGAAACCGAGATCCCCACATAGGGCAGGCCCTCGGCATCAAAACGGCCGCGGACATACTTGGAGAGCTTGGCGAGGTCACCCGAGTCAATGCGAATGGCCGACAGGCGCTCGCCCACAGTCTCCATCTCCTTGGCAACCGTAATGGCATGCTCGCAGCCCTCGCGCACGTCATAGGTGTCGATGAGCAGCGTACAGTTCTTGGGGCTCGACTTGGCAAAGGCACGGAAGGCCTCGAGCTCGGAATCGAAGCTCATCACCCAGCTGTGCGCATGTGTGCCAAAGACGGGAATACCGTAGCGGCGGCCGGCGAGCACATTGGACGTAGAGGAGCAGCCGGCAACGTAGCTCGCGCGCGCAACGGCCAGGCCGCCATCGGGACCCTGGGCTCGGCGCAGGCCAAACTCCGCCACGGGGCGGCCGTCGGCGGCGAGCACCACGCGCGCCGTCTTGGTGGCGACAAGCGTCTGGAACCCGACGATGTTGAGCAGCGCCGTCTCGAGCAGCTGGCACTCCAGCGCGGGGCCGGTGACGCGCACCATGGGCTCGCGCGGAAAGACGAGCTCGCCCTCAGGCACAGCGTCGATGTTTACATGCGCACGAAAATCGCGCAGGTAGTCGAGGAATCCAGGCTTGAACATCGCGCCGCCGGCAGGGGCCTGGAGCGAGGCGAGGTAGTCGATGTCCTCGGGCGTAAAGCGCAGATTCTCGACCAGCTCGGGCAGTTCGGCGGTGCCGCACATGACGGCATAGGCGCTGCCAAAGGGATGGTCGCGGTAAAACGCGGTAAAACAACCCTGCTCATTGGCCTTGCCGCTCTCCCACAGGCCCTGGGCCATAGTGAGCTCGTACAGATCGGTGAGCATTGCGATGTCGGTGGGATGAGAGATGTCGGTCAAAGCCATGGGGCGACCTTTCGGATGTGTGGTGCAGAATTTGAGGGTTGGACGAGAGCAGAGCATGCGGACATGACGCCCGATGCAAATCGGTTAGAGCAGGCCCATGCTGGTCAGGATCGTGTAGCCCATAAAGATAACAAACGCGATGAGGGCAAGGACAATGATGATTTTTTGAGCCGGCGCCATGCCAGGGATCTCGTTCTCGCCCGTAGGTTCCTTGGAGGCAACCATGCGCCGGGCAAAGGTCATCTCGTCACGGCTCGGCTTGGGCTCGACGGACTTGGGACGAGCGGCCTTTTTAGGCTGAGGTTTGGGCGCGGCAGGTGCAGGCTTCGCAGCAGCGGGCTTGGGTGCGGGCGCGGGCTTGCGCTCGGATGCGGCGTTCGAGGCGACCTCCTCGGCCTTCGCACGCTCGGCGCGCAGGGCAGCCAGCTCCTCACGCTCGCGACGGGCCTCTTCCCGAGCCTCGCGGCGGGCCTTCTCAGCGCGGAGCTCTTCCAACTCAGCGCGCTCCTCGTCGGACAATGGTTGGGACTCAAGCTCGGCCATGGTATAGCCCTTTCTTTTAAAAAAAGCCGCCGACACAATGTCAGCGGCTTATCAAATCCAAGGGTGGAGACGAAGGGAGTCGAACCCTCGGCCTCTGCCATGCGACGGCAGCGCTCTCCCAACTGAGCTACGTCCCCAGGACAAGTCGATATTTTACCTACGGCTCGCCAACTGTCAACGCCCAATAACCAGTCTTTTTGGGGCGCGGCTATTTTGGCAACTTTTCGAACAGGCGATCCTCTCGATGATTTTTTATCCCCGTCCCAGAAAAATCATCGACGAACGCACTACTTTGCGCTGGTAAGAACACCGGTGGTGTCGAAGGCCGGGGTGAAGCTCTCGTCTACCGCGCCGCCCTCTTGCCAGAACATCGTCGTAAAACCCAGGTCGTCGGCATGGTCGAGCACCTGCTCGTACTCCTCACGCGTCACGGCGCGTGCCAGGTCGCCGCCCTGCTCGCGCATGAGCGCATTGGGCGTGTACTGGTTCATAACCGAGATCGGCACGTCGCCCACCGTCTGCCACACCAGGTCCAGCACGCGACACGAATCGTCTGCATGCCCCGGAAGCACCAGGTGACGCACGATCATGCCACGCTTCATAAGCCCGTCCTCGTCCACCAACTCTCCCCCGCGGCGCTCGATCTCGCGCGCCATCTGGGCCAGACCCGACACGGCCACACGCGGGTAATCCTTTATATGGGAGAGCGACTGCGCGAGCCCGGCATCGGCATATTTAAAGTCGGTGAGCCACACATCGACCAGGTCGCCCAGCGCCGCCACGGCACTCGCGCGCTCGTAACCACTCGTGTTGTAGACGATTGGGATAACCAGTCCGCGCGCCCGTGCCGCGGCAATCGCGGCAGGCAACAGGTGCGCATAGTGCGTCGCCGTCACCAAATTGATGTTGTTGGCACCCTGGTCCTGCAGTTCCAGCATAATCTCGACCAGGCGCTCAGGCGAAATCTCAAGGCCAAAATTGCCGGTCGAGATCTCGTGGTTCTGGCAGTAGATACATTTGAGCGAGCAGCCGCTAAAGAAGATCGTGCCCGAACCGGCCTCGCCCGAGATAGGCGGCTCCTCCCACATATGAAGCGCGGCGCGGGCCACCTTGAGCGTGTCGTTAGCACCGCAGACGCCGTGCGCGCCCTCATCGCGCGCCGCACCGCAACGGCGCGGACACAAATGGCAGGCGGGCGAAAAAAGTTCGGTCAACGACGTCGGCATAAAACCATGCTCCAAAACAACGATTCAGCAGCTCAAACATTAAGGCCCGGACCGCGCAGACGGCTCCAAGCCTAAGGCGCCGTAATCGTCCGACACGATTTTTGTAATGTCAAGACTGGAATCCACAAAGTGCCGCTTTATGATGTAGGTATTCCGCCCCCCGCGGAGCAACTGGGTGAACCGTCGCGTTTATTTAGGGAGCCCACACAGTCGTACCTAGTACAGGTATCCTTCGTTGTTAAGGACGCTGGAACAGTCGATGAGGGCACCCACCTGTTTTAGGTGGGTTCATTTTCGTAACGTGGGGGGTGGTTTTCTTTTGCCGAAAATCACCATTACAGTCCATATGGATCCCCGTCGGCATCCCGACAAGCCATCGACAACATCCCAATATCTGGTAAGCGCGTGATTATCGCTGCGTGCAATTACATGCACCCCCCTTGGTCGAGTATTATGGTTCGGCTATGCCCTTTGCGCATGGCGTTCTTCTGACCTTTTCCTTCGACGCTTGGCGGTTTTTAGATTCATGGCTTCATCCCCGAGCTACATACCGTACCTATGCGTGGCAGCGGCGGCCTTTATCACGACCTTCCTCGCGGTGCCCCTGGTCAAGCGCTTGGCAATTAAGCTCGATGCCGTCGACTATCCTTCTAAGCGCCGCATCAACACCAAGCCCATCCCGCGTTTGGGCGGAACGGCGGTGTTTTTGGGCCTGGTCGTTGCCTGCATTGTGCAAATCCTAGGCACCTGGCACCTAGGCTGGCCACCCGTCCTGGTGCCGCACCCGCGCCTTCACATTAGCTATCCCATGCTGGCGCTCTCCTTTACCGTCATCTTTGCGACCGGCGCTATCGACGACGTCTTCCAGCTCAAGCCCAAGCAAAAGCTGGCCGGACAGGTCCTCGCCGCGCTCATCGCCTGTATCGGCGGCCTGAAAATCGGCGTCATCGTCAACCCGTTTGCCCCCGGCGAAATCATGCTCGCATGGCTCGCCTACCCCATCACCGTGATCTATCTGGTGGCATTCACCAACATCATTAACCTCATCGACGGCCTCGACGGCTTGGCCACGGGCATCTGCGGCATCGCGTCGTTCACCATGTTTTCGATGGCCGTTCTCTCGGGCCGCATCGACGCCGCCGCGCTCTCCATTGCGCTCTTTGGCGCCTGTCTGGCCTTTTTGCGCTACAACTTCAACCCCGCAAGCATCTTCTTGGGCGACTCGGGGTCGCTGCTTCTAGGCTTTGCGTTGGGCTCCATCTCGCTGCTCAACGTGAGCCGCACCGCCGCGCTCACCTCGCTTATCATCCCGCTCATCGTTGCCGGCGTGCCCATCATCGACACGTTTAGCGCCATTGTGCGCCGCAGGCGCGCCCACATTAGCATTGGGCAGGCCGACAAGGGCCACATCCACCACCGCCTGATCCAAGAAGGCTACAACCAAAAACAGGCCGTGCTGCTCATCTATGCCTGGTGCATCATGCTTTCGGCCGGCGCCGCCGCGATTAACCAGGTCGAGGTGCCCATGCGTGTGCTCATCTTTACCGTGCTCGCCATTGGCTCGGCGGCCTTCGCCAAGCACCTGCACCTGTTTGAACCCGTGCTGCGCCACCATTACAACAAGCGTACGCACGAGGACGAGCTCGTCACCCCCGACGACCCCGCCTTTAAGCAGGAGGAGCAGGCAGCCGAGGAGCGCAAAGAAGAGCGCCACCACAAGCTCTAGGGCAAGCTGCCGAGGATGTGCCAAGGCACCGTTAGCCAAGCGCGGCCGCGCCGCACCCATCGCACATGCCGCACCACGCGCGTCCCTCTCCCGCCCCTCGCCTACTTACGCACCGCCCCTCCAATAAACGCGTTATCATCTTGACCCATGAACATACGTTAGGAGCAATCATGCCAAACGAGAACAGCTACGAAGTCGCGCTGCAAAAGAGCAACGCCATTCGCGAGGGCCTGGCCAAAACGCCCGAGAAGTTCACCATGCTCACCGGCGACCGCCCCACCGGCCGTCTGCACCTAGGCCACTACTTCGGTACCCTCAAGGGCCGTGTTGAGCTGCAGAACATGGGCGCCAAGACCAACGTGCTCATCGCCGACTACCAGGTCATCACTGACCGCGACACGACCGAGCACATCCAGGACAACGTGTACAACATGGTCATGGACTACCTTGCCTGCGGCATCGACCCCGACAAGACCATGATCTACGCGCACTCCGCCGTGCCCGCCGCCAACCAGCTCATGCTGCCGTTCCTGTCGCTGGTGTCCGAGGCCGAGCTGGCGCGCAACCCCACCGTCAAGACCGAGATGGAGGCCTCGGGCCACGAGCTCACCGGCCTTCTGCTCACCTACCCGGTACATCAAGCCTGCGACATCCTGTTCTGCAAGGGCAACGTGGTACCCGTCGGTCGCGACCAGCTGCCGCACATCGAGCTTACCCGCACCATCGCCCGCCGCTTTAACAACCGTTACGGCAAGGTGTTCCCCGAAGTCGACGCGCTGCTGTCCGAGACCCCGCTACTGCCCGGCCTTGACGGTCGCAAGATGAGCAAGAGCTACGGCAACGCCATCAACATCTCGATGACCGCTGAGGAGACGGCCAAGCGCATCAAGAAGAGCCAGACCGACTCTGAGCGCATGATCACGTTCGATCCCGAGAACCGCCCCGGCGTGTCCGGTTTGCTTTCGACGGCCGCCATCTGCACCGGTCGCTCCGAGGTCGAAATTGCCGAGGAGATTGGCATGGGCGGCTCCGGCCAGCTCAAGAAGTACGTGACCGAGGCCGTCAACGAGTACTTCGCGCCGATCCGCGAGCGTCGCCAGCGCTACGAGAACGATCTGGATTACGTGAAGGACGTGCTGCACGAGGGCAACCGTCGCGCCAACGAGATCGCCGAGCAGACCCTGGCCGAGGTTCAGGACGCCATGGGCATGGTGTACTAGACCGATCTGCCGGCTTGAGCTTTCGATTGCTTTAGGGCGGGCGCTACGGCGTCCGCCTTTTTTGGAGCCGGACCGCTTCGGCTCCGTCCATCACACTCCCCCGACAAACAGGAACAGGCCCGCTGGCAGTTAGTTGCCAGCGGGCCTGTTCCCGAAGTACACCGTTGAATCGCACAGAGGGGAGGAATGCGAATCAAACTCAACAGGGCAGGCTTTTTCATCGCCTATTGCCTGCTCCGTTGCTGAAACCAATATAGTTCGCCGTGGTTTACTTTGCAGCATCAATATCCGCCGCCATAGCTTCTCCATAAGTTAGCCCAAGTAAACTAAACCACCACAAAGGAGTAGGCACCTTTGTGGTGGTTTTGGCCACGGCAGAGCCGTTAGAGTCCGGCAAGCCAGCGACAGGCGGCCAAGTCGACGTGCATGGGATCGGTAAACGTCACACCCTCCCCCATTAAGAGCTCACGCTGAGCATCGGGGCCGCCAAAGGCAAAGCCCTCACAGATACGGCCGTCGGCAAACACCACGCGGTGACAGGGAATCTCGCCGGGGCGCGGATTGCTATGCAGGGCATACCCCACGTACCGCGCACTTCGTGGACGACCGGCAAGCAGCGCCACCTGGCCATACGTGGCTACCATCCCCTCGGGGATCTGCTCGACCACCTCGTACACCCGTTCAAAAAAGCCCTCAGACGTCATTGCTCGCTCCCTTCCACCCTGAAAAGCATAAACCACCGCAAAGGGGACAGGCACCTTTGTGGTGGTTTATGGCAGGTCGGTTAGTTGGCGGGCTGGAAGAAGGCTACGGCTACGGCGCCAGGGCCTACGTGGGTGCCGATGGTGGCACCAATGGTGTGAACGGGCAGTTCGCCCTCGGTGTGACCAGCCCACAGTGCCGCACTGTCCTCGATATACTTCTTGAGCACCGCATCCGAAAGGCCCGTATAGCCGAGCGCCAGCGGCATGGAAAAGTCGATGCCGCCTGCCTTTTCGACCTTCTGGTTGAGCAGGTTCCGGCCGTTCTTGGAGCCACGAGCCTTGCCCAGCTGCACGATCAGACCGTCCTCCGCTGCCACAACGGGCTTCACATTGAGCAACGTGCCCACAGCACCAGCCGCAGCAGACAGGCGACCGCCGCGAACGAGGTACTCAAGCGTCTCGAGCAGGCCGATGACGACTACACGGTCGCGCACGGCCTCGACAGCCGCCGCGATCTGAGCTGCACTACGGCCCTCATCCACCAGGCGCAGGGCATACTCGACCAGGACGCGCTCGCCCAGGGTAACGTTATTGCTATCCACCACATACACATCGCCGCCCGGCGCCTCGGCAAGTGCGGTGCGGGCACTTTGGTTGGTACCCGAAAGCTTAGCGCCCACGGTAATAATCACTGCCTCATCGCCGGCCTCACGCGCCTCGGCAATAGCCTGCGAAAACGCGTACGGGTTGACCTGGCCGGTCTTAGGCAGCTCATCGCGCTCCACGAGCATCTCGTAAAAGCGCTGGTGATCGATGTCGACGCCATCCATGTACACATCGGTGCCAAAGGTGACGGACAGCGGCAAAACGGCCAGTGCTGGGTGCTCGACCGGCGACATATCGCTTGCGGAATCGGTAATAATGCGGACGGACATAGCGAATCCTTTCTTGCGCAGGTCCCGCGCAGGGAATTTTGACAGCAAGCCCCGGCACGGCATACGCGCTCAAACGGGACTATGCAGTTGTTAATTGGAAGCAAATGCCTTGGCGGCCTTAGATCTCGCGCAGGGTGTTGAGAATCGTGCGTAGCGACGCATACATCTGCTCGCGCTGCTCCACACCCATAGCCTTACCGGTGGTATCGAGCACCTCGCGAATGATGCGGTCCGCCTCGCTCATACTCTCGCCGCCCAGAGCGGTCAGGCGCACCGGAGCACGATACTTAACGGCGGCATCGCCCGAATCATCGACCTCGACGTAGCCGCCCTCCTCCAGATGAGCGAGCGTGCGCGAGACGGCGGCGCGGGTCACGCCTGCCATGCGAGCGAGGTCGGCGCCAGTCAGGCCGTCCTTGCTGCGCTCAAGATAGTACAGGCACATAACGTCGGAGCCCTTGAGGCCCAGCCTTGCGCCCTCGGATGTCTTAATGCGCTGGATCTCCTTGTAGAGCCCGCTGATCAGTCCGACAAAGTCCTCGAAACGTGTCTCGTCGTTCTGCTGCATGGGAGACGACCGCCTTTCGCTTGCATAATGCTAACGGGTAAACATCTTAGTCGCATAAGGCGACACCCGTACCCAAATACCCCATTTGTTAACCCATCAACATAAAAACCACCACAAAGGGGACAGGCACCTTTGTGGTGGTTTGGGGCATCAATAGGTTCTAGGCGCCGCTACAGCTCCACACAGGGATTGTCACGGGTCACAAGCGTCTTAACGACAACCGTCGCTCCCAGATACCGCTCGAGCAGCTCGGCCAAGCGATCGATCGCGGCCTGGCAATCCCCCATCCGCTCGGGCTCTACACACTCAATCGCCAGGAACGCATCGGCCGAATCGTCGGACAGGGCCGTTCGAACGCCGTCGCGCCAATTCCAGCAGCGGCACACGGCACCCGCATCATCGATGTAGGCGAGCTCGCCGGGCAGCGTCGGGTCATCTGCTTCCTCGCCAAGCGGCAAGAACGCATCGCCACCGTCGGTCACCTTCAAGCGAAGGTCTCCCTCGATCGCATGCAGATCCTCGCCTCCCACGGGCAGCGCGTAGGTCAGCGACACCGTGTTGTAAATATCCACCGCGGGCGTAATGTGGCCCACCGGCTTGCCTTTGAGCACGCGTTTGAGCAAGTTCTCGATCGAGCAGCGCGCGCCTTTCTTGGTCTTGAACAGACGATAGGCCTCGCGCCATGCCTTGACCGGTGCGTTCTCGCTGATAGTGTCGCTGGTCAGATGACGCTCCGCATCGATATTGGCGCGGTCGAGCAACGCCGCAATCGCATCCACGTCCTCTTGAGGAATCTGAGCCGTGGGCTTCATGCCCTCCACGACCACAACACCGACCGCTGCCTGCGGAAACAGCTCCCAGAATGAATCCTCGGCAATAAAGCTCTTCATACGCTCTCCCTTCATTATGCGCGCCCGAGTGAGGGCGCCTAAACAAAAAGCGCCCTCACGACGGCCACCTTCAAAGTCCTACGGTGCCGTCACAAGAACGCTTGCGCTGTCCCCATCCGGAGAAGGGGACGATATGTCAGGCGTATTGTAACCCGAGTCATCCACGCGAGCAAAACCACCACAAAGGTGCCTGTCCCCTTTGTGGTGGATATGGACTCACGGCGAAGCTAGCGGCGAAGCCCCAGCAGCCCGCGGCCGCGATGACGGTCGTCGGCGGGCACCTGAGCGTGCGGGCCGGCGGCCTTGACGGACTCGGGCAGGTGCGAGTACTTCTTCTCGAAGTTCTCCTCGAACATCACGGCCAGGTTGTGCGCGGCCTCGTCGTAGCGCGCGGTGCTCTGCCAGTACTGGCGCGGCACCAGGATACCGTCGGGCACGCCATGGCACGTGGTGGGAATGTCGACGTTAAAGATATCGTCGTGCACGAACTCGCTGTCCTCGATGGTGCCGTCGAGGGCGCGCGCGACCAGCGAGCGCGTGTAGGCCAGCTCGATGCGATGACCCACACCGTAGCCGCCGCCGATCCAGCCGGTGTTGACCAGGTACACACGCGTGCGGCCGTCGGCGATACGCTCGCCGAGCATCTTAGCGTAGACCATAGGGTCGAGCGGCATAAACGGCTCGCCGAACAGCGAGGAGAACGTGGGCGTGGGCTCGGTGACGCCGACCTCGGTACCGGGGATCTTGGCGGTGAAGCCCGTCACAAAGTGATACATGGCGGCATCGGCCGTCAGGCGTGAGATGGGCGGCAGCACGCCAAAAGCGTCGCAAGTCAGGAACAGCACAACACTCGGAGTGGTGCCCATGCCCTTAGTCCACGCGTTAGGAATGTGCTCCACGGGATAGGCCACGCGCGTGTTGTGCGTGATCGAGATGTCGTCGTAGTTGGGCTTGCGGTTCTCGTCGAGCACCACGTTTTCGCAAATGGCGCCAAAACGGACGGCGTTGAAGATCTCGGGCTCGTGGAACGCATCCAGGCCCTCGCACTTGGCGTAGCAACCGCCCTCGACGTTAAAGATGCCCATGTCGGACCAGCCGTGCTCGTCGTCGCCGATCAGCAGGCGCGTGGGATTGGCCGAAAGCGTGGTCTTGCCGGTGCCGGACAGGCCAAAGAACACGGCGGTCTCGTGCGTGACGGGATCCATGCTGGCCGAGCAGTGCATGGGCAGTACGTCGTCCTCGACGGGCAGCAGGTAATTCATGACGCTGAAGATGGACTTTTTGATCTCGCCGGAGTAGCCGGTGCCGGCAACCAGAATCACGCGCTCCTGGAAGTTGATGACCACGGCGGCGCTGGAATTGAGGCCCTTAATGGTGGGATCGCACTGGTAGCCCGGCGCGGCCAGCACGCAGAAGTCTGGCTCGCCGGTGCGCGCGATTTCGCGAGCGAGCGGACGGGCGAGCATTTGCTTAATAAAGAGCGCCTGGCTGGCACGCTCGCAGGCGACGAGCAGGCGACGCGTGTGGTTGCGGTCGGCGCCCGCCATGCCGCGCGTGACGAACACGTCGCGCTCGTTGAGGTAGTCGACGATACCGGTCTTGATGGCCTCGTAGCTCTCGGTCGAAAGCGGGCGGTTGACGGCGCCCCAGGCAATCTTGTCGTGAACATCGGGGGTGTCAACGATAAAGCGGTCATTGGGGGAACGGCCGGTACGCTCCCCCGTCTCGATCACCAGCGCGCCGTTGGATGCCATGCGGCCTTCTTCGCGGCGGATAGCGTGCTCGACGAGCTCCGCGGCGGGCAGATCGACCAGCAGACGGGGTTGATTCTCGGCGGGATCTTCGACCAGCGTAATACCAAAATTGGACAGAACTTCTGCAGGGGTAACACCAGGCATGGGGCCTCCTTTAAAAACGCGGCACGTGGACGCGGCGCGCACTTTACTCACGTAAAGCCCGTTGTACCCGATATGCAAAAACGTTTTTGCGGCAAGGGCGGCAAGCCCGCCCAACGGTCAAAAATCGCAGGCAAGCGGCCCAGTCATTGGGGACGTTCTTAAACGACTAGTCATTGGGGACACTCTTGAACAGGCAACATTCAAGGAGTGTCCCCGGATGCCGGCACTTAGGGACGTTCCCAAAGTGCCGGCACATAAGGAACGTCCCTAAGTGCCGACTACCGAATGGCGCCGCCGAAATTATCGAACAACCTGTTCAAAAACACGAGCGGACACCGCGGTGTCTATACTAGAGCGCAGCAATAGAAAGGACTCCGCTTTGAGCATCACGCCCCTCGATAGCATTCGCCGCGCCATCGCCCGCCGCAACGGCACCTCCAACCCCGCTGCATCGAGAGACGGCGCCGCGAAGGCCCGGGGCGGCCGCATCGAGAACGGCCTCTTCCCTGCCTCGCACACTGCCGAGGAACTCGCACGCATCCAAGAGCTGAGTCAGCGCAACGCCGGCGGGCCCGATAGCAGCCAAGCCACACGTCGCCGGCGCGAACGCGATCGGGAGCCCGGCCCCGTCCGCCGCATGGTCAACGCTTGGTGGAACCGTCTGCTCGGCGCCGTCTACGGCGGCGGGTTCTCCACGCAAGAGGCTGAATACGAAGAGCACGCCACCAGCCGCGACTATCTTTGGAACACCCTCGGCACCGCCGTGTGGGGTCTGGCGTTTCCGTTACTCACCATCGTGTCTACGCAGCTCGTGGGCGCCGAAGAAGCCGGCAAGTTCTCCATCGCCTTTGTCACCGGCACGCTCATCATGATCGCGTGCAACTACGGCGTGCGCAATTTCCAGGTCTCGGACATCGACGAAAAGACGTCCTTCGCCTCCTACCAGCTCAATCGTTGGATCTGCGGAGCGCTCGCCCTAGGCTGCGGCCTCATGTATAGCAGCGCCCGCGGCTATGACGCGCAGATGGCGACGATCGGCCTGGGCGTCTACCTGTATAAGGTCATCGACGGCGTCGCCGACGTGTACGAAGGCCGCCTGCAGCAGGCCGACAAGCTCTACTTGGCTGGAATGAGTCAAACGCTACGCTCCGTCGGCGTCATCGCGGTCTTCAGCGTGGCGCTGTTCTTCACGCGTAGCATGCCCATCGCGGCCATGGCCATGGGCATCGCCGCGATCGCCTCGCTCGTGCTGGTCACCGCGCCGCTCGCCCTGCTCGAGACCGAAAAATCGCGCCGCGTAAGCCTGCGCGAGGTCGGCCACCTGTTTGTCCAGTGCGCCCCACTCTTTGGCGCGCTATTCCTGTTCAACCTAATTGAGAGCATGCCCAAGTTTGTGATGGAAGGCACGCTGGCATACAAATATCAGCTGTACTTTAATGCCCTGTTCTTTCCGGCGCAGGCTATTTTGCTGAGCATTGGATTTATCTATAAACCGCAGCTCCTGCGCTTGTCGAGCATTTGGGCTAATCCTCGCAAGCGTCATCGCTTTGACCTGATTATTGTTGCCGTTATGGCGCTGATCGTGGTCATCACCGGCGTGTGCGCCGCATTTATGGCAGGTCCCGGTATTCCCCTCATGAGCTTTATGTACGGCCTCAGCTTTGAGCGCTACCGTACGCTGGCGTTGCTGATGGTCGTCGCCGGCGGTGTCACCGCGGCCATCGACTTTATCTACGCCATCATCACGGTGCTACGCCACGCCGGAGACGTCACCAAGATCTACCTGATCTGCTTCGCCGTAAGCGTGGTGCTGCCGGTGATCTTGATTAAGCTGCTGGGTCTGATGGGCGCCGTGGTGAGCTACCTAGCCATCATGGCCCTACTCCTGGTGCTACTGATTATCGAGTACGCCCACATCCGCCAACGCATCGAACGCGACCGCAACCCATGCGGCGCCTAATTAGCTGCCCAGTCACCGGAATTTGCGATGGAATCACCCCGTCTGGGGTCTCGTTGCGGACAATATTCATCACGCAAAACTAAGTGAGTAGACTTTTACCGAATCCCCGACCACACCAACAGAGCACAAGTCTGTGACCTGCGGTTTTATTGAGGCAAATATGTTGGGTGCTCGGCATTTCCAAAAAAGTCTACTCACTTAGCCAGCGGGCAGCCAAAAAAGAACCGCCGCGACGTCGTTTGACTCCGTTGCGACGGTTTTTCGAGCATTTTCGCGCTGTCGAGGACGCAGACGCTCCTCATTTCTAGCGCTTACCGAGTAAGAAGGCGCTACTCTCCGAAAGTAGTCAAAAAAGCCCCGTCCCAAATTAGCTACGGTAGATCGGCGGAACAAGGTTATTCGCCCGGGTTGATGTTCGCGTAGAACTCGGCCCCGTCGTCCAGGCGCAGGATGCCCACGCGGCCGAACTCGGAGCCGGTGGCGGCGGCGCAGTCGATGTCGATGCGATCGGGCACGCCGGCAGTGTCCTCGCCGCCCAAGCGCACGATCCGCCCTCGTCCCGATTCCTCATCGAGCCCCGCCAGACCACCGACCTCGCAATAGCGCCCAAGCGATACCGTGGGCGTGTGACCGCTCACCACGACCGGGCCCTTGCCCTCGGCAGAAAGCAGCCCGGTCGACGCATCCCAATAGCCATGACGAATCCACAGCAGGTCATCGGACGACTGTACCGCGAGCATCTGCTGCAGCAGCTCGCGATCGGCACCCACCGCCCCAACGCCATCGGCACAATCGACGCCATGCTCAAGCAAAAACGCGCGCGCCGCCTTCATCTCGATTCCAGCATGTACCAGCAGATACGGGCGCTCCTCGGTCTCGACCACCGCGTAGAGCGGCAGCGCGGCCATCCATCGCACGAGCTCCTCGTATGCCTCAAATTCCATGTCGTTGAGCTGCTCGCACGTCGTCCAGCCACCGTTGATATCCCAGGTCTCAGCATCGAGCGGATCCTGGCCAACGATGGCATCGAGCATGATCTGCTCGTGATTACCCTTGAGCACGCGGGCGTTGGGCAGCGAGCGCACGAGCTTAATAACGCCGACCGGATCGGGCCCGCGATCGATCATGTCGCCCAACACGTACAGCGTGTCGTCGGACGTCAACGAGATCTTAGACAGGGCCTCGTCAAGCGCACGCACGTGCCCGTGAGCATCAGATGTCACATAGATCGCCATGGTACGCCTCTCCTTGCATTGCGGCCGAAGCCCGGTGCCGCAACTAAAACTTCAAGTTGAACTTAAACGTTACCCATTGTACTCCGTTGCAATAAAGCTGGAAAGGGTTTCCGAGCAGAGGCAAAGACGGCAGCCGTCTATGACGATATCGCGCACGCCCGCAATCCAACCCCATAAACCCACCATCTTTGGGTACAAATAACCACAGACAACTGACCGTGCCACGCCAACCACCCAGGAGCGGACACTATCCATGAACCAGATCCTTCTTTTTATCGGCCTCGTCATCATTTTGTGCCTGACCATCAAACCCGTCGGCAAAAAGCTCCCCTTCCCCACCCTGCTCATCTTTATCGCGCTCGGCATGCTGTTGGGCGTCAACGGCCCGGCGCACATCGACTTTAGCGACTACGCACTCACCGAAACCGTCTGCAGCACGGCGCTGCTGTTCATCATGTTCTACGGCGGCTTTAACACCAATATCGACCGCGCCAAGCCCGTCGCTGCGCCGGCGGTGCTGCTGAGCACGCTCGGCGTCGTCATCACCGCAGGCATCACCGGCGTGTTCGCCCACTTTGTGCTGGGCTTCGACTGGATCGGCGGCCTGCTGCTGGGCTCGGTCGTGGCATCCACCGACGCGGCCAGCGTCTTTAGTGTTCTGCGCGAGCACAGTCTGTCGCTGAGGGGCGGCACCGACTCGCTGCTCGAGGTCGAATCGGGCTCCAACGATCCCGTCGCCTACATGCTCACCGCCGTGCTCGCCACACTCGCGGCCGGCGGCGACATTAACATCCCCGTGCTGCTGGCCAAGCAGATTATCCTGGGCGTGGGCCTGGGCCTCGCCATCGGCTGGGCGGCGGGCCGCCTGATTGAACGCGCGCACGCAACGGCCGAGGGCGCGCAGACCATCTATTTGTTCGCCGTGGCCATCGTCGCCTACGCGCTGCCGAGCTACCTGGGCGGCAACGGCTTTTTGGCTGTATACCTGGCCGGCATTGTGCTGGGCGCCAGCGACATCACCGGCAAAGTCGAGATGGCGCACTTCTTTGACACCCTCACCGAGATGGCCGAGATGACGATCTTCTTCTTGCTCGGCCTGCTCGTAACGCCCGCACGCCTGCCGCAAATGCTGCTGCCGGGCCTGGCACTCATGGCGTTTATGCTCTTCGTGAGCCGCCCCATCGCCGTCGGTCTGCTGCTGGCGCCCTTTAAGACCAATCCTCGCCAGGTCGCACTCGTAAGCTGGGCGGGCCTGCGCGGCGCGGCTTCGGTCGTCTTTAGCCTCTTTGCCGTTGTGGCCGGTGTTCCCGGTGGGCACGACCTGTTTGACCTGGTCTTTGTGATTGCCGTGTCGAGCATTGTGGTGCAGGGCTCGCTGCTGCCGGCGGTGGCGAAGAAACTCGATATGATCGATGCGACCGGCGACGTACGCCGCACCTTTAACGACTACCGCGACGAGGACGGTATGTCGTTTGTAAAGCTCAAGGTGGGCGCTGGACATCCGTTTGCCGGACGCTCGCTCGCCGACATTGGCAGCGCCACCGACATGCTCGTGGTCCTGGTGCTGCGCGACGGGGCGCACCCAGTACTGCCCAATGGCGACACCGTGATCCGGGAAGGCGATCTGCTGGTGATGGCCGCCCCAACGTTCGAAGAGCGTGCCGAGGTTACGCTGCGCGAGGTCACCGTGACGCCCCACGGTCGCCTGGCCGGCCAGCGCCTGCGCGATGTGCCGCAAGGCAAGCATCCGTTTATTGTGGTGATGCTCAAGCGCGACGGCCAAACGATCATCCCCGACGGCAACACCCTAATATACGCCGGCGACGAAGCCGTCATCGCCACGCTCGCGTCGCAGCCATCCCCACCCATAAGTTGCGGTGAAATAGGGATTGAATAGGCCTCTGAACAGCCATTTCAGTCCCTATTTCACCGCAACTTATTGAGGGGATGGATTGAAAAACATTTGAATTGACACCGAAATGAAAAAAGCCGGGGGATGTCCCCCGGCATTTTTTATGCGAGTCAAGACTAAATACTTCTCGGGAAAACGCCGGCCCATTGCGTCAGCAATTTACGAGCCGCTCTACCCACCTCTGGACGGCTAAGGACCTTTCGCAGGTAGTTTGACGAACATATGTTTGCTTATTATAATATTACTTGAAAGCACCCCTTATCTCATGGTATAAAGAATACGGTTCCCTCCAAAAGAGGGGCCTCCAAGAGCCGGGGTCTTACCCCCGGCATTTTTTTTGCAAAAATGGAGGCTCATCATGAGCGAACTCTCCGTCTTTGTTGACGAATCTGGCGACCTCGGAGGCGTCTCCAACTACTACCTCGTCACCCTCGTTTTTCACGATCAAAACGATGCAATCGTTGAACGCATTGACCGCTACGAGCGCGCCCTGTCGCAGTCCTCGCTTCCCAATACGCCTTTTCATGCAGGACCCCTACTGAATGGAAACGGCGACTACAAAGATCTTCCCAAGGAGCAGCGAAGGCACATGTTGAGCGCATTTCGCGCGTTCATTCAGCATCTCCCCATACGCTATCTCTGTCTGCAATACCGAATGAGCGAATTCGCCGGCAACCAAAACGGTCTCGCGGAGAGAATGAGGCGAGACCTCACAGTTGAACTTTTCGACCATCTGGAATTCTTCCAGCGATACGACACCGTTAAGATTTACTACGACAACGGCCAACCGATTGTAACGGAGGTCATTCATTCTGCGCTTGAGTACGTTCTAGCAAGGGATGTCATCGTATACCGAGAAGCCACACCACGAGCCTACCGGCTATTCCAAGTTGCTGACTACATCTGTACGATCGAGCTAACGGCTATCAAGTTTGACAGCAAGGAAGATACAAAGACTGATCGGCTATTTTTTGGAACCCGAAGGACGTTCAAAAAGGGATTTCTCTTATATCTCAGGAAGAAAAGGATGAACTGACCCGGGGTCACCAGTCGTCAGACGCTCCGCAGTCGTCATCGACGGCAAAGTCGCGGAGGTCGAGGCCTTCGCGTTCGGCTCGGGCTAGGAGCTCTTGGGGCGACTCGTCCTCGATATCCATCGCGTCGAGCATGGCGGCCGGAAAGCCCACGCCCGCCGCAGACCCCGCGCGGTCGAGCAGGCTCTCGCGCAGCTGGTCTACATCAACGTCAATCTTCATGGTGTAGCCTCCTACCAGACCAGGACCTTACCCATCAACGCCGAGCACATCCACGGCAGCAACAAAAGCCGCCGCCTGTTTGTCGTCCATCTGCGCAGCCAAACGCCCCACGGGCTCATCGTAGGCGAACTGCACCTTATCGATAAAGCAATCCCAAGCACGCTCATCCACGCGCACGGCGGCCTCACAATACTGGCCGAGCTTTTTGAGTCCATACCAAAACGCATTCACATGGCGCACAGGATCCTCATCCAGCACACCATCGTAGCGACGCCCGTTAAACTCGCGCATGCGCGCCACGGCAACCTTGAGTGAATCGCCGCCCTCGGCAGAAGCCTCATCCGCCAGCTCCGGAATCGCAACCTCACGCCGAACATCGTGCCTGGTAGCACCGTCGTACTCGCCCACCAACACATCTTCGTCAAGCCGAGGATCGTAGTCGATATAGCTACTGCCGCGGCAAATCCCATGCGGCGAGTCAGAGCCAAACGCACAGAACAACCCGCCGTCGGCAACAACACGACGGTAGGTCTCAAACAACTTCTTAACCTGAGTGAGCAACTCGGAAAGCTCTCCGGTATCGCACGCAGTCTCGATCGCAACGCACGCAGGCTCGGGCAACGATACCGGCTCCACCGTGCTCCCCGCGACGCGGGCGGCGCGCTCGGCCCGATATGCCTGTGACGCCAAGCGTGCTCGCTGCGCAGCGCCGCGCACGTTGGTAAGCTCACGCTCCAACGCCACGTCACCAGCAACATCGCCCGCAAACCCGTCAGTGCCCTGCGGCCCGGTCGCGCTCAGCTCAGACTCAAACGTCGCCGTGATCATACCCGCAAGGTCCGTTGCGTCGGCGGCACAACGCAACTGCTCCAGCTGCGTGCACAGCAGATCGACATCTAGGGGCACGGCATCCACAATGCGCACGTCACTCAGACGCGCCACGTCCAGCAGCACCATAGCCCCCGCAGCATCGTACGCCGCACGAACCCTGTCCGCCGTATTGGCGCGCAGCTTTACCTCGATAAACGCAAGCGTCTGCTCCAAACGGACCAGCAGCTCGGCCTTGTCCTCCATACGCAAAAAGGCAGCATAGCGACGCTCCATCCGCAGCGGACCAACAATGCCCGCCTGCTTGCGAGCGTGTGCAAGCACAGCGCCCTCAACACGACGGACATACCCGTCAACAGCCCGTACGGCAGACTCGCGCGCAGCGCGCTCGGCAGCCTCGACGTCCCTAAGCACGCCCAGCAGCTCGTGGGAGCGCGCCTTTCGCACCAACTCCCCGCGATCGTACCGTTCAAGCGCGGCCTGGCGCTTGGCCACCGACTCAAAGCCAAACAGCTCGTCGAGCAACTCGCCAACAGAACGCTCACCCGCCATGGCAAAGCCTCCCTACTCGAACACGCCAACACGCCCGCGGGCCCACGCGCACGCAAGCCCGCACGCCCGCACTCCTACAGATCTAGCGCCTTCTTCGCGGCATCAACCGGATCGCCATCCATGTAGAACACCGGGCTCAAGCCCGAGATAATCTCGGACGAAACGCTCTGCAGGCCCGCGATGGCACTCAGCGGCAAAATCACGCGCTTGGCGCCGGCGTTTTTGGCCACGCGCATAATGTCCTCGAGCCCGCGGATCTCGTCCATAGAGCCCGACATGCGCAAGATTCCCGGAATCGCCAGCGCAGGCATCACCGGGCGGTTGCACGCCGCAGAGCAAAGTCCCACAAACTCGGCGAGCGAAACTTCCTCGGACAGGCCCTTGCTCTGCAGGTCGTTGTAAAACAGCAGGTAGTCCTTGGAGCCAATGTGCATGCCCGGCGCCACGCGGTTCGCCAGGTTCACAAAGTTGTCGAACGCGGCTTCCAGCGTATCGCGCACTGGCTTGTTAAAGGCCACGCCCTCGTACTTAAACTTGCACTCGCCGGCAACGGCCTTGTTCTCCAGCTTGTATACGGCAACCTCGCCGCCCTGCGACCTGCCCACG
This sequence comes from uncultured Collinsella sp., assembly GCA_937925715.1. Classification (GTDB taxonomy): domain Bacteria; phylum Actinomycetota; class Coriobacteriia; order Coriobacteriales; family Coriobacteriaceae; genus Collinsella. Next base: position 20,885 of record CALAMG010000024.1, read on the forward strand.
CCAAATACGTGGCCGGACAGCAGCGGCCCGTCGGGAATCAGCGTGTCCTCGGTCTGTTCGGGCACGCGCACCACGTGCACGTCCTGCGGGTTGTCGGCATCCATATAGCCCAGGTTGACGTCGATAAACTCGACGCCCGCCATAATCTTGAGCTGCTCCTTGACGCGGCGACGGCCCTCGATGGCGTAGTCCAGCAGCCAGCGCACATCGTCCTTGTCCATGGCCTCGTCGGGGAACAGCAGCTTGGCAAGGCCGCTAAAGGTCTTGCGCACGGCAATCTCGTCACGCTTGTTAAAGTCGCTGTTAAAGCGGAAATACCGGTCGATATGGTGCGTAAAGTCTTTGCGGCGCATCTCCTTGCAAAACTCCGACAAACAGTCGGTGATCAGGCCATAATGCCCGGTCAGCAGGCTCGAGCGCATCTTGGGAATCTCCCAGCCCGGCAGGTAGTAATGGATACGGTCGAAGAAGGCCGAATCGTTGTTAAACTCCGGCGGGAACGGATCAAACAGGTGCGTGGTCTTAAGGACATTTTGCACGGTGTCGTTGATGTTGCCCTCAAAGACCATGGAGGCGTCGGCGTTAATCTGATCGCGGCCGCGTGCGTAACTGCCACTCGCCATGTAGTCCTTCATGATCTGCACGGCGTTGGTGTCCTTAAACCGCATGCCGGCGACCTCGTCGAACGTCACGCAGTCCCAGTGACCTACCAAGCCCACGCGGTCGGCGCGCATGGAGTTCATACGGCCGAACAGGTTGGCCGTGGTGGTCTGGCCGCCCGAAAGCAAAATGGCGTAGGGCGAGACCTCTTTGTAGATGTGGCTCTTACCGGTACCGCGGGGACCCAGCTCGCACAGGTTGTAGTTGCGCTCGATGAGCGGCACCATACGCTCGATAAAGTGCAGGCGCTCTTTCTCGGAAAGCTCGCTGGGTTCGTAGCCAGCGGAGCGCAGCAGCATGTTGAGCCACTCGTCGCGCGAGAAATACTGGCGCTCTTCGACCATGGCATCCAGGTCCAGGTTGGGCATCTGAATGGGCGTGAGCGACGCCACGCTAAACGGAGAGTCCTCGGGCCCGCGCTTTTTGCGCTTGGCCTTGGAGCGGCGCGGCGCATCGTCGCCAAAGACCTCCATGCCAAACTTGTCTTCCTCATCCAAGGGGTGACGATACTCGATGCTCATAATGCACCAAATGCCACCCTGCAGAATCTTGGAATAGTCGCGCACATACTCGGCAGGCATCACAAACGGCTCGATGGTCAGATTGGCAAACGATGCCACGTAGATGTCTTTGTACTCATCGAGCTTGGCCGTCACCTTGTCGATGATGGTAAAGCGGCCCAGCTCGCGAATCTTGGACTTAATGCGCTCGGACTCGTCGGGACGCACGTAGTTATCGGTGAGGATCCTGCGGATGCGATCCAGGCCCTCTGCCACGGCTTCCTCGTCATCGGTTGAGCAGTACATGCCCAGCAGATACTCCAACACAAAGGTGGGCACGTTGGCGCCGCGCTTCATAAAGGCCGTCAGGTCCTTGCGCACGATCTTGCCGCCAAAGTGCTCGAGCAGCTTACCGTCCAGCCCGTCCATGTCGTAGCCCTCATCCTCGGGAGCCTCGGCCGCAGCCTGGTCATAGCCATCGGTCGAGGACTCGTCCTCGGCGGCCACCGCAGCCTCAGCGGGCGCAGCAGCAGTCGCCGTCTCCGGGGCAGGCGCAGCGGTCTCGACCTCCGGGGCCTTCACGGGCGCGGCCTCAGGCACCGCAGCCTCCGCAGGCACATCCTCATCAATCAAGGGGACTTCCCACAGACCGTCGTCATGGCTATCAAACATAGGGCACACTCCTAAAAACCAAAGTCAGCAACAGGGGCAAACGAAACAGCGATGGTATACGTCTCACGCCAAACGATCTTGCCCGTTTCGCGCTCGCGGCAGACCAGATAGTACGGACCCTTGGCCGAGAATCCATCCGCTGCACGCAGCGCAAACTTGGCATGCACGACGCGCTCCTGCGAGTTAGCAGAAGTCTTGTTGGCATGCGCCTTGACTGTATCGCTCACCTCGTTGCCGCTTGCGTCGGTAAACACCAGCTCATACTCGCACGGCAAGACCTTGCCTTGGGCGGGTTCTTCCTGGATCAAGTTGACCGAGAAGAGCGAGTTGGTCACTCGGCGTCCCTCGCTTAGCACGCGCAGCGTCGCCACGCGCGTATCGACAAAGTCCTTGGAACCCGAGCGCACACGCCAAAATCCGATAACGGGCACGCAGAGCTCCTGCAGGCTCATGCCGCCGTGGACGTAGTTGTTAGTGCCGCCGGGACGCTTGAAGTGCACGTTCTCGCGCGGGGCAAATCCCTCAAAACCGGCACCTAAACGTCCCATGCCAACATTAACAAACATCTCGCATGCCTCTTCCGAAAGCTTGGCCACGGCCTCGTTGGGCACCACCAGATGACGCTTGCCGTGCATGACAGGAGCGTCAAGGAAGGGAAGGTCTGGCTTGCCGAGCATCTGGCACTCGTTGAGCTCACGACGCGTGTAGATGAAGCCGTGATCCGCCGTCATAACAACACGCGCGCCCGGGGCGTCGGTGCACACGCGGCGCGCCAACGCGGCAAGTTCCTCCACGGTGTCCGCGCAGGCATCGAAAACGTCATCCTGCGTAGCTGCCTTCTCGCCCGTGGCATCGATCTTGTTGTGGTAGAGATAAACGAGCCTGGAGTCTTTGAGCAGCGCTTTGCGCTCGGTTCCCGCCATGTTGAGGTATGCGCTCGAGCGCAAAGCGCGGGCCGTGGGCTCAACGTGGGTAAGTACGGCCTCGCGCTGCGGAGTCGTCGCAGTGGGCATGCCGTCAGCCAACACAAACGCGCCATCCTCTGCAAGCTCAAGCACCTGGTGCGGCAGCAGCGCAGGCATGCCCACCTCGGTAATGGAGGGAAAGACCGCCTGCATGCTAGAAACCTTGACGTTGCCGCCGCGTTCGCGCTCGAGCAGCGCCGCAACGTCGCGGGCAACCTCATAGCGCAGCGCATCGCTCACGATAACGACCGTTGTTTTGGCAGAACCCACAAAGGCGGGCAGCACATGCCAGTAAAACTCATCCTGCCGTGCGGGACCATCGATGTAGCCGCAATCGGCCCACTCCCCTTGCGCAGCAGCCGCCCAGCAGACATTGGCATCCGCCAAGAACCAGTTGCCGTAGAGATTCTCCGCCCAGTCCGCCACGGCGCGGGCAGGTTCCTCGAGCGCATCGCACTCGACGGAGCGTGCCCGCAGATACGCGGTGCACATATGGCGATAGGCAGCATCCATGGCATACCAATCGGACGAATAGGCATCCCACACCTGCTGGGGCTGCGCCAGATGGAAGCCACCCGCGTGCGACTGCCTAAACGCGCACATATCGGCCACAGCGGCAAGCAGGTCAAAGTAGCTCTCGACACGACGGTACCAGCTTAGGTCGCAGCGACGCGCAGCAAATGCGCGCGCATCCTCAACACGGTCCGCGCCCTGGGCAAACGAGCAGAACAGCTGCGAGAGCACGGCCTCATTGACGCACGGAAACACATCAAGCGAGGTCAGCACATCGATCGGCAAGGTCTCGAACCGTGCAAAGAGTCCGCGGGCGTCCTCAACCAAACGGCAAATCTCAAATAGGTCCTCGCTCGACGCCTGGGTATCGGCGGTCTGGTCCCACGTACGCACCGCCTCAAGGCAATAGGAGCCGTAGGCGGGAGCCACATAGCTTTCGAGTCCCTTGAGCGCTCCCTCGGGAAGCGCGGTAGACGCCGCCGTAAGGAGCACATGGGATGAAAGCATAAGCAATGAGTCGCGCTCATACAGCGGTCCCTCAAGCCCATAGCAGCGAAGCATAAAGGCAGAGAGCACATCGCGCACGCAGTACTTGTCCATCAACTCGGCCAGCGCCTCGGGACCCTCGTGCAGCAGCATGGTCATACAGCCACGCAGCACAAACGCGGGGCGCGCGTCACCAAGCTCTTTACCGCCAAAAATCACCGTAAGGATGCCGAGTTCGATATCGGATGCGCCCGAGGCATGCGGAACACACGCGGCAAACTTAGCGCAGCGGGTCTTGGCATCAAAGAACGTCTTGTGCTCGCGCAGGCTCTCGCGCACGGCGTCGATATTCTCGATGCCTAGCTGATCGGCCAAAAGCGAAAGATAGTCAGCCTGGAACTGATCGGCATACAGCTCAACATCGGCAAGCCAATCACCCTCAAGCCTGCCGCGCGGGCAACGGCGATACAGCAAGATATCGCTCGCAAGGTCATCGCGGTTGATGAGCTTCTTGACGGCAAACATACGGCCCTCGCAGGCTTCAACAAACCGCACTGGGCGCTCAAAGTCACCGTGAGCGGGCATAACGCCGTCATCAGTCCCCGCACCGTCGAAGCCCTCGGCGGCCAAACGTTCAAACTCAGGAGCAAACTCGCCGTCCGCATCGTGCCAAACCACCACACGGCGGGGCATGCATGCGAGCAACGGTTGCAAAAACCGCAACTTGAGCTGTTCTTCTACATCGATCTTGGGCATGAATATCCTTACCGTATCTGCAGTTACTTAATCTTTGCTAGCACATCCTGAAACTTGGCGTAGTTGACCTTGACGCCGTCATCCAGGTCGATCTTAATCATCTGGTCTGCCAAGTGGTGCAGTTTCTCCTCGTAGCCAATGGTCTCTTTGAGCTGGTCGTTAAGCTTTTTGACGCGCTTGTCCAAGCGCACGCGCTCGCCGCGCTCGGCACCAGCAAGGGCATCGTTGGCATAGCCGATCTGGGCACGGTAGCGCTCCTGCTGCTCATGCACATAGTCGGTGCGGATGCGAGCCAACAGGTCGGGCTGATAGCGATGCATGTAAACAAGGCACTTGAAGCCGTTCTTTTTGCCACTGTCGAACAGCCAGTAGATGGGGCGCTTCTTATAGGTCTGGCAGTGGTCCTTAAAGAAGTCCTTCAAAAAGTAGGTGCGGATTACCTCGCGCGAGGTACCCCTGCCGCCGAGCGCCTCGGCAATAAAGGCCAGGTTCTGCTCGAGCGTCTCCTTGCCATACACGGTGCGCACAAAATCGATAAAGTAGCGCACGATGTCATCGTCAAAGTACTCGTCATCGGTAATGGGCAGCACATTATCGCTATCGGGCATAAAGGTCACGTGATCGGGATTGGACATCTTTGCCAGATAGTCGTCGACCGTGGCGCCCTGATCGACCAGGACCAGCCCGTCCGCATCCAGGGAATAGCGGCCAAACATGCAGCCCACGGCATAGCTTATGAGCGAGGTAATCTCGTCGCGCTTGGTACGCACGTATTTGTTGCCCTTATAGCTCTCGGGGATCTCGTCGGCGGTATCAAAGATGCGTGCCACCGATACGTACTTGTCCTCGACCTCGATGGGCACTTCGCCCTCCATGTTGTAGATCTTGGCAAAGATTCGGTTGAGCTCCTCCTCGTTAGCGCGGAGCTGCTCGAAGCGAGCATTGACCTCGGCCTTGCGAGCCTCGTATTTATCTTGAAGTAAAGTGGCCATGACAGACCGCCCTTTCTTTGTTGAAAAGTGCGGCTATGCAAATTTAAAATTTGCACTAGCCAGCTAAACAATTAACAGATTTAAATTCTTTACGGATTAAAGCGCGTCGTTTATTAATTCCCTAGTGTTTGTTGCTCTTTCTATGAATGAGCTTTTCAAATTCGCCTCTGCCAGCGTCCTTAAAATAAAAACGAGCGTCAATATCAATCGCCTTTATCCAGTCGGTAAACGCCTTTTGAGGCAGAAGCATCATGGCAGTCGTTTTTCCACTTGAACCACCAGCTTTATCCTCGAGAAGCATCATTCCATTAGGGAAGTAATACGTACACCCATGTGCAAGTGAATTGCGGATATGAGTTAGTAAAGTCATTCCTTTACCTGAGTCTTTAGGTTCGGGACCCTTGCGACCAGAGATTGTATAAGGTTGAATACAGAGGACCCTCGGACTAACGATATCAATCGGAGCTTCAATCTCTTGTTTAACTCCATCAGCCGACTTTTGATTTACAGTTGTTTTAAATCCATATTCCTCAATCACATCTCCAAGATTATCAGCCATAAGTAATTCACGCTTCCCGGAAGGCACCCCTTCATACTCAAGAAGAGTATCGAATGGCAATTGTTTCAATCCATAATCAGAGGCGGTTCTTCTTTGAGAAGCAGAGTTAGCTACAGATTTAGTCACAAAGAAATCCCAAATAGAAGAAATCTCATCCGGAGTCCAATAGCTAGATTCATGCAGAGACATATGAAATGAAGATATACAGGCTTTGTCCATAACCAGCACCTACACCAAAGGGTTATGTTTGAAATCCCAAGAGGTTTCAAACGAATCCCAATCGGTTTTTGATAGTTCGCGGCACGAGTCGACCATGTCGTTGACCAACGGCTCCTGTTCCTCGTTCTGAATGATCGGGTAGGTTGCGATTTGGCCTACCTCGAAATTAAGCGTCGGCGAGAGCATGCTTGCGACACGCATGATCACAGAGCTGTTACAAGCTCCCTGGAGATACTTGAGTGACTCCTCGTCGCTAAAAACGCTCGTGCCCGCCACATCAAAGATATGCCCAGCAGGCTTAAAACGAAACGCAATGGACCCGCTTGAAATCTTCGACCAGGTAATCGATGGGCTAAAGAAGCAGTTTGTATTCTGTGGCCTGGAAAGCAATCTACCATTCTGGTCTTTGTAATTACGGATCTCCTGTCCGTCATTCTCCCAGTTAACAACTGAGCTATTATTTCCGTACCATTTGCGGAAATCGCCGCCCTTGTTGTAGGGGAACCACTTGCAAGCGCTTTCAATCGACTCTTGAATAGATCCACAGGAATAGACGCTCTTGCAATCATCGACTTCCCACCACTCGCGAACGAAACGAGCGTTCTCGCCAGTAGCAAGCCCTTGGCGCGGCTTGCCATACTCACTGAGCTGTTTTGCGTTTCCAAACGCATCCAGAAGAGCGTCACTGGCCCAGTAGGCTATGGGGATGCCTGGGATCTGTTTAAAGGTGTCGGCGCCGCGACGGTAGAACCAGCCGCAGTCGGGGTTCTGGATCGCCGCAAGCAGCTTAAGGCGCTTCGCCTCGCTGCCGTTGATGTCGACGAGGCGCACGTAAGCGCCCTCGTATGCCGCGCGGCCGTTGTAGATGACATCGGCGGTTACGTTGACGACCTCGCCGCCGATGGCGTCAAATGCGCGGGGGCCGAGATGAGCCATCGAGACAATCGTTTTGCCCTCGATGATCGAAGAGCGCATCTTCTCAAAGCTGCCCAGGAACATCCAACTCTGCATGGTAACCATTGCAGCGTAGCCCTTATCCTCGACAAGGTTAAAACCGCGCTCGATAAAGCACGTGCAGAGGTCGCTCTTCACGTCGGGGTAGTTCTTCTTGATCCACTTGCTCATGAATGGATTAAAGCTGCTGCTGCCCATATACGGAGGATTCGCAACGGTGCAGGCAAAACGACGGGACAGCTTCTCGCAGATGGCGGCAGCGCTTTCGAGCTTAGTTTTGGCCGTAGCGGCAAAAAGGTCATCGGAACAACTCGCGGCGGCAGCCTTGAGCTCGTCGATCTCGTCCTCTGAGGGATTGAGCAGCGAACCGATCTCGCCCAAATGACTCAGCTCCTCGGCGAGCTTCTTGTTGCCCGGCAGCTCGTCCTCCCCTAGCGGGATGCTCGAGAGCACGGCAACGTCGGCGCGAACGCCACGCCTAAAGAAGCGACGATCGTGCTCGCGGGCGCACATGGCAAGCGCCAGCTCCGCGATCTGAGCCGCACGGGGGTCGATCTCCATGCCAGCGAGGTTTTTGGTCAGGATGAGCTCCGGGATCTCGCGCTCGCGGTAGCCGCGCTCCTCGTACACGGCAAAGAGCAGCTCAAACGCATAGACCAGGATATGGCCCGAGCCACATGCGGGGTCGCAGAGGGTTATCTCCTCGGGGCTCGAAATGCGGATGAAGTCCTCGTGCTCAGTATCAGGCTCGATGTAATACTCCATGCGCTCGCGCAGCGAACTCCCCGGGTTGTTGAGCATCCACAGACGGCCGAGCGAGTTCTGGACCATATAGCGCACGATCCACTCGGGGGTGAAGAGCTGCGTGGCGGGCGCGATGTCCGCCGCCGCTGCTTTGCGTTTTGCCTTGAAGAACTCGTCTTTGACGTCAGCGTTGTAGTACTGATACATCCAGCCCAGAACGGTCACGCCCTTGCGCCAGTCCTCGTCAGCGAGAATGGTGTTGAGTTTGCCCACCACGCCGTCGGACATCATGAGGCCCTGGGGCAACAGCAGCTCCATGGCACCGCCCACGCGTTCAAAGACGCCCGGCAGGCAATCGGCAAGCTCCTCGCACTGAGCCATAAACAGGTAGCGCCACAGCGGTTCATCCAAGCCCGCCATCTTGAGCTCGGCTATGCGATCGGTATCGGCCGTCGCTATCTCCACGTCCAGTGCGTTCTCCACGGCCTCGCTGCCATGGCTGCCGTCCGCACGGCTCAGCATGCGCATACGGCTGGGGAGCCATCCGCGTGCATCCATAAAGCGAATGGCCACGATGCGGTTGAACCAGGTGTAGGCCGCTCGGTCGCGCAGCGCCTCGTGTCCCACCTCTGTCTGTATGCGCAGCAGCTCGTCACGCTGCTCAACCTCAGCAGGACTTAGGGGCAGGCCGTTGACGGTCTCGGACCCAACGGGCGAAGGTGCAGGTTCGGTGATGCCGTAGCGCACCATCTGTGCCTCCACGCCTTTGATGAGCTCTGTACGGGCCCAGGTGCAGAAGCTCTTAAGAGCAGAATCGTTCATGGTTGATGAGCCTTTCTAAACGCCATAAACCACCGGTGCTCGCTTTGGCACCGGTGGCCCCGCGAGTTAGTTGATACGAATCTCGTCGTTTGCAGCGAGCTCCTGCATAAGGCGAGAGCGCAGGTCGTCCACGTAGCGCTCCACGTCCTCTGCGGACAAGAGGCGACTCGGCTTGGCCAAATCGGCGCGGCGCACGGTCTTGATCTTGCGCTGGGGCTTAGACGCGGGCACGGGCGCAGACGATGCGGCGCCCTTGTTGGAGATCTTCTTGACCACCTCACCCGTACTCGTGACCTCGGTGGTGCGGCGCTCGTTGTCCATTCGCATGCGGGCCTCATCCACGGCGTCGTATATCTTGTTGGTTGCAGCAACGATCCAGTTTTCCCAGTTTGCCGCGAGGGCGTTAAGCTCGTTGAGGCTCTGGACGCCATGGGCGCGGTTCTTGAACGACTCATACCTGGTGTTGGCGTCCGCGATGGCATCCTTGGCCTGCTTGACAAAACCTTCTTGGCTCTCGGCCTGCTTCCGCAAATCCTGCAGGTCGTTTTCGATACGACACAAGAACTCGTTGCGGCGAATGCCCAGGTGCTTTTTGATGTCTTCCTCGACGGGTGCCATCAACGGCTGAAGGTCTTTAATGCGGCCGTAGGGCTTTGGGTCTTTGAGGATCTCGCGTACCTTTGCCACGTTCTCCACAGCGTTGGGAATGTCATCGGAGGCATACTCGATGCCCTCGGTGCGGCTCAAGAAATCCTTGGCGTGGTCAAACGCTGTTCGTTGGTTGGACTCGAAGAACTCAACCACCTTGTCAAAGTCTTCCTTGGCATCGAACAGGCGGTCCTCGTGCTTGGTGAACGTGGTCAAGAACGCCTCGGAATCGCTCTGGTCCTTAAGAACGTCGACCACCTCCGAGCGCATCTTCTCGCACTCGTCCTCACCGGGATACGGGTAGGCCGGCTTGATACCCGTGTAGTAGTCGCGTGCCATGGCGACGCACACCTCACGCAAGCCCTCAAGGCGCTCCTTGAGCTCGGCCACGAGCTTATCCTCGTTGGAGGGCACGGTCTTGAGATCAAACAGGCCACGCATAAGCTCGCCCGTGGCGCGCAGCAACCGGTCGCTCATGCGCACGCGCAAACGCACCTGGGCCTTATCGGCATCCTTACGCAGGAGCGACACCATGCGGCTGTCGTTAGCTTGAACCGTCTGACCGCCAAACAGCACCTGCGCGCGCTGCTCCACTACAAGCTGCGCCACCACATTTGCGATGTCAACCTCGCGCCAGCCATAGGGCTTTTGCTGGTACCTGCGCTGGATATCGCCCATAGCGGTATCCAGGTGGCGCTGGTGCTGAACTTTGAGGTAGTCCTCGACCTCCTTGAGCGCACGCGTGTTGCCCGCGTCCATGCCAGCGAGCCCCACTTGAACGTTGCCCGCCAGAGTGGAGCGGATATCGGAATCGCTCGTGACCGGCGCGCCGATATAGTCGGCCTTTTCAAAGACCACATCGCACAGCTGCGCCAGCACTTGCTCAAAGACCTGAGCGGGTTTGGCCGCGCGGACCTCAATTATGCGGCCGTTGACCGCGCAACGTGCATGGAGTACGGCCTCGCTCAAAAGGACATCGGCCTCTTTCTCGTTATAGGCTGCCTCGCGCATCTTGGACTCGACGATCTGGCGCGTACTCGGCTGAAGCTCCTGGAGATTTCGCGTCTTGGCGTACTTGCGGATCTTGGCGGCGTTGACGAGCGTCTCCCAATAATCCGCCTCGTCGCTCAAAGCCACGATGGCTTTGCCCGAAGAAGCCAAGGCCAGCTCGGTATCGTCCGCACGGCCCAGATCGCTCGCCATAGTCGCCACGCAAAGCTCCATGCCGCCCATGCTGGCACCGTGGATTGAGCCGTCCACATAGCGGTCAAAAGGAAAGTCGTTGGCCCCGCGGTTGAGTTTACGCGCGGTGTAGATGCTGTCGAACAGGCGCTTTTTGATAGACTCGATCACCTGCGCGTTATCGACCGGAGTGCGTGCGATCTCCTGCGCTATCTCCTGCTCCTCGTCGGTGAGGAAGCTATAGGCATCGCCCTGGCGTGCCACGTAGTTCTCGCGCTCCAGGCGGGCAAGGGACTCCTTGACGCGGTCCTTGAGGGCGCGCATGTCCACGTCGAGGCCGTCGATCATGAAGATGGAGATGTTCTCGACCGTGGCCTTAACGTAGCCGATGTAACGAATCAGGTACAGGAGCTTGAGCACCTGAACGTCGTAGGGTTCAAGGCCCTTTGCGTCCTCGGCCGCACGGACCGCGCGGTCGACCACCTGGTTGATGCCGTGCTCAAGGTCTTTGGAGATAGTGTCGAAGAAGCACCAGAACGGCACGAGTGCACCGGTCTGGTCATACTGGATGGCCTGAGCGCTCTCCTGGAACGCGCTCAGCATGGAGCGCTCGCCCGTTGACATGTGCTTGGCCTTGACACCGTGCTTGCGCACCTCGGTCATCACGTCGGGCAGGAGCTTAAACTGGTAGCCCACAAACGGGTAGCTGGCCACAAAATCCTTGGAGTTGGCGTAGCCGGCAAGGTCGGAGCGCGAGCCACCCTCAAAGGTAAAGTTGTTTTTAAGCACGGTGGCGTCTTGCTCGTAGACCTGTGCAAGCATATCGGCCGCCGGCGCGGTCTTCTCGAGCACACGGCGCTGGATGACCTCGTCCACGCTGGAGCTGGAGAGCGAAAGGCGGGTATTGAAGCGGCCCTGGATCTTTGAAAAGTCGTTGCCCACGGGCAGGCTCAGGTTATCGATGGCCTCCTGGCTCGTAACCATCACCCACACGCGGCCACCGCAGGCGGCACCCAGCTCCTCGACGATGGTCTGAAGGCTCAGCATAAGGCTTGGGTCCTTGTCGTTTGTAATAAACTGACCCACCTCGTCGACCATAAAGAGCAAACGGAAGTTGCCGCCGTGGGCCGCTGCCTGAGCGTCTACGTAGTCCTTGACCTTTTTGGCAAAGACATCAGGGGCCAAAACCTCGTCCTCAGAACCCTCGAGCCAGTTCCATGCGGCCTTTTCGCTCATGCCGAGCACGCTCTGCAGCACCTCGACGACGTCGTCCTCAAAGTAGCTGTAGGTATCGCGGGTCTGGAGCCAAGACTCGCCGTTGACGCGCTCAAAGGCCTCGCGGAACTCCCGGGTCTTGCCCAGGGAATCGATGTAGTCCTCGAGCTTTGCAAGCTTGAGGTCCTCGCCGTAGAAGCCGCGCGCCTCGTAGAACATGCGCTCAAAGCCGCGAAGCAGCGCCGTGGGAGCCGTATCACCCTGCTTCCACTGCCCCGCCTTGCTATCGATGTTAAAGAGGATGGCCTGCGTGGGCACCGAGCACGCGCGCTCCATGGCAGCCGCGACCATGGGGTCGACGATTTTGCCGTCAAAGTAGCGAATGGCGCTCATGCCACCGATCTGGCGATTCTCGAGCAGGTAGCTCAGCATCTTGAGGAAGTGCGATTTACCGGAACCGAAGAAGCCACTGATCCACACGCCGATCTTGTCGGTGGGCACATCGATGGCATCGCCGTATGCCTTGAAGAACGTGGCAAGGTGCCCTTGCAGCTCGCGCGTCACCACGTACTCGTCAAGCTCCTGGCGGATGGACCCATCTTTTGAATCCTGGACCTTGACCACGCCGTTGATGGAGCGGTTGATGTCTTTTGCAAAGAGGTCGCGAATGATCGTGTTGTCCATGGGTGCTCCTTTGGGTTTGGGAACGTATGGCAAAGGGTTGTTGCCGGCGGCAGTGCCTTGTCTGCGGGGAGCCGTGCTTACGAGATATCGATGGCGCGGTAGTAGTTGTCGGCCGGCAGACGGTTAAAGAGCTGGAAAGAAGAGCCGTTGAAACTGCCCGGATAGGCGGCGACCACAGGCACCTCATCAAAATCCGCAAGCATGCAGTGGAGAAGCGTGTGTATGCGAAAGAACGGGAAAACCTCGCCCGCGCCGGTGAGGAGAACGACGTCTCCAGGCGCGTGCGGCTCGGTCTGCTCAAGGATGTACACGGCGACTTTCTCGGGCGAGGCGAACTTGGCCACGTCCTCGAGCACGCGCTGGGTACCGCGGCGCTCCTCTTGGTGCGGGATAGCCTTGAGGACACGGCGCTTTTCGAGAATTGCCAGCACGGCGTCGTAAAGGTTCACGACCTTGAGCGTGCACGGAAGCTTGTCGGCCTCGGCATCGCGTGAAAGGGTGTCAAATAATGCACGCGCCTCAAACTCCAGCGCGGGATCATAGCAAAAAGTGTGGAAGCCGATCTCATTGCCTATACCCTTGTTGGCCAAAAAGTCCTCGCTGCACAGACACTCGCGCAGAAGCTGCGCACGGCGCTCAAATTCCTGACAGGCGCGCTCGGAGCGGGCATGCGCCGCCACGACGCTCTTGCGGGAATGGATACCGATATTGGTGGTGAGATCAGTCGCCGGGGTGATAACAGGGTCGACGGCGCTTTTGACGGGAGCCACGCTACATCACCGCCCTGCCGGTAAGGGCCGCGATAAGCGGCTGCTCGCCCAGCTGAACCAAGGCTCGCTCGACATCGGAATCGAGGAAGAGTGGTGACAGGCGCTCGGACTCCGGGCCCTGGCCCTCGCCGATAAGGCCGGCATGGCGGAGCGTCTGGCGGAGCGAGCCCTTAATGCGCTTGACCGTGGCCTCAGTCCAGCGGGCCGCATCCGGATACTCCGTGGTAAAGCGTGTCATAAAGGCGTTGAGGTCAACCGCCGTAAAGGCATAATCGAAGTTTTGTAGGCGCTCCCCTACCTCGACGAGCACGAGCTCGCGCACGATATCGTAGCGGCAGATCATGCTGTAGAAGATGGCCTGGTCCGCCTGCGTGGGAGTGCCGGATGCCATGAGCCTGGTTAGGGATGACGCAGCCTCGACGGCGGTTTTGGGGTCGATGCCGCGCGCGGCGCATACGGCGTCCGTGGGCACCATGGCGTCAAGGCGGCGAAGGCACACGGTTGCGCGGTTGGCGACCATGCGCTCCGTGGGATATTGAAAGAGGTTCTCGCTCTTTACGCGTACAATGACCTGCTCGTCGCTTGCGCCCTGCATACGAAGGGCAGCGACGATGCGCATCTCATGCGGGAGGAATTGCTCGCGGGTGAGCACCCCCCCCCCGAACGCTTTTTGTGGTTACATCCACAGTACACGCTCCAAGGGTGTCAAAGGCTGTCACAAGTGCGCCGCAACCCGGCAGGCAGGCGCGGCGCACATGACAATAATCATACCTGTTGGTAAAAAAGTTACCACGCCCAGAGTGTCAAATGTTGAGCAACAAAATTTAATCCGGTTAACGGTCATTTTCGCAGCATAGAAACTTTAACGAGGTCGCCCCAAATCACACTTGCCAGACAACCGCGCTTACGAATGCAGGCACGCATACGCACAATGCCACCCTCCGCTACACTCAACATAGAGTTCTACATATGATTCTATGTAAGGAGTTTCATATGCCTGTCGTAAAGCCTATTTCTGATCAGACGCGCGCGCTAACTACCATTCAGGAACGCGAAGATCACATTCAACGTACCATCGCTCATGGTTATGACGACCTCACCAACGGTCGTGTGCGCCCCTGGAAAGAAGCGAAGGCCGAGGCAGATCGGATGCGAGCCATCAGGTAAGGTCACCCCCCATGTAACCATCCTGTAAATCATAGCAGCGCACTCGAGTTTTACCGTGATGCGGTCGCGCCTGGCGCTCCACTGTGCTAAAGTATCCCGAACGTTCAAACGATTACGAGGGAGACTAGAAGATGGCACGTGTGCACAACTTCTCAGCTGGCCCGGCCGCACTGCCTACCAGCGTGCTCGCCGAGATCGCCGACGAGATGATGGACTACCGCGGTTGCGGCATGTCCGTGCTCGAGATGAGCCATCGATCTAGCATGTACCAGCAGATTATCGACGACGCCGAAGCAACCCTGCGCCGTCTACTGAGCATCCCGGACAACTACCGCGTCCTGTTTTTGCAGGGCGGTGCCACGCTGCAGTTTGCGGGCATCCCCATGAACCTCATGCGCCGCGGCCGCGCCGGCTACATCGTGACCGGCAACTTTGCCAACAAGGCATACAAAGAAGCCGCCAAGTACGGCGAGGCCGTGCAGCTCGCGAGCTCCGAGGACACCAACTTCGACCGCATTCCCAACATGGCCGACATCAACGCGCGCATTGCCGACGAGGCCGCGGGCGACGGGCTCGACTACGTCTACATCTGCCAGAACAACACCATCTTTGGCACCATGTACCACGAGCTGCCCAACTGCGGCGACGTACCGCTGGTCGCCGATGTCTCGAGCTGTTTTCTGTCGCAGCCGCTCGACGTTGAGCGCTACGGGCTCATTTACGCCGGCGCGCAGAAAAACGCCGGCGCCGCGGGCGTGACCGTGGTCATCGAGCGCGACGACCTCATCGCAGATGGCCCCGCTTTTGCGCAGACGCCGCAGTACATGGACCTTAAGACCCAGGCCGCCAAGGGCTCCATGCTCAACACGCCCAACACCTTTGGCATCTACGTGTGCGGCAAGGTGTTCCACTGGGTCGAGCAAACCGGCGGACTTGCAGCCATGGCCGAGCGAAACTGGGCCAAGGCCAACCTGCTCTACGGCCTGCTCGAGCACAGCGAGCTGTTCCATGGCACCGCGCAGGCCGACAGCCGCTCCATCGCCAATGTCACCTTCCGCACCGGCGATGCCGAACTCGACGCGGCCTTTGTCGCAGGCGCGGCCGGGCACCAGATCCAAAACGTCAAGGGCCATCGCCTCGTCGGCGGCATGCGCGCCAGCGTGTACAACGCCGTCACCATGGAGGACGTGCAGGCGCTGGCCACGTACATGAAGGACTTCGAAGCGCAGCATAGTTTGAGTCCGCGATCTAACTAGCCCGCAGCACGCGGGCCGACCAGCCATCTCAAACCACCCTGTTTAGATCAAAACCTGCTAAGGAGTTTTTCCATGCGTAAGATTAAGACCATCGACGACATCACCAAGGACGGCAAAGTCGAGTTTGGCGAGGGCTACGAATTTGTGAGCACCGCCGAAGAGGCCGACGCGATCCTGATGCGCTCGACCGACCTGCACGGCTACGAGCTGCCCGAGGGCATCCGCGCCATCGCCCGCTGCGGCGCCGGCGTCAACAACATCCCCGTCGAGGAGTACGCCAAGAAGGGCGTCGTCGTCTTTAACTCCCCCGGCGCCAACAGCAACGCTGTCAAGGAGCTCGTCCTAGGCATGCTGGTGCTCTCGAGCCGCGGCGTGGTGCAATCGATGAACTGGGTGCGTGACAACGCCGACGATCCCGAGATCCAGGTCGATGCCGAAAAGGCCAAGAAGGCCTTTGTGGGCCGCGAGCTCAAGGGCAAGCGCATCGGCGTCATCGGTCTGGGCAACGTAGGCTCCAAGGTCGCCAACGCCTGCGTCGATCTGGGCATGGACGTCTACGGCTACGACCCATTCATTTCCGTTGAGCACGCGTGGGTGCTGAGCCGCGAGGTGCAGCGCGTGGGCACGCTCGAAGATCTCTGCCGCGGCTGCGATTACCTCACCGTGCACGTGCCCAGCAAGGCCGACACCATCGGCATGATCAGCACCGAGCAGATCAACCTGCTGGCCCCGGACGCCGTGCTGATCAACTACGCACGCGAGACCATCATTGACGAGGACGCCGTTGACGCCGCCCTGCGCGAGGGCAAGCTCAGCTGGTTTAGCTGCGACTTCGCCACGCCCAAGACGGTCAAGATGCCCAATACGTTTATCACCACGCACTCGGGCGCCGGCACCGGCGAGGCCGAGGCCAACTGCGCCGATATGGCCATCAGCGAGCTCAAGGATTACCTGGAGAACGGCAACATCGCGCACAGCGTCAACTACCCCGCCTGCAGCATGGGCAAGGCGCGCGCCGCGAGCCGCATCGCCTGCCTGCACGCCAACGTGCCCAACATGATCGGCCAGATCACAGCAATCCTGGCCAAGGACAACGCCAACGTGCAGCGTATGACCAACGAGTCTGCCGGCGAGAACGCCTACACCATGTTCGACACCGACGAGCACCTGGACAGCAGCACCATCGAGGCACTCAAGCAGATTCCGTCGATGTATCGCGTGCGCGTGATCAAATAGCGCCGGCTGATCTGACGGGCAGTTCCCCATGTGGCCTGCCCGTCGCTGACATTGAATGCCCGCGGGGGCGCCTTTCACACGAGAGGCGTCCCCGTTTTTGTGAGCGCTCCATTAAATGCACCGAGCCGCTTCTTGGCATACAATCTGTATGTTGACCTAACTATCTGTGAGGTGCCTATGGTTGATACAGATTTTGCTTGGCGGCTTACGCAAGGGCTCGTGCGGATCGACAGTTCCGACCCAGGTGCGTATGAGGGCGAGATTGAACGCTATATCAAAGCGTTGGTTGAGGAACGGGTGGCACAGCTGAGCCATCCGGTGCTCCATGCCGTGCAGGTTGAGGAACTCGAGGTGCTGCCCGGGCGCCGCAACCTTATGGTCACCGTGCCGGGACTGAGCGACGAGCCACGGCTCGTCTATATCTGCCATATGGATACCGTTACGCTGGGCGATGGCTGGGACGCGGACATTCCGCCGCTCGGAGCGATCGTGCGCAACGATAAACTCTATGGCCGCGGTGCCTGCGATATGAAGGGTGGCCTGGCCTGCGCCATTGCCGCACTGGTCCATACGCTCGAGCGCGTGGCGGCAGAAGGCGAGCTGCCCCGCCGTGGCTTCTCACTCATTTGCTCGGTCGACGAGGAGGACTTTATGCGCGGCTCAGAGGCCGCGATCAATGCCGGCTGGGTCGGCTCGCGTGAATGGGTGCTGGACACCGAACCCACCGACGGACAGATCCAGGTGGCGCACAAGGGGCGCACGTGGTTCGAGATTGAAATGGCTGGCGTAACGGCGCATGCGAGCCAACCGTGGAAGGGCGCGGATGCCGTCGCCGCCATGGCCGAGGTCGTGTGTTCGCTCCGTCGCGCGTTTGTGGCGCTGCCCGCGCACGATGAGCTGGGGCCTTCGACCATCACGTTTGGCCAAATCGAGGGCGGATATCGCCCCTATGTCGTGCCCGACCGCGCCAAAGTCTGGGTCGACATGCGCCTGACCCCGCCGACCGATACGGCCGCCGCGACGCGCATGGTAGAGCAGGCCATCGCCGTTGCCGAAGCCGCGGTCCCCGGCTGCCATGGAAGCTACACCGTGACAGGCGACCGCCCCGCTATCGAGCGCGATCCAAGCTCTCCTCTTCTAGCCGCGCTCAAGCGTGCCGCCGATGACGTGACGGGGGCGGACACGACCGTCGGCTTCTTTACCGGCTACACCGACACCGCTGTCATTGCCGGCAAGACAGGTAACCGCAATTGCATGAGCTACGGTCCCGGGTCGCTCGCGCTCGCGCACAAGCCCAACGAATATGTGCCCCATGCCGATATCGTTCGTTGTCAGCAGGTGCTGATCGCGCTCGCCGATAACGTGCTCTGGGACGCGAGCGGCCAAGTTGGGGCATAATAAGCCGCGAACAAACCGACTCGTGCGTTAGGACCGCCCATGAAAGCACTTCCGTTTCCCTGCATCCGCCCGGCTCAGGACCGCGTGCTCGAGGCGCTGCCTGCAATGGGCAGCATCCTGAGCGGCAACGATGCTCTACGCGGAGCCATTGCCGATGGCCTGATGCTCAAGGACCCGGGTGCGGCGTATTACGTGTACGAATGCTCGGGCGAGCCGGGGCGCGTAACAGGTGTCGTGGCGATCTGCCCGACGAGTGTACTTGCGGGCGGCAAGGGCGTTGCCAGCGCTGACGTGGCCGCCGCTGCGCACGCGATCGCCGAACTCAAAGTTCAGCCTCGTCCCGTGTCGCTCGCCTACGAGGCCTCGCCCGTCATGGATATCATCCTGGGCGCCGCCAAAGAGGGCGCGTCGCTCTACGCCGTCACCGACCCCGCGGGCATTACGCACCGCGCGTGGGAGGTCAAGCGCGAGGACGCCGTCGGGGCCATCCGCGCTATGCTCGACCAAGCACCGGAGCCAGCACTGGTCGACGACCCTACCTACGCTGCCGCGCTGGTCGGGGCATCACAGCTCCTGACCGACGATGCCCGTGCCGCCGGCACCTACACGGGCAAAGAGCCGTTCAACTTTGCCGTAGCTGTACTCTTCCCCGCCGCGCAGGTCAGCGGCGGCGTGCCGCAGGTTCCGACGGGTCTGCTCACGCACCAGGTCGCGCGGTTCTAGCAAGACCAGACCGTCCAGCACAAAAATCGGCAGCCCAACAAACAGGGGGCGGAGATGCAGCAGGTACATGCATCTCCGCCCCTTTTGCGTCGAGAAGTTATGCCGGCGACCCGTGCCGCCGTGCTCGCGTTATCCGCGCTGCGGACCCGCAGTAGCCACGAGCGGTTCAAGCCCCAGCTCGCGCGCGTAGTCTTCCTGCGTAAAGACTTCGACCAGTTCAAACGTACCGGCCGCATCGTCAAACGCAAAATGCAGCACTGAGCAGTTGCCCGGCACGCGATCGCGCTCGTCGGCCGCCGCACCCCTCACGTGGTCCATGAACTCCTTGATGGCCGAGCCATGGCTTACCGCGAGCACGCACGTATGGTCCGGACGCTGCATAAGCTCGGTCAGCGTCGCCACCATGCGCTCGCGCACCTGCATCTGGCCCTCGCCGCCAAACTGGCGATAGAAGTCGCGCCACGGGCGCTCGGGCATGAGCATCACGCGCTCGGCCTCAAAGTCACCAAAGAACCACTCACGCAGGCCGTCCAGGCGCTCGTACGCCAAGCCCGGCCACAAGTTGGCGATAGTCTGCTCGGTGCGATGAAGCGTGGAGGTGTAGGCATGATCGGGCTCAATGCCGCGCGCACGTAAAAACATGCCGGCGCGCGCCGCCTGGTCGCAGCCCAACTGCGTAAGCGGCGAGTCACTCCACCCCTGAATGATACGCTTAAGGTTGAATATCGTCTGTCCATGACGGACCAGATACAGATCTTTATTCATAGGGGTCCTTTCGTTCGTTACCAATCAAGGAGCGAAAACGCCCCGTCGCAATAGCCAAAATGAAGCACGGCGCCGTTGTCGGGTAGCTCCCCCTCGCCAGTCACATACTCAAGAAACTCCTGGCAGGCTGAGCCGTGGGAAACCGCCAGCACGCAGTCGTGCTGCGGCCTGGCCATGATGCGCGACAGCGCCGCGACCATGCGCGACTGAAGCTCACTTTCCGACTCGCCACCAAAGGCAACCGGATAATCACCCCAGGGCTGCGGCGGCATCTCGCGATTTGATGTGCCCTCCAGCGAGCCAAAATGCCACTCACGCAGGTCATCGACCAGCTCTATGGAACGGCCCTCGCCAACGATAAGCTCGGCCGTATGCCGCGCCCGGCCCAACGGCGAGGAATACACATGATCAAAGGCCACGCCACGCGCCGCAAACGCCGTACGCGCCGTCAGCGCCTGCTCGCGCCCGCGCGCCGTAAGCGACGAATCGTGCCAGCCCTGCAAAATGCTCTGTACATTGAGCTCAGTCTGCCCATGCCGAACCAAATACAGATCTGCCACACACCCTCCCCTCGTACCACCACAAAGGGGACAGGCACCTTTGTGGTGGTTTACCGCCGGATCACACCGCGGTGACACTCAACTACACCAGCACGTCGGCGAGCGAACGCTTGGGTACGTGGTGCACCTGCGCCTCGTCGCGCCAATAATTGATGGAGCCGTCGGGGTTGGAATCGATCGCATCGATCACCTGTGTCTCGGCCGGAACGCCAAACGCCATGATCAGCTTGAGCTCATACTTGTCGCTATCGAGCCCCATGGCATCGATCGCGTGGGGCGTAAAGGCCTTGAACATGCAGGCAGCCACCTCGGGCGTGGCGCTGCGGGCGGCGAGCATCATCGTCTGCGCGGCAATGCCCGTGTCGACCTCAGTAATAGGAGCGGCGGGCTTACCCGGAACGGCGCGCTCGGCAAGAATCGCGATGTAGCCGGTCGGGCGCTCGCCCTCATCGGGACCCGGCCAATCCTTGAGCGCACCGGCCCATGCAAGCTCGTCAAATACACGCGCGCAGTCCTCTGCACCGCTTACCACATGAAAACGCAGACGCTGAGCATTGGCACCACAGGGAGTCAGGTGCGCCAGCTCCGCCAGCTCAAGCAAAAGCTCACGCGGCACGCGCATGGACTCGTCAAAGCGACGGCACGTACGGGCGCGACGAACCAGCGCATCAAACGCGTCCAAGCCGAGCTTTTCGCAACCTTGCTTTGCCATCGATTCGACACTCGACGGTGCCTCGGGAACTGCTTCGTTCATAGGGACCCCCAATACAAGCCAATTGTCCTTAGGAGAATCTAACCCAAAACGTAGGCAATAACGAACAGGGCTGCAATGTTCTACACCTGTTGAATAGAAAATCGCGACGTGGGGAACAACGGAAACAATTCGGGACCTTTGGGTTACGTTTCGCCCTCCCCGACCCATACGCCAGCGCCTTTAGGCGATACTGGTTGTAACAATCAAGGCTTACGCCGCACGGAAAGGAGACATTATGGGCATCTTTAAGAACGATGACCAAAAATCGAGCCAGTTTGGATTTGACGAGAAAAGCATGGCAGGCAAGGCCGTCAAGGCCGTGCGCTGGATTTACGCCATCACGGGCGTCTTGGCGCTCGTCGCCGGCATCGCACTGCTGTTTGCGCCCGCCAAGTCGCTCGTCTTCCTAACGACCGTCTTGGGCTTCTACTTTGTGATCACGGCCGCGATCAGGCTGTTTACCGCTGTTTTCGAGCCGCTGCTGCCCACCGGCTGACGCGTGACGAGCATCATCTCCAACCTACTCATTATCTTGGGCGGCGTCATAATCCTGCGCAACCAGGCCTTCTCGACCGCGACGCTCACCACGATGGTGGTTATCGTGGCCGGCTTTGCCTGGATCGTCGAAGGTGTCATGTCCATTCTGGAGTCCGAGCTTTCGTCCAACCGTGCCCTCGCCATCCTGAGCGGCGCGCTCTCCATCATCGCCGGCATGTTCGTGTTTATCTATCCGCTGTGGTCGGCCAAGATGCTCGTCATCTTTAGCGGCGCCGCACTGCTGGTGTTTGGCGTAACGCTGATTGTTCGCGCTATTCAATTTGGCAAACTGGTGCACTAGATGCCGCGAACGCTCTTTATTGATGCAGACGCCTGCCCGGTCACGCGCGAGTCGATTGACTGCGCGCGGCGGGCGGGCGTCGCCGTCGTTATCGCCGGCAACAGCACACAGAACCTGGAACGCCACATTCGCCGCGACGATCCGCGCGACGTCGAGCATGCGCGACGCGGATTTTGGGTCACGACGCTCGATGTGAGCGTGGGCGCCGACAGCGCCGACTTTGCCATTGTCGAACGCCTGCAGGCGGGCGACGTAGTCGTGACGCAGGACATTGGCTTGGCGAGCATGGTGCTCGGGCGCGATGCCGCCGCCATCGGCGTGCGCGGGCGCGTCTACGACAAAGCGACCATCGACATGCAACTGTTTATTCGCCACGAGGAAAAGAAGGTGCGCCGCGCCGGCGGTCGCACTCGCGGTCCGGCGGCATTTACCAGCGAAGACCGCGCCCGCTTTAAACGCAACCTCACCGAGCTGCTGCACTAACCAAGGTAGATTTTTAGGACATGCCTAAAAATCTACCTTTTTGTTTTGAGCGGTGTGAGCGCTCGGAATCCATGGCTCAACAAAAAAACGGGCTTCAAAATGCCATGCGTCGCCGCATTGCGCAGGCGCCGAGCATGGCTATTTGAAGCCCGTTTTTTTAGGCCTACTTAGAGGCCGAAGGCGGATAGGATAAGGCCCCAGCCGGCGCCGATGACGTACATCATGACCAGGAACACGGCGTTTTCACGAGCGCTGCGGTTGGTGCGGAACAGGACCAGGTAGCCCACGCCGGCGGAAATAAGCGTGCCGGCGAGCATCGGCGCCAGCTGTAGCGCGCCCTCCAGGTACAGCTGCGTAATGACCACGCTCGCCGAGCAGTTGGGGATCAGGCCGACAAGCGCCGAACCCAGGACGGCGAGCGTCTCGTTGCCACGCAGGAACTGCTCGATCGCGGACTCGCCGAAGGTCTCGAGCACGGCGACCAGAATCAGCGTCACCAGAAAAATGAATACCGATACCTGCACGGTGTGCGAGATCGCGCTGCGGATGATCGACAGAACAGGCGTCCCTTCGTGGGAGTGGGAGTGACCGTGGCCATCATGGTGTTCATGCTCGCCCTCATGACCGTGATCGTGTCCGTGTTCGTGCTCGTCCTCATCCTCGTCACAGCCGCAATGATCGCGTTCGCACAGCTCGTGGATGTGATCAGCACTTACGCCCGCCTCGGCCACTTCATCAATGATGTCGCCCCCGGTATGGTCGTCGTGCGCGCAGTTCACATGGGTAGGATTGGCCGCGGTTCCCAGCACGGTGCGGCGAATCGCCGCGTGCGCGCGGGCGTTACGGCGCAGGCCGCGAATGGCAGCGTCCACGATAAAACCCGTGACCAGTGCGATCAGTGCCTTCGAAGCCAAAAGCATTGCCATAGTCTGCATGGGAACCTGCTCGGCAAGCAGCAGCGGCAGCATCTCGTCAGAGGTCGAGAGAAACACCGCCACCAGGGTACCCAGCGTCACAACGCGACCGGCGTACAGCGTGGCCGCCATGGCCGAAAAGCCGCACTGCGGCACCATGCCCAGCAACGATCCAACCACGGGGCCCGCGGCACCGGCACGCTTGATGGCGCCGTTAACGCGGTCGCCTGCAACGTGCTCAAGGGTCTCAAGAGCCAAATACGTCACCAACAAAAACGGCACCAGCGAGAGCGTGTCCTTGCCGGCGTCGAGCAGAATATCAATCAGCAAATCCATGACGGATGGAACCTTTCGTGTCTTTCGGCAGCATTGTAAAAGTCCTAGCGGTCAACTAGGGTATTGTAGTTGTCCTAGGCGCGATGCCAATAGTTGCCCATGGTAAACTATCATCTCGCCACATCTCAATGAACCCGAGCCGCGCGGTGTGGCCCGTCCAAGGAGCAGTTATATGAACGTTTCACAAGCACTCGAATACGAGCGCCAGCCGTTTATCCCCATGTTTATCTATGGCGATCACGGCGCCATGGAATCCGAGCGCCAGAAGGGCGAAGAGGCCCTTAAGGTGCTCGAAACCGAGTACTTTACCGCCGAGGGCGACCCCAGCTTCGACTTTGCCACCGTGCGCGACCTGGCCGACCGCAACCGCGACCTGTGCGACCAGATTGGCGAGGCGCGTCTGCGCAACGTGACGCCCGCGACGCTCTCGCGCGGCCTGTCCGATGCCGACACCTGCGCCGCCATCGGCAAGATGCAAAAGCGCACCGCCGCGTCCGTTATGCGCGAAATCCGCGGCGACCGCGACGCGCTCGGCGTGGCCTACGCCCGCAAGCCCATCCAGGGCACCGTGCTCGGTATCGACATCGAGACCACCGGCCGTGCACCCGAGCGCGGCTATATCATCAACGTGGGTTGGGAGATCATGGACCTCACGAGCGACGCCGTCCCGCACGACGCCGAGGCACACTACTGCGGCCTGCCCGACATCTACCGCGGCGAGGATGTGCCGTTGTCGAATATCCACCACATCACCTGGGACGACATCGCCGGCAAAAAGCCGTTCCGCGAGAACAAGGAACTGCAGAAGCAGCTGCTCAAGCTTATGAAGAAGTACCCGTACATGGCGCACAACGCCGCCTTTGAGGACAGTTGGTTCAAGATCCACCTGGACGGTTACGCCGAGGCACGCCGCGCCGGCAAGATCATCGTCATCGACTCGCGCCAGATCTGCCGCAGCCTGGATGCCGACGTCCGCTCGCTCCCCCGCGAATCCGCGCCCGCCGCGCTCGAGAACTGGGCGCGCCGCCGTGGAACCCTCGCCGCCGACGCCAACGAGCAGCACCTGGGCCTCGACGACACCGACCTCATGCTTCGCACCGTCCAAGCCGAGTTCAACCTCAAGAACCTGTTTGCCAAGTAGAAACGTCTACGCCAAACTCCGGCGTAGATCACGAGCGGTCTCGCAGCGGGAAACCCCGCAGCGGGGCCGCCCTACGTTCCACAGATAGATCTGCCATCACAAATTCTGAACCCTCATTTTGAACGATTTCGACCAATTCCCGACACGTAATTCGTTGTCGGATGGTGATGCATCGATATCAAATGTGCAGCAATTGAGTATTAATATGCTATAGCTAAGCTGCGAAAACTTTTATTTAGGGCATACCAACCCATAATTGCGTCAAGCTTTTGGACAGCATTTGGCTAGACCTCTAAAACGACTTTTCCACTCAGCGCCATCAACACGGCATTAGCTGACACGATATATAGCATGAGTATCGTATTGTCACATACCACTGCAAAAGCGGTCTACCAGGCCGCGCATTCGGTGTCTGCGAAAGGCATCGAGTCCTGTAACCCTGCCGCGATTTACGGATCATGTCCCACCGGAACGCTCCTTGACGCAGCCGCAGAATGGCTCACCAAACATGATGTTTCCCTCGACGCAAATGATTCCCTCGAGGTAATGGTGTTTGATCGCAGGAACGCGCGCTACGCGATGGACTGTCAATGCCACGTTTCTTCAAAACGATTCTCGAACTCACGCTTTGTAGAGCTTAAAGATGGCATCTTCGTTGTTGGCGTTGAGCTTTGCGCACTTCAGGCCGCCACCTATCTTTCTTTTCGCGAACTAGTGGAGTACTACTTTGAACTGTGCAGCGCTTACTCCCTTGGAACCGACTCTTCCACCTCCTATACCGAGCGTTTCGCGCTCACCTCGACCGAGAGATTAAAACAGTTCTTTAATTCCATTACCAGATGCGACGGTCTGGCTCTTGCCCGAAAGGCGATCCAATGTGTGCGCGACGGATGCCGGTCTCCTATGGAAACGGCCTTTGTCATGATGCTAACGCTGCCCAAAAGCGAAGGAGGGCTTGGTATTAAGGGAGTTGAGACCGATTACGAGGTGCAGGTCACCGCTGCAGCGAAGAATCTCACGAGACGCAAAAAGTTCTTTATGGATGCGTATCTAAAGAAATCTCGCACAGACATTGAATACAACGGTTTTTATCATGATGCGGAAGAAGACCGCGCCATCGATGAGGAACGCAAGAATGCGCTTGCGTCCATGGGATACGGAATCATCACCGTCAGTCGTTATTCCTTTATGCATGCCAGCGCTTTCGTTAGGGTCATGGAGGCGATCCAACGAAAAGAGGGCATACGCCCCTCGCGTCTGCCAAAAGACTTTCAAATCATGCAAGAAGACCTGAGACAGTTTGTACTCAGAAGGTTTATTGAGGAGAAGAAACGAATCCAGGAGGAGCTTCGCCAGGATTCCGAAGAGCGCCAACGAATCGACCTCGAAAAAGCAATGCTCGAAGGCATCACATTGGACGATCCGACGATTAACGAGGCTCCGGCAATCGATGACATGCAGACTGTCGAACCCGACAGCCCATCACTCAACCAAACAAGCAGCTTCGCGCCCGAGGGCAGGATCTTCGGGGCCGGAAGCTAGACCGGCTAACAAGGTGGGCACCTTAGCGACGTGCAAAATTGCGAGTATTCAGCAGAGCCGGGTGTCTATCACCCTCGAGTGGATCCAAATGTGAAGCGAAATCACTCTTGCGTGAGAGCGTTAGGCAACATTTGAGGAAGAACTCATCGGATTAACACCCTAAGATAACTCTTGAACTGCATTATATGGCCTGTAATAAATTAACGGACCCCCTATCGTTGCAGAATACTCCAATTTTTGCACGGCTCAGGGGCACCCACCCCGGCATCGGCTATCAAAACCGCTCACTCCGGGATCTCGTCCACTATTCCCCATCATTTTGTGCAACGAATTACCTGAACGTCATTGACATATGAACATACACTCATATAATCGGAAGCAAGTTATATGAGCGCATGTTCATATGAAAGGATATTGCAATGAGCATCCGCGTTGATGAAACGAAACCCGACATCGAGGCCACCGAACCCGCGATTCCCACCACCTGCTCGCCCGAGGACCTTCCCGACGAGGAGCTTCTCTACGACCTCGCCGACCTGTTCAAGGTCTTCAGCGACACCACGCGCATCAAGATCCTTTACGCCCTCATGGGCCGCGAGCTCTGCGTGGCAGACATCGCCGAAGCGACCGAAACCTCGCAGTCCGCGGTGTCGCACCAGCTGCGCACACTCAAGCAGTCGCACCTGGTTAAATTCCGGCGCGACGGGCGCAATATCCTATACTCGCTCGCCGACGACCACGTCTACACCATGCTCAACCAGGGCATGAGCCATATCTGCGAATAGCAACCAACCACGGTACCAGCGCGGCCTGCACCCAAGCCGCAAAAACGGGAAAGGAACCCACCATGAAAAAGCAGTACAAGCTCGATGAGATCGATTGCGCCAACTGTGCGCGCGAGCTTCAGGACGAGCTGGCCAAGCTCGAGGGCGTCAAATCCGTGTCCGTCAACTTTATGACCCAGAAGCTGACGCTCGAGGCCGATGATGCTGAGTTCGACGAGGTGCTCAACCGCGTTGTTGAGTTTACGGCCGACGCCGAGCCGGACTGCGAGATCATTCTCTAGCCCAGGTTTACGCCAACCTGCAAGGCCGCGCTTGCCGCGGCCTTTGCTCGCGAAATTATATGAGCGAGTGTTCATTCATTCAAATGGGAGGATACGAGTCATGGCCACCGCCGACCCCAAAAAGAAAAAGAAGAAGCGCAAGAAAAAAGAATCACTCGAGCATAAGCGCAACCGCATCCTGGTAGCGCTGGGCATTTTTGCCGTGGTGTACGCCCTCGATGAGCTTGGCACCCTCGCCGCCGCATTCGGCACCCCGGGCGAAATCTACGCCAGCTTTGTGCTGTTCCTCGTACCGTTTTTGATTGCCGGCTACGACGTACTGCAAAAGGCATTCAGTAACATCCGCCGCGGCAAGGCCTTCGACGAGAGTTTCCTTATGGCAGTCGCAACCATCGGCGCGTTTGCCATGGTGTTCTTCCCCGATACCGACCCGCACATGGCCGAAGGCGCCGCCGTCATGCTGTTCTACCAGGTCGGCGAGCTGTTCCAGGCATACGCCGTGGGCAAGAGCCGCAAGTCGATCAGCGCCATGATGGACATCGCGCCCGACTACGCTAACGTCGAGCAGCCCGACGGCACGCTCGAACAGGTCTTTCCCGATAACATCGCCGTGGGCACCGTGATCGTGGTCAAGCCCGGCGAGCGCGTGCCTATCGACGGCGTCATCGTCGAGGGCGAAACCCAGCTCGACACCGCCGCGCTCACGGGCGAGTCAGTCCCCCGCCCCGCCAAGTCCGGCGACGATATCATCAGCGGTTGCATCAACATGACGGGCCTCATCCATGTGCGCACCACCAAGCCCTTTGGCGAGTCCACCGTCGCGCGCGTCTTGGAGCTCGTAGAAAACGCCAGCGAAAAGAAGGCGCGCACCGAAAACTTCATCACGCGCTTTGCCCGCGTCTACACGCCCGCCGTCACCGGCGCGGCCGCGGTACTCGCGCTCGGCGGCGGCTTGATCACCGGCGCCTGGTCCGACTGGATCCTGCGCGGCCTGACCTTCTTGGTCGTCAGCTGCCCGTGCGCGCTCGTGATCAGCGTGCCGCTGAGCTTCTTTGGCGGCATCGGCGGCGCCTCCAAGCTGGGCGTTCTCATCAAGGGTTCTAACTACCTCGAGACGCTCGCCGACGTGGACACCGTCGTCTTCGACAAGACCGGCACGCTCACCAACGGCACGTTCTCGGTCGTGGCAGTACACCCCGAAGCCGGCTATACCGAGCAATCGCTGCTTGAGGTCGCAGCCCTCGCTGAGTCATTCTCCGATCACCCCATCGCGCAGTCCGTGCGCGCCGCCTACCATGGCGAGGTCGACCCCAAGCGCGTAAGCGACTCCACCAACGACGCGGGCCATGGCGTGACGGCAACCATCGACGGCAAGCACGTCGTCGTTGGCAACGCAAAAATGCTCGCCGCGACCGGAGTCGAAGCGCCCGATTGCGAGGTCGTCGGTACGATCCTTCACGTGCTGGTCGATGGCATCTATGCCGGCCGCATTGTAATTGCCGACACCGTCAAGGCCGATGCCGAGCAGACGATCAGCGACCTGCACGCCGCCGGCGTCAAGCGCACCGTTATGCTCACGGGCGACCGCGAGGAAGTGGCTGCTGCGGTGGCCAAGCAGCTCGGACTCGACGAGTTCCACGCGCAGCTCCTGCCGGGCGATAAGGTCGAGCGTGTTGAAGCGCTGCTCGCAGCCGAAAGCGGCAAGGGCAAGCTCGCCTTTGTCGGCGACGGCATCAACGATGCGCCCGTGCTCACCCGTGCCGACGTTGGCATTGCCATGGGCGCCATGGGGTCCGACGCCGCGATTGAGGCCGCTGACGTGGTGCTCATGGATGACAAGCCGTCCAACATCTCCCGCGCGATCCGCGTGGCGCGCAAGACCATGACGATCGTTTGGCAGAACATCATCTTTGCACTGGGCATTAAGCTGCTGATTCTGGTGCTCGCGGCGCTGGGCATCGCCAATATGTGGCTTGCCGTCTTTGGCGACGTGGGCGTGGCGATCATCGCCATCCTAAACGCCATGCGCGCGATGGGTGTCAAGAACCTGTAGCGTTCGTGGGCTGTCCGGCCGGGACCGGGCTTGGTTTTGAAAACGTCCTCGCGCATGAGGCCCGTCTTTCCTGCTCCTGCGGAGCAACGGAAAGGCGGGCCTCGCGCTGCGGAATGTTTTCAAAACCAAGCCCGGTCCCGGCCTGCGGTAACATCGCAGGCGGTTCTTGGGCATCGCTTGCTGGCAGGGTTCCTTTGCTGAAATGGACTTGGCCGAAAGGGCCGCTGGCCCCAGTCGCTGGTTCGCGCTTTGCGTGAACTCCGCGCTACTGTGGGACAGTTAGGCTTCTGTTGTTGGACCCGCTACATCTTCCCGGCCCAACATCGCCCGTAGCTTCTCAAAGCTTTCCTCACTCAGACAGTGCTCCATGTGGCAGCCCTCTTGCGACGCGACCTCAGCCGAAACACCCGCATCCTCTAGCAGCCCCACGAAAAAGCAATGACGCTCCCACATTTGGCGAGCGACCTCCAGACCACGCTCCGTCAGATGAACGTCGCGCTTGCCCATTTCGACATAGCCGTTGCTTTCCAGCGTCGCCATGGCCTTGGAAACGCTCGCCTTGGTTACGCCGAGGTACTCCGCAACGTCGATCGAGCGCACGATACCCTGACGTTCCGACAGAACGTAGATCGATTCGAGATAGTCTTCTCCGGATTCACGTAGGGCCATGGGCCGCCTTTCGCGATGATTGCTAGTTAGCCTTTGGATACTTTCCACGGCTAACTTTATCGCAAAAGTTGCCCATGTCTTACTACTTTGTCTAAAAGTTAGCCGTGTTTCACAAAACGTGCGGGACGAAAACAAAATGGGGACGCCCCACAAGGAGTGTCCCCAGGCGCCGGGTGCCGACCCGCAGTTACATCAATCCAAAGTGCTTCGCGGCGTTGTAGATGCCGTCGTCGTCCACGGCGGTCGTTACGTAGGTCGCTGCGGCCTTCACGGTCTCCTGCGCGTTGCCCATGGCCACGCTCGTGCCCACGGCGGCAAACATCGACAGGTCGTTCTCGCCGTCGCCAAAGGCAATCGCCTCACTCGCGTCGATGCCCAAGCGCTCCAGCGTCGCCGCCACGCCCAGGTCCTTGCCGCCGTTAGCGGGAATAATGTCGCAGAACAGGTCGCACCAGCGCGTGGTGAGCGAATGCGACACGGCGTCGGTCACGATATGCTCGTCGACCGGGTCCACAAAGGCGCAAAACTGGTAGACCGGTGCGTCAAAGGCGTGCTCAAACGGCTCCTCGTGGTAGACGATTCCCGCGTTGCTGCCAGCCGTCACCACGCGCTCGGACAGGCGGTTCACAAACGAGTTCTCGCCCTGCATGCACAGCGAGTCGTAGCGCCCCTGCGCCACCTGGTCCACAATCACCGCGACGTCGTCCGAATCGATCGGGCAGCTGCGGTAAACCCCCTCGGCATCAAAGCAGTGCTGGCCCGAAAGCGTAATGTACGCATCCCAGCCCAGGTCGAACAGCCAGTCCGGCATCTGGTAGGTCGGACGGCCCGTGGCGATCACGCACGCAATCCCCTGCTCGTGAAAGCTGTCGAGCACCTGCTGCGCCGACGCCGGAATCCGGTGGGTCTTAAAGCTCAGCAGCGTGCCGTCGATATCGAAAAACGCGGCTTTGATCATTCTCGCCTACTCCTCGCCCTCGAGCTTTTCGCTCGCCTCGAGCCACGCCATCTCCAGCTCGTCCATGGCAGCGTGAGCCTCGTCGATCTTTGCCTGCTGCTCGCCGAGCGCCGTGTAGTTGGTGGGATCGACTTGGGCCATTGCTGCCTCGGCCTCCTCAACGCGGGTGCGCTGCGTCTCCATCTTGCGCTCGAGCGAACTCACCTCGCGGCGGAGCTTCTGGCGCTCGGCGTTGGACAGGCCGTTGGGCTGACCGCTCGACTTGGGCTTTTCGGCCGCAGCTGCCGCGGCACCGGTGTCGAACGTGCCGGTCTTGGCGCTCGGCGCGCCCACGGGCTCGCCCTCGGCGGTAGCGTTGCACAGGCGCAGGTACTGGTCCACGCCACCGGGCATATGCGTCAGGTGGCCGTCGAGCAGCGCCCACTGCTGGTCGGTCACGCGCTCCATCAAAAAGCGGTCGTGCGTCACCAGGATCAGCGTGCCGGGCCAACCGTCCAGCAGGTCCTCGACAATCGCGAGCATGTCGGTATCCAGGTCGTTGCCCGGCTCGTCCAGGATGAGCACGTTGGGCTCGTCCAGAATCGTCAGCAACAGCGACAGGCGACGGCGCTGGCCGCCCGAAAGATCGCCGATGCGGCTCCAGAGCTGCTGCGTCGTAAAGCCCAGACGCTCGCAGAGCTTCTCGGGCGAAGTCTCCTTGCCGTCGATGACGTAGTACTTCTTATAGTTGCCGAGCACCTCGCGGATCGTGTCGCCCATGTAGGGCTTGAGCTCCTCGAGCTGCTGCGACAGCACGCCAAAGCGCACTGTCTGGCCAATCTTCACGCGGCCGCGCGTGGGTACAATCTTGCCCTGGATCACGTCGAGCAGCGTCGACTTACCGGCGCCGTTCTCGCCCAAAAGGCCATAGCGGTCGCCCGCACCAATGAGCCAGGTCACATCGGTGAGCACCTGCTTGGGCGCGCCGTCGGTATCGGCATAGCCGGCATCCACGTCGACCACATCGATAACCTGCTTGCCCAAGCGGCTCACGGCCAAGCGCTTGAGCTCCAGCTCGTCACGCACGGGCGGCACGTCGGCGATCAGCTCGCGAGCGGCATCCACGCGAAACTTGGGCTTGGTGGAGCGCGCCTGGGCACCGCGGCTCAGCCACGCGAGCTCCTTGCGCGCCATGTTGCGACGGCGCTCCTCGGTAACCGCGGCCATGCGGTCGCGCTCTACGCGCTGCAGGATGTAGGCCGAATAGCCGCCCTCGAAGGGATCGACCTGGCCGTCGTGGACCTCCCACATGCTGGTGCAGACCTCGTCCAAGAACCAGCGGTCGTGCGTGACCACGAGCATGGCGCCCTGACCGCGCTGCCAGCGGGCCTTTAAGTGACGCGCGAGCCAGTTGATGGTGCGCATGTCCAGGTGGTTGGTGGGCTCGTCGAGCATGAGCACGTCGTAGTCACCAATCAGCAGGCGCGCGAGGTCCACGCGACGGCGCTGGCCGCCCGAAAGCTCGCCAACCGTGCCCTCCCAGGGCACATCGCTAATAAGACCGGCGAGAATCTGGCGCGTGCGGGGGCTCGACGCCCACTCGTACTCAGGCGTGTCGCCCACAACGGCATGATGCACGGTATCGGTGTCGACAAGCTGGTCCTTTTGGCCGAGCAGACCAATCGTGGTGCCGCGACGGTGCGTCACGCGGCCGTCGTCGGGCTCCAGCGTGCCGGCGAGCACGCTCAGCAGCGTCGACTTGCCGTCGCCGTTTTTGCCGACAATACCAATGCGGTCGCCCTCGCCCACGCCGAGCGTCACGCTATCGAAAATATGCTTGGTGGGAAACTCTAGGCTGACGGAATCGCATCCCAAAAGAATCGCCATATGCCCTGCTCCTTCGTAGAAATTCAACGTTGTCCATGATAGCAGCGAGCCCCACCCCAAACCACCACGAAGGCGCCTGTCCCCTTTGTGGTGGTCGTTTCGGTCGCAGAGCAAAAGGCGGGCCATCTCCCACAAGAGATGACCCGCCTCTCCAATCAGTCCCGCGGCAACCGTGGCCGCCGCGGGCCTCAAGCATGTCCCGGACTAGGAGAACATGCCGATGAGGTAATCATTCAGCCGCTTATCCTTGGGCCGTTGGAAAATCTCGTCGGTCTCGTCGTACTCGACCATATCGCCCATGTAGAAGAACGCCGTGCGGTTGGACACGCGCGACGCCTGCTCCATGTTGTGCGTCACGATAACGATGGCGCGGTCGGCCACGATCGATGACATGAGGTCCTCGATCGCCAGCGTCGAGATGGGATCGAGCGCCGAGCAGGGCTCGTCGAACAGAATCACGTCGGGGTTGAGCGCCAGCGTGCGCGCGATGCACAGACGCTGCTGCTGACCGCCCGAAAGCGCATAGGCGCTCTTATCGAGCTTGTCTTTGACCTCGTCCCACAGCGCCGCGCCGCGTAAGCTTTCCTCGACCATGCGGTCGAGCTCGTCACGGTCGGTGATGCCGTGGCGCTTGGGCGCAAACGTGATGTTGTCGCGAATGGACTTGCGGAACGGGTTGGGCTGCTGGAACACCATGCCAATGGAACGGCGCAGCTCGTAGGTGTTTTCGGTCTTGGTGTTCACGTTGCGCCCGCGATAGTTGATCTCGCCCTCCACGCGGCAGCCGCGAATCTCGCGATTCATGAGGTTGAGGCTACGCAAGAAGGTCGACTTACCGCAGCCCGAAGGCCCAATGAGCGCCGTGATCTCGCCCTTGTGGAAGTCGAGCGACGTATTGTGCAGTGCATGGTGGTCGCCATAGTACACGTTGACGTCCTTGGTGGAGAGCACAACCTCGTCGCTCACGGCCTTGCCGCTCACGCGCACGCGCTTCTCGCTCTCCCCCACGCTCGA
This sequence comes from uncultured Collinsella sp., assembly GCA_937925715.1. Lineage (GTDB taxonomy): Bacteria > Actinomycetota > Coriobacteriia > Coriobacteriales > Coriobacteriaceae > Collinsella. The sequence goes on from CALAMG010000024.1 coordinate 54,965, forward strand.
CAGGAAGTCCCGGGCGTCGGACGATGCCGCTTCGGTTGCGGGCGTTACATTCATCTCGCTCATTCGGCCGTCATCTTCCTTGCCAGTTGCTTGCCCACAATGCGGGCGATTACGTTAAACAGCAGCACGCAAATCATCAGCAGTGCCGCGGTGCCCCAAACGATCTGCTGGGCCTCGGGGCTGCCTTCGCCATAGATCTTGTAGATATGCACGGCGAGCGACTCACCGGGGCGGAACACGTTCCAGGCGCAAGTAGGGCTCGACAGGTTAAGGCTCAAGAAGTTGAGGCGAACCGGCGAGCTCATGCCCGAGGTAAAGAGCAGCGCCGCGGCCTCGCCAAAGACGCGGCCGGCCGAAAGCACGATGCCGGTCACGATAGCGGGCATGGCCTCGGGAATCAGGATGTGCAGCGTGGCCTCCCAGCGGGTGAGGCCCATGGCCAGGCACGCATCGCGCTGGGCCTGCGGCACGTCCTCGAGCGCCTGCTGGATCACGCGCACCAGAATGGGGATATTGAACATGGTGAGCGCGACGGCGCCGGAGATGATGGAGCACTTCCAGCCCAGCTGCACCGAGAACACCAGAAAACCGAACATGCCGACAACGATGGAAGGCAGCGAGGACAGCGTCTCAATGGCGGTGGAGGCAATGTCGCGGACGGGTCCGTCGGGTGCGTACTCAACCAAAAAGACCGCGCCACCCAGGCTGATGGGCACCGAGATGATCAGGGTGATCAGCAGCAGGTAGAACGAGTCGAACAGCTGGTAGAGCACGCCGCCCTGCGTTCCGTTGGCGCGCGACGGCTCTGTGAGAAAGCCCGGCTGGAACAGCGTCGAGATGCCCTCGAACAGGATATAGGCCACCATGGAGATGACGATGAGCATGACGATGGCGACGATCGCCGTCAGCACGCCCGTGGCGATGCGATCCTGCTTTTGGACACGCCCGAGCCTCGCCTCGTCGATGTGGATGCGCGTGCTAGCCACGAGCCTTCGCCCCCTTGCGGCCAATGAGATGGATGATCAGGATGAAGATGAGGCTCATGCCCATCAGCAGCAGACCGAGTGCCCACAGGACGTCGTCCTGGGCCGAGCCCTCGGCGTAGACCGCCATGGACGTGGTGAGCGTGGTGGTGATGGTGGACGCCGGCGACAGCAGCGACGTCGGCATGGCCTCGATGCCGCCGATAACCATGCGCACGGCGAGCGTCTCGCCAAAGGCGCGGGTCATACCCAGGATGACCGCAGTCATGAGCGACGGCATGGCAGACTTGAGCACCACGTGCCAGATGGTCTGCCAGCGGGTGTAGCCCAGTGCGAGCGAGCCCTGACGGTAGCTGTCGGGCACGGCACGCAGGCCATCGACCGAAAGCGTGGTCATCGTCGGCAGGATCATGACGGCCAGCACGATGGCGCCGGGCAAGATGCCCAGACCCGTGCTCACATGGAAAACGCTCTTCATAAGGCCGACGACCACGTGAAAGCCAATAAGGCCAAAGACGACCGAGGGAATACCGGTCAAAAGCTCAATAAGCGGCTGAAAGATCTTGGAACCAAACTTAGGGCTAATCTCGACCGCAAAGATGGCAGAGCCGATGGCGATGGGCAGCGCGATGAGCGTGGAGAGCACCATGACCGCAAACGAGGTGACGATCAGGGGCAGGGCGCCGGTGTAGGGCAGGCCGTTTTTGGCCGTGTTGGCCAGGTCCCACTTGGTGCCGGTGAAGAACTCGACGACCGAGACGCCGTCCTTGATAAAAGCCGAGAGGCCCTTTTGGGCGACCATAAAGATGAGCGCGGCAACGACAAGCGTCACGAGCGCAACGCACGCGCCCGTGACGCCCAGGCCCACGTTCTCAAGGTCGCGCTTTGGCAGCTGTTTTGCCATTGCAAACCTTTCCGGGGCGATTACTTATTTAGCGGAGACCTTGCCGCTGGCGTCCTTGACGACCTTCATGGCAGAGACGGGGATGAAGCCCTGCTCCTCGACGAGCTTGCCCTGGACGTCGTCGGAGAGCATAAACTCCAGGAAGGCCTTGGTGGCCTCGTCGGCGTCCTTGGAGCAGTACATGTGCTCGGTCGCCCAGATCTTGAAGGAGTCGTCGGTGACGTTCTTGCTCTTGGGCTCGACGCCCTCGACCTTGATGGCGTTGAACTTGGAGTCATCGAAGTGCGAGAAGTCGAGGTAGGAGATGGCGTTGTCGGTACTGCCCATCTGAGTCTGGACATCGCCGGACTTGTCGAGCTCGGCGTCGCCCTTAAAGTCGACGGCCTCGTCGCCAAAAACGGCGGCCTCGAAGGTGGCACGGGTGCCGGAGCCAGCCTTGCGGTTGAGAACGACGATCTTGACGTCGTCGCCGCCGACCTCCTTCCAGTTGGTGATCTGGCCGGAGAAGATACCCTTGAGCTGCTCGAGGGACAGGTCGTCGACCGTCACGTTCTTGGAGACGACGGGACCCATGCCAACGACGGCGACCTCGTGGTCGACGAGATTCTTGACCTGGTCGGCCTCGAGCTTGGTCTCGGCGAAGACGTCGGAGTTACCGATGGTGACGGTGCCAGCGGCGACAGCGGTCAGACCCTTGCCCGAACCGTTGCCCGAGCCGGAGATGGAGACGTCGGGGTTGGCATCCATGAACTTCTCGGCAGCAGCCTCGACGAGAGCCTGGAACGAGGAGGCACCGTCGTAGGTCACCTCGCCGGAGACGGACTCGGCAGCGGCGGCGCTACCCTTGTCGGCGGCACCGGAGGCACCTGAGCCGCCGCACCCAACGAGACCGAGACCGACGATGCTGGCAAGACCACCAGCGAGGCCGAGGAACTGACGACGAGAATAAGCCTGATCGAGCATGATCTTCCTTTCATACATGCGACTCGCGGGCACCCTGCCCGCTTTGCTGTTTGGAAAGATACGGCCTCGATCGGGCGACGACCGCCTTATCTGCGGTTTCTTACGGCCATTTGATAGACCCTTACCGCAAGCGCGGCCCAGCCTTTACAAACGGATAACAATCCAGCGCCGAACATGGCGCACCTTTTACACCAATAAAAACAAAGTTGCGGTGAAACAGTTCCTGCTTGGCCATCAAATGGCCCATTCTAGGAACTATTCCACCGCAACTTAGATTGGGAAACCGCGAAACCCTAAAGCTCTAATTCATTCAAACGGAGGATCGCAACAATATAGATCTTGAGTGCTTGCTTGAGCTGCTCTTCGTTGGCGCACTCGTTGGGACCGTGCATCTGGCCGCCCCATGTGGGCAGCTCCAGGCCGGTCTCCTCGGGGCCAAACGACACGGCGCGGGCAAAGTTGCGCGCGTACGTGCCGCCGCCCATGGCAAAAGGCTCGGCGTGCTTGCCCGTAAACTCGTTATAGGTATTGATAAGCGCCTTCACGGCCGGATCGTCGGCAGACACCGAGAACGGCACCTTTGCATGACCCAGGCGACACGTCACGTCAAAGCGCCCCACGAGCGGCTCGAGCTGCTCGCGGATGGTATCGGCGCTCGTGCTATCAGGGAAACGCACGTCGATGACCTGCTCGATATGGCCATCCACCACGCGGATGACGCCGGGGTTGCAGGTGAGCGGGCCAAACGCCGGGCTCGTCGCGTCGATACCCAGGCCGCGACCATAGGCGTCCGCATGCACAAAGGCCAAAAACTTGACAAACTCGTGCTCGGCAGGCGTCAGCAGGCGCTCGCCGCGGGCACCAAACGCGTCCTCGGCCTCGCGCAGATACGACACGATCAGGCCGACGGCATTGATCGTCCCCTCGGGCATCGAGGCGTGACCGCCAATACCGTGGGCGAAAATCTGCACATGACCATTGTCGAGAGCCGTGATCTCCAGGCGGTCAGCATTCTCGACCGGCGCCGGCAGCTCATCGGCGGCAATCGCGAGCTCGCAGATGGACTGCGACGGAATGGCATTGCTCGCCTCGGCGCCGCTCCACGACACGATGCGCCCGCCGTCGATCTTGGGACTCACGAACGTCGCCCCAAACTGGCCCTTCTCGGCATTGCAGACCGGGAACTCGGCATCGGGCGTAAACAAAAAGTCGGGGTCTGCGTGGTTCTCCAGATAATGGTGAACGTCGGACATGCCCACTTCCTCATCGCAGCCCAGCAGCGCGCGGAAGGTGTAGCGCGGAACAATGCCGTGCTTGAACAGGTACGCGCCGGCATAAAGCGACAGCACTGCCGGGCCCTTGTCGTCGATCACGCCGCGACCGAGCAACCAGCCCTCGCGACGCTCCATCGCGAACGGATCGGTGTTCCAGCCAGGGCCGGCGGGAACCACGTCCACGTGGCAGATAGTCGCGAGCTGCTTGTCGCCGCGGCCCGGGATATCGGCGATTCCCACATAGCCCTCGTCGTCGCTCGTCTGATAGCCGAGCTTCTGCGCGATGCCGAGCGCGCAATCGAGCGCGTCACGGACCGGGCGGCCAAACGGCGCGCCGGGCTCCGCATCGGCAGAAACTGCCACGGAAGGATAACTCACCAGCTGCTCGATATCAGCGACGACATCCTCCCAGACCTCGTCGACATACTCAGCGACGCTCTGCTCCACCTGATTCATGGACGACCTCCTCACCAATGAGTGACGGGTACGCCCGCCCCTCACATTACGTCTATTAGATAGCGAAAAGTTTAGCAAGCTCGGCCACCGAGTGCACCACTGCATCGGCACCCGCCGCCTCGTGCTCGCCCGGCGCTGCCGCGCCCGAATAGATGCCGATGCACGGCACGCCCATCGCGTGTGCGCCCTCCACATCGTTAAAGCGATCGCCGATCATCACGGCATCGCCCGCCGTCGCGCCGAGCGCCGCCAGGGCATCGCGAACCGAATCGGCCTTGGTCTCGCGTCCCTGCGGCGGATTCATGCCAACCACCGCCTCAAACTGCGAAAGCCCCAGCTCGCCCACCATGTCAATGCACTTTGCCTCCATGCGTGACGTCGCCACGACCAAGCGATGCCCCTGCGCGACAAGGCCATCGAGCAGCTCGGGGATTCCATCGAACACGGGATACTCTTCCGGTCCCAGCTCATCAAAAAAGGCACGGTACTCGTCAGCCACCACAAGCGACTCCTCGCGGGAGAAGCCATAAAAGTCGTGAAAGCTCTTCCACAGGGGCGGCCCGATCATGCGGCGCAGGTCACCCATCTGCGCCTCCGAAAACCCGCGCGCGGCCAACGTCTTGCGCGTCGAGCTCATCACCGCCCGGCCCGTATCGGCCACCGTGCCGTCAAAATCGAACAGCACAACCGGCCGCCTGTATATCTCCAACGCCTCCATCGGCATTCCTCTTCCCCAGTTGATGATTTCCACACCGACACTTCAAACTGTTGACTATTCAACAATTGAACCTAGAAATGTGGAACGACTCCACTATACTTGTCGCACTTTGCTCTCAGAAGGCGGCGCGCAAGCGCCCCAATGAAAGGTGCAATTATGTCTTTTGCCATCATAACCGACTCCACGTCGGACATCTCCCCCGCCCGTGCTCAAGAGCTTGGCATTTACGTCATTCCACTGCATGTGATTATCGAGGGCGAGGACCTGCTCGACCAGGTACAGATCACCGCCGAGGAGTACGTCGCCCGCATGGCCGGCTCCGAGCAGCTGCCGCACACCTCGCAGCCGAGTGCCGGCGAGTTCAAGGCACTCTTTGACCGCGTGCGTGCTGACGGCCACGACAGCGCGATCTTTATCTCGCTGTGCAGCGAATGGTCCGCCTGCTATTCCAACGCATGCCTGGTCGCCGAGACCCACGAGCTCGACGTGCGCTGCATCGATTCGCGCACTGGCTCGGGCGCCGAGGGCCTGCTGGTGGAGTACGCGCGGGCCATGCGCGAAGATGGCCGCAGCCTGGACGAGACCGAGGCGCAGATCCGCGCGACGCTGCCCGACGCCCACCTGCTGCTGATTCCCCGCACGCTCGAGAATCTCGTTAAGAACGGCCGCGCGCCCAAGCTCGCCGGCCAGCTCACGCAAATGCTCAACATTCGCCTGGCCGTTTCGCCGGAGTGGAAATCGGGCGAGATCAAGGCAATCAAAAAGGGCCGCGGCGCCAAGCGCATCGTCGCCAACACCATGGCAGATTGCCTCGCGTTTTTGGACGAGCACCCGGGCTCAAGCGTGCGCGTGCTCACGACCGGCGCCGCCGAGGAGCAGGAACTTGTCAACGAGGCGCTCGCGGGCCAGGACTACGTAGACGCCGGCACCGGCCCCATCGGCTGCACCATCGCCACCCACGTAGGCGTCGATGCCATCGCCATCAGCTACTGCCCCCGCTACCAGCCAACTCACTAGGGACGCCCACATCAGTTGCGGTGGAATAGGGACTGTTTTTGGCCAATCAGCCGCCAATCAATCCCTATTCCACCGCAACTTAGAAGCAGTTCGTTTGGGACGGGGCTAAAAAGACTGGTATCAAACGTTTCAGACCAGTCTTTTTAGCCCCGTCCCATTTTAGCTACTCTACATCAGCCCGCTCAGGGCGATGTCGACGGCCTCGTTGAGGTCGTCAGTAATGTGTACCAGATCCGGATCGAGCGGGCTGATCATACCGGCGCTCATCACCGGGCCGTTGGGCCAGTCGAACAGACCCCCTCGCGGTACCCACTGGACAAAAATGGCAAATATGAGTACTGCCACCAAATTAGTAGCAGCAAAATCTCGCCGGAATCGATCGTTTCGATTAATTTCACGCCTTGCCAAGGCTCAAAATGCCGTGTTTGGTGGGTTAGATATATAGAATAATGTCGAATTGGTATTCTATTCTTGCCAAATGTTATGAGACTACATTAACAGCAGTACTCACATTTGACGTTATTTGACCACGGGGTCATTCGAAAACCCCTCCCCACGCCGCCAACCCGCCCCATAGCCGTCAAAAACCTTTAACAACAGCCGCCGCACGTTTTGGCACCGGCTGATTGCCACTCACGGATCGGTACCCCACTATTACCGAACCAAAATCGAAGTCGCGTATCTCATAAAGCTGAAATGACGTACCCTCATCCCAATGAACGCTGATAAGAATGGCTTTCAAATGAGCAACGGCACGCATCAATACGCCCTTTTCGGGAGCGCCCTATTCAAATTCAATAAAACGGTCGTCCACGCTTCGGATCCGCGCAAGCAAATCGTTATCTGCAGCAGCGGTCCAGACATCCGTTATACAACGCTGGAAGAATGGGAGAAAGCTGGCGATTCTTTCGATAGACGGGCGCAGATCGAAGATATCGTCACCAGCGCAAGCCCAGCGCGCGACAAACTCGAGCTCTTCCGCAATCTCTTTACTGGTCGCAAAGATGTCTACGCTCATGGGTACCGCAGAAAAGACGGAGGAATTGGCTATACGCCCGCCTGCGCAAATGAGTGGAAGTCAGGCATTTGCCCCAAAGCAAGCCACCAGAGAGTCAAATGCACGGAATGCAGCAGCCGCGTCTTCCCCGAGTTGAGCGATGCCACGATCATCGCCCATTTCAGAGGCAATGACGATAGGCTTCGAGACGTTATAGGCCAATATGTGCTCGATAAAGACAGTAACACGAAAGTCCTGGTCATCGATTTTGACGGAGCCGATTGGAAAGAAGCGACGAAAGCCATTCGACATGTCGCAAAAAGCCACGGAATCGATGTCGCAGTTGAGCGATCGAGATCGGGCGACGGCGCACATGTCTGGTTTTTCTTCCTAGAGCTCGTCAGCGCAAAGACCGCACGAGATTTTGGAAGCAGCCTTATCACCGAAGCGGCGATACTGAACAAGACAATCACCTTCAAAGCATTTGACCGAATGCTGCCCGCGCAGTCCACCATTCCTGAGGGCGGCTTTGGAAATCTCATAGCGCTGCCTTTTCAAGGAAAAGCGCAGCGAAAAGGGAACAGCGTATTTGTTGACGAGCAATTTGAGCCCTTTCCCGATCAATGGCTTTACCTTTCGCAAATCCAGTTAATCCCGCGCGTGACGGTGCAAAATCTGATCGAGAGCATCGAAAATAGGTCACATGGAATAGCAGCTGTTGCGGCGGCAAACACCGGTGTGCCACATTCCCAGAGACTGCGAAAGCGGCTTCCGCTCACACCGCGGGACTTCCCGTCATCGCTGTCCGTCACGCAGACCGATATGCTCTATATCCCCGAAAAATCTCTGAGTCCCGCAGCTCAAATGGAAGTCCGCAGGCTTGCAACATTTGCCAACCCAGAATTCTTCCGCGCACAATCTATGCATCAATCGGTATTCGGCAAACCGCGGTTCATAGACCTCAGCGAACTTAGAGATGGCTACGTCGCGATTCCCAGAGGCTGCAAGGTTCAACTTGAGCGGCTGCTTCAAGAAGCCGGCGTTTCTGCCCACTATTCAGACAAACGCAAGTCGAGCCATCCAATTGCGATGGCATTTAAAGGGACTCTTCGCCCTGAACAGCAAATTGTCGCTGAACAGATGCTCAGCTATGAAGACGGGATCATGTCCGCACCGACGGGGTTCGGCAAAACCGTCATCGGAGCTTATCTTATTGCTGCCATTGGTCTTCCAACGCTCGTCATCGTTCCTAAAACTGCGCTCATTGCCCAATGGAAATCCCAACTCGAACGATTTCTCGACATCACGGACAACAGAGAGCCCGTCCGAACCCCAAAGGGACGAATCAGCAAAAGACAGCCTCCGCTCATTGGGCAAATCGGAGGAGGCAAGACCGCCATAAGCCGTCTCATCGACATTGCTTCATTCCAGTCGCTATCCGGCAAGGATCCCCAAACCGGCGAGTCATTAGCCAAGGAGTTCGTTCGCGATTACAGTCTCATCATCTGTGACGAATGCCACCATGCGGCCGCGCCACAGCTTGAGCTTGTCCTCAAGTCCGCTCCTGCCAAATATGTATATGGCCTTTCCGCAACGCCCGAGCGTTCGGACGGACTCACGCGGGCACTCTCGATGCTCTGCGGCCCGGTTCGCTATGTCGTCGATCCAAAAACGCAAGCAATCCAACAGGGGATTCAGCGCATTGTTAGACCGCGTTTCACCGGAATTCGATTACCCACCTACGGACCAGGAGCATCCTTTAACCAAATTCTCGATCTCCTGTGTGTACACGCCGCGAGAAACGAAGCAATTATCGAGGACGCCCTCGAGGCCGCATCAAACGGCCGGCATCCGCTTGTGCTATCTAAAAGAAAAAAGCATGCCGAAGAGCTATGCAGGCTACTTCAAAGCCGTGGACACGAACCCATACTCTTAACCGGAGAAATCGACGCCAAAGAAAGAAAAGCAATACTGAAGAGTCTTCCCAGCTTTGAGCATGATCATCGAATCATCGTCGCAACTGAAAGTCTTCTGGGCGAGGGCTTCGACCTGTCTTACCTTGACACTTTGCTCATTGCCACTCCAATATCTTGGGACGGCAGCATAACGCAGCAGGCAGGTAGGCTACACAGAAGCCACGAGGGCAAACAGCGGGTTGAGATATTCGACTATGTTGACCTGTCGATACCCATGTTCGCGCGCATGTACCAAAAGAGGCTCAAGACCTACGCCAAGCTGGGGTATGAAGTCTTTGCGGCAAACGACAACAGACAGGACGATCGAAACATCCTCGTTAGGTCGGCAAGAGCCGTGGAGGCTTTAGTGAATGACATCGAGAACGCATCGAAAAGCATTTTTATTGCCGCACCCTACGCGTCCGCCGCATGCCTTGAAAAGCTCGCCGCTGCACTCGCGGATGCCGCTACCCGTGGAATTGCCCTTGAGATTTCTATTGCTTCAACTCCACGCGATGACGTGAAAGCGATTTTTGCCGAGATGAACGTCAACTATCTCATCAAAGCCGAAGGACGCCTGTGCGCATCAGTGATTGACGAGGAAACTGTCTGGTACGGAGCTATTCCGTTGCTGGCTTTCCCAAAGAAAGAAGACTGCAGCATTCGTTTCAAAAGCAGCGAAGTCGCAGCCGAGCTTTTGAGCGAAATTCAGCGAAAAGTGGAACCGGAGGCCGCGGCGACGAACGGGGTACCCCCAGCAGTTGCGGTGAAATAGGGACTGTTTTTGACTTATTAGCCGTCAACCAATCCCTATTCCACCGCAACTTAGAAATCGGCAATCAGCCCTGCGGGCCCTGGAACAGCTCCTCATGCGAGCCCATTCTGACCAGCCGGATCACAGGATTAGTCTTATGCGGTAAGTAGAGAACGACCACGTCGACCAAGCCATCGGATAGGTGGAAATCGATGTGGCCGTTGTAGTTTCCGCCCGGGTTTGAAAGCTCATGGGCGCCATATTCCGCGGGAAGCGAGCCGTGAGCTGCAAGCTCTGCGACTGCCGCCTTAAACTCACTCTTTAGCTGCGGATGCATGCGCATCGTTCGTTTGTAGTCCGCCCTAAATTGAGCCTCGACTTTAATCTCGAACATCGCTATTCCTCATCGAGGAATGACATAAGCTCATCAGCGTTGTTGAATGACGGGCTATCGTCCGGCAAAATCCCCAACTCATGAGCCTCGGCGATCACCATGGCACGCCTCGTCGCCTCGTTGGGCACCTCCGCCCTTCCTACAATCTCAAAAGGAATCTTTCGCTGATTTACAAGCTGCCGAACGGCAAGATTGAGATAGGAATTGAGGGTGAGGCCGACCGAATCCAAGAACTCAGTCGCCTGTTCCTTGAGCCCCTCTTCGATGCGAACCGTCGTAGGCTTAACCGTTGCAGTAGACATACGCGACCTCCTCGCCTCGTCTTTTGCATCAGTATACCCCGTTTTGATGGCATACTGATGTTAAATAGCATCAGTATGCCGTTCACATTACTATAACAACAGTCACAGTGCCCTACATCAGCCCGCTCAGGGCGATGTCGACGGCTTCGTTGAGGTCGTCGGTGATATGCACGAGCTCGGGATCGAGCGGGCTGATCATACCGGCGTCCATCACCGGGCCGTTGAGCCAGTCGAACAGGCCCTGCCAGTACTCGGTTCCCACCAAAACGAGCGGCATGCGCTTGACCTTGTGTGTCTGCACCAGCGTGAGCACCTCAAACATTTCGTCGAGCGTACCAAAACCTCCGGGAAACACGATGGCACCCGAGCTGTATTTGACGAACATGGTCTTGCGCACAAAGAAGTAACGGAAGTCCATGCCGAGGTTCACGTATTTATTGAGCCCCTGCTCGTGCGGCAATTCAATGCCCAGGCCAACTGACTTGCCGTTGACACTCGCCGCTCCCCTGTTGGCCGCCTCCATGATGCCGGGACCGCCGCCGGTGATAACCGCCACGCCGCGCTGGGCGATTTTGCGCCCGACGGTGCGCGCCGCCTTGTAAAGCGGATCGGTCTTGGGCGTGCGGGCGCTACCGAAGATGGTCACCGCAGGACCAAGCTCGGCAAGCGCGCCGAAGCCATCGACAAACTCGGCCTGAATGCGCAGCACGCGCCACGGATCGGCATGCAACCAGTCGGTCGACTCCTCGGGCGCCAGCAGGTTGGCGTAGGTGTTGTCCTTAGGAATCATGGGACCGCGCATGACCACGGGACCGCGTCGGTACGTCTCGTCGTAGGCCGGCTCGCCCTCGACGTTCTCATTCTTAATCATGGGTACTCCTATCGAGAAAAAGAAAAGCGGGCGGGGTCGACGCCATGCGCCAAACACCCGCCCGAACATCAACTATTCGGTATGGTACCCACGTTGCATCAAGCGCTTGCAAGGCATCGGTCAGCGGTCGCGCAGCCGGCGTCAGCGAATGTGACGAGCAGCTGCCGCTCAACCTTTGCCGTTGCCCACGCTCTGCAAGCGTGCCTGTCGCCCTTAGTAATCCACCGCAGCAGGACTGTTCATCCAGTCGCTCACGAATGCACCGTAACGGCCCTCGATAATGGCCTGGCGGGCACGCTGCATAAGGTTGAGCAGGTAGTAGATGTTGTGCATCGACAGCAGAATGCCGCCGAGCATCTCCTTCTGCGTGACCATGTGGCGAATGAGCGCGCGGCTGTAGCCGCCCGTGCACACCGGGCAGGTGCAGGTGGGATCGATGGGGCCGTCGTCGTGCGCAAAACGCGCGTTGCGGAAGTTGAGGCGACCCTCGCTCGAGAACGCTGTGCCCATGCGGCCAGTGCGCGTCGGCAGCACGCAGTCGAACATGTCGATGCCCACGCCCACACCGCGCACGAGGGTGGTGGGGTTGCCGACGCCCATCAGGTAGCGCGGCTTGTGCTTGGGCATGTACTCGCTTACGAGCGGTGCCAGGGTCTCGAACATGGTCTCGTGGTCCTCGCCCACCGAGTAGCCGCCGATGCCGTAACCGGGGAAGTCGCCGCACTCCTCCAAATGGCGCAGCGAGCGCAGGCGCAGATCTAGGTGCATGCCGCCCTGAACAATGCCAAAGAGCGCCTGGTCGTCGCGGGTATGCGCCTTATAGCAGCGCTCGGCCCACATACTCGACAGCTCAACGGCGCGCTCAACGTAGGCGCGCGTGGCGGGATAGCCCGGGCACTGGTCCAGCTGCATGCAGATGTCGGAGCCGAGTTTCATGGCGATTTCCATGTTGTCCTCGGGCGTCCAGAACACGTGGCGGCCGTCGTAATCGTTGACGATAAAGCGCACGCCCTCATCGGTGAGCTTGACCGCGTCGTTGTGGCTGAACACCTGGAAACCGCCCGAGTCGGTGAGGATAGGACCGTGCCAGTTCATAAACTTGTGCAGGCCGCTCAGCTCGGCGATAGTGTCCTCGCCGGGACGCATGGACAGGTGATAGGTATTGGCAAGCACGATCTGGGCGCCGAGCTGTTTGACGGTCTCAGTAGGAATGCCCTTGACGTTTGCCTTGGTGCCCACGGGCATAAAGATCGGCGTCTCGATGTCGCCGTGCGGGGTGTGCAGCACGCCGGCACGCGCATGCGTCGTCGGGTCCTCGGCGATCAGGTCGAATTTAAAAAGGCTCTGGTCCATAAACTGGAACTCCTTGGTTGCGGTTCATACGCAGACCATTATACGGGCAACCAGCAAACCGCACCGACTCGACAGAAACTGATGCAAAGAGGTCATAGTCATTGGGGGACGTTCTTAAACGACTAGTCGTCGGAAACAGTTTTCAGCGCCATCTTGCAAAGGAGCGTCCCAATCTGCCGGCACTTAGGGACTGTCCCCAAGTGCCGGCAAGAGCGTCCCTTTCGACTAGTCATTTAAGAACGTCCCCAACGACTACACAACAGCCAAGGTAACGCCGATGCTCTGGCAACGTCAGCGAGCGGTCACCAGGGCGAACAAATTGGCATGAAAAGAGGGCGGCATAGACCTTCTGGTCATGCCGCCCTCTTTGAATGACAAGTTGTCGCCCTGGTGACCGCGCAGCGTCGACTGGTCCGCCGTTCGTTAGAACGGCGGAACCTGAGACGTAACCCCTAAGGCCGCTGGCCCATGCCACCCTCGAGGGTGACAGTCTCGCCGTTCATGTACTTAAAGTCGGGGCCGCAGAGCTGAACGACCACGCGGCCGATTTCCTTCTCGACATCGCCGTAATGGCCCGCCGGCGGCATGTGGACGTTGGCCTTGAACGCCTCGGGATAGGCATCCTGGAAGTTCTCGAGCGCGGCGGTCCAAGCAAGCGGGCACACGATGTTGACGTTGATGCCGTCCTTGCCCCACTCGTTGGCGGCGACGCGGGTCAGGCCGCGGATGCCCTCCTTGGCGGCGGCATAGCTGCACTGGCCATAGTTGCCAAACAGGCCGGCGCCCGAAGCAAAGTTGACCACGGAGCCCTTGGTCTCCTTCAGGTGCGGATAGGCCTTCTGCATGTACAGGTAGGTGGCATACAGGCCAGAGTAAATGGCCAGGTTAAACTGGTCCATGGTGTGGTCGGCAATGGTCACGCCCGAGGCGCTGGCCTGAGCGTTGTTGACGACGGCGTCGATGCGACCGAACTCCTCAATCGCCTTGTCGATAACGTTCTGCACGACGGCCTCGTTGTCCTGGCCGGCGGAGACATCGGCCTGAACAGGCAGAACCTTGACGCCGTACTCAGCCTCGAGAGACTCCTTGGCGGCCTCAAGCTTGGCGACGTTGCGGCCAGTGATGACGAGGTTCGCGCCCTCCTTGGCAAAAGCGATATCGATGCCGTAGCCGATGGAGCCAGCGGAGCCATCCTTGAGCGTGGCCTTGCCGCCGCCGGTAACGATTACGGTCTTACCAGTGAAAAGTCCCATACGAAGTCCTTTCAAATCGCGACGGGTCCGCCCGTCGACTGCGCGCATCCAACTTCACGCGTCAAAAGCTGAAATGCAACTTTAGCGGGTTCAAGTGAAAAATAAAGCCCATGGCAGGCGAACGGCGCAACGTCTTTCGGCGAAGGGAATGTCAAGCGCAAACTGAATATAGAAGCCGAATTTTTTGTCACCCAAACGAGTCATCGAACACGTTTTGAAACTTTGCTGCGGGGCGCGGGATGTCGGCGCGAGACTTTATCATAGGGTGACGAACAACGATGAGGAGCACATGCCTATGACAGACGAGCTGGACCCCCAGACTCAACAGCATATTGACGATTCAGCAGACGTCGCCGCAGATACTGACGCTGCGGCCTGCAATGACACCGACGCCGACGACACCACTCCGGATAACGACGCTGCGACGGAGATCCATGCGGCCGAAGATCCCGACAAGCAAAACGACGATTCGGCCGCTCAGGACGACGCCCCCGAAAAGGACGCCGCCCCGCAAGCAGCAGGCCCCATCGAGGTATCTTCGGAAGAAGAGCTCGATGCCGTCATGGATTCCATGATGGATGCCGTCAAAGCGATGAAGGACGCTGTCGCCGATGCCAACGTTGACGCCGAGGAAGAAGAGGCCGCCGAGGCCGCCTCGACCTTTGTGCCCGGCGAGACCCCCGTTGCCGATCAGGGCAGCACCATGCCCTCATTCCTGCAACTCGAGCACCCCACGATTGGCGCGGACGCCGTCGACCCGCATGCGGCGGGCTTTTCTGTGATCGAAGGCGGCACCGGCAATATCGCCGCGCCGCAAACGACCGATGTGGACGCTGCCGACACCGGTCGCCCGATTGCCCCGCACGCCCCCGCCGCGAGCCGCGACCTGGGAACTGCCGTCTCGAACACTGCGAACGCCGTGGGTGCCTTTATCGCGCAGGGAGCCTCGGCCATGCGCGAGATGAACGCCGCGAAAAAGGCACTCGCCGATGCCCGCGACCACCTGGCGGAGTTGGAGCAGCGCATTTCCGATCAGGCCGAGGAGCTCGAGACGCGGCAGGATATCGCGGGGCGGTACGACCAGATTGTCGCCGACCAGCGCCAGGCAATCGCCACGGCACAAAAGACCGCAGCGGCCGCCGAGATTGACCGCGACGCCCATGCCGCCAAAGTGACTGAGCTCAAGGGCCAGCTCGAGCAAATGAAGGCAGAAGATGATGCAGCCGAGCGTCGCCTGAAGGCTGCACTCGATGCCGTCGAGGCTCGCGAGGCGAGTTCGCGCGAAACCGGCAACCGCCTGGTTCGTCGACTCGAAGATTCCAAGCGCATTCGCGACAAGGTGAAGGCCGAGCGCGACGCAGGTGTCGCCGCCGCGAAGCAAGCTGCCGACGCAACACGCGCACAGCTCGAAACGTTGCGACGCGAGTATGCCGAGCTGCAGCGCAATCCTTCGGCGAACCCCGCCAATTACACCGTGCGCACCAGCGAGCTCTCGATGCAGATCTCAGATGCCGCCGATGCTCTGCGCAAGGCCGAGGAAGACATTCCACGCGTGACCGCCGACCTTGAGCATTCGCTCGCCGCCGCCGAGCAGGCCGTCGAGCAGGCACAGGCCCCCATCGCCGATGCCAAGCGCGCACACCAGGCCGTGACGACCGAGGCGGATGCCGCACGCGACGAACTTCAGACGGCCAAGACCGCCGCTGCGACGCGTCAGCGCGAACTGCGCGAAAAGATTGCCGCGCAGGACAAGGCACGTCGCGAGCAGGAGCAGGCCATCGCCAACGCCCAGGCGGACGCCGCACATGCGCAGTCGATTATCGAACAGGCGACCGAGGTGCACGACCATCCCGAGATCACCGAGTCGCTCGCCGGATCCTTAGCGCGCGATAAGGCCGAACACGCCGAAACCGAGCGCGAAGTCGCCCAACTTGAGGCTACCGAGGACGACGTACGAGAGCGCACCCGCGACTCACGCATCAAATTCACCGGCGCCATCGTCTGCATCATCGCCGCAATCCTGGTGATTATCGCAATCTGGCTGTTCGCGAGCAAGTAAACCAGCTTCCAAAAACGCCCCAACGCAGTTGCGGTGAGATAGTTCCTATTTAGCCTTCAAAAAGGCAAATTCAAGAACTATCTCACCGCAACTTATTTAGATTGGCACAAGGCAATCTACCCCTCTTGCACCAATCTCTTGACATAAGGAGTGTCCCCAGGTGCCGGCACAAAAGGGACGTCCCCAAGTTTCAAGTGCCGTAAGAGTGTCCCCTTTGACTAGTCATTTAAGAACGTCCCCAATGACTACCCAATGACTACAGCGGCGACCACGGCAACGCCGGTGTTTTGGCAACGACAGCGAGCGGGCCGCATTTGAGACAAGGTGACGTGAAACGAAAGGGCGCTGAC
>CALAMG010000025.1 GCA_937925715.1 uncultured Collinsella sp.
GGCTCTGGAATCTGGTCGGTACGGCATTCTTCATGATCGTGACCGTGGTCTTCTTGGGGCGCAAGCGTCATCTTTCTGATTATCCGTGGGTCATGAGGGTCGTTACGGTCCTTTTGATCGTTGCGACCGCGCTGTTGCTTTATGGTGCTCCGCTCACGCGCCATTCTGTGATCATCTATGTGCTCAGCTTCATAGCCGGTGGCCTTGAAGGCTTGATGTGGATCTTATGGGGCGAATCCTTGACGCGCGCGCGAGCGAGCTTCTCGGTGGTGCATATCGGCACCACATTCGGCGCGACCGTGCTGGTGGTGATGGTCGTAAGCCTGTTCATCCCTGCTGATTTTTCGCCGCTCTTCGTCGTGCTGCTCGTGGCGTTCTCTGGTGTGTTCCTTTATGCGCATAAGAAGGTTCCCGCAACCTATCCCGTGCTCTTGCCGCACGATACGGTCAAACCGGCGTATTCGAGCGTGCTAGCGGTCTGCAGTGTTGGCTGTTTTACGGGCGTTGCCTGCTATTATCTGGTGGCCATCGTTCCGTGGGAATGGTTCTCGATCGGCGAATACATCTTCGAGATCGGCGTGGTGACCGGTGCAGCGTTGATCTTGCTTGTCTCGGGGCTTTCGGTGCTCTTCAAAGCGAAAGCTTCGATGTTCAGGCTCTTTCCGTACTACTTGGTCTTCGCTATTGTGGGGCTGACCTTGTTCCAGAGCCACGAATCGCTCTATCCGGTTGCCTTCGTGGTTGGGCTGAGCGTCTCGTCGCTTTTGGAGATATCGCTCATCATGTACTTTGGCACGTTGATGCGTAGGGGGTTCTTCGCGCCTGCGCTGGCGGTCACGTTCTCGCTCGCTTCGATCCGTATTGGTATCGCGCTGGGGAATTGCCTTGGGCTCTTCTACGAACGTCACGTTGAGATCGCCCAGCTTGCGGTCACTCCTACCACGCTCATCTTCATCTGCGTCCTGGTATTCGTGTTGGTGCCGGTTGGAAAGCTTGAGCCGCGCTTCGTTGCGCTCACCACAGCCCCCGTTGCACCGTCCGAGATCGATACGATCTGTTCCCATATCATCGCAGAGTTCAAGCTCTCAGAGCGCGAGGGTCAGATTTTGAAGTTGATCGCGCGGGGCAACACTGTGAACAGTATCGCGAACAAGCTCTATATATCGCCGCACACGGTGAACACGCATATTCGGCATATCTATGACAAGGTGGGTATCCATAAACGAGGAGAGTTGCTCGAATATATCAATATGAAGAAAGAAGAGCAGGTCTAGCGCGCGTTCGGGGTTGCCGCGCTGCGCACGGTGGCTTGCAGGTGCTGTGTTGTGGCATCCAACGCAAATGAAGCGCTCAAGTGGAAAAGCGCACGAGAGGAAAGAAGGTCAAGCATGAAAGTGGTCATCGTTGGTGGAGTAGCAGGTGGTGCAACGGCAGCGGCGCGTCTTCGTCGGTTGGACGAGCACGCGCAGATCATCGTGTTCGAACGCTCGGGCTATGTTTCTTATGCTAACTGCGGGCTACCTTATTACATTGGTGGCACTATCGCTGATCCTGAGGCACTCACGCTTCAAACGCCCGAGAGCTTCCGCGCGCGGTTCAACGTGGATATGCGCGTGAACCATGAGGCGACCGCGCTCGATGTTCAGGCGAAGACGGTTACCGTGAAGAACCTGGTAACAGGTGAAGTGTTCAAGGAATCGTACGATAAGCTCATCCTCTCGCCGGGTGCGAAGCCCACGCAGCCGCGCCTTCCGGGGGTTGGGCTCGAGCATGTGTTCACGCTACGCACCGTGGAAGACACGTTCCGCATGAAGGAATTCATTGATGCGCACCATCCGCGCACGGCAGTGATCGCGGGCGGTGGTTTCATCGGGCTTGAGCTGGCCGAGAACATGCGCGAGATCGGCATGGAGGTCACTATCGTGCAGCGTCCGCAGCAGCTCATGAAGCCCTTCGACCCCGACATGGCGGCATTCATCCACGCCGAGGCGCGCAAGCATGGCATCAAGCTGGCGCTCGGACACACCGTGGAAGGCTTTCGCGAAACGGGCGATGGCGTGGAAATGCTTCTCGCAGATACTGATCCGATCCCAGCTGACATGGTAGTGCTGGCCATTGGTGTCACGCCTGACACGCACCTTGCGCAAGAGGCGGGTTTGGCAATGGGCGTGCGCGGCAGCATCTTGGTGAACGACCGCATGGAAACCTCCGCGCCCGATATCTATGCGGTAGGCGACGCCGTGCAGGTGAAGCACCTGGTAACGGGCGAAGAGACGCTCATTTCGCTAGCGGGTCCCGCGAACAAGCAGGGGCGCATCGCAGCTGACAACATTTGCGGCATCCCGAGCACCTATCGCGGCTCGCAGGGCAGCAGCGTCATCAAGGTCTTCGATATCACGGCGGCTTCCACAGGCGTCAATGAAACGGTGGCGAAAGCAGCGGGGCTTGAGGCTGATCACGTGATCCTCTCGCCCATGAGCCATGCGGGCTACTATCCGGGCGGCAAGCTCATGAGTGGTGTTCGAGAAGGAGACCTATCGCCTGCTCGGCGCCCAGATCGTAGGGTATGAGGGTGTGGACAAGCGCATTGATGTGTTGGCAACGGCCATCTTCGCAGGCTTGCGCGCGACCGAGCTCAAAGACCTCGACCTGGCTTATGCACCACCGTATTCTTCGGCGAAAGACCCAGTGAATATGGCGGGCTTCATGATCGAGAACATCGAAGAAGGCATCGTGAAGCAATGGTACTTAGGTCAGCTTGAAGAACTGCAAGAGAAGGGAGAGCGCGGGCAGGTAACGCTGCTCGATGTGCGCACACCTGCCGAGATCGCGTTCGGGCGTATTCCTGGGTTCATGAACATCCCGCTCGATTCCTTGCGCGATCATCTTGATGAGCTGGACCCTGCGAAACCAATCTATGTGATCTGCCAGAGTGGCCTGCGTAGCTACGTGGCGTGTCGTATTCTGGCAGGTTATGGCTTCGATGCGTTCAACTTCGCAGGCGGATACCGCTATTTCCAGACCGTGGTGAACGACCGCGCGCTCATCGAAGCAGCCTTTCCGTGCGGCGCCGATCAGTAGTGGAAGATTGTTCGTTATGGGAGAAGAGGTACGAGCGGTCAACCTTGCGCGCGCTGAAACGCGAGCTTGCATTACGAAAGCTCTCGTAAAGCTTACACAGGAAAAGGCGCTCTCTTCCATCAGCGTAACGGAGCTCTGCCAGGCTGCGGGCGTTTCGCGCATGGCGTTCTATCGCAACTACGATTCCAAAGAAGAGGTCTTCACTGCTCGGCTTGAAGAGGTCATTGCAGATTATGCGCGTGTCACCGAACCGCTCTTGAAAGCAGGAACACTTTGGTATGATGTTGGCCACTTGAGCACGTGCTTCGAATTCTTCAAGAACAATGCAGCGCTCATGAATTGTCTGTTTCGCTGTGGGTTCACGGGGTTGCTCGTGAAATCGATCTCCGATTTCCTGATCGGCCGCTATGGGAATGGCACCCCTGAGGGCAATTACATCCTAACGGCTTTTGCAGGCTCGCTCTGTGCGTGCTATCCGCTTTGGGCCAAACGCGGTTTCAAGGAGTCGCCGCGGCAGATGGCCGAGCTGCTCGGGCGATTCTATACTGCCATCCCTTCTGCCAGTAACTAGAGGCTCTGTTGTAAGTCGCAGCAGTTCGGAGCCTTCGCAGTTTCGCGAATCTTGTGGTTTTCGCAAGGTGTCTCACGAACAGCTCGAGCTGGCTATACGACCGGCCTCGCTGATCGCGTTTCAATCACTCGGCTTACGCTCTTCCTTACCTTTCGTGCTGAACAATTTGCGCCTTTCTGTAACACTCTGCATCGCGGAGCAGAAGACCGCTCTGTCAAACGTTACAATTTGTAACAGATGAAGTCAGGAGGCAGCATGCGCACAGCGGTGATAACGGATACGAATAGCGGGATATCGACCGAGGAAGCGGCGGAGATGGGCATTCGCTCCATCTCGATGCCCGTGCTGATAGATGGGGAGATCTATCTTGAAGGGGTCGATCTTGGAAGCGAGAGTTTCTTCACGAGCCTGACCGAGGGCAAAGCGGTAACGACCTCGCAGCCTTCCCCAGGGGTCGTGTGCTCTGCATGGGAAGAGGCTTTGAACGAGGGGTTCGATAACGTGGTCTACTTGCCGATGTCTTCGGGACTCAGCCATTCCTGCGAATCCGCCCAGCTTGCTGCCGCCAACTATTCAGGGCGTGTTGCGGTGACCTTGCGAGCAGCCGTTGAAGATGCGCTTGCGATGGCGAATCAGGGAATGCCAGCGGCTCATATCAAGTCGGAGCTTGAGCGAAGGGCGAAGCTTTCGAGCATCTATCTCGCTGTCGATGATCTGGGCTATCTGGTGCGCGGCGGAAGGGTCACGCCTGCTGCTGCGGCGCTTGCTTCTGTGCTGAAAGTAAGGCCTGTTCTGTCGATCCGAACGGGTCAGATCGAGCCGTTCTCTAAGGAGCGAGGCATGAAGAAGGCGGTGGCGAAGATGTTCTCAGCAGCCAAACACGATGCCAAGAAAGAGTTCGATCTCAAAGAGGACGAGCTGGTGGTGGGGGTTGCGAGCGCGGGGATAGACCCTGAGCGCGAGTTGGAGTATCTCGAGCGAGCAAAAGCGGAGTTCCCTGATGCAAAGGTGTTCTTCAACAGGCTTCCCTTCTCTGTTGCGGTGCACACGGGACCCGGCGCGCTCGGCATTGGCATCCATGCGCGTCCGAAACAGTTGGCAAATCTGGATTCGTCGAGCGCTGAGCAGCAGGGCAGCGCTCAGGCCGAAGCGAATGCGCAATGAATAGCCTGAAACGAATTGACCGATCTAAAACTTCTTTTGAAGGAGCTTAGCCTATGATTCGCATCATCACTGATTCCACTTCATCACTTCAGAAAGATCTGCGTGAGAAACTCGGCATCCATCTGCTCAACCTTGTGGTCAACCGTGGTGGAGTTAGTCACGTGGAAGGCGAGATGGACCTCGATGCGTTCTATGCTGATATCTACGAGATGGCCGATGATATTCCCACATCAAGCCAGCCTTCAGCGTTGAGCATAGAGGCTGCGCTTGAGGAGGCAGCCGCAGCAGGCGATGAAGTGCTTGGAATCTTCATCAGTGGCAGGATGTCAGGCACGTTCGAGGGAGTTGCGCGCGCGGCGAGAGAAACTACCAAGCGTCATCCCGATTTCAAGTATGCGCTCATCGACAGCATGACCAATTGCATGGAGCTAGGCTGGGCAGTCGTTGCAGCATGTGAGGCGCGTGATGCGGGCGGAAGTCTTGAGGAGTGTGTCGAAGCGGCCACACGTGCGATGTCTTCGACGCGTTTCATCTTCGCGCCTGAGTCGCTCAAATTTCTGGAGAAGGGCGGCAGGATAGGGAAGGCTTCTGCTCTGTTGGGCAACATGTTGAACATCTCACCTATCCTTACGGTGAAGAATGGAGAAGCTGCAACATTTTCCAAGGTGAGAACCCAAAAGAAAGCGCTTGCCAAGATGGTCGACGTGTTCAAGCGCGATGTGGAGAATCATGGGCTGCGCAATGTTGCCGTTCACTATATCGGCTCGTGCGTTCCTGCGTTCGAGTGGGCACGCGATGTGATCGATCCCTTGGTGGGGAAGACCGTGATGGTGCTTCCTGCAAGCCCCGTGATCGGCGTGCATGTGGGTCCTGCTATGGGACTTGCCTACGAATGCGCTGCGCCGATCGAAGGCAAGTTCGTAACTTTGCCCGAGATCATTGCTTCGTAGTTGCTCTTACTCCCGTACCGCAAGACAGCTTTGGCGCGAGTTCGCTCGCTCAGCGCATTCCGAGGCGATTGTTGCCTTCTTACAATCCCGTCATAAACCGCACAGCGTGCCTTCTGGGCGCTAGACTGCATCGTGTAGTTAGGTGTCTTGGATGATTCGTTGCCTTCAGCGAATTCCAGGAAAGCGCATGGCGAAAGGCGGTGGAGTAGATGGGCGCTCTAGGCTCTTTTCTCTCGAGCTTCTCTGAAAGCTTCACGGCTGCGGTGATCATGTGGCCCTTCCTGTCCTTCCTTCTTACCATGCCCATCTTGGCTTTCCTCTATCATCGTGATGGAAGGCTGCGCTTCGCATCAGCGGCGGCCGCTTATTGCAGTGTGCTCTATCTGGCGGGATTGGCTTGTTTCACGCTCTATCCGCTTCCAACAGGCGATGCGGGACCAGGTATCACCTATGGCATTCCGCCCCAGTTCAATCCGCTCAATTTCATCTTTGACATCGTGAAGGATGGGTGGAAAGCAGTATTCCAGACGCTCTTCAACGTGGTGCTCTTCTTACCGTTAGGCTTCATCGCAGGGCGGTTCTTGCAGATGAAGCTGCCTGCTGCGACCATCTTGGTGCTTGTCGTGAGCTGCTTGATCGAGACCGCATAACTCACAGGACTTTTTGGCATCTACCCTTATGCTTACCGCACCTTCGAAGTGGACGATATCATCTTCAACACCTTAGGTGGCGTGTTGGGGTGGTTCTGCGCAAAGCTCTTCGCGCGAGCGCTGCCACAAGCACCGGTCGGCTCGCCCGAGATTACGCATGATCCAGGGCTGATCCGACGGGTCGTTGCCCTTTGGATCGACCTCATCCTGATCGCGCTGGTAACGTTTGGCCCGTGGATGTTTTTCGACCTTGCCAGCGAAGTGCTCTTTGACAAGGCGTTTTCTCTTTTCGGAATGAATGCTGTTCAGACGGAGAGCGTATTGGCTATGGCGTGCTTCGTGATCGCTTTCAGTGGGGCCGAACTCGTCTTTCCTTGGGCGAAGAGCGGCAGCACGCCAGGCGGTCTTATCGTGCGGATGAGCTTTGAGACGCGAGAGCGTTCGGGAGGTAAGCGGGTGCTGTTCTACCTGGTGCGCGGGGCGTTCCTGATCGCGCTCTTCGCACTTCCTCAGATCGTGGTCTTGTTCACGCTGGTCTTCTATCTCATCACCCGCAAGATGCCCTATGACTATCTGCCCGGATAATACTGGCTTGCTCCTGGCGGTAGGGGCAAACTGCATAGCTGCCTTTATTCGGTGGTAGCCTGATCGCTCATCCTCTATAATAGTTCCATCAAACGACACTATGTCACTTAAAGGAGTGTTCGCATGAACTATCGGAAGCTTGGCAAGACGGGACTTATGGTCAGCGAGATCGGGTTTGGCCCTGAGTGGATGACGGGAACGCCGGAAGAAACGCGCGCCATCGCTGAGGTGCTGCGTGAAGCAGGCGTGAACTATTTGGACTGCTGGATGCCAGATCCTCATATTCGTGCGAATCTTGGCTACGCCATGAAGGGCCACACGGATGAATGGATCGTTCAGGGGCATATTGGTGCTTGCTGGGTGGATGGGCAATATCTTCGCAGCCGTGATGTGGCATTGGCAAAACCTGCCTTCGAAGATGAGCTTGCGCTGCTCGGTGTTGACTACTTCGAAGTAGGCATGATGCACTATATCGACAGCGTAGATGAGTTTCGTGCCTGCTTGGATGGTTCCTATTATGAGTATGTGCAAGAGCTGTTGAGCGCTGGAACCATCCGCCACATTGGTCTTTCAACTCATAACCCTGAAGTTGCCCTTGAGGCAGCGCGCAGGGAAGTGGTGGAGGTCATCATGTTCTCGATCAACCCCGCCTTCGATCTGATGCCTGCTTCTGAAGACGTGAACGATCTGTTCGGGGATTTCGAAGAGGCGGGCGAGCAAATGGAGCCTTTGCGTGCCGAACTCTATAGCTTGTGCGAAGAGAAGGAGATCGCGCTCACGGTGATGAAGCCGTATGCCGGTGGTCGTTTGCTCATGGATGAGCAGTCACCGTTTGGTAGGGCGCTCACTCCTGTTCAGTGCATCCATTATTGTCTGACGCGTCCTGCGGTCGCTTCTGTTTTGGCAGGATACCAGAGTGTCGAAGAGGCGCAAGCTGCACTCGCTTATGAGCAGGCAAGCGAAGAGGAGCGCGACTTTGCCCAGGTGATCGCTGATGCCCCTGCGCGCAAAGCATACTTCGGGCAGTGCACGTATTGCGGCCACTGCCAGCCTTGCGCGGTGGGCATCGATATCGCTACCGTGAACAAATTCGCCGATCTAGCTTTGATCCAGGATACGGTGCCGCAAAGCATTCGTGCGCATTATCTTGAGCTGGACAAGAATGCTTCCGATTGCATTGCCTGCGGGAATTGTGAGCCTAATTGCCCCTTCGGCGTGAAGATCGTCGAGCGCATGGAAGAGACCGAGCGCCTGTTTGCGTAAACGAGCTTGCAGAACTGCGTATTCGTAATTCGGTGGTCTGAACTGATCAACGAATTTGCTCGGATCGAGAGTTGGTACTTCAGAGTTTTTGAAATCGCGTTTATCGCGCGTCACAATGGGTTTTTTATTTGGAGGGAAGGGCAAATTCTTGAAAGAACGGAAGCAATGATAGCTGCGTGTCACCTTATTTGAGAGAGCTTTCATCATAGGTTAATCCGTATTCATGTTCTAATACGTCCAAAAACTCTTGGGCAGACATAGCTTTTATAGGCGATTTTCCAACCAGCTCTTTGTCGCGTGTTATCAGATACTTTGCAGGAATATGCTTTGAAGCGTGTGCGATCAAATAATCTTCTATATCGCTCCAGTCGGACTCCAGTGCTCCACGAAGATCTGCTGCATAGGTGCCACACACCATGAAAATATCCAACGTTGCTAGAAGGGCATGCTTTACCTCTTCTGCTGGAGCATGCTTTCTTAGAACATAATAAGCATCAGCATACGACTGCGTGCTTGCCCATATCTGCAGGTCACCAAAAACAGCAGCGATGCATAGTTTCTTAATATCGTTGACGTAAGGTCTCCTGACCGCAACAAGATCGATGAGCGCGTTAGTATCAAGCAGTATCTTCATATTTATTCGCCCTTACTGCTTGCGCATATCGCTTGTCTGCTTTGATATCATCAGGAATGTCAAGATCAAGCATGCAGTTCTTAAACATGTTTTTGATCAACTGTTTTTGGTCCTTCGACAGAGCTCGTCTCTTTTGTTTGCTTTTAGACGGGTGAGCTGTTGGCAAAGCATGCTCTTCAAGAACATATTCAAAAGCAGCATTCACAAGATCGCTCGTGGAAGCCCCAAGTGATGCTAATTGGATGCTCGCCTGCGAATAGAGAGCATCGGGAATTCGTGCAGAAATCATCTTGCTCATTGATGCCCTCCTACCATGTATGACGTATGACAATTATATCATATCTTGCATGTCAACTCTTTATACAAGACACAAGACGTAAGACGTAGGCCCCCTTTTTGCGCGGAGCCAAAATTCCTGGGAGCATCGCTTGGTCTTGAGGATAACTAGGTCGGTGCCGCTACGAGGTAATGCTCGGGTCGTATTCCTTTAAAAGCTTCAGCAGCTCTTCTGCGTGGGAATGACGCTTTTTGGTAGCTGTTCCCACGATGGCGATGGAATCGTAGCTGCCATATTTCTTGAAGAAATCGGGGATCGCGTTATCTGCCTTAAGTTCTGCAGCGTATTTCTTGAAGTATTCTTCGTAGGGCATGCCCGCATCTAAATAAGCATCCAGCAGCGACTTCGTGGGGGAGTATTCGACATCGTGCACGTAATCGGCATGAGCGATCACGTGGGTGAAGTATTCGAGATCTTCTTGTTTGGTGAAGCCCGAAAGCTGATTCGTGTTCTTGAGGCGGATGTCGAGTACGAGCGTCGCTTTCCATCCGAGTATCTTGTTGAAGAATTCTTCTGCGGTTGTTTGATATGCGCTCAGTACGTTGATCTTCATTGTTACCCCTCCAGCCGTGCGTTACCAGTTTCGCTCTTGCAAGTCCAACACGTTTCAAGTCTAAGACACGAGCAAGCTCTAGTTCGACGACGGTAGGTTTGCGTTACGGTCTTGATGATTGCGTGTTACGGAACGCTTCGTAAGAAAGAATCTGGAGAGCGTTTCATTTTTGTGGCGCGGCAAGACGTTCTGCAG
Organism: uncultured Collinsella sp.; assembly: GCA_937925715.1. Taxonomy (GTDB): domain Bacteria; phylum Actinomycetota; class Coriobacteriia; order Coriobacteriales; family Coriobacteriaceae; genus Collinsella. The sequence goes on from CALAMG010000025.1 coordinate 9,984, forward strand.
CGCGATGAAAAGAGCGAGCTGCCATCAGGGTTTCCTTATGTTCACAAATCATCGACCGATTGGTTGCGGCGTCTGAGCTGGTTATTGCTTGTTCTAGAATCAAGGCTGTTCAAGACATTCGGCAATCCAAGGCATCCAACAGCCTGCACAGATGGGTCTAGCATGAGACAAATCGGAAGAACAAAGGAAAAGTCGACGCTCGGAAAAGACTCGATCGTGGTCGGGTTCTCGCTCTTCGCGATGTTCTTCGGTGCGGGCAATTTGATATTCCCCCCAACCTTAGGGCAGTTGAGCGGTGACCTTTGGGCGTGGGGATTGGTCGGATTTCTGCTCGTTGATGCTGTTCTCTCGTGCCTCGGCGTGTTCGTGGTAAGCCGCCTGGGTGGTCCACGTGGAGCCTTCGACGGGACGCTCGGAAAGATCGGCGGCACGATCCTAACAACGGTGGCTATCTTGTGCCTTTGCGTTGTCTTCGCCATGCCACGTACGGCTGCTACCACCTTCGAACTGTCGGTCGCGCCCTATCTTGGCGAAGACGAGAATTCCTTTTTGGTTCCATTCTCTATCTTGTTCTTCGTGATCGTGTACCTGCTCACCTGCAGGAAGTCGCGGGTAGTTGATATCATCGGCAAGTTCTTCACGCCGACATTGCTAGTCGGTGTACTCGTGCTGATCGTGGCTGGGATCGTTGCTCCTATAGGAGAGATTCAGCCACCTCAAACGGATTATGTATTCCAGGAAGGCATTCGCTCGGGTTACCAGACCATGGATGTTCTCGGGGTCGCAGCGTTTTCCATTATCATCCTGGATTCTGCTGTTGTGAAGGGCTACACCGATCCCGGTAGGAGTTCGGCGCTTCTTGCGCGTGCGAGCATCGGGGCAGTAGTGATGCTCGGGCTGGTCTATGGCGGATTGACCTACCTCGGCGCGACGTCGGTGTCGCTGGGGACGGGCATGTCGCAGGTTGGACTGCTCGTTGCTATCGTTGAGAGCGTTTTGGGAGATGCGGGCAAGATCCTATTGAGTGCGATCGTGGCGCTTGCGTGCGTGACCACAGCTGTTGCGCTGGTAAGCTCGGCTGCGGATTTCTTCAGTCGGCTGTTCAAGAACAAGATATCCTACCAGGCGCTTTTGATCATAGACTGCGTGATAGGAGCGCTGATCTGCGATATCGGCCTCGATAACATCATCCGCTTTGCCGATCCGGTGCTGGGCGTGGTGTACCCACCCTTCATCACCGTGGTGGTGCTTCTGGTCTTCAGGAAGCAGATCAAGCTGCGCGAAGTCTACCAAGGGGCTGCCATAGGTGCGCTCGTGGGAGGGGTCGTGGTTGAGCTTGCCGTGACCAATGTGGCTACCATCGTTCCGCTTGAGTTGCTCCCGCTTTCTTCGATGGGCTTTGGCTGGATCGTGTTCGCTCTAATGGGCGCCTTGGTCGGAATGGTGGTGGGCCTTACCAGGCGCAAAGCGTGAATTGGCTTACAATGAGGTCAGTCAAGAATTCACTCCGCAAGGATCAACATGACGAACAATACGCCACCCGAACCGCCAAAACAACCTAAGCCTTCAGTTGTTGTATCGTCCTCGAAGGCCGAGCGGATCTTCCTGATCATTTCGTGCATCTGCGTTATTGGTGGGGCTGTGCTCTTCATCTACGGCGAACAAGCCGTAGGAATCGGACAGGAAGGCGTGGTGAACAAATTCCTGGGGAGCCTTGGAATGGCAGTGGCAAGCATCGGCATGTTCATTGTAGGTTGCTTTTTCGTGAAACGCATCGTGCTCGACCTCAAGTCTATGAGTACAAGTGAGCGCTCAGAAACACGAAAGGCCTTCGTAAGGCAGCTTTCGATCGCAGCTCTTAACGTTCTTGTGTATGGCACGCTGTTCATCCTGTCCTTGGGAAGTCTTACTGCATTAGACGGCGCAAGTGTGGGAACGTACTTCGTTGTATTCGCGGTGTGGGCTGCTTGCATAGCATCATTCGTTTTTTACCGGCGGCATCGAAAGAAGCATAAGGTTTCCTATGAGCTTCTTAAGCAACCTGCGATAACGGTATTTCTCTTTTTGTTTGCAGCTGTGATGCTTGCTGTATTTATCAGGTCTGACGCTCCTGATTCCTTTCAGGATCTGATCGAGGGTCCTGAAACAGCCGAGGTGCTTTTGGTTGAAGCTGATATCGATCATCCATCTGCTCGTTATAGTGCGATCATGCAAGATCAGCATGTACTTACATTCTGTACTGCTGACGAAGAGTGCATTGTGCTCGTTGTGCCAGAAAAAGATATTGCAGCGGCTAAAGTGATCAACGACTATGGGAACTTTGTGCACCTTACTTATTATCCGCGCACCCAAGTGTTCTGCGAAGCAACGCCTTGGGAAACTGGGGTGCAGGATATGGGCCCTGATCTGCTTGAGAGGTTGGTTGAAGAATACGATTTCGAGCTGTAAGAGGATCTGAACAGGAATAGCTAATGGACGAACAGCGCAAACGAGAACTGAAGGAAACGTATCGCAACAGTCAACCTTTGTCTCGAGCGTGACCCGAACGCCTCGCTCTTGTGGAAGTAACAAGACGTTCGGGTTGACAGAAGACGCATCCTACTGATAGCGACGGTGACGGGGGAGCGCGAGGATCACGCTCAGAAGGGCAACGACGATCACGCTTGTGCCAGCAGCGCACACTGCTTTCAGGTGGATCGCAGGAATACCCATCAAGATGCCGATGATGTAGGGGACGAGCCAGGCAAGCCAAACCACCGTGCTGAAGGTATGGAAGCGCTTTTGCGCCTGTTCGCTGCCGCGCAAATAGGTCCATGTTGCCCACGTTGCATGAATGAGCATCAAAACGATAGCTACTACACCCGTGATGCCATGGACGCCCATGCCACCAGCAGTTTGTGCGGCCATGGAGCTCATCATCAGTGTGCCTGTTGTATCGCAGGCAAGTCCGATCCAAAAGAGCGTTACGTATTTCCGTGTGAGCGTGCCGCTGCGACGCTCTCCAAAAACTCCCCACGTATAGAACACGAGTGCGGCGCTGATCGCGATCGTTGAGAGAATAAGAAGCGGTGACATGATGACCTCATTTCTTTTTCTTGGGACCGCCTTTCCGAAAGAGTTCGGTCCTCTAGTTGGTTTTCGCAAAATGAACATGATTCATTTATTGAACAATGTTCATTTTAGAACCATTTTGTGCGGTGTCAAGATATTTGAACGAAGTTCATAATGTCGTTATACTGGTGTCAGGTTCCCGATCTAAGGACGCTTGAAATGGGCAAACGATCAGTTATTACCAGCGAAGAAATACTCGAGCAGGCCTATCAGCTTGCCTGCGAACAGGGGCTTCGGTCGCTCAGTATTCGTTCGATCGCTGCCGCATGCGATGTTTCGGTGGGGACGGTTTACAACTCGTATGCGAGCAAGACCGAACTGATCAACGATGTGGTGGGTATGTTTTGGCAGCGAGCCTTCGCGGAAACCATGAAGACGCTTGCTGCGCATCAAAAGGGCGCAACTAACCGAGCGGGCAATGATGTTACGCGGGCGGCCGGGAGCAATAACGCCGCAAGTGAAAGCAGCGATTTCATTGCCTTTTGCGAGGCGCTTTCGCGAAGCCTCAAGAGCGCGCTCAAAGAATTCAGGAAAGAGTTCCTCTCTGATCTTTCTGCGCTCAGCGAAGGCGATCGCCTTTCAGCGCAGAAGCGCGAGCAGCAAAGCTTCATCCACGCGCGCGCAGGAATAAAGCAGGCGCTGCTCAGCGATCCAAAAGTCAAGCAGGACCAGCTAACAGGTGCGCTTGCCCCCGATGCTCTTGCGGCGCTCGTCTGGGAGACCCTGATAGATTCTGCGCGCGATGATATGGGCTATGACAAGACCCTCTTCGAACTTCTTCGGTCTGCCTTGTATTGAGTCGCTAACATTCTAAGCTCTTGCAAGAGATCAAGCAGGGCATGCTTCTAGTCGAATTTTGGATCGGTCGGCAAGCTGCTGGTAATTCGGCCCGAACCAAAGTGACAGCTCTTCTTGGCGCACAATGAGTGGCATGCGATGGTGGATGGGCGCCATGTCTGTGTTTGCCTCAGTTGTTACCATAGAAAAGGCATCTTCGCGCCACGTGCAGCCGATGAAGATGATGTCCTGCCCAGGAACACGGAATTCGTATTGGCGTTTGATGGGTTTTCCCGTTTTGGGCGAGGGATAGGTTTCTTCGCGATGTGTTTCGAAGAAAGCGGGGACGGGAAGGACGCAGCGTCGGTGTAGCATGGGTTCTTGCCAGGTCGGCTTCGTGGCGCTTTCGATGCGTGTGTTGAATACAACGCCTGGTTTCCAGGATTCCTCGAATCCCCATGACAGCTTTCGCACTCCTAGCGATCCTGGTGTGAAGGTTGGTGCAAACGCAGCGGTATCAAACTTGGGCACGATGAGCGGCGCGACCGACTTCGGATAAGCTTCCGTCGTTCGAACTGGCCAGTCGGGGCTGAAGTTCAGCGGAGCTCCAACCTCGAGCTTCATCACGATGTCGAGCACTTCGTCGTAAGTGAATATGACGCATCTTTTACACATGGTTCAATAGTATCAGCGAATGTTCGCAAATTGCACGTATAAGATATAGTTGATGTTCGCTCATGATTCTTCGATATGCATAAAGCGCCTCGATTTCTTTTGCGGTTTCGTCTTTGATCTTCTGCAAACAGGGCGAGCGTGAAAGCATGACGATGGCGATTGGAAGGGGACCACGTGAAGGGTTTTAGCCTTGATATACTGGATCGCTCTCATGCCGATCAGCAGCGTGAAGAGATTCCGAAGCAACTTCAAACGTCTGTGCCGTCGGACGCTTTTAGTGTCTATTTGCTCTTCAATCTTGAAGCCGCTTATGATTTCGGCCACGTGATATTGGCGCTGGGACCGATGGATGGCTTGCTTGAAACGTATTCGTTCTATCGGCAGGGTACTGCTATCAAAGCACCAGCGCTCATGGCGTGTCTTGAGCATCCTCTCAGCTTCGCGCAGATTGAGGCTTCATCGGGTTGGATCGTGCATGGCCAGCCTGGCAATTACTGGAACGAGCATGTGAATGCTGCTCTTGCGCTTTGGTGCACGAAGGAAGCCTTCGATCAGATACGCGCATTTGCCGAAGAAAAGCGAGCGAATCCTGGCGTTTATGATCTCTTTTCGTACAACTGCCTCACGTTTGTGATCGAAGCACTTGCGCAGGGCGGTGTCTCTTTGGAAGTCGGTAGTGGCAAACGGTTGCGAACGTTTATTCCGCGCGGTGCGTTTCGCCGTGTGGGCCAAGTGGCGGGCGCGCATAAACTGGGAGCATGGAAATACTGGTTCCCCCTTGCTCAGCCGCCAGAAAACGGACTTCGAACAATCTCCGATACGCCTGGCAAGGATCGCCCTCTGAAATAGCTTTCTGCATTGCGGCAACCTGTTGCAGTTTCCTTTTTTGAGAAAATGAGATTTATCTTCTGTATACAAGAGTATTAAGGGAGCTTCTTTCCTTGATCCCAGTCAGTTTCCTGAATAAGGGTATTGAACAGCTTTGCAGGATCGAACTCGTTCAGTTTGTCGTAGCGTGTTGTTTGGTAATGGGTATCGTTGTCTGGTGAACCATAAAGATCGATGTATCTTTCCATCAGTTCATACACAAATTCAAGGGCCTCATTGGCTGTTGATCCAATTGGTGTATTGAAGTTCTTAACTGGAATATGGCGAGGTGAACCACAAACTTCTTCTGCATAGTAGTAGTGGTAGTTATCTTTTGGATTCATCCGAATTGCAAAATCTACATTATGAATAAGGTGTCGGTATTCCTTTTCTTGTTTGGACCAGGTTGCCGATATCGCAATAGTGTACGGGCGGCTAGATGGACCGGTCCAGACAGAATAAGACATTTTTCGAGCGATGGCGCAAAGCTGTGTAACAAGGTTTTGGAACTCAATATCACGGAAGCGCCTCCAGTTTGAATTACGTTCTCTTACGTGCAGACGCCAAGTGTCTTCCGTGATGGCTTCGGATGTATCTATTCCGAATACCGAGGCTAATTCTGAAAAACCTAACTGATAATCATGCCGGAAATCTGCGTATTTGATTGTTTTTAATAATACGGGTATCTCGCAATCTCGATACAGAAGGGGCAGAATGGCATTCTTCCCAGCCAGCATCTTTTTATCCCAGGCAACCGCTATTTCTGATCTTACCCATTCGGAAGCAAGAGCTTCAGGAGAGAGGACGATCGCAAAATACTCAGACTCTCTTAAGCCTTCCTCGACGCGCCAAAAGATAGATTCACCAACTTTGATCTCATACTTATCTACCCAAGCATCAATTCCAAGGCAGCTTAAGTCTCTCGCAAGCTTTTCTACAAAGGGCTTATCTATACTTGTATGGCTCAGAAAAACGCTTGGCATGATATTTCCATTCGATTATCTAGTTATTTAAGCTTGCCTGTACAATTCTATGGTTCGCCATTTTAATAAAAGGGCTCATTTGAACAGTATAAGTCTGAATTAGTAGTATTCATGTTTATCGCAGCATTCAGCGCCTGAAAGGATGACGCAGTATTTTCGGAAACGAATGTGGCTTAGTGAGACTTCATGAAACGCGATAGCTCGAAGTGACAGCGATTTATTCCTGGTATTATCTAATTATATTGAATAAACAGGCATTTGCGGCAATATTGGTACTACTGGAGTTTCAGTGAACGAATATCAGGTTACAGCAACTGAAAAAACGAGAATGGCTGCTTCGGATAATGAGACCAAAGCCCTTCTTCACTTAATGTCTAGAGATAAAGATGCAAAAAGGATACGCTATATCGTCGTTGACCTCTTTAATGATGTGACAGGAGTTGATAGTTTTGGTCGGACTCTTTGGGATATACAGTCGAAAAAAAAGCAGTCTAGTCCTGCGGAAATCGGTCGTGAGCTTGTAACGCTGTTTAAAAACTATATGAGCATTTTTTCATCGAATTTCACCAGGTATATTTTGTTTTTAGGGGGTATCACAAAAAGCGTATGTGATGATCAAGAGGTTCGTCAATTTCGTTATTGCGATATGAAGAAAAAGGCAAAAGAGACGGTTCGTCGGACCTTGTTGGAAGAGATTGACAAAAAGACTTATATGGAACCTTATCGCAATGATGGCCTTATAGATGACGAGTCTATCGATAAGTTTTTGTCTATCGTAGAGTTCGTAGTGGCAGATAAAAACAAAGAATCTTATATTCAGGATTTTTTTAATCAAGCTCCCGTAAAAATGCCCGGCACAAAAGAGCTTAGAGGTGTTTTTAACGAAGTACGTAATATCCAATCATCTAAAAAGGATATTTACTGCGAAGGAGAGAGTCTGACCATGCCGAGTGAAGCGCTTAATTTTGGTAAACATCTCGATCGGAGTGATGTCGAAACATTTGTTCTTGAGCGAGTTCTTATTCATGACCCCTTCAGAATTGTGCCAAAATCGTTTCTTAAAGTATTAGATCAATTACCTGAAGAACAATACAAACCGGCGATTGAGCAATGTCAGATTGACGTTGCTAAGCAATTAGTGGATAAGAGCTCTGCAGAGGCGTTCTGGACATTATTCAAAGAGATTCTTCTTATTAAGAACTCCGAGCCTCAAGCAGATATTGAAGCAATTTTTAATTTGATTGACTCAGCCAAATTGGAGGGTTGCAGACATATGACTGCTCTCTCACTCAAATTCCTTATTTCGTTAGTTCTGGGGGGACTAAAATGTTAATCATCAAAGCTGTTTATGTGGGAGATTCATCTATTGCGTTTATCGAAAATAGGTTTAAACCTGGTATTAATGTTGTTTTTAGTACGGATAATCATGTCGGGAAAACAATTGTAATGCAATCACTTATGTTCGCATTAGGTAGTAAAGATGGCTTTCCGCCCTCGTTTCCTGGACAGAATTACTTTTACATTGTGGATTTTGATATTGATGGAGTTTCTTACTCTGTTCTTAGACAGAAAGATGCGTTTTCGGTATTAAGTAACGATGGTTTACGCTACTTAGAAGGAGAGGGAGAGTTCAGGAAATTCTGGAACGAGGAAATTGGGGAATTGCCTCACATTATAAAAAACGATAATGACCATATGGTCTATTTGTCTCTTTTCAACCAATTATTCTTTGTTCCTCAATCGGACCGATCATCTTCTAGCCTGCTCAATCATGGTTTTTATAAGAAAGACGAGTTCTTTTCCATGATTGCATCGATAAAAGGGCTTGTTAATTATCATACCGACCAAAGAAAAATAGCTGAACTTAAGGAACGCCGAGAAACACTTAAAGTAGAGCAGAAACGGCTGTTCAAGCAAATTAGAGAGTTTAACGCAGAGGATCCAGCTTTGGCTGTTATCAGTTCTGCGGTCGATGGTCAGCAGTTTCAGAATACGATGCAAGCTATTGATGATTTACAAAAGACTATTGGAGATTTGCAGCGAAAGCGTAACAAAGAGTACGCTCGAAAAAAGCAGCTAGAGGAGTTGCTAACGGAACTTCGATCAATGAATAGAACATTTGATGCGGGAAGTTTAGTGTGTCTTAAATGCGGCTCCGATCAAGTTGGGTTTCGGGCTGCAAAATCAAGAATGACATTCGATGTTACGACACCAGAAATGCGTAAAAGCATAGAGTTTTCTGTTTACGAAAAATCCCAGGCATGTCAAAGTGAGATTAGGCAAATAAGCGAAGACATCATTAAAGCGCAATCAGAGCTCAATGACCTACTAAATGGACGTAAGTTTAGTCTTCATGATGTTACGGTCTATCAAGATGATGTGGTAGATCTCAACGAGCTTGATGATAAATACAAGAAACTTGAATCAGAGCTTGATGAAATCAAAGAGGAACTATTGGTTTTTGAAACAACAGATAAAGAATTGCGAGAAAAGAGAAATTTGCTTCGGGACCAGATCGTTTCTAGCATGAATGCAGTGTATAGGTACTTCGACGAAGACGATCTTAATCCATACGAAGATATTATGACTAAGAATGGTAAACCGTTCAAAGGAAGTGAAGAGACAGAGTATTTTTTGGCGCGTTGTTATGCTTTGGCTCTTACTTTGCATCACAAATACCCTATAGTGATCGATTCGTTTCGCGCAGAAGATCTGGCAACTCATAGAGAGGATGGAATTTTAGAAGCCTATAAGCTCTTGCCAAATCAAGTTATCTTTACGACAACAATAAAAGAGGAAGAATTGGGTAAGTATTCAAAGGATGAGGATATTAATCCTATTGATTATTCATCCTTTAAGACGAAACATTTGCTGCAAGAAAAATATGCTTTAGATATGAAGGCGAAGTTGGCAGAATTTGGGGTTGTTGAGGTGGGGATTTAGCTTACAGCGATATAACTGAGGCTACTATCTATTCTTGCGAAACAATCAAACTTCCTTCTGAGAATAAAAAGAAGAATGTCGACAATGGGGTTCGAGAAGGTTCTTTTAAGATTAGATGCAGGATTTGTTATTTCTTTTAGCTTATTTGGAATATAGGCTATGTAGACGCTTAGACCATCTTGTTCAAAAAAAGTGTATTTCCAATCAAGATAGTTTTCCATATTGCGTAATTCATATAGTGGAACGTAATGCATACCATAAATGTCATTTGAGATATACAATTCGTCAGTTATGCCGAGTTTGAGTTAAGGATCAAAAAATGCGAGGGCTAACCCATCCTATTTTGATAAGGATTTGTTGTGCAGAGTTCTGATCAGACGATTCCTTTCCTCTTTCTATTGGTCAATCCCATCTTTGATGATTGGTCCAAATGCTTTACGCAAGGGTTCTACATCACGTCATCGCCTGGCATCTCTTCCGACATCTGCGTATGACGCTGGACATTTGATATACATATGGCACTACCAAAACACGGTTTTCGCCCTTCGCGTCATGAATATCCTTCATGGTTCCTTAGAGGATTTTTCAAAGGTGAGTTAGCTGCTCCCTATACTCGACTGTTCGTTGAAGAAAGACACTTCTATTGTGAGCGCTGGAATGAGCAAGAAGAAGAGCACCTCAGTATTGATAAGGGAGACGGGACCTGTTTATCGCGTTATGGCTGCTCTTGGGCTGTGCTGTTAGAAGCAATCTCGCTGAGCGTCATCTTGTTGAACTGGCTGTTTCCTGCTCAATACAGAAATCATTGTTTGTGGTTGCTTATAAATGCTTACTGCTGCAAGCATTGCTTGCTGCGCTTCATCGGCCCTCTTGAAAGCTTTCGAACTTTTCCTCATAACGTCCACTGCCGTTCTGGTTGAATATTAGCGAGAATCTATTCTTTTGCTTGATAATTCAAGACCTCTTCCTCAAGCTTTTATTAGCCATCTTATTTTTCTTCCATCAAAAGCGACTGTTAACTCCGTCGCTTTTGATGCGTTTTTAGTATCTGCAGGATCACATTCAGCTTTCTAATGCAGGTAACCCTTCGCTTCAATTGCCAGTAGTGTAGCCGAATTCCTGTTCCGTCTACTTCTGCGCGCTATCCTTAAGGTCTGCTTGTATGAGTATGATGTAGACATTATCGATTAGAATCGACCTGATGTGGCCAGTTTATTCCGTCGTTATAAGAATGTGTATGATCGCGCTTCCGCTGTATAGTTTTCGTGTTTGCAAAGATAGTCGAGCGATATGTCAAAAGTCTTTGCGGTCACTTTGCGATGCCTGCTCTTGGGGTTCTTGCCTCCGAGTTCATAGCTTCTGATTGTCGTTCCCGTAAGCCTAGTTTTCTTTGCAAGCTCTACATATGTCAGTCTTAATGACTGCTTTCTTTTGCGAATTCTCATTCTGCATATTGCATCCTTAAAACTTACAAAGAAACGACTTCATAACGTAAAGGCTCGGCGCCCACTTCAAAAGAATCAACGAGATACATATTCCCTTCATCACTGAAATATTGAACTTTTTTGCCATCCCAGGGCTTTGCGTCCCACGTCTTCTCACCAATACCAACGACTAAAATAGGGCAAGTGCCAAGATCTCCTCTCAAAACCCTCTCTCTGGCTTTTTCAAAGTTGGCAGTTGTAGTTGTTCCGTAATCTACGGGCTGCTGCTTTTTCTTAAACTGGGGATGAGAATCGACAAATTCGCTCCAAGCGTTTCGAGTAATACGTTTTGTGTCTTCTTGGATTCTGGTAATGAGAAACGCAGCGTCAATCAGCCCTTCCTCATGCCACGCTCGATATGCAGCGAAATCTCTATCAAGATTGCCATCTTTCGGATTCCATTCCACATCCACGGCGATACGCTCTTTAACGTTGTCCACTGAATAACCTTTTTGATATGTTTGCGATATCAAATGCTCTTCAGCTCTCGATCCCAATGGATCATTTTCTACTGTTGGAGCATTTTGGCCAGGAAAAAGAAAAGCTCGCTTGTACAAGTCGACGCGGGCCTCAATCCAGCCTCGTTGCTCGAATGCGCCGTCTATTAGACGAGGAATGGGACCTCGGCTGCCGCCTTTTGTAAGCAAAAGACGCGAGGTTAGGACAAAGCTGTCCAGCACATCAAGAATATCTTCGAATGCGCTCGGATTCACGACAGAGGCAATCTGTGCCGCTGAGCCAGTCTCTAAAAATTCGTATTTACACAAAATGCTTTCAGGAAGGGTTTGTAGATATGTTTTCGTTTCAATCATGCTTATATGATAACCCTGCTTTTCTCAAGCCGCTTACAATATATAGATCTAAAAATAGATCTATATTGCTATACTCAGAATGCAATTTAGTATCTAGGAGTGCAAATGGATATTGAACCACTGCCTCAAGTGCCCGGAGGTTTTTCTACTATTCTCGCCGATCCTCCTTGGCGATTTAGCAATAGAACAGGGAAGGTTGCTCCGGAGCATAAACGTCTGGGGCGATATGCAACAATGTCTCTAGATGAAATAAAATCGCTGCCAGTTTCTGAGGCTACGGCAGAGAACGCTCATCTTTATCTATGGGTTCCCAATGCTCTTCTACCTGAGGGTTTAGAGGTCATGAAGTCTTGGGGATTTAAGTATGTTTCTAATATTGTTTGGGCAAAACGCCGGAAAGATGGCGGTCCTGACGGAAGAGGCGTAGGGTTTTATTTTCGAAACGTCACTGAGTTGCTTTTGTTTGGGGTAAAAGGACGAATGCGGACGCTTGCTCCAGGAAGAAGCCAGGTGAATATGATAGAGACGCGTAAACGTGAGCACAGCCGTAAGCCTGACGAGCAATACAAGCTCATTGAAGATTGCTCTCCAGGACCCTATTTGGAACTATTCGCAAGATATCCCCAACCCCATTGGGAAGTTTGGGGAAACGAAGCTGCCCCTGATGTCGTCCCTCAAGGTAAGGTTTATAAAGGATATGAAGGCGGCTTGATAATGCCAAAAATCATGCCCAATGAACGCTTACCCGAAGATGTCTCTCTGAAAATTGGCGAAGCCTTGAAAGAAGAATACGACTCCGGCGCTTCAATCAAAGAGCTTGCTGCTAAGTACGATTACTCGATCCAGCGCATTCGAAGTCTATTAAGTAAGGCAGGTACCTCTTTTCGAAAACGCGGGCCTCAATCTGTAATATCAGAGTGAATATAAGATAAGTGCAAATTGAGCAAATTCATCTGCTCGTCTATGTGTACGTGAGTATAGTTCGAGCTTTATGTCTGAAGTATAAGCTTAAGCTCGCATTGTTGTGATGATAAGTCTATTGAATAGAGCAACGTTCAAACGTTCAGCGCAGGCCAATCATGAGAAATGCCCTCTCGGCAACCAGCGAGCGCGCATTTTTGAAACTATGATTCAAGTGGCTTGGAGGTAACTAGAGCGCTCGCTAGCATATCAAATCACGCAAAAATGCACTTGATCAAAACCTCACGACAATGTGCGCAATTATTCCCACTCCCCGGAATCAAAAGGGATTTGGTGTCATATACGTGCCAACTTGTCCGTTGAGTCTCTTATAAAACGGTGAATAGCCGCAGGTACGGCGAGCAAACAGCATCATTTTGTACTCACACAATTCTTCCATCTATTAATGTGTTTCGGGGAATAAATTCGGTATCCTTCAGAAACCCAGCATGGGTTGGGCTTTTTTTACCCGCGAAAAATCGAGTGGGTACACGCAACCGAGTATACTTTTGAAATCGAGCCAAAAATCGACCCCAGGAATAATGTAGAAATAAATTTTCGACAAGAAATCTAGTGGTCTACCTGTGAGAGCAAAAATGGCTGAGTACAAAGTGAGTACGCTTTCAGATCGTGAATTTGCCCCAATTTCGGCAAAATCTGAGCAGAATCGACGCTAATTCCGAATTTATTCTTCTGTAAGCCGTTCGGTACAATACATGAGGAGTAACCGCGTAACGCTTAATCAGGGAAAAATCCACTGGGACAAATTGTCCCAGTGGCTCTGAACTGGGAATTGTTGAAGGTGATTGACTGAGTGTAGAATAGAGTATACGATTACAGCATGATAGAGTTAGCCCAGACAGAAGAGTTTGCGAAATGGCTAAAGCGTTTGAAAGACATCGACGCTCGAGCACGTATTAATGCGCGGCTCAAACGCATTATGTTGACTGGTAATCTTGATGATATCAAGCCAGTCGGCGGCGGCGTATACGAGCTTCGCATCGACTACGGTCCAGGATATCGCGTGTACTACTCGCAGTGCGGCGAGGAAACACTTCTCCTTTTGATTGGCGGCGGCAAGTCATCGCAGCAGAAAGATATTGAGAAAGCAAAGAGGATCAACACAGAGTACGAGTGATGGAGACAAAGATGAAGAAAGCAACCAAATGGGATGCATCTGAATATCTAGCGATAAAAGAAGACATGGCAGCCTACCTCAATGCTGCCCTGGAACATGGTGATACTTCAGTGATTGCGGCTGCCCTTGGCGACGTTGCCCGTGCAAAGGGAATGACTCAGCTCTCAAAGGAGACTGGGATCACTCGCGATGGTCTTTACAAGGCTCTGTCGCCAACAGGCAATCCCTCTTTTGATACAGTGCAAAAAGTCATAAAGGCTTTTGGGCTAAAGCTTGATGTGGCGGTAACGCTAGTGAGATAAAAGTGGCGCCAGTTGAGTAAACTATACAGCTTTCAATTCCTAAAGCTGCTCAAATACTTTGCTATCAGCATCCTAATCAGGAAAGAGGAGCAAGCAGATGAAAACCGTTGATTTTCATTGTCATACTAAGGCAACAAAAAAACATGAAAGCGAATTGCGTACGGTTACACCGGAACTATTTGCTGAGATGCTTGATAGAGCAGGAGTCGAAATCGCTGCAATAACGAATCATAACGCGTTCGATCTGCCTCAATTCCAAAATCTGGTATCCGTAACGCATGATTTTGCCCAAATATGGCCTGGTGTAGAACTTGATGTGCAAAGAGAGGGTGAGCATTGGCACATGCTGGTCATATGCGATCCCGATAAGGTCGAAGAATTTGATTCGACGCTATCATCAATTGTAGGCGACTTAAAGGCGGACGAAGTTCTACTAGATTTTGAAACAGTATGGAATGCGTTTTTGCCCCTTGATGCGCTATTTATTTCGCATGTTCACAAAGAGCCGGCAATATCCGAAAAGCAGATTCAAGAGATACTTTCTCTTGCTGGCAATCAACGCTGGAGACTCTTTTTTGAGCCAACAAACTTGCTATCAGTGGGAATAATGTCAAATCACGGCTTCAATATGATAATTGGTAGCGACATTCAGGATTGGAATGAGTATCCCGAAAAATATTGCAAAGAAAAACGGTGCACGCTCAGATTAGATATTGACGGGTTCAAACAGTTTTGTCTCCTCGCCCAGAGAAACGAGGTTGTAGTCGACACGCTTTTGAATTCAAGAGCTCTAACACCAATGCCTGTTGCTCCTCATAAAACTGTTAGTTTCACCCTGCCTATCTACCAAGATATTAATGTTATTTTCGGACAGAAAGGCACTGGAAAGACGGAGATAATCAAATCTCTTTATGAGGAGTATAATCAGCGAGGTATTCAAAGCAGCACATATTTTGGTGGACAAAAGATCTCTGACTTTGACAATCTTCTTTCAACTGCGCCAATGAAACGTGATCCAGAATTGTTCGGTAGGTCAAATTGTGAAGCAGAAATTGAATCTATTCTTAATTGGAGCGATGAAATCCCAACGCCAATCGAGAAATATAAACTATGGATTACAACAAAAGGAAACAGTAAAAAGAAAAGCCAATTTAAGCTTTCCGAATGTCAAGAGCTGCCAGAAATCTCTACTGCAGAATACGAGAATACGAAGCAAGATATCCAGATAGTTAAACAGTTCAAAGCTGAATATGACGCACGTTCGATCGGTTCATATCTTATTGAAGAAGACGAAAAGGAACTATATAAGTTATTAACCAAATTGATGGTCAATATATCGAATAGAAGAAAAGGGCTATTTATCGATATCGAATCAACCCTTATGACAAATAAAGCGCTAAATCAAATAAAAAATCTTATTGATAAAAAATCGGATACAGTTTCAAAACCGAGCAAGTGTGGCTTATTCAGCTATATTGCAAAACGAATCACCTTGTTGACACTTGTTGAACAGGTTTTAGAAAATCTTTCAGAAAAAACGTACGATGTTCCAGAGTATCTTGGTAAGCTGGAGGACAAAGGAACCCTCCTACTTGTGAGTCGATGGAGCTATTTGAATAAAGCCTCTTTAGCTAAAGAGTTTGCCTCTTCTGGAGCAAAGATTAGCGACCTCAAAAAATGGAAAAGATCTCTTGAGAACATTCGTGAAAAGGTATTTTCTGAGGAGCTTCCAGAAGCAATTGAAGAGTTTGCAAACATTGCGCAAGATACAGGGATTAATTCTCTGGACAAGTTTATCGGTACTAGTAAGTTTATTCAAATCGAAGGCTCGGAAGACCAATATAATCCCTCTGATGGCGAAAAGGGGATTTTACTGCTTGAGAGAAAGCTCAATGCTGATGCAGAGGTTTTTTTACTAGATGAGCCAGAAAATGGAATGAGTAATCTTTATATCGATAGTATTGTGCGCCCTATCATTGTGGATCTCGCGAGAAGCAGAAAAACTGTAATAATCGCAACTCATAATGCAAATATTGCAGTGAGAACACTTCCATACCAGTCTGTGTATAGAGAGCATGTTGAAGGAAATGAATACCGCACGTATATAGGTAATCCGTTTATTAACAGACTGATTGATCTTGATGGGCGGGCTGATGATATTGGTTGGGCTGAATGCAGCATGCGAACCCTTGAGGGCGGCTCAGAAGCTTTCTATAGCAGGATGACTATCTATGAGGCAGGAGAATAGGCCAATGGAATACAAAATGACAGTAACAACAAATGAAAACAACGAAGATGTCTTTAGGCTTTTCTCCGATGATGATTTCAGCCAAGATGTTGTGCTGACGAGCTCTGAAAGCGCAACGGATCTAAAAAAGCTATTTTCAACTCTATTAACATCATTAATCAACGATGGTAGTACCAATGTTGCATACGAGGACACCCCAACATACAAAAACGATATGTACAAAGAGGTATGCCAGGAATACGTGAAGGTATTGACGCTAGAAATTAGCAATGCAAAAACTCGACTAGCTGAGGACGGCTTATTTGACGAGATTCCCGAAGAAGAGCAGACGGCGAAATAGCAGAATCTGCCAGCACGTCTTACAAATTACAAGTCATATCGTCCGTTCACGAAGCATGCTAGAGCGTCTTGCCGTTTCGGAATCAGTTAATGCCCTAATTGCGAACTATGGTTTGCTGAAAAAAGTTGAAGCAGGCTTAAAGACAAACAAAGACTCCATTAGATTGTAAACGCTTTATTGGCAATATTCCTTTCTGTATTTAGGGATCAACAGGAAGGAGAACATGAGTACCCACAAGGACAGAACAAGAAACTGTTGGGTTTCATTATGCCGATTCAAAGATGCGAACGGCACACCAAAGCGAACGACAAAACGTGGGTTCAATACAAAAGAGAAAGCGGAGGATTGGGAACGAAGGCTCAAATTCGAGGCGAATATCAGGACCTTTCTGAGATTTTCGAATCTATGCCAGAGATGTCAAGCCGACAGTCGTTGCAAGCACCTGGTAGAATAAGGCCGTCATCTTCAGAGACAAAATCGAACCGTATTTGGGAGAGACGTTCATCAAAGGCTCTCCTCTCAAGACATACTGCTCTGGCAAGACCTCATGCGGTCTATGCGTAGCAAAGACGGTTCACGCTATTCGCCCACCTATCTCAGAACGACAAACAATCAGCTCGATACGATCCTCAATCATGTAGCCAACTTTTATCGGCTTGAGAGAAACCTCATGAAGGGACTTCGTAAGATGGGAAAGAAGGGATGCAGCAGCGCTTTGAACAGGGCGTTTGGGTAGTGGCATGCTGTTTTCCGCTATTCCCACTCGATAAAACAATAGTGTTCCATTTTTACGATTCCGTCCTCGTTTTATCCATGGTTTCTTCTCGTTGTCAGCCGTATTCGGTTAGCTCCTCCAAGAGAAAACTCATCCCAAACTCGGCTCTTCTGAATTCTACCACTGCATGAGTTTTCTGCATGAGTTTTGACTGGCGATGGATTTGCCGCGCGACCTGCTGGGACCCGTCATTCCAAGTTAAGCTGGGCGCTCATGCCGAACAGGCATTTTCCAGAAGGAGCGCCCACTGGGCGGCTCGCTGACCCATGCTGGCAATTAGAGCGCCGTTCTGGTCGAAACTCAAAAAATGCATCCCGGCAGTTCGGATGATGCTTTCTATTATTCCCGCTTGAACTCGCGATGCGTTCAGGGATGGTCGGGCTTCGGCCGGCAATGCGCGTCGAGCCCTCTCCGATTTCAAGGCGAAGGTCGACCTCCGGCTCGAATGGGCGGTTCCCGTCGAGACCCCATCGCCATCGAATCCTTCGGAGGCTCCATCGAAACGATTCTCGCCATCCGTTCTACCACCTCTCGAGGAATGCGAGCGTTCTCTTGAACGCGTCCAAGCGGCTTGCGGCGCACTCTCGTGGATGCTCGCGCTCCTCGCGGAAGAGCTTGAGCGCGCCAGTTTCCAGAGACACCATGATGTGGCTCGCATGCTTGTAGGCTAGGCGCTCCACCTCCCACGGGTGGCCGTGCGCGCGCAGGCGCTCCTCGATGTGGCGGGCGGCATCGTCGCTGGGCCACATGGCGTCGCGCTCGGGGCACACCAGCATCACGGGGCCGCCGATGCGCTCCACCTTGATGGCGGAGCCCTCCGTCGCGCCCTCGAGCATGCGCTCGTAGACGAAGCGCATGTCCAACTGGCGCTCGGCGAGCAGGCGGCGGACGATGCCCGCGTACGGCATCCGCGTCCCGCCGGGCGCGCAGGGGAGCGGGTTGCCGCGCCAGGTCCAGCTCGAGCGCCCGGACACTCCCTTCGAGGCGAGCCCGCCGTTGCCCGTGATGCCGGGCATGACGTAATCGAGCGGTGAGAGGGCGACCGCGCACGAGACGGCGGGGATGAGCGACGCGGCGAGCAGCGCGAGCTCGCCGCCCTTGGAGATGCCGTAGACGCCGACCTTCCCGAAGCCGCGCGACCGGAGTCGCCCCACCGCGCGCTCGACGCTTTCGACAGGCACCTCCACGAGCTCGCGCGGCAGTCCGGGCGCGTTCCAGTAGCAGATCCCCAGCGCGGCGAGGCCCTCCTCGGCGAAGCGCGCCCCCAGGTTGCGCGGGATGTTCTCGTTGCCCTCGCTCCCTCCCAGCACGACGATCGCCTTGCCGGCGAAACGCTCGGCGCCGCCTGTCGGCTCGTGGAGGAAGCCGCAGAACCCATCGCGTTCGACCGAGAAGCGCTCCATGTCCGCCACCGCCTTCGGCTACGCCGTTGCGAACGCCAGCATCATGGCGAACATGATCGTGAACACGAGGTTGCTCCAACCTCCGAAGAGCACGCATCGGGCGGGCTGGGGCACGCGCAGCCATAGGAAACCGAGAAACGACGTCACGAGGGGCGTGAGGACGACCGACCACGGCGGGAGCGCCGTCTGCCCTGCGACGACGGCAATGCCGAAGAGAACGAATGCCGCGTACATCGGGACGGTCGCGAGTCGTTGGAGCGCCATGATGTTGCCGGCGACCTGCTCGACGAGGGAGTCGTCTTCCGTGCGTGCCGCGATGGCGAGGTAGGGGTACTGGGCGTGGTAGGCGCCGCCGCAGATGAGGGCGAAGGAGAGCAGTCCCGCCGTCAGCCAGGCCAGCCAGGCGAGGTCGCCTTCCGCGAGCAGCGGAAGCCCCGCGAACCCGACGACGTAGAGGAACGCGGCGACGGGCCCGAGGACGCCTCCCGCCCGCACGCGCCCCTCGGGCAGGTCGCACATGATCCTTGCATAGGGGCGAAGGGTTCCGTCCATGTCGTAGACCCCGGGCGTGAAGTACAGCAGCATGTCGCCGGCGAACATAACGAGCGAGCCGACGAGGCCGATCGCAAGGAACGGGATTGCAGGATCCATGATACCCTCCTTAGTCGCTAAAAGTTAGCTAATACTAACATGTATTGCTTCTGATAATGCAAGAATTGCGGGACGACCAAATCCTCGCTACTCGAAGTTGGCATCACTTGGGGATACGCGATCGAGCGCAAACACCAAGCAACCCTGCAATCGAAGACGATGCGCGTTCTGCGTTCTCAGAAAAAGCCGGTAATGCGGCTGTGCCCTTCACGACTCCAAGACAAAGACCAATCTTCTGCCCAAAGGGAACAATTCTGGCTATTTCGACATCTCGACCCAGGCGCGCGACGCCGCCACGGGCACCCACGAGGGCACGATCGGCGAGAGCGTGAAGCTCATCGACACGGTGGCCTACACCGGGCTCACCCCCGGCAACACGTACCGCATGTTCACGACGCTCATGGACAAGTTCACGGGAAGCGCCATCAGCGGCCCCGACGGGCTCCCGCTCGTCGGCACCACCGAGTTCACGCCCGATGAGCCCGACGGCACCATCGACGTGGAGATGACCATCGACACGCGCGAGCTTGAGGGCCACGACATCGTGTTTTTCGAGAAGCTCGCCGACATCGACGAGAACGTGGTGGCAACGCATGAGGACATCAACGACGAGGACCAGACGGTGAGCTTCCCCGATGCGCCCGTGCCCGGCAAGGGCTACCCGAAGACGCGCGGACTTGCCGACATGGACCCCATGAAGGCCAGCGTCATGGTCGTCGCGCTCTGCGCCATCGGCGGTGCCTACTACGCCTACATCCGACGCTCGCGCCGCCAGATCGCAGAGATTGACGCGATTGAGCAGAAGATGATGGAAGAGGAGCTGAAAGATTAGCTATCAGATAAGAAACATACTCTGAACTGGGCATATTAGCCAGCAGCTAAGGTTGGGGGCGAGCCATCCGGCTCGCCCCTTCTCTACGGGAAGGAACTGAAATGAAGAAGACCAAAAAGGCCTTGGCCGTAGCCGCGATCATATGCGCGGCGATTGCGACATCAATCCTCGCGACTTGGCTCTCCGCGATCGTCGAGGAGGAGCCGCCGGGCATCGAGGCCTACGCGCCAGCGAATACGGACGACCCGGCAGGCAGGCAGATCGACTGGGATGCGCTGCCACCAGAAATCGTCGCTTGGGTGGAGGTCCCAGGGACGAGCATCGACGAGCCCGTCGCCCAGGCAACGCCCGAAGCCCCCAACGCCTACCTGCACGCAGATGCGATGGGGCAGGGCGCTTACGGCACGCCGTACATCGACTGCGAGTGCTCGGTTGACTCCCGCTACGTCATGGTCTTCGGACACCACATGTCAGACGGATCGGCGTTCGCGGACTTCGCGAGCTTCATCGACGAGGGTTGCGCGCGCGAGCATGCGAAGATCATCGTGTACCGGCGCAAGGGTGAGACGCTCAATTTGCGTCCTGTGGCCGTGGACGTGGTGAACGCGAGCCGGGAGCGGCTCGTCATCGACCAGGAGGCGGGTTTCGGGAAGATCGTCGAGGGCTCTGATTTGATCCTCGAAGAACCAGTCGAGGATGGGCAGCTATTCGCCTTCACCACCTGCTCGTATCAGACGCGAAACTCTAGGACTACGGTATTTGCCGTTTGGGGGTACAACGCCCATTGATGTCCATGCATGGGACAGGACCCCGCAAAGCAAGCTGTAAAATAACATCACAACAGTATGTGGGAGGACTATATGGCAGATCTTGGGAAAATCATAAAGCAGGGCTTAGATGATGCTGGAAGAGAGATAGACAAGGCAGCCGAGGGCTTCGGGGCGAAGGCCGGTGAGGCGGTAGAGTTCGTTGGAGACAAGGCCGGAGAAGCCGCAGGGTTTGTCGGGAGCAAAGCCGGAGAAGCCGCCGGATTCGTTGGCGAGCATCTCGTCGACCTGAGGGATAAGTCCGGAGAGGCCATCAAGGGCGCAGGAGAAGGCATCGCGGGAATCATCGGCGGCATAGTCAACCACGATAAATGCGATGAAGAGGGCTCTGACGACAACAACGGGAAGAAGGCCGAGGAGTACGACGAGTACGAGGTCGCTATCGTCGATTACAACCAGGCGTACACGGACATGAGCGATGCCGGGGTCATGCTCCATCAAGAAAGGGAGCGGTCAGGCGACCTTCTCGCCTTTGTCGAGACCCTCGTAAACAGCATCGCGAATACCCCGAAGGACTTTCAGCAGACCTTCGAGGAAATCCGCATCGAGCGCGAGAACTTTACTGCCGCAGAGCAGTACGCCAAAGAGGAGCTTGCAGCCGCAAGGCAGTCAGCGATGAGCTCTGCTGGCGGTATAGCGGCCGGAGCAGCCGTCGCAAGCATGGCCCCAACGGCTGCGATGTGGATCGCAACAACTTTCGGGACCGCGTCCACGGGGGCAGCCATATCGACCCTCTCGGGAGCGGCGGCCTCCCAGGCAGCGCTGGCATGGCTCGGCGGCGGAGCGCTCGCGGCAGGAGGAAGCGGCGTGGCCGGTGGAAGCGCGCTTCTCGCGCTCGCAGGACCGGTTGGCTGGGGGCTAGCGGGTGCCACACTGCTGACGTCCATCATTCTCTTCGCCAGAAAAAGCTTCATGCTCAAGCAGCAAAAGCACGAGGAGTTGATGGATATCAAGCAGAATACCGCGAAGGTCCAGGGTCTCTGCGCCTTGATAACCTCCGTCCTCGACAAAACGCGCGAGCTTAGGGAAAACCTGCAATCCCAGCTTCAGGGATCGCTTCGCTTCTACGGCTGTGATTACACGACGCTAAACGAGAGCGACAAGGGCGAGCTTGCCGCTCTCGTGAACAACTCGAAGTCCCTCGGCAAGCTCATGACCGAAGAGATTGGCCAGGCTGAGTAATGGTCGATGTTGGCAAAATCGCTAAGACCAGCCAAGAGCAGGCCATCGCCGCATGGGTCGACTACCTGAACCAGGTTCGCATCACTGATCTTATCGCCAGCCTTAACCAGCAGGACGGAAACCTCCAAGACGCTCTCGATTCGCTTAGGAGTACCGTTGAGACGCTCCAGTCGAACGTGATCGAAATAGGCCGTGGCGGTCAGCGTGGCATGCACGGCTTCATAGCGGAGGTCGCAGAAGTCGGAATAGGAAACGCGCGAAAGGCCGTGCAGGGCCAAGAGCGAATCTACGACTGGGTGAACAACAACGGGCCGGACGATATCCAGATAGGCGACGTCCTCTGCCAGATGAAGTTCGTGCAAGGAGGGGGCAGTTTCTCCCTCGACGCCGTCGCCAAGCACCTCGAATCCTACCCGGACTACTTGGAGGCCGGACACAAGTACATAATCCCCAAGGACTTCTACGAGAAAGTCAAGACGCTCATGGATATGGACGCAGATACAGCGTCCAGACTCACCAGAGAAGACAACCTCTCGTTAAAGGACTGGAAGCGCGTCCATGAGTTCTTCAACAGCCACGACATTACACTTGATGACATTGAACCTTCCCAGCTGGAATACGACCAGGTTCAGCGCGGCACGATAGCCGAGACCATGAGGTCTGAGGAGGCCTCGATCCGAAGCGAGGACGAGAAGATCCGCGCCAAGGCCTACGAGGAGAGTAAACCGAGCCTGGGACAGGCGGCTCAAGTCGCATTGACATCTGCCGTCATCGAAGGTGCAGGCACGTTCGTCACACTGACCGCGCAGAAGATGCGCGAGGGAAAGTCGATCCGTGAGTTCACGCAAGAGGACTGGCAGGATATTGCCAAAGGAACGGGCGGTGGCTTCGCGAAGGGCGGTGTCAGAGGAGCGACGATATATGCCCTGACGAATTACACCGCGACACCTGGAGCCGTCGCAAGCTCCCTCTGCACCGCCGCCTTCGGCGTCGCTGATCAGGCGCACCGTTTCCGAAACCAAGAGATCGGAGAGGTGGAGTTCATCCAAAGCGCGGAAATCGTCTGCCTTGATGCTGCCGTGAGCGCCCTCTCTTCCGCCATAGGACAAGCCGTCATACCTATTCCAGTCCTCGGAGCCGTGATTGGCAACACGGTAGGCTCTATCATCTACCAGACTGCCAAAGACGGACTCTCCGCAAAAGAGCAGGAGATAATGGAAAAGCGCGCAGAGGAGCTCCAGGCGCTTGATCGAGAGCTGAGCCAGCAATACCGAGAGCTGCTCGTATCGCTCCGCGAGGATATGTCCCAATACCTCGTTCTGCTGGAGGCCGCCTTCCATCCCGACCCATTGAAGGCCATGGAGGGATCGGCCGCACTTGCGATAGAGCTCGGCATCCCCCAGTCAGAAGTTCTCGATTCGATAGAGAAGACTGACGCCTTCTTCTTGGACTAGGCAAAACAAACGGGCGACCTGCTATGCTGTCGCCCGTTGCATTCAGTTGTTCGATGTGATTAGGAGAGCCTTGTCAGCGCTTCGATAATCGCCGCCTCAAGCTCCTTCTGCTGGCTAGCGGTCAGCTTGTCGGAGGTGCGCACCAGAACCGTCCCCACTACCTCGTGCGATCCGGAGGAGAGGATGCCTCCGTCGAATGCGGAGAGGTAGTCCTTACGCTTGTTAGCATCATCCACGTTGGCATACACCTCGATAGCGCCGCCACCTTCAGTACCCTTTTCTATAACGGTGCTCCCGATAACATCGGACTGATCCACAAGAGGGCTCGTAAAATAGACGGTTGCAGTGTAGCCTCCGGACTTGCCGAGCTGGCCGTTAGGATCGTTGTCCTCGGTCACAGCAGAAATGTCACCTATTCCCTCGATACCCTGAAGCCTCTCAATCACGAATGCCTCAGAAGGGTTTGTGACCTGCTTCATCTGCGCAATGCTGTCATTTACTACCTGCTCGGCATCCTTAAGCGTCTGGATGTCTGCGGTGTAGTCGATTGCTTTCAGATTGTCGATCTCGGCGTTGATCTCATCGAGCCCGGACGGCGTATCAGGGGCCGTGAACTCGATCGTCTTCGCTTGCGAGATCGCGCTCTCAAGTGACGGGATAACGGTCTCGTCAAGCGGAGCGTCCTCGGTCTGCGCCAGCGCCTCCGCAGTTTCAATTTCTGGCTGAAGGTCCGCCATCTGGGACTCGACTCGCTCGATCTCCGTATTCAGGTTCTCTTTTGCGCTCTTGACCTCGTCGGATTCGCAACCTGCCAAAAGTGCTACAGATGCGAGAAGCGCGACGCACAACGCAACGAGCTTCAAGGGCATGTGTTTGGTTATCGACACTGTTTATCCTTTCATCTTCTTGCTGCCTCGCGGTTTGCGGGACAGCCCCTTCGGCACTTCTGCCAAGAATATAGTAGACCTTCCTCCTGCCGAGGGTGACCCATGGGGGCACATCCCTTGTACTGGCGTTCGGTAAAATGTGCTTAAGGTCTTGAAAGGTGATTAGATGAACAATAATCATGGATGCTGCTGGTGGGTGCTGGTGACCGCGCTCGGAATCGCCTTCGGACTTTTCATATTCGCGTTCTGCGGGTAGGGCTCCCCATGCAGGAAATCACCCCTGAACAAGCCAGCGGCTTCCTGCGGCCGATCGTTTCCGAGTTGAGGTACAACGCCAGAGTGGCTGGTCCCGCTCTGTGGCTGGACTCCTCAATCCTCGTCGTATGCGCCGCTCTGTTCTTTCTTTGCGACAACGTGCTGATAGGAGCCGTCGCCGATAAATTTCCCGACAGCGCGGCCTCCTACCTGCTCTCGTGCCACGCCATCGACGCGATCGGCGGCTGCGCATTCATGGCTTATACTAATCTTCTATTGGACTTGGTTAAGCCTGATATGCGCTTCAAGCGCGTTGTCTCGACGCTTGTCTACATGCTCTTTTGTGGCGTTTTCTGGGAAGCGATAGCCCCATCATTCGTGCCCAACAGCACGGGCGATGTACTGGATGTGGTCGCCTATCTAGTCGGGGTATGCTGCTATCTCCTGCTTGCCAAGGCGTTCCTGCACAAGGCAAGGGAGGATGTTTCGGATGTTGGACGAAGAGGAATTTCGTAAAGCCCAGATCGACATGGCTGCCGTCGAGTTCAGCGAGAAGATGGCGATAGGGAACCCCGGCATGTATAACACGGACGAGATGCGCGAGCTCGTTGAGAGGCACGAGGTCTCCAAAGAAGAGGCCGACAGGATTATGCGCGAGGACTTCGCCTCGATGCCCCCGGAGATGCAGAAGGCCATGAAAGAGATGCTCAAGAACACGAGCGTTTCGGAGGAAGTCTGGAAAGAGATCTTCGGCGAGGATCTCTGATCTCCGAACCTTTGCTGGCAGCTAATGAAACGGCTGCCGGATACAGCTATCATGCGGGGCAAGGGAGCCGGATGTGCGACCAGCTGGACTACCGGCTCCCTATCTTTTGGTAGAAATACCATTAAGTTATAACGAAAATTTTGCAATCTCTTTTCGATTTTGCTATATTCCCAATATACCGTTAAGTTATAACGACATTTGGGAGTAATAATGAAGCTGTCTGACATCAAGATGCAAGAGCTTATCGAACGCCCCTTGTTCTGGGAGGACTTCGAGGAAGACCGGCAGGACAAAGGCTCGATGAAGGCCCTCATCGAGAGAGATTCTGAAGCAGTTCGGAAGATCGCCTTCCTGGACCAGGTCGAGGAAGGGTCCCTTCTCGACAGGGACAGCTTCAGAAAGCTTGACTTCTACGAGGTCGAGTTCACCGAGTACGCGCGCCTCTACGTAGCCGAGGGCCAGTACTCGCCCGAGGGATCTGTCCGGGGCGAGGACGTCGACTACGCCAAGGACTACAGCGGCATCAAGCTCCTGATACAGGACGTGAGCATGCCCTTCGTCAATGAAGGCCTTTTCGCTCTGTATCTGAAGGACTACGAGTTCGGGTTCATCAACCCCCTCGGGGTCTGCATCTACCCCTTCGATTTCGTGGACGGTAGCCGCGAGCAGTACGACGAGGATCCCGAGAGGTTCATCCGCGACCATGTGCTCCTCCATTTCGAGAGTGAGTTCTGGGAGGACGACTTCGATCTGAAGCAGGAGCTCTTCGGCTACTACCACAACCTACCCGACGTTCATCATCCGCTCCTGTCAAACAAGGCGAATCTCGATGGCCTCCTGACTGCGAAGGCCGTGTCGGAGAAGCTCGGCGTCAGCATCCCTCGCGTCATGAAGATGGTTGAAGAAGGCTCAATCGACGGCTATAAGTTCGGCGGCAAGCTGCTCATAACGCAGTCATCCGTCGAGCAGAGACTCCGCTACATCGAGGAGCACGGCAAGCCCACGCGCGGAAAAGCACCGGAGGGCAAGAGGACGCGCAAAGAGAAGTCCTCGGGGTATTCAGGCGAGCTGAACTAGGAGGAGATGTAAATGACTGCTATGACGAAAGAGATGATAGTCGCGTGCTACAGGGGCGGCGTAATGGTCTGCAACGGGGAGACGCTTTTGCATCGTGAGCGGGACAGGATCGTCGAGAACACAGGAATGAATCAGGCCTCCGCCTCCTACTACCTGAGCGCGGTCGATGCGCTGCTTTCAAACGGCGATATCCAGAAGGATATCAACAAGACAGCGGTCGACACCTATTTGAGCCGGATCAAGGAGGACTACGGGAAGGATGCCCTGGTAATTGCCGCAGGGGTATGTCTCAGAAGATTCGAAGAGACGAAGAAGCTCGGCAATACCTGCTACTACTACAAACGGCTGGCCGAGAAGCACCTAAGCGAACTCGATAATGGCGAATAGGGCAAGCAACACAGTGGTAGCTGGCGCATACGAAGGAAAGCCAGTATCGAATTCGGGACGCATTCCCTTCATCGCGATTGGCTTCGCCCATGCCCTCAACCTCGATCCGTCCACTGTCGCAGAAATCGAGACTATCGACGAGTCGTCTGAAATAAGCGTAGCCAGCGCGGCAACGCGTGGCTTCATCGGCGAGATGCTGTTCGGCCCTATTGGGCTTGCGGCAGCTGGCACTGCCAAGCGCAACGAAAGGTACATAGTGGGCATTGTTTTCGATGATGGGCTGCGCAGCGTCCTCGACGTAGACGGCGATCTTTTCCGCCTGATCGCATCTTCGTGCGCCAGATAGTAAACGGGGAGCCAGCAGGACTACCGGTTCCCCGTTCCAGGTCCTGTTAGACCCCTTCTTCCCGCCAGCTTTGCGGGATGGCCTTCACGATCCTCTCGACTTGGCTAGAGAGCACTCCGCTGAACATCTGGCACATCTCATAGTCGCCGGATCTGTCGACCACGTACC
The DNA here is from genome assembly GCA_937925715.1 of uncultured Collinsella sp. Lineage (GTDB taxonomy): Bacteria > Actinomycetota > Coriobacteriia > Coriobacteriales > Coriobacteriaceae > Collinsella. Next base: position 37,634 of record CALAMG010000025.1, read on the forward strand.
CGAGCGCCTGTCCTACGCCCTCGATGTTTCGCAGGGCGTTTTGAAGCTCGTCCTTGAACACTAGGACTTGAGCCTTGAATTTACCCCGATTTCGTTGACACCCTCTACGCCGCCGGAGGGGAGCGCCAGCGCCTCTCCATCGCGCGCCCTCTTGAGAGATGCCCCCGTGGTCCTCCTTGACGAAGCCACGGCTTCGCTCGACCCGGAGAACGAAACGCTTATCCAGAGAGCAGTCGGAGCCCTCTGCGCGGGCAAGACGGTGATCGTCATCGCACATCGCCTGAGGACCATCGCCAACGCGGACAAGATCGTCGTTCTCGACGACGGGAACATCGTCGAAGAGGGGACCCACGACGACCTCGTTTCGAGCAACGGCCTCTACCGGCATCTTTGGGACCTCCAGCTGCAGAGCAGCGGCTGGGGCTCGAACGGGCGTATGGCAGCTGAGGGAGCGCAGTGATGTCCTTCGAACAGTATTCGGGAAGAATCGTGCGTTTATGCTGGGCGGAGAAGGGTTGCCAATTCCAAGGTTGACGCGGTTACACGCTGCGAAGCCCCATCCCGCTGGCGTGCTTCCACTCCCTCGGCGGCACCCCATAGGCTTTCTTGAACGCAGCGGCGAACTTGCTCGGGTTTGCGTAGCCCACATACGTTGCTGCTTCCGTCACCTTCGCGCCTTGTGCGAGCTGCGTTGCTGCCTCTTCCATTCGGCGTCGTCGGAGGTAGGTCGCGATCGTGCTGCCATATGCGCGGGTGAAGTACTCGTTGAGTGACGTTGCGCTCACGCCGAAGGCGGCGGCCATCGTCCGGGCGTCGTGACGCGCGCTGAGGGCGCGCTCCATCTCGTCGCGGGCTGCGGCAGCCATCCCCATCTGCGCACGCGTGAGCAGGAAGCGGGGTTTCGTCGTTGAAAGGTCGCGCCGTTGGAGGCCGAGCAGCAGTCCGAGAACCTCGTATTCCGCCATCGCGTCGTCGTTCGCGTCGAGAAGCGCTGCCAGGCGCTCCATGCGTCCGTTGAGCTCTGCGTCTCCTGTGAGGACGGCCGCCGGCCCCGCTTTGCGGGCGATGCGCCAGATGACGTTGTCCCCTGTGCCGAGCAGGGAGAACGCCGGTTCCTCGGCAACTCGATCGTTCACGAACAGCTCGACGCCGCGGTAGCGCCCCGATGGGTATCTGAACTCGGCCGGCCGCTTCCGGGAGTAGCTTACGCACAGATCCCCGGCGGCAACTACTCCCAGTCCGCCGTCGGGGATGTCGACTTCGCACCGACCCTCCCAGCACAGGTTCACCGTCAGCCACATCCCGCTGGAGAACGAGGGCAGCTGGAGGGGCGTGTCGGAAGGGATGTTTGGGCACCTCGTGCAGGTAAAGTCAACGAGGGCGATGAACAAACCGCGCGACAGGGCGCGACCGCGCATGGAGCCGCTTCCGACCGGTTTCGAGATCTGCAGTTCGAAGAGGCCCTCGGGGTCCTCAACTAGCTCGACTCCCGGGGCGACCCTCGCTTTCAGGAGTTGTCCGTCGGTCTTTCTATCGGAGCATGCGCGGCCCACGGCACCGTCCCCTTTCGACACGCGCCGCTGCTTTGCGGCAGCGGCGATTGCATTTCTGATAGTTAATTATAGCTAACATCACTGAGATATGGAGCTGACTGCATAGCATGGAGTTGAGGAGGTTTCCTCTTCAACCCTAAGCTTTCTCCAGGTTGCAGGCACGACGCCCGCCCTGGAAAGGAGTTGATCAATGAAACTGCACGATATGAAAGAGGGGTCGGCTGCGCGCGTTTTGGCCGTGTCGGGCGATGCGCGGTTCGTCTCGCGGGTCACCGCAGTCGGACTCACCGAAGGGTGCCGTATAGAAGTCCTCCAGAACGTCCGAAAGCGCCCCGTGCTGGTATACGTCCGCGACAGCGCCGTTGCGATCGACAGAGGGGATTGCGAACTGATTGATGTGGAGGTGGCCTTGTGAGCTGCGAGACGTGCGCGGCCGCTTGCCCAGCGGCCAAGGGGGCAAGAACGTCGGGAGGGCAGGGCGCCGGTGTTGCGGTCGCTCTTCTTGGCCAGCCAAATTCCGGGAAGTCTACCCTGTTCAACGGCCTTACGGGCGCGAGGCAGCATGTGGGCAACTGGCCGGGCAAGACTGTCGAGAGGAAAGAGGGATCGTTCAGGATTGGCGATACGCAGTGCCGCGTGGTCGACCTCCCCGGAGCCTACGGCCTTTCCGCCAACTCGCCCGAGGAGGAGGTGACGCGTGACTACCTCGAGTCCGGCGATGCGGACGTTGTGGTCGTGATGGCCGACGCCTCCCAGCTCCAGCGCAGCCTCTACATGCTCGCCGAGTTCGCTGCCGCGCACCCGGAGCAGCCCTCTCTCCTTGCTTTGAATCTCATGGATGTTGCGGAGGGCCAAGGCAAGCGCATCGATTCGGCGCTTATCGAGCAGCGGCTCGGGATTCCCGTCGTGCCGCTCGTGGCGTCACGTCCGGAAGGGTACGGGAATCTGCTTTGCGCCATCGAGCGGACGGCGCGCGAGCGCCCGTCCATTGACGACGGCCGCCTGCGTCGGGAGCTGGCTTCCGCCCCGGCGACGGCGCAGGGTGCGGGGAAGGCGCGGTTCGCTTGGATCGAATGGCTCCTCGACGGGGCGGTGTCCGCTCCCGAGAAAGCGCACGCGCTGTCGCGTTTCGACCGGCTCGTCACGGGCTCTCGCTGGTCCAAGCCCATCACCGTCGCCATGATTCTCGCGGGGTTCCTTCTCGCGTTCGTTCCCGCCATACCCATCATGATGCTCGGCGGCGCCATCTCCTCGCTCGGGCAGGTCGCTGCCGGGGCGCTCGCGCAAGTGGGCGCGCCTGACGTTGTGGGCAGTTTCCTCGCGGGCGTGGTGTTCAACAGCTTGTGCTTCGGCACGATGATGGTGGGCTACGTATTCGGCATCAACCTTGTGTTCGGCCTCTACGAGGAGGCGGGCTACATGGCGCGCATCGGCTACGTATTCGACCACACCATGGCGCGCTTCGGGCTGCAGGGGAAGTCGCTCATGCCGTTTCTTATGTGCCTGGGGTGCACGATGGGCGGCGTGTCGGGCTCGCGCGTCATCGACTCGTGGGGACAGCGCATGCTCACCGTCATGATGGCTTGGGCCATCCCGTGCGGCTCCACGTGGGGCGTGGTGCCGGTGCTGGCCGTCGCGTTCTTCGGCGTAGTTGGCGCGCCGCTCGTGATCGTGGGGATATTCGCCATGATGCTTGTCATCATGGGCATCGTCGGTAAGGTGTTCGGGCCGCGCCTGGTGGCGGATGGAGAGCGCTCGGGCTTGGTTATGGAGCTTCCGCCCTACCACCGCCCCCATCTGAAGGGCGTCGTGCGCGGCGCCTTGCTCAAGAGCCGCCAGATGTTCGTTCGTGCCATTCGCGTGGTCGCAATCTTCGCGTTCGTCATCTGGGCGCTCACCTACACTTCGACCGGCGGCGTTGAAGGGTCTGCGCTCTACGCGCTGGGCACCGCTATCGAGCCGGTGACGAGGCTGTTCGGCATGGGGTGGCAGACTTTCACGGCGTGGCTCTGCGCGCTCGTCCTCAAGGAATCCGCCCTCGGCGTGCTCTCGGGTCTTTTTACGGGCGCGGCGACGCCGAACGCCGTCCTCGTGGGGATCATGACCGGCGGCGGGGCGGCTGCGGCGAACGTCGGAGAGGTCATGTCTCAGGTGATTTCAGCCCCCGAGGCGCTCGCCTTCATCTTCGCGTTCACGTTCAATATGCCGTGCGCGGCAAGCGTCTCTGCTACCTGGGCCGAAGTCCACTCGACGAAGTGGACCGTCATAACGGCGGCGTTCTACATAGCCTCCTCGCTTCTGCTCGGATGCGTGGTCTACCACGTGAGTTTGCTGTTTTTCTAGCAAATTCTTTTTCGGGAAAGAACGGGGTTGATGAGATGAGGTGCGAAAACGCCGGTGCGACCGAATCCTCGGAGGACTACCTCGAGGCGATCCTCGTGATCCGCGCCGAGCGGGGGTTCTGCCGCAACGCCGACATCGCGGAGCGCCTGGGCGTCACGAGGCCGAGCGTCACCAAGGCTCTGGCGGGCCTGTCGTCCCGGTCGCTCGTCGAGGTGGCAGGCCGCGACGTGCGGCTCACCCCCGAGGGGCGCCGCCTCGCCGGCGCCACGCTCGAGAAGCACGAGTTCTTCAGGCGGCTGCTCTGCGACGCCGGGGTGGACGGGAGGACGGCATCAGAGGAGGCGTGCCGCATGGAGCACTGCATCTCCGACCCCTCCTTCCGCCGCCTGGCGGACCACCTCGCGGGCCTGCGGGGGCAGGGCGGGGGCGGGTGACCGCTCGGGCGCCCGCGAGCCCAGGCGAAGCGCATTGAACCCGGCGGCGCACGCAGCCCGTAGAGCAGGCGGCATGCGCCGCTTTCGTCCTCTCGGAAGCACCCGTGCGGGCGACGACACGATACCGAGCGGCGGCGATGGCGCCGGGCCTTCCCTCGTTTTCGGGGGCAAGGCGGATTGCCGCCTGCCGGAAAAGGGCGGCTCTTGCGAGCCATCACCCCTTTGCCGGGGCGACCCCCACGTTCGCTCTCACGTGCACCATCTTCACCATGCGCAAGCGGTCGGACGCACCCATGCTGAGCTTCGTGGAGGGCTTCAGCCCGGTCTTGTCGATATGGCGGTAATAGGGCTCCTCCGAAACAGCGCAAGCGTCACCGCCAATTCTCCGGGCGAGCTCCGCCGCGGAATCCACGCAGAAGAACATTCTTGCGTCAGCATGGCCCATCTGCTTCATGTATTTCTTCCGCATCCTGCCCATTCCGATTCTGCTCACGCCGTCGAACACCACCTCCACACTCTCGAAGCCGTGCAACATCCGCAGAAGGGCGACCACTTTCTCCTCTTCGAAATAGTAGAACAGGCCGCCGGCGGTAACCAATACCGGCGCGTCCGGCGCGCCGCTGCGGATCCGCCTGATCCAGTCGCCTGAAAAGGCGTCGCCGGCAAGGCACGCCTGTCGCTGCGGCTTGGGCAGCAGCGCCTCGCGATATTCCAGCACGTCCGGCAGATCGACGGCGTACCAGCGGGTATGTCCATCGTCGTTCCTGTAATAGGTTGTTTCCAGCCCGCACCCCAGCTCCGCGATCACGCCGCCTGGCTTGCGGCGAAGGAAGGACTGGACGTATCGGTCCATGTTGGCGGAACGGGAGGCGGAGGCCAGCAGGGTGTACTGGCTCTGGGAGCCTTTGTCCGCGAGGTCTTTTGGCAGCGCGTCTTTCAGCGACAGGGCCGTTTCGTCGTACAGGATGTTCCGAAAATGCTCGCTGGCGTAGATCCTGCCCAGCATCGGGATGAACAATGTGTTCTCTAGAGCGCTGAATTCCGGCATGCAGTCCCTCCTTGTGCATACTGTTCACTGCTATTCGGCCATCGCTGCCTTCTGAACTGCATCGGCGTGCAACCCTTGTTTTTCCGGAACGCTTCTGTGAACGCGCCCGGTTTGGTGTAACCCACCATTCTACCGATCTCGGCTATCGTGGAATCAGTCTCGACGAGCAGCTTGGATGCTTCCTCCATGCGCTCTCGCGCAACGTAGAGGGATGGCGATGTACCCGTTGCCGCTTTGAACAGGGCTTTCAATTTCGTCTGCCCTATGTAGAGCTCTTCTGCAAGACGCGAGCAGGAAAGATCTCCCCCTAGGTTTGAGGCGATATATCCGCAGATGAAATCGATGGCTCTGCGGTCTTCTTGAGACAAGCGCTTGGCGCCGTGCGCTTTGGAGTACAGCGAGGAGCGTTGAACGACGATCGCGACGGCTTCCGAAATCACTCCCTCATAGAAGAGCTCCGCCGCAATTCCCGTGCCTTTGTAACTTCGCGCCTTTCGGAGAAGGTTGATAAGGTCGGGCATATCGCGCCTTCCGTCGGCTTCCAGGAAGGCCCTTCTTATGTCCTTGATGTTTCCAAACCTGTGTTGAAGATACGTTCGATAGTAATCAGGGGAAAAGGTGATCGAGGTGCCCTTTGCCGATGCCCCTTTCAAAACGCGTGCTTCGTATTCCTCGCCCTCTCCTCCAAGGTACACCGAAATCGATCCGACGCTGAGCGGAGCCCCCTGTCTTTGCGTCACTCCTTCGATCTCATCATAGAACCCGATGCAGAGGTGCTCTGTGCATCGGCACTTCAACACCCAGTTTTTCGTGAATCTCATATTAAAAGAGTTGATCGCGAAGAGGTTCCCGCGGAAATAAGACCAGTATTCCCCTTCGCCGAAGTCGTTCTCGAAGGTTCGAAAGGTGCCGTCTGGTCCGTATCCGTGCGCTTTCGAGGACGGCGAGATTTCCCATTTTCGAAACACCGCGCCGTAAAGGTCTTTTTCCAAACTATCCATCTGTGCGCTCCTAGCTGCTCCCTTCCGAATTCGGGCTCCGTTCTTCCGCGTCGAGGCGCGCTTGCGCCGATTCCGGACCCTGAAGAATTCACTCCGTTCATTATAGACAAAAGTTTCTTATGGTTAACAATCATGTCAAGGAGGATTACCAATGGAAGCAGAAAGCTCTCGTCCGGCAAGTGGAAGATGGACCACGCGCGATATCCTGACGTTCGTTGTGTTCAACCTCATCATCGTGTTCGTTACCATGACGGCAAAGATGATCGAGGATATGCTGCTCGCTCCCCAGAACACGTTCTTTGTGGGATCGTGGCTGTTCCCCCTGCTCTCGACTCCGTTCTATGTCGTGATGGCGGACCGTATTGGAAAGCAGGGCGTGCTGGCTGCGTCGATCCTGGTGTTCGGCGTTCTCTACACGTTCATGGGAGGACTTTACTGCGCGCCTGTCGCCGTTGTGGGCGCCATCGTCGGCGAGCTGGTCATGTGGGGCAAGGGCTCCTATCACGATATCAAGCGCATCGTTGGCGGCTATATCGTGTACTGGGTGACGTTCGGCTTCTACGGCATCATGCCCTACCTTCTTTTCCGCGAGGCCTACATGGAGCAGCTTGGGACCTACTACGAGGCGGCCGACGTCGCAGCCATGGTGGCGCAGTACACCGAACTTCCCTGGATTCTCCTCATGATGGCGATGTTCGCCGCGGGCACGCTCGTCGGAGGGCTGATCGGCTCCAAGTTCCTGAAAAAGCACGTCCGCAAAGCGAAAATCGCGTGAGCGGCGCAGCGAAGGCGGACATCCGGACGGGGGTCTTGGGGCTCGACCCTCGCACGCATCTCGCTTCTTTCCTTGCCGTAGGCATATCGGCCATGTTGGTTACCGGGCTCCTCGAAACCGTGCTGCTGTAGGTTGTATCTGCGGTGTATCTCGCGGGCAACGGAAGACAGAGACTTGCCATCAAGGCATGTGCGAGCTTCGCTGTCGTGTGCGGTTTGAGCTTCCTGCCGCTTTCGGGGTTGTACGGAGCCCTTTTCGTGAGCGTCCTGCACATGGTTCCGCCGTTCACGGTCGGATGCGCATTCTTCTCGCTTTCGCCCTCGGCGATCATGTGCGCGCTTGATCGTTGGCGCTTCCCTCAGGGGGTGATTGTGGGAATCTGCATGGTGTTCAGGTTTGCCTCAGTGCTTTCCTTCGAGATCCGCTCGATTGTTCGCGGAATCAGGATGCGTGGGATATTCCCCCGCGCCCTCGATGCGATCAGGCATCCTGCGCTGACCTATGAATGCGTTTACACGCCGCTCGTCATGCGTTCGTTGAGGCTTTCGAGCGAGCTTGCCGCCTCCGCAGAGCTGCGGGGAATAGAAACAGGCCGAGGCAGAACGTCCGTGTATCACGTTGGGTTCTCCGCGCGCGATGCGGTGTGCGCTCTCGTCGTTGCTGCCGCTTCTGCCGCAATCTATGCAATGGGGGTGATTGCATGAGTGCGTCGCATGCGGTTGTCTTGGACGGGGTTTCGTTCCGCTATCTCGACGAGGCGGAACTCGCCGCGCAAGAGCGGCCCGAAGAGAGCCCCGGAAGTTGCGTGCGCGGGGTGAAGCTCGATGTTCCTGCCGGCACGTGCACGGTTCTCTGCGGCCGGTCGGGCGACGGCAAATCGACCGTCCTACGCTTGATCGACGGCCTGGCGGGAACCTTCTTCCCGGGAGAGCGGAAGGGCGCTGTTCTTGTGGGAGGGGCGGACGTACTCGACATTTCGCCTCGGCAACGTACCGAAAGCATGGGCGTTGTCATGCAGGACCCAAGGAGCCAATTCTTCATGGGGACCGTCGCCGATGAGATAGCCTTCTCCCTCGAGAATCTGGGAATAGACCCTTCGACTACGGTTGAGAGGGTTCGGGAGGCGGCGAATCTTTGCGGAGTGGATGGCCTCCTTACTGAAAAACTCACCGAGCTGTCAAGCGGGCAGAAGCAGCGCGTGGCGCTTGCCGCCGCTATAGCGTGCCGCCCGAGAATCCTCGTGCTCGATGAGCCCACGTCAAATCTCGATAGGGCGGGTTCGGAAGGGCTCGTCGGGATCCTGGCGCGCCTGAAGGAAGAAGGCGTTGCGATTGTTGTCTCGGAGCATCGGCTCCACCGATTCCTCCCAGTCGCCGACCAGTTCGTGTGCATGAGGTCGGGGCGCATTGCCGCCCGATGGAGCGCCAGAGAGTTTGCCACGCTTTCCAACGACGACGTTGCGGAGTTCGGTCTTAGGCATCCGGACATGAGGATTGACAAGCGCGACGAGCCGAAGGCCGATGTTCCCGCTTGGCGTTTGGAGGAAGCGACCTACGTCTACCCCTCCACCAAGCGCGGGATACGGCAGGTCAGTGCTGAGTTTCCTCTGGGAGCGGTCACGGTTGTGTGCGGCGGGAACGGAACGGGCAAGACGACCCTCGCAAAAGTCCTGGTAGGCGCGGCACGTGAGCAGAGGGGCTGCGTAATGAGGGAGGGGGTCCGGCTTTCCCCGAAGGAGAGGCGGCGCTTGAGCTACTTCGTGATGCAGGATGCCGACTACCAGCTCTATGCGGCGAGCGTTGCCGACGAGGTGGTTCTCGGGCGCAAGGTGGACGAGTCGCTCAGGAAAAGGGCGTGGGAGGCGCTAGAAGCGTTCGATCTCGCAGATCTTGCAGATCGTCATCCGGCGAGCCTTTCCGGCGGGCAGAAGCAGCGCGTGACTTTGGCTGCGGCGTACTGTTCGGATGCGGAGCTCGTCGTTCTTGATGAGCCTACGAGCGGGCTGGACGGACGCGGCATGCAGGAAGTCGCGAAATGGTGCAGAAAGCTTGCTTCTGACGGCAAAGCGGTGGTCGTTATCACCCATGACGAAATGCTTGCGCGGCTGGCGGGCGACAGGGTTGTCGATCTGTCGGCTGCAGAGGAAGAAAGGTGAGGTCTCATGGACACCGTTGCTCCTGGGAACCGCGACGCGCGTCCGAGCGCGTTCGCGAAACTGTTTTATTTCATGCGGCCCGACAAGGGAAAAATGATCCTGTCTCTCGCGCTGGCGTGCATAGGAGAGGCGCTAGGCATGGTGCCCTATATCGTCGTGGGGCTGCTTGCTGCGGGGCTCGTGGAGAGTACTCTTACTTTGTCCATGGCGGCGTGGCTCTGTGTCGCCGCGGCGTTTGGGCAGGTTGCGAAGTTCTTTTTCACATGGCGCTCTTCGATGATGAGCCACGGCATCGCCTTCAAAGCCCTGCGCACCATGCGCGAGATGATGGCGGAGAAGATGGCGCGGGTTCCTATGGGGACGATCGTGGACACCCCCACGGGGACGTTCAAGAACCGCTTCATCGACAACGTGAACCAGCTCGAAGACGCTATCGCGCATTTCATGCCTGAGCTTCCCAGCAACGTGTTCGCACCCGTGCTCGCGATGGCCATCGTGTTCGCGGTCGATTGGCGCATGGGGCTGGCGGGTATCGCCACCATCCCGCTCGGCATCCTGTTCTACCTTGGCATGATGCGTGGATACAAAGAGAAGATGGCGCGCTACATCGCAAGCGAGCAGGCCATGAACGCCACGCTCGTCGAGTATGTCAACGGCATCCAGGTCATCAAGGCCTTCGGCAGGAGCGCGTCGTCGTACGGATCGTTTTCCCAGGCGGTGGCCGAATACCACGATTCGACCCTCGCCTGGTTTCGGCAAAGCTGGGTGTGGATGGCGCTTGTCAAAGCCGTTGTTCCCTGCACATTGCTGGTTTCGCTGCCTCTTGGGGTTTGGCTGCTTTCGACGGGGCAGCTCGGCCTTCCAGCATTCATGGTGTGCATCTCCATCCCGCTGGGATTCATCGGAGGCGTGCTCAAGTTCGCGCAGGCGGCCAGCCAGATTTCCCGCATGGACGCCTGTTTGAACGTGATCTGGGACTTCCTGGGGCTGCCTGAGCTGACCCGCCCGCATGAGCGGGTCGAGCTGTCCGGGGACTCCTTCTCCTTCGAAAACGTGTCCTTCTCCTACCATGAGGGCGAAGAGGTGCTCCACGATGTGAGCTTCCAGACGAAGCCCGGCAGCATAACGGCGATCGTGGGGCCTTCGGGATCCGGCAAATCAACCGTCGCGAAGCTCATGGCAGGGTTTTGGGATGCGAGCGGCGGCGCGATTCGTTACGGCGGGCACGACGTTCGCGACATTCCTTTCGGTCAGCTTATGGAGCATGTCGCGTACGTTGCCCAAGACACGTTCCTCTTCGATAGGACGATAGCGGACAACATCCGAATGGGCAGGCAGGATGCTACGGATGCCGAGGTGGAGGAGGCCGCCCGGGCGGCGGGGGCGTACGAGTTCATCGAGCGCTTGCCCCAAGGCTTCGACACGCCGGCGGGTGAGGCTGGCGCGCGTCTCTCCGGCGGGGAGCGGCAGCGCATAACGATCGCGCGGGCGATGCTGAAAGACGCCGATGTGGTCATCCTGGACGAGGCGACGGCCTACGCCGATCCCGAGAACGAGGCGCTGGTGGAGCGCGCCATCAGCGAGCTTGTCGCAGGAAAGACGCTCGTGACCATCGCCCATCGCCTGTCCACGATCACCGGCGCGGACCAGATCATCGTGATGGATGCGGGGCGCATTATCGCCCAGGGACGGCATGGGGATCTTCTGGCGTCCTGCCCGCTGTACGCGCGGATGTGGGCAGACCACGGGAATGCGGCCCCGGATACGAGCGAGGAGGCATAGATGTTCGCGATCATGAAAAGGATTCTCAACCTGGTTGGAAGCTTCTCGGCCTCATCGCGACGAAACCTCGTCTTGGGCATGGTGTGCAACGTTCTCAAGGCGTTTTTCATGGCGGGAATGCTCGGCGCGGTGTGGTGGGCGCTCGAGAACCGAAACCACCTGAGTGCCGAGGTGGCGCTTCAGTGCTTCGGCATGCTGCTTGCAAGCGTGGCCGGGCAGTTCGCGTTCCAATACCTCGTCGACATAATGATGGACGCGGAGGGCTTCCACGTGTTCCGCGATCTGCGCCTACGTGTGGGCGACCGTCTGAAGGGCGCTCCCATGGGGTACTTCTCCGAGCAGCGCCTCTCCGCCATCACCACCACGCTCACCACCACCGTCCACCAGCTTGAGGAGTTCATGACCATCTGCCTGACTGGCCTTTCGGGCGGTGTCGCCATGGCGGTAATCATGAGCCTTTTCTTCCTGGCCTTCGCGCCGCCGGTCGCCTTCGTCACCTTCGCGGGCATCGCGGTGGGGCTCGCCGTTCTCGATTGGCTGCGGCGGCGCTCAACGTCGGTTACGCGCGAGATAACCGCCGCCCAGGAGAACATGGCCGATGCGGTGATCGAGTACGCCCGCGGGATGGCGGTTCTGCGCACGTTCGCCACGCCCGATGATGGCCTCGCGGCGGTCAAGGAGTCCTTCGAGCGCAAACGGCGGGCGGATTACGAGCAGGAGCAGGCAGCTCAAGGCATTTTGAAGCTGTATGCGCTCGTGTTCAACCTTGCCAGCTGCGGCGTTCTGTTCGCGGCGTGCGCGCTCTGCCTTTCGGGAGCGCTCTCTCTTTCTTGGGCGCTCACGCTCCTAGTTGCCGCGTTCATCATCTACGGCGAGCTCATTAGCGCGAACAACAGCGCGTTTCTCACCAAGAAGATCGAAGGGGAGCTCGACCGTATCGACGAGGTGTGCGCGGTGCCCGGGCAGAACACGACAGACAAGCCGCTTGCCGCCGATGGGTTTGACCTTGCGATGGAGGACGTCTCCTTCGGATACGGAGACGGACGGCGCGTCATCGACGGCGTGAGCCTGAGCATCCCCGAAGGTTCGACGTGCGCGCTCGTAGGGCCGAGCGGTTCGGGCAAAACCACGCTGGTGAACCTTATCGCCCGCTTTTGGGATGTCGATGAGGGGCGTGTGACCATAGGCGGGGCTGACGTACGGTCGGGTACGGCCGAAAGCCTGCTCGAGAACGTCTCGATGGTATTCCAGAACGTGTACCTGTTCAACGACACTGTTGAGAACAACATCCGGTTCGGTAGACCCGACGCGACACATGAGGAGGTGATAGCGGCCGCGAAGCGGGCACGCTGCCACGACTTCATCATGGAACTGCCCCTAGGCTATGACACGGTGCTCGAAGAAGGCGGGGCGAACCTTTCGGGCGGCGAGCGGCAGCGCGTCTCCATCGCACGCGCCATCATGAAGGACGCGCCCGTCGTCATTCTGGACGAGGCGACAAGCTCGGTGGATCCCGAAAACGAGCATCTGCTCATGGCTGCTATCTCTGAGCTCACGCGGGGCAAGACCCTCGTCACCATCGCTCATCGGCTGAACACGGTGCGCGACGCCGACCAGATACTTGTCGTCGATGAGGGGCGTATCGTCCAGCGCGGCACCCACGAGGAGCTGATGCGCGAGCCGGGGATCTACCGCCGCTTTATCGAAATGCGCCGCGAAGCAGCGGGTTGGCGGTTGGGAGGAGGCTCCATTGGGTAGGCGTGATTCTTCGGATGACTATCTCAAGTCTATCCTCGTGATCCGACGCTTGCGCGGGTCATGTCGCAACGTCGACATTGCGGAGCATATGGGCGTCACCAAGCCGAGCGTCACCAAGGCGCTCGGCAACCTGGCTCGCAAGGGCCTTGTTGAGGTGGTTGACCACGATGTTCGTCTAACCGCCACCGGTGAGCGCCTTGCCGAGGAGACGCTATCTAAACACCGCTTCTTCGAGGGGGCGCTCCTTGACGCCGGGGTGGATGCTGAAGTTGCCTCTAAAGAGGCATGCCGCATGGAGCACTGCATCTCCACAGATTCTTTCGAGAAACTCTCTTCCCATCTGGGGCAGATCCAGGATTCCCTTCGGTAAAGGGATTAGCATCGCCAAACGGCAGGCTTCATCGTCTTCGGCAATGCGGGAAATTCAGCGAAACCTTCCCGCCCGCGCGAGTTTGCGGAAACGACACCTCCAGGCTCTCCACCAGGGGTGTCCGTCATTCTTGAGTTTCGTTTTTCCGGGTGGGTTTCGTTTGAGTTTCGTCGATTTTCGACGGCACCTGCAAGCCTCCCGCCATCATTGCCTCTCGTCGGCTTGCAGGTTTTTCGGTTCGCGTCGGCTCCCTTCGGTTCCGTTCAAGTCGTTTCAGGCTCATTCGACCCATGCCCGTTTGCCATGGGGTGACAACCGACCATGCGTCTACCTGCGGAAACGAAAAGGCTCCTCGATTCTTTCGAGGAGCCTTGTGAGTTTCTATCTGATTTCGGAATCATGCGGTTTGCAGGTGCGGACGTTCTGAAATGTCGTCATCGGTCGCCATCGGAACCGCTAGAAACCGTATGAAAAACACGAACAAATGTTCTATTGCTATTCCCACTCGATAAAACAATAGTGTTTCATTTTTACGATTTTGTCCTCGTTTTATCCGTGGTTTTTTCTCGTTGTCAGCTGTATTCGGTTAGCCTCTCTCAGAGAAAACTCATCCCAAACTCAGCTCTTTTCATTTTGCCATTTCGTGAGTTTTACGCCTGAGTTTCGACGAAGGATGGATTTGGTGCGCGGCCTGCGAAAACCCGCTATCCCCGTTCGATTGAATCCTTTTCTTTCGAATGAAACACCCATCGAGAACGCGACTACGATAAGGGTTCTTGATGCCCTTCATTTCGAGTCGGCTTGCCAAGCATCATTCTGATCGAAACTCAAAGGGGGCAAGTTCGCTCTTCAGAAGGATTTCGCTGTCATTTCAGGGCAAACTCACGACGTCTCCGAAGATAGCTAAGAATGAGATTCCGCCTCGCTGACGCAGGAGCGCCCGCTTGCGAGAACACCCAGTAATTTCGATTCCGGGTCGTCATCGAAAGCGACCTTCGCGATCGATCTCCACTTGCGTGGGGGCATGCCGACCGATTTCGCGAAGAGGGCGGAAAAGCTTGTTGCTCGTGCATACCCGCAACGATGCGCTACCTCGTCTATGCTCATATCATGGTCGGTGAGCAGTCTTTTCGCCAGCTCGATTCTTTCCGAGGAGACGAACTCGGTCACTGTCAATCCCGTCACCTGCTTGAATGTCTTCTTGAATTTGGTTGACCCCATGTTCGCGGCCTCGAGCAGATCCTTCTGCCTGATCGCACCGCCTAGGTTGTTCTCGATGTACGATACGGCTCTCGCGATCGAAAGGCGGTCCTGCTCGGCCACTCCCTCGCACAGGCTCTCTCCCATCCTGAGCAGCCTTGCCATCACCAAGTTCGCGATTCCGGAATACAGGAGGCTCGCTTCCGGCCCCGGGATCTCCCTTGGAGTTATCTCGCCGAGCATCTCCGCTATTTCCGGATCCCAGGAAGCCTGGTTCCTAAGACCCTTCAGGCTGGTCGCTAGCGGTTTTAGCGCCTTGTCGATTCTTTCCCCGAAGACGCTTTGACAGTATTCGTCGTAGTACTCGATCTCCGTGTAAGAGAATCTCGCTTCTTTTGGAAGCAGGATCGAGCTTGTCTTGGGCTTTGCTTCCAGAAAGGCGGAAACGCTTGATTGCGGCATGAGGCCATGTCTTTCGCGGCGGACGGCGAAATAACCGCCAGAATCGAAACAGAAGGGCAGGGGTTCTTTCAAAGTGAAATCGCAGCAGACGACGGAGAAGAACCGCCGCGCCTCCCACGCCCAGTACCACCCCTCGCATCGGCATCCGTCGCCTTCGAAGAGGGCTCCCTCGCCGTTCCAACCGTCCGCCAAGACGAGGCCGATTGGCTCAAGCGAGGCCGCAAAGGTCTCCGCCGCGGCTTGGGCGGCGTGGGAGAACATCGTTTCCCTGTCGTACATCTTCCGATCCTTTTATTCGCGTTCGGACGCAATTCTTGCGCGCTCGGACTTTTCCCTCCAGGTGCAACCTGATTCATATTAACCAAGGCTAACATTTCTTTGTCAATTATAGCGATAAAAGAAAGGCTCTCTGGTTTTGCGAAGAAGAACACGGAAAACACTCGCGGAGGACATCGATGTCAGAACGAAGGTGGCCATGCTCGTCGTGCTCATAGCGACCGGGGCTATCGTGAAGGATTACGTTCTGGGCTCGGTCCTCTTTGCCGTCGTCGTCCTCCTCTCCTTCGCAATCGGGCGCGGAAGGATGGCGGCTTCTTTCTCTTTCGCCTATCTCTTTCTCATGGGCATCTTCTGGGTCACGACGATGCTTCCGCCGAACGCCGCCGGAGCCCTCGGCTCGTTCGCCCTGGCCTGCCGCACCTGCATGCCCATCTGCCTGTTCGCGGCGGTCTTCGCGACTACCACCAAGATCGGCGACCTCACGGCCGCCCTCTACGGGATGAGGCTGCCGAAGACGGTTGTCGTTCCGCTGGTGATAGCGGTGCGGTTCTTTCCGACGCTCAAGGAGGAGTCTTCTGCCGTAGCGGACGCGATGAGGGTGAGGGGGGCTCGCCCTTTCGCTTAAGAATCTCGTTTCGAAGCCGGCGCTGATGTTCGAATCCGCGGTCGTGCCCGTGATGCTGCGCTGCGCCAAGATCGCAGACGAGCTCGCTGCTGCGGCGGTTGCGCGCGGCATCGACCGGCCCGGGAGGAAGACCTCCTACAACGCGCCCCGGTTCGGACGGGTCGATTTCCTGTCGCTCGCGTTCCTCGTTATCTGCTGCTCGCTTCTCGTAGCCGTGAAGGTCAATCAGGGGATCGGAGGCCTGCTGTGACGAAAAACGCCGTCGAGCTCAGAAGCGTCTCCTTCACCTATGCGGGGTTCGATGCCCCGGCGGTCGACGACGTGAGCCTTGCCGTCGCACCGGGCGAATGCATCGTTCTTTGCGGGGAGTCTGGCTGCGGAAAGACCACCGCGACCCGGATCGTCAACGGGCTGGCGGGAGGGTTCTACGAGGGCAGCCGGACGGGGGAGATCCTTGTAGCAAGCAGGGACATCGACGACCTGGAGGATTGGGAGCTCTCGTCTTTGACGGGCAGCGTTTTCCAGAATCCCCGCACCCAGTTCTTCAACCTCGACACGACCGGCGAGATTGCGTTTGGCATGGAGAACCTCGGCGTTCCCAGGAAGGAGATGCACAGGCGCGTGCGCGACGTCGTGCGCGAGCTCGGCATAGAGTGCCTGATGGGCAGAGGCATCTTCGAGCTCTCCGGGGGCCAGATGCAATCGGTGGCCTTCGCGAGCGCATGGGCCTGCAAGCCGAGCGTCTACGTCCTCGACGAGCCTTCGAGCAATCTGGACCCTCCCTCCATGGAGAAGCTCGCCTCCTTCATCTCGAAAGCCAAGTCGAGCGGGTCTGCCGTGATCATCGCCGAGCACAGGCTCTCCTACCTCGCGAGCGTCGCCGACCGGTACTTGCTCTTCGAAGGCGGTTCCGTCGCCGCCGAATGGGACGCGCAGCGATTCCTGGGGCTGTCCGACGCGGAGCGAGAGTCCTGCGGGCTCAGATCCTCCGAGCCGCCGAAGCTCGCCGACCTGATGCAGCGCCTTTCCCGTCCCGCCTCCGCCTTTCCCGCCGTCGAGGCGAGGGGAATCTATGCGGGGTACGAGAGGGGTGTGCCGGTCCTCGAGGGGATTACCGTCTCGTTCGACCCCGGGAGGGTCGTCGGCGTGGTCGGGCGAAACGGGGCAGGCAAGTCAACCCTGCTCAAGTGCCTGGCGGGGATCAAGAAAGAAGAGCTCGGGCATGTCCGGTTCCAAGGCTCGGTAGTCCCTCCCAAGAGAAGACCCAATCATGCGTTTCTGGTCATGCAAGACCCCGACTACCAGCTCTTTCGCCCGAGCGTGCGCGACGAGTTGGCATCCGCGGCCCCGTCTCCTTCCGACGTCGACGAACTTCGTCTCGAAGCGGTCCTGGAGGAGTTCGGCCTGGGAGATGTCGCCGACCGCCATCCCGCATCGCTCTCGGGAGGGCAGAAGCAGCGGTGCGTCTGCGCCATCGCGTCGGAATCGGGAGCGCAGGCGCTTCTCCTCGACGAGCCCACGAGCGGCCTGGACTTCCGGAACATGGAGCGCCTCGCGCTCATCTTGCGCGAAGAGGCGTCTCGCGGGAAGACGGTGGCGGTCGTCAGCCACGACACGGAGTTCCTGTCTAAGGCCTGCGACCAGATCGTGCTCATCGAGTGAGCCGGCCTGCAAAGACTGAGAAGGATTCCTATGAAAGAAAGGATTTGGAAATGACAGCAAAAGCAAAACAGAAGGAAAGCGGCAGCCTCAGCTCCAGGGACCTCATAGCCCTCGGCGTCTTCTCTCTGCTGTTCATGGTGGTGAGCATGCTCGTCGTGGGAATCACCTCCATGAGCGTCGTGGCGTACTGCGGCTGCTGCGCCATCGCGGCGATACCCGCCGGGATCGTCTGGGTCTACATGCATGCGCGCGTGCCGCGCGCAGGAACCTCGCTGATCATGGCCCTCGTCTTCGCCGTGGTCATCTTCGTCATCGGGTCGGGATGGCCCGTGGCGCTCGGCCTCGCCGTCGGCGGCGCCGTCTCCGAGCTGGCGCGGAAAGCGCTCGGGTACGGGAGGTTCGCAGGCGTCGCCGTGGGGTACGCGCTTTTCGAGACCTGCTGGGCGGCGGGCCTTTTCGTTCCCATGTTCGCCTCCCAGGACTACTACCGCGAGCTGATGGGGTCCAACAGCATCGACCCGGCCTACATGGAAGCCCTTCTGTCCACGGTGACTCCCGAGACGTTCGCGATCATCGCGGTCGTGACCTTCGCGGGCGGCATCATCGGCTCGCTGGTCGGACGGGCGGTGTTCAAGAAGCACCTCGAGCGCGCGGGAATCGCCTAGCGCCCTTTTTCAAAGCAACATGAGAGAAGAGGTATTCAATGAGCAAGGAAAGCAAAGGAAGGAAGCCGGGGCCCTTTCCCGCTGCCTGCGGTTCGCGGGGAGAAGAAAGCCCCTCGTGTTCGCCTCCATGGCGCTGGCGGTCCTATCCGCGGCGGCGTCCTTCGTCCCATACGTGGCGATCTACTTCATGATTAGGGATGCGGTCGGGGTCTATCCGAACCTGGCCGCCGTCGACGTTTCGGCGATGACGGGCTACGCGGGCTTGGCGGTGGCAGGCATAGTCGTTGACGTGGGGTGCTATCTTGCCGCGCTGCTGTGCTCTCACGCCGCGGCGTTCGACGCGCAGTACCGCACGAA
The DNA here is from genome assembly GCA_937925715.1 of uncultured Collinsella sp. Taxonomy (GTDB): domain Bacteria; phylum Actinomycetota; class Coriobacteriia; order Coriobacteriales; family Coriobacteriaceae; genus Collinsella. Next base: position 56,103 of record CALAMG010000025.1, read on the forward strand.
GCTCGATATCGCCGCCCATCTCGGGAGGATCCCTCTTGGGCACATAGCGCGGCTCGGCACGGGTAGGATCTCGAAGGTCATGGACGAGAGCGTCGGCGGGATCGAGCAGTTCATCGGCCATTCCATCCCGGACCTGGCGGCCACCGCCGCCGCGCCCGTCGTTTTGGCGGCGCTGCTTTTCGTCTTCGACTGGCGCTTCGGCGTCGCCACGCTGGCGGCGGTCGCCGTCGCATGCGTCGTGCAGTTCTCCGGCTATGCCGACAAGCGCGTCATGGCGAGCATGGGGCGCTACCAGGAAGTCAAGGAGCAGATGGGCAACGCCTCCGTGGAGTACGTCCGCGGAATGCGCGTCGTGAAGGCTTTCGGCCAGACGGCGCGCTCGTTCAAGCGCCTCTCCGACGCGATAAAGGACTACACCGGCCTCTCCCTCGACGTCACGCTCTTCTTCAGGAACTCCATGCCGGGCTTCACGGCGGTCCTCAACAACGCGTACCTGTTCGTTCTGCCCGTCGGCATACTCCTCGCCCCGGGCGCGCAGGACTGGCCGACGTTCGTGCTCTCGCTCGTCTTCTACCTCCTGTTCGTGCATTCGATATCGAGCGTGTTCACGAAGATCCTCTACGTGAGCGAGGACGGGATGCTCGCCCAGGCAAACATCGACCGCATCGACTCCGTGCTCGGCATCGAAGAGCTCTCTTGTCCCGAGGCGCCGAAAGCCCCGAAGGACGCCTCGGTGTCCCTTCGGGACGTGACTTTCTCCTACGAAGACGACGCGGAGCCGGCGTTGCGCAACGTCTCGCTGGAAATCCCCGCCGGCACGGTGTGCGCGGTCGTCGGGCCGAGCGGCTCGGGCAAATCGACCCTCGCGAACCTCGTCGCCCGCTTCTGGGACGTCGATTCGGGCCAGGTTCTCGTCGGCGGCGTCGACGTCCGCGAGATGGGCCAGGATGAGCTGATGGGCAGCCTCAGCCTGGTGTTCCAGGATTCCCACCTCTTTCGCGAGAGCGTCGCGGAGAACATCAGGCGCGGCAGGCCGGGGGCGACCGACGACGAGGTGGTCGAGGCCGCGAAGGCCGCCCAGGCGGACGCGTTCATAAACGGCCTTCCCCATGGCTACGCCACGGTAATAGGCTCCGAAGGCGTGCACCTGTCCGGCGGCGAACAGCAGCGGATAGCCATCGCGCGCTCGATCATCTCGGACGCGCCCATCGTGGTGCTGGACGAGGCGACCGCGTTCTCCGATCCCGAGAACGAGCATTTGATCCAGAAGGCGTTCGAGAGGCTCATGGCCGGCAAGACCGTGATCATGGTCGCCCACAGGCTCTCCACGGTCGTCGGTGCCGACAAGATAGTCGTGCTCGACGGCGGGCGCAAAGTCGAGGAAGGCACCCATCAAGAGCTCCTCGCCGCATCGGGGACGTACGCGAAGATGTGGAGGCAGTACACGGAAGCGGTCGAATGGGGCATCGAAGCGGCCCCGCGCGACGACACCCGATCCTCCGAAGCGACCGCCCCGCATGCAACGCAGGGCGTCTCCGCCGAGGAGTACGACCCTGCGGAGAAACCCGGCAAGCCGTCGAGCGGCAGGGCGCCTTGGCTTCAGAGGACGTTCAACCTTTCCGACGAGGGCTACGTCGGCCTCAAGCGCTCGGCCATTGCTTGCACCTTGAGCGATCTGGCGCTCATGATCCCCTTCGTCTGCACGGTCGCCGCGTTCGCGGCTCTCGTGGGGACCCTTGCGGGCGAGCCGTTCGACGCCGCCGCGCTCTGGTCGATCTTCGCCGTGGGGCTTGCGGGGATGGTGGTGGTCTTCGTCGCTTCGAGAAACGACTACAAGAAAACCTACGTGGCCGCGTACACCGAGTCCGAAGGCACCCGCCTGCGCCTCGCCGACCACCTGAGGAAGCTGCCCATGAGCTTCTTCAACCGCCGGGACACGACCGACGTGGCCGACCGCATCATGGGGGACGTGACGGCGCAGGAGTCCATGCTCTCGTCGACGCTCCCGCAGCTCATCGCCGGAATCGTGTCGACCGTGGTCATCTGCGCGATGCTGGCATTCTTCGACTGGCGGCTCGCCTGCTGCGTTATGGTCACGCTTCCGCTTTCGGCAGGGGTCATCGCCTTGAGCCGCCGTCATCAGTCGCGCCTTTTCGAAAGGCAGAACCGCGTCCGCCTGGATGCGCTGGCGTGCGTGCAGGACTACCTCGAGGGCATCAAGGACATGAGGGCCTGCAGGGCGGTGGGCAAGGACTCCGCCGCCATGGAGCAGGCGATGCTCGAGCTCAAGAGGGTGACGATGCGGGTCGAGCTCGCCGTCGACGTCTCCGTCTCCCTCGCGAGCGCCATCCTCCGCTCGGGAGTCGGTTTGACCGCCTGCGTCGGGGCGGTGCTTCTCGCCTCCGGCGGCGTGGACTTCATGGTTCTGCTCATGTTCTTGCTCATCGTCTCCCGCGTCTACGGGCCCATCCTCGCCCTCGTCTCGCAGCTGCCCAACCTTCTCAACCTCTCGACGAAGACCGCCCGCATCAAGGCGGTCATGGACGAGCCCGAAGCGAGGGGGTCCGCCTCGGCGGATGTGCCCGGCCACGACCTGTCCTTCCAGGGCGTCCGGTTCGGGTACGGCGACGAAGAGGTGCTCCACGGCGTAAGCTTCGTCGCGCGCGAGGGGGAAGTCACCGCGCTCGTCGGGCCGAGCGGCTCGGGCAAGTCGACCTGCGCCCAGCTGGCGGCCAAATTCTGGGAGCCCGACAGCGGCAGGGTCCTCTGCTCTGGAAAGGACATCGCCGAGTTCTCCGAGGAATCGTGGCTCGCGCACGTCTCCATAGTCTTCCAGGACGTGGTCCTTTTCGACGACACGGTTGCGAACAATATTCGCATCGGCCGCGAAGGCGCCTCCGACGAAGAGGTGGCCGAGGCTGCAAGGGCGGCGCACTGCCTGGAGTTCATCGAGAGGCTTCCCCAGGGGTTCGACACGGTGCTGGGCGAGAACGGCGCCTCCCTCTCGGGCGGGGAGCGCCAACGCCTCTCCATTGCGAGGGCTCTCCTGAAAGACGCGCCCGTGGTGCTCCTCGACGAGGCGACCGCCTCGCTCGACCCCGAGAACGAGACGCTTATCCAGAGAGCGGTCGGAACCCTGTGCGCAGGCAAAACGGTGATCGTCATCGCCCATCGACTGAGGACCGTCGCCAATGCGGACAAGATCGTCGTCCTAGACAGCGGGCGCGTGGCGGAGGAGGGGAACCACAAGACGCTGCTCGCCGAGGACGGGCTGTACGCGAGGCTGTGGAGGCTCCAGCAGGAAAGCTCGTCGTGGACCGTTCCCGCCGACAGGGGCGATGCCGCCGATGTCCCGACGGGCAGATGAGCGGATGGGCGGGCGAGAATCCTCCGAGGACTACCTCGAGGCCATCCTCGTGATCCGCCGCCTGCGCGGGTCGTGCCGCAACGTGGACATCGCCGAGCGCATGGGCGTCGCCAAGCCGAGCGTCACCAAGGCGCTCGGCAACCTGGCGCGCAGGGGCCTCGCCGAGGTGGTCGGCCGCGACGTGCGGCTGACCGAGGAGGGCGGGCGCCTCGCCGAGGCCACCCTCGACAAGCACCGCTTCTTCGAGCGGCTGCTCGTCGAGTCAGGCGTGGACGCCGAGACCGCCTCGGCGGAGGCCTGCCGCATGGAGCACTGCCTGTCAGAGGACTCCTACAGACGTTTCGCGGCCTATCTCGGGAGCCGACGAGACGAGGGCGATGGCGGGTAAACGGAGGGCGGCTTGCAGGCCAGACTGGGCGACTGGCTCAGTTTCGGATACCGCCCACTAGGCAACTCCTCGCTGAGCGAGGGGACGATATCGAGCGGCGGCGATGGCAACGAGCATCGCGCCATCGCCGCCAAGCCCCGCGACGCCGAGGTGCAGCGTCTGCCGCTCCGGAAGGAGCAGACGCATGGCAGTCGAATCAGCAGGATGCCCGTACGTCAAGATCCCCGTGCCGATACAGGACACGTACTCGGTGGCGGAGATAGCGATACTCTTACGTGTGAGCAGGAACGCGGTCTACGAATGGAGCCTCCTCGAGGACGACCCCCTGCCACTGAGGAGGATGATGGGCAGAAAGAGGGGGCGCTTCGCGTTCAGGGACAAGCTCCTCGAGTGGAGCAAACGGCACGCGACGTGATTGTAGTCAGACAGAACCTTTCAGGACGCCCCGCTTCGATTCGAGTAGAGATAGTTCCCGCCCAAATTAACTAGGCGGTTCATCGAGGCTCCTCCGTCTATCAAGCCAAGGCCGCTTCTACTGAGATATCATGAGCATAAGAGTTGACAGTGACTAACTTTGGTGGCAGAATTCCCAACACGAAAGATAGCTAAGTTATTATTGGAGGGAGGTGACTGCAGTGAGCAACGGCAACTACCAGGAGACGCACGAGCGCATCTTGAAGAGCGGCCTTGCGGCGTTTCTGGAAGAGGGGTTCGAGAAGGCGAACCTGCGCAGGATCTGCAAGGCTGCCGGCGTGACCACCGGGGCGTTCTACAAGCATTTCAAAGACAAGGAGGCGCTCTTCTCGGAGCTGGTCGAGCCGCTGGCGAGCATGATTCGCAAAGCTTACGCCCAAGGCGAGAAGCGAGGTTTCGCCGGGTACGACGAAGGGAAGCCCGTGACCCCGGAGCAGGTGCGCGCCGCGCTCGAGGCCAAGGCGGCGGGGACGCTCGCGACCACGGCGATGCTGTACTCCCATCGCGACATCTACGAGCTCCTTGTGTTCCGCTCCTACGGCACCCCCTACGAGCACTTCCTTGACTGGCTCGTCGACGAGGAGGACAGGACCACCCTCCGCGTTCTCGAGCTGATCCACGGCGCAGAGAAGGCTCGAACCGTCATCTCGAAAGAGTCTCTCCACATCGTCAACCACGCGTTCTACAGCGCCCTTTCCGAGAATATCATCCACGCGAAGAGCGTCGAGGAGCTCAACGCGACGACCGAGGTCATTTCAACGTTCTTCAATGCGGGCTGGGAGAAATATCGCACGCTTTGACGGCTCTTTCTTTTTTTGCGTCAAAGATAACTAAGTCATTATTAACCGAAACTATACTTGAGGTGGTGCCCATGGCAGAGACAAGCGAACAAGACCGGCAACGGGATGAAGCGGGGCGGGAGGCTATCAGGCGCCTGTCTTGCCCCGTCAAGGGACGCGTCATGCTGGCGCAGGCGTTCACGGTGCTCTCGGCGCTTTTATCCTTTGCCCCGTATTTGGCTTTGGTATGGCTGGGAGACCTATTTCTGGCGGGGGAAGGCCCGCTCGCGCAGGCCGATGCCTCCAAGGTGCACGAAATTGCCCTCCTCCTCGTCATGGCGTTCCTCTCGCAGCTGTTCTTTCGCGCTCTTGCGCTCATCATCACGCATTTTGCCGATATGAAACTGCGCTACGTCATTCGCAAGGGTATCGTTGAGCGGTTGAGCCGCGCGCCTCTTGCTTGGTTTAGCGCTACGGAATCCGGCAAGGTCAGAAGCGCTGTGCAGGATGACACGAAGACGGTCCACACCGTCATCGCACACGGACCGGTCGACCGTCTTAACGGCGTTTTGCAGCCGATGGTTCTTCTGGCTTTCATGTTCTGGATCAATTGGCGCTTGGCGCTCATCGGCATCGCCACGATCCCCTTCTATTTCCTGCTGCAGGCGCTCTCTATGAAGGATATGGGACCGAAAACCGCCGAGATGAACGGGCACCTTGCACAAGTGTCCTCGACGATGGTCGAGCTCGTGTCCGGCATCAAGGTGGTCAAAGCGTTCGGAAAAACAGGAGAGGCGCATCGTAATTACGCGGACGCCGCATCGGCATTCTCGCAGTCGTACTGGGACTGGTGCGCCCCGCTCATCGGGCTTTGCTCGATTGCCGGCGAGCTCATCTCCTCCCCCTTGCTGCTGCTGATCAACCTCTGCGGCGGCGCGCTTGTCATGGGGGCAGGGTTGGCCAGCCTCCCCCAGGTTCTCGCGTGCGCGCTGATAGCCATCGTGCTTCCGACCGCCATCAGCGCTGTCGCCAACAGCACGTGGTCGTACCAGATGGCCGGCGCTGCCGCAGTCAGGCTGTGCGAGATTCTGGACACGCCGTCGATTCCCGAGCCGAAAACCCCAAAGAAGCCCGACGGGGTCGTCGTTGAGGTGAACGACGTATCGTACTCCTACGGCGATACCCAGGCCTTGCGCGGTGTCAGTCTTGTCCTTAATCCCGGTACCACGACGGCGCTCATCGGCCCGTCAGGCTCGGGTAAATCGACGCTCGCCACACTCATTGCACGCTTCGACGACCCGGAAAGCGGCTCCATCCGTCTCGGCGGCGTCGATCTGAGAGACATCTCCTCCCGTGACCTCTACAACACGGTTTCGTTCGTGCTCCAGGACCCGATGCTGATCAACGCCTCCATCGGAAGAAACATTTCTTTAGCTAAGCCGGAGGCTTCCCTGGAGGAGATTCGGGAGGCTGCCCGTACGGCGCAGATCGACGATTTCATCATGTCGCTGCCCAAGGGATACGACAGCGTTTTGGGAACGGACTGCTCGCTCTCAGGCGGCGAGAGCCAGCGCGTGAGTATAGCGCGTGCCCTTTTAGCCGACACGCCGATCCTCATCATGGATGAGGCCACCGCTTTTGCCGACCCAGATTCGGAGCTCGAGATCCAGAAAGCACTAAGTTCCTTGGTCGAAGGCCGAACGGTTCTGGCCATCGCCCACCGGCTCAACGCAATCCTAGGCGCCGATCAAATTGCCGTGTTGGAAGAAGGTAAGATCGTCGCCCTTGGAACGCATGCGGAGATTCAAGACAACGAGCATTATCAGGCGCTTCTCAAGCAAGGAGGCCTCTGCGGCAGTGAAGAAGAGGGCGATGCAGATGAGTAATTCCAAACGCTTCTTACCGAGACTTCGTCGTTATATGGACGAGGGTGATAGGCGCCAGCACCGTTTGGGAACTTTGCTCTACGCCCTTTCCGGCGTGATGTGCGGCATCGGTCTCGCCATCATGATGCCGGCGACCATGGCTCTCCAGTCCGGCGACCCCCAATGGGGCTTGACGTTTTGGGGCTGGGCAGTCGCGCTTGCGGCGGTGACAGTCGTCGGCTCAACAGCCTCGTTCTTCGGTACCAAGCTCAGCTATGCAGCGGGGTTAGGCTTCATGCGCAATATGCAGGTGGTCATCGGGAACAAGGTGTCGCGTTTGCCACTTGGCTGGTTTAAGGCGGATAGTGCCGGAAGGCTTTCGCGCATGGTTACGCAGGAAATGATCTCGACCGGACAGGCCGCTGCTCTTTATGTTGGCCAGCTTATAAAAAACGCTGCCGCCGCAATCGTGTTCTGTGCTGCCGTGTGGCTTTGGAGCTGGCAAATTGGAATCATGCTGACGCTTTCCATCCCAATCCTTTTCCTTCTTCTGCGCGTTTCACAGGCATGCGTCGGAAAAGGAAACGGGTTAGAGGATTCCGCCGAGCGGGACATCGCCGCGAGGATAGTCGAGTTCGCACGATGCCAGGGAGCCCTGCGCGCCTGCCGTGCGGGTGCCGACTATGCGGAGCTTGAGGATAGTTTCGTAGAAGGCAGAAAGCGGTCGGTCCGCGGCCTGTGGTGGAGCGCCCTCGGCGAAATCCTTTCCGGGGCGAGCGTGCAGATGCTCGTTGTGAGCATGATCATCGCGGTGAGCTACTTGGGTGCAAGCGGAAGCATCGGGGCGCTTGAAACAGTGGTCATGATCGGCGTCGCACTAAGGTTCACCACGCTCCTCAACGAGATCGCCTCAGCCCTATTCGGGATGGAGGACCGTCGGGCAATGCTCGACGGCATGGACGAGGTCGTCGAAGCGGCCGAGCTGCCGGTTGTGGACGCGTCGAAAGCTTGTCCGACCGACGCAAGCGTCCGGATGGGAGAGGTTCGCTTTTCCTACGTGAAGGAGAAGCCAATCCTTCGTGGAGTCGATCTCGACGTTCCGGAAGGCAGCATGGTCGCCATCGTGGGCCCGTCTGGCTGCGGCAAGACGACCATGCTCAAGCTAATCGCGCGTTTTTACGACGTCGACGACGGAGCGGTCAGGATCGGCGGCGTAGACGTCCGCGATATGACGACAGAGGATCTTTTCGCTCGGGTGTCTTTCGTTTTCCAGGACGTCTATCTCTTTAACGACACGCTGCGAAACAACGTCCTTATGGCGAACCCGGATGCTTCGGAGGAGCAGCTTCGCGCGGTCGCTGACCTTGCCGGGGTGACGGAGGTCGTCGAGCGCCTTCCTGAGGGCTGGGAGACGCTGTGCGGCGAAGGGGGTCGCTCGCTTTCCGGCGGCGAGCGGCAGCGCGTTTCCATAGCCCGCGCGCTTCTCAAGCAAGCCCCCATCGTGCTCCTGGACGAGGCGACGTCGGCTCTCGATGCGGAAAACGAGAAGAACGTCGTTCGCTCAATAGAGACGCTCAAACGGCGCTCCACGCTCATCGTGGTCGCGCACAAGCTCGAAACCGTGCGCATGGCGGACAAGATCGTGGTCATGGATAGCTCGGGCAAGGTTGCGGAGACAGGGACGCACAACGAGCTGATCGCCCTCGAAGGAGAATACAAAGACTTCTGGGACAAGCGCAACGCGAGCTCCCAGTGGCAATTGGTCTAGCAAACAGAGCAAAAGGAGGCTCACATGAAACTGAAGGACATCGCGACAATAGCGGTACTGGGAGTGATCGGATTCGCCCTCGGGATGGGCGTCGGCATGATAACAGGCATGTTCGGCGCGCTTTCCATGTACGTCTCGGCGGGATTCGCGGCCTTCTTCGTCGGTCCCGTTTACACCATCATGGCGCGCAAGGTGCAAAAACGGGGGACGGCCTTCTGCTTCTGGTTGATCTACGGCGTGCTCTACGCGATCATGGGCTTCGCCGTCGCGACGCCCCTGTGCCTGATCGCGGGCATCGTCGCAGAGATCATCGCCGGCGACTACGGAAACAAGAAGAGGGTGTGGCTGTCGTTTTCGGCATCGATGTTCATCTACTCGATGCACATGATAGTGTTCGTGCTCGTTCTGGGATCCGATGGGCTGGCGACTTTCGTCGAGAGCATCTCGCTTGAACAGGCGCAGCAGATGGTGGCGATGTACACGGTCGATATGATGGTCATCTGCGTGCTGATCAATATTGTGACCGAGCTTCTGGCCGGGCGTTTCGGAATGTTCATCAACGACAAGTTCTTCGAAAAGGGCGCGAAGGAAAGCAGGCTGGGTTGATGGGGCGAACGGGTCTGCTCGACAGCGGGCGCGAGGGGCATCTGCACCCGCTGACGCTCTTCGCGCTGACGCTTCTGGCGCTCATCCAAGCGTTTCTCGCCAATCAGCTGGTATATGCCCTCGTTCTGGCGCTGTCGTTTCTCGTCCTTTTGGACGTCTCGCCGGCGTCCTTCTTGAGGCAGCTCGCGCTCTTTGCGGTGGCATGCGGGGTCGTGCAGCTGATCCTGCATGTCGACATCGGCTATGTCACGAGCATCTTCCTGGGCGTGGCGGTTTTGGTGGTGAGGGTCTTCCCCGTCGTCAACATCGGTTGCACCCTCATGATGACGAGCTCCTCGAAGCTTCTGGCGAGCATGCGCAAGCTGCACGTTCCGAACAGAGCCGCAGTCGGCGCAGTCATAGGGTTGCGCTTCCTCGACGAGATGGGCGATCGCGTGAAGGAGATAAAGCGCGGGATGCGGGTTCGCGGGCTGCGCCCGAGCCCGCTTCGTCCCGTGCACGCCTTCGAGCTCTACTTCGTTCCCCTTGTGTACAAGTGCCTGCACGTGAGCGAGACGCTCGTCTCCTCCGTGATTTCGAAAGGAATCGAAGCGGATTGTGAAAAGACGAGCTACCGAAGTCTCTCCTTCGGTCTGCTTGACGGAGCCGCCTTGGGCGTCGGAGTCGTTCTTTTGGGGGTCGCGGTATGGATGTGATTGACGTCGACATTCGGTCTTTCTCATACAAGGGAGAAGATCTCGCGGCATTGAAGAACGTGCGGTTTTCGGTGGAGCGCGGCGAGCTCGTCGTACTCACCGGCAACTCCGGGTGCGGGAAGACCACTCTCATGCGTGCCATGAACGGCTTGATTCCTGATCAGTGCGAAGGCGAGCTCGATGGGAGAATCGAGCTTCTCGGGAAAAGCCTGGGAGAGTTCTCCTCCGGCGAGCTCGCCCGCACGATCGGCAACGTGTTCCAGAATCCGACCTATCAGTTCTTCACCCGCAAGGCGGCCGACGAGGTGGCCCTCGTCGGCGAGAATCTGGGCATGCCTCGCGAGGAGCTGGTCGAAAGGGTCGAGTCGGCTTTCGAGAGCATGAAAATCGCGCATCTGGCGGGCAAGGACCTCATAGGCCTCTCGGGAGGAGAGAAGCAGCGCGTCGCCATAGCCTCGACGCTCGTCTACGACACCCAGGTGATTTTCTTCGACGAGCCGTCCGCCAGCCTCGACCACGAAGGGATAGAGGACTTTCGCCGAATTCTCGCCGATTTGAAGGCCCTCGGCAAGACCGTCGTCATCGCCGAGCACAGGCTTTACTTTCTGGCGGATCTCTACGACAGGCTCCACGTCATGGCGGGCGGCCAAATCGTCGATTCGTTCGCAGCGGGTCGGCTTCGCGCGGAGGATTGCGCGCGCTATGGACTTCGCGCGCTCGATCTACACGGCCTGAACCCGGAAAACCACCGTCAGCTCGGGGCGGAGGTCGCTTCAATGAAAGGCGTTTCGGTCTCCGCAGGCGGGCGAGCCCTGATCGGGCCCTTGACGCTCTCTTTGCGAGAGGGCGAGGTTATGGGCGTCCTTGGGGCAAACGGAGTCGGAAAGAGCACGCTCGCCCGGGCGATGTGCGGCCTTGCGGGCGGTCGACAGGCCTTCTCGTGGGGAGTTCGGCCTCGGCAGAGGCTTCGCCGATCGTACTACATGATGCAAGACGTCGATTACCAATTGTTCTTCGACACGGTGGAAAACGAAATCCTGACCGACCAGAAAAGCATCGACGACAACCGTCTCAACGAGGTGGCGCGTATCGTCAAGGCCATCGACCTATGGGACAAGAGGACCGAGCATCCGCAAAACCTATCAGGAGGCCAGAAGCAGCGTTTGGCGCTGGCTTGCGCCTTTCTGAGCAGCAAGGAGATTGTCGTTCTGGATGAGCCGACATCGGGACTCGACTTCATGCACATGGCGAGGATTGCCGGGCTCATCGAGGAGCTTGCCAAAGGCCGTCCCGTGGCCGTCATCACCCATGACCTTGAGTTCCTGTTCAAGGTCTGCACTTCGGCTCTGATGGTGGGGCGAGACGGCTGCGAGAAGGTCGACCTGCGGGCGCCCGGATCCAGCAAAAGCGTCCTTAGGTTCATGGGGTGCGTTCGCTAGTTGTCTTCACTCGACGTAGCGGAAGCCGATTCCACGTCCCTTCCCGGATGGCAGAAGAGGCGTGCCGCATGGAGCAGTGCATCTACGGATTCTTTCGAGAACCCCTCCTCCTGCCTGGAGCGGATCGAGGATTCTCTTCGATGAGGGATCGGCATCGCCAATCGGCCGG
>CALAMG010000026.1 GCA_937925715.1 uncultured Collinsella sp.
GAAGGGTACGATAAGGCCGTTGCCATCCGTATCTATTCAGTTGTTCCGTTCAAGGATTCGCTTGAGCTGCAAACCTTGAATCCTGAACTGAAACGGCCGCCCCAATCGTTTTGCTATGTACAATCCGAACTCGACTTGCCGATGAAAGGATGAGCTATGGTTTCTGATGATGATCTTCGCGCTTCAGTCAGTGGGTTTCAAAAAGAACAGGCACGGAAGAAAAAGGTCTGCAGCCTGTGTGCACATTGCATACAGAACCCCCATGTTCGCGACAAACGTCATAGACCAGAGGACACCCAGATTCAATATCTGTGCGTCAGGCGCGGAGAGGAACATGCCTTTGAAACCGGACATGGCAATACATGCAGCTATTGGAAGGAACGGCCGTGAGCGATATCGACATCTACGCAGGGCTTGGAGGCGGTAAGAAGCGGGTCCGTCGCGATGACGGGAAGATCTTCGACAGCATCGCCGCGGCGAGTATGTCTGCCTACGGATATGCGGGGAGTGGGATCAAACGGGCGATTACCACCGGACACAAGGCGAAAGGGCATCATTGGTACTGGGCAGACGAAATTTCAGAAGATTCTCAGAGGTAGTACTCTAGTACCGTGGTATACTGATACACGTCAAGAAAACAGGGCGTTACTAAACGAAATTGGCTGTCATCCGCTATAGTTGACAGCACGTTTCGCAGAAAGGACGAAAGATTCATGTACGAGAAGAAGCACGCACTGCCAAACAAAAAGATTCACACTCCGAAGGGGATCGCGCGTCTGACCGTCACCGCGGCGACCATGGCCACCATGACCGGATCGAGCCTCATCTCACCGTTCGCGGCATTCGCCCAGACCGGTGACGGGACCACGCAGCACCCCGCCGTGATGTCGCCGATCGCCGCCCATGCCGACGCGGCATCCGGTACCGGCGCGAAATCCGCCGCACAGACCATCGCGGACCTGCAGAAGGCGGTCGACGAGGCGAAGGCGAAGGAGGACGCCGCCAAGGCATCCTACGACGAGGTCGCCGGTCCCTACAACGAGGCGGCTTCCGCCCGCGACCAGGCCAAGGCATCCTATGATTCGGCGGTCAGCGCCGGCACGGCAGCCAACCGAGCGGCAATGGACGAGTACGCCCGTCAGGTCGCGGAGGGCAAGGACGCCGCCGATGCCGCCGGCAAGGACCTCGAGCAGGCGAAGGCGGGTCTCGCAGACGCCAAGGCGGATGCATCCGAGAAGGACGAAGCGTACCAGTCCGCCCTCAAGGCGACCCAAGATGCCAAGGACGCCCTCGATAAAGCCAAGGCCGATGCCGTAGGCGCCACCCCGGAGGCTATCCGTGCCGCCGAGCAGGCCGTGCGCGACGCCCAGGATGCCGTGAGCAGGGCAAAGGCCGATCTCGACAACGCCAACGCGACGCTTGCCGATGCCCAGTCCAAGCTGGTTGCGGCCCAGTCTGCCAAGGATGCCGCCGATGCCGTCCTCGCCGCAGCCCAGCAGAACAAGGATACGGCGGATGCGAAGGCCGCAGCAGCCAGCGCCGCCTACGAGAAGGCGAAAGCCGACCTCGCCGCAGCGGAGGCAGGCGCCAGCGGTCCGGAGTACGATGCGGCAAAACAGAAGGTCGCGGACGCAGAGGCAGCCCTCGCTGCCGCACAGGCGACACAGTCCCAGTGCGAGTCCGAGCTCGAGCAGGTACAGTCCGCTGCGGCAACGGCACAGGCCGACCTGAATGATGCCCAGATGGCCCTCTCCGTAAAGCAGCAGGCCGCGGCCGATGCCGAATCCGGTGTGAACGCCGCCAAGTCCGCACTCGATGCCGCGAACTCCGACCTCGATGCGGCCAAGCAGGCGAACGCCGATGCCATCGCCAAGCTGGATGCCGCGAAGCAGGCTGTCAAGGACGCCGAGTCCGCCAAGGCAGCCGCCGACGTAGAGCTCGCGAACGCCAAGACCGCAAAGGATACCGCTGACGCGGCCGTGACCGCCGCCCAGCAGAAGGTCGACGAGGCACAGGCGAAACTCGACTCCGCCGACGCACAACTCAAGCAGGGAGCCATCGGCTTCTTCCGTGCCATGGGTGCCGATGACGCAGTCAACATCATCCTGAACGCCAAATATGTCGGAAAGACCGAAGTCGGCAACTCCAAGGACGCCACGTCCCTTGATAACATGCTCAATGCGATCAGGTGGATGAAGTCCGTCAACGACTACCGCAAGTCGGTCGGCCTGTCCGAGCTCCAGGTCACCTACAAGCTCATCGCCGGAGCCATTGCGGATGCCAACTACAGTGACACTGTGCTCGATCATGCCCGTCAATATGATTTTGCCGAAAACCTGGCATGGAATTACGGAATCGATCCGAGTGGGCAGTGGATCGAGCAGGAGAAGGGCTTTTTCGACAAGGCAACGGAGGCCCTTTATGGAGTCACCGGTCTTGTCGGCAAGGATGCCTATGATTTCTATGCAAAGAACGGTGTCGCAATCAACCATTGGATTGCAGACAACTGCCACTGGGAGAACGGCAGTAGCGGCACCGTCGGCCATTACATGAACATCATCAATCCCGAACTCGCCGTTATGGGAATGGCAACCTGCACCAAGGGCACCATGTCCGGGCTTCAGACGCAGTGCTACACCGCAGAGATCTCCGGCTGGTCCGGCTCCGGTTGGAACATGAACCCCATGTCCGTCGACGAGTATGAGCAGAAGCTGACCTCCTATATCAACGGCCTCAAGAACGCCAAGAGCGCACTCGACGTAGCCAAGGCCGATCTCGCATCCAAGAAGCAGGCAGCCGCCGACGCTGCCACAACCGTCCAGCAGAAGCAGGTCGCGGTGGATTCCGCACAGGCAGGTGTCGATGCCGCAAAGCAGGGTGTTGCCGATGCCCAGCGTGCCGTCGATGCCTCCAATGCTGATGTCGCCGCCAAGCAACAGGGCGTCGCGGATGCCCAGACCGAGCTTGATGCGGCGAAATCGGACCTCGATGCCGCCAACGCGGCAGTCGATACGGCAAAGTCGACCGTCCAGCAGAAGCAGGTCGCCTTTGATGCCGCCAACGCAGCCGTAACGACCGCACAGTCTAAGTTGGATTCCGCCAAGGCGGACACCGCTGCTAAGCAGCAGGGCGTTGCCGATGCGAACGCCGACCTCGCGAAGTTCTTCCAGGACATCGCCGACGCCAAGAAGGCGGTCGATACAGCAAAGAGCGTTCACGACGCGGCGGCAGCCGATCAGGTCGAGAAGGCGGCGGTCCTCGCAGCCGCCAAGCAAAAGGCGGACGCCACCGCACGCGCCCTCGCGGATGCCCAGCGTGCCGTCGATGCCGCAAAGGCCGACACCGGCGTTGCCGCCGACAGGCTCACCGGCTCCCAGACCGATCTCGATGACGCACAGTCGAACCTCGACATCCTCACCGATCTTGCCGCGAAGCTCGCAGAGTCACAGCAGCGCGAGCAGGATGCAGTAAAGGCCGTCAATGACACCAAGGCCGCCCTCGATGCCGCGAAGGCGGATGCCATCGCCGCCGAGTCCCTGGTCTCCGCCGCCGAGCAGGCGAAGGCGCAGGCAGACGCCAAGCTGTCGAAGCTGAACTCCATCGATACCGGCGCGGCGATCGCTTCCGGCCATGATGTGAACGCGGATGACGCCCTCAACGCGCTTTTCGCAGCAGCAGTCGAGGCACGTGCCAAGGTCGCGCCCGCCAAGGCCATCCTGGACGAGAAGCAGGCCGCGGTGGACGAGCTCCAGCCCGGCTACGATGCGGCACTCGCCGCCTACGAGTTGGCGAAGTCCGACCGCATCGCAGCGGAGCAGAAGCTTTCCGATGAGATTGCACAACAGGAGGCAGAGGAGGTAGCAAAGCAGCAGGCCGCAAAGCAACAGGCGGCATACACCCCGAAGCACCTCGCCGGCACGGATACCGCCCAGCCCGGCAGCCTCGCCCAGACCGGTGACCGTGCGGGACTCATCGGCGAGACGTTCGTCATCGGCGGTACCGTCCTCGTGGCAGCCGGCGTCTTCCTCGATCAAAAGAAGCGCCGCGAGCAGATGTAGTGCAAATCGCATAACGACTCGGAAAGGGGAATCCCGCAAAAGGGAACTCCCCTTTTTTCGTCTCGCCAGCCACGGTTCGTGTCTTGATCGTCCATTTCCCAGCTTCCGCAGCGCTCTTAAAATCATACGGTTTACCTGCGTCGTTGGGACAATTGACGATGATTCATTGGGACGATTGACGGTAATCTGTGGTGACGATTTTTCCTTATCCGCAGATGAGCGAAGCAGGCAATAAAATATCGAAAATGAGAGCCTATGGGTTCTTTCAACTCATAGGCTAAACCGCCATTCAGAGCTTGAACTTCGCTTTTTCTGGCACACAGACAAACGAGGCTTTCGTTCTGGTTATCGACGTCCCGGTGCCGACGCAGGGCTTTTTTAAGTACAAACAGTATGGTATTGTGGTATAATTCTACTACATCAAAAAGACCGACGTACAAAAGGGGAAAGTGATACCGATGTTCGAGTATGAGCAGGAGACCTACGGCAGCAAGGGCCGTGAGAGGATCCGTGCGGCGGCGATGGCCCACACGGGAAAGAAGGGGAAGGTCCTTCTTCCTCCGACGCGCCGCCAGAAGGCTGAAGGTCTCGATAAGGTTGAGGTTGATGTCTGCTTTGAGTCGGCGAGCAGTAATTTCCTGGTTTGTTCGACGTTGCCGACACGTAGGAACAAGCAGCATCGCATCACCGTGACGTATGCGCAGATCGCCAGTGGGGAAGTGGAAGTGAAATGGTAATCGATGAGACTGAACTGGAGGGTCTGACCGAAGACCAGCGGGACGCCTACATTGCCCTGAAGGAGGGGCGTAACGTCTTCCTTTCCGGTAACGCCGGCACGGGCAAGAGCTATGTGCTCAACCGGTTCATCGATGACCTTGAGGCCCGTAGCGTTCCCTACACGGCGATGGCGCCGACGGGTATCGCGGCGCTCAACATGCACAATGGCTCGACCATCCACCGTACTCTGCAGGTGAGCGCCGGCGTATGCAACCCGTCCGAGAAGATTCGTCCCCGCAAGGTCCTGACGGTCGCGGAGGTCATCATCATCGATGAGATCTCGATGTGCCGCATCGACCTTTTCGATTACGTCATGCGCATGATCTCTGATGCGCAGGTCTCGTCCGGTCGAAAGCAGGTCGTGCTCGTCGGTGATTTCTTCCAGCTTCCCCCGGTCATCACGGAAGATGACCGTGCGATCCTCATGAAGCTGTACCCCGGCAATTTCGAGGGTTGGGCGTTTGAATCCGATTACTGGGACGGATTCGACTTCGAGCCGCACATCCTGAAGAAGGTCGTGCGCCAGGACGATCCGGAGTACATCGGGAACCTGAATCTCGCGCGTAACGGCGATGAGTCATGCATCCCGTATTTCAACGAGCATTCCGTATCGGATCGCAAATACGCGCCCAAGGATGCCCTGTTCCTATGCTCGAACAACAGGCTTGCATCGAATATCAATACGGAGAGCGTGTCGGAGCTGAGCGGGAAGAAATACACCTATCAGGCCAGCGCGACGGGAAAGGTGAACAAGGGAGATCGCGCAGCCGACGATAAGATCACCCTATGCGCCGGTGCCCGCGTCATGTCGCTCGTCAACGACCCCGAGGGTAAATATGTCAACGGCTCGCAGGGCACGGTCGTGAAATGCACCAAGACAAGCGTGACGGTCGCCTTTGATGCCAACCCTGACGAGCCGGTGAAGATTGAGGCTCACACGTGGAAGATCCTCAAATCGGTTGTCGAGGAGTTCGTCGACCCGAAGGGCAAAACGAAAAACAAGGTGACTTCCGACACGGTAGGCGAGTTCACGCAGATCCCCCTCAAGCTCGCTTACGCCATCACCATCCATAAGTCCCAGGGCCTTACCTTCGATCGCTGCACCGTCCACACGAAGACCTTTGCCGCCGGGCAGCTCTACGTAGGTCTGTCCCGCTGCTCCAACATCGAGGGGCTTACCATCTTCCCGAAGATGGAGAAGAACCGACTCCATGCGAGTCACGAAGTCATTGACTTCTATGCGCGTATGGAGAAGAAGGCGAGTGAGGGCACAGTCCAATTGGAGTGCCCACAGCGGTTCAGCGAGCAGGTCAAGGCCTACATCGCCGCCCTTCTGGAGAAGGAGAAGGCTGCCGAGAAGCAGGCCGCACCCGCCTGCTCATCTGCAGGGGAGGCTCTTCCATGGGAGCGCGAAGACGCACCCGGCAGGGACTATCAATCCACGTGGAATCAGTTTTAGGGAAAGGTATTTCAATGCAAATCGAGACTGTCGCAAAAGAGGGGTTCCTGCCCGTCCGTGTTCACCCGACGGACGCCGGCGCCGATCTACGCGCCGATATTCCGGAGCCGGTGACGCTCCAGCCGCGTGAATCGACCTTTTTCAATACCGGAATCGAGGTCGCCATCCCTGAGGGCTATTTCGGTGCGTTGGCGATCCGCTCGAGCCTTGCCTGCAAGCACGGGCTGATGCTTGCGAACTCTCTTGGAATTATCGATTCGTGCTATCGGGGTCCCGTAAAGGCGAAGTTGGTGAACATCGGAAGGCGCCCATACACGATCAACCCCGGGGACCGTATCGCTCAATTGCTCATTATCCCATGCGTCCATGCAACGTTTGTCCAGGTTGACGAACTTCCTGAAAGCGATCGCGGGACAGGCGGGTTCGGCAGTACGGGTGCCCAGTAGGCAAATGGTTGAAATGACGGGCTTCTTTCAAGGAGCCCGTTTTGCTTGGCGAGAGGTGGAGAGGTATATGGTGTTGGACCGAGTGCATACCGAGAAATCGGACAGCGGGGATAGCATACGCCCGTTGCGCATGCTTTCGTACATCACTGCGGCAATGGTATCGATTTTTGTTGCGTGGTTTACGGGATATATCCGTATAGACGGGACGTTGGACACGGACGGCTGGTTCCTTTTGGCAACGGGACGTGAGATTGTGCACAACGGGATTCCCTTCGAGAACCCGTGGTCACTGGATTCCGGGCAGGGCATTATTGTCCAGCAATGGCTGCACGATGTATGGCTTTATGGCTGGTATTCCCTTGCGGGCTATACCGGCGTCGCCACATCGGTGGTGGTTCCGCTGGCGATAGCGGCCATCGCCTATTATTTTTTAATTGAAAGGCTGACGAGAGGTTGCCGACACCAAGGGATCACTTGGCTGCTGTATGCGGTCGGTTTCTTTTATATGTTTACCTACATCTCGATACGGCCTACCTTGTGGTCTGCCGGTTGCCTGTTCGTGACGTTGAATATCCTCTTTGCATGGCACGAGGACGGTAACGTTCGGGCACTTTGGCTTCTTCCGGCAGTCACCTTGCTTCAGGTGAATCTTCAGGCGGCGATGTGGCCCCTATGTTTGGCGGCGTGCCTGTCTTTCCTTTTACCGGAAATAGGGGAACTGCATATCAAGACGTTTAAGACCGACATGGTCGCCTGGTACACCTATCGAATTCCTCTATTGAGGGCGTGTCTCTTGATGTGCATAGCCTCACTTTTCAATCCCTACGGATTCGGCGGGGCGATCTACACAGTGCTCTCTATGGGAGCCGCGTCCTACGGCAATGTCATTAGCGAGATGCGTCCATTTATCTCAAGTCCGAATGATTCCTATGGCATCGTCTGCACGATGGTGTGTATCGTCATTCCCGTTGCCATCGCAATCATTAAAGGAAAGGTTCCGAACACCGGCGTGCTTGCATTTTGGATTGCAGCGGTGGTGATGGGCGTACTGAAAATCCGGTGTTTTTGGATTGCCTGGACGGTTTCTTTTGTTGTTTGTGCCTATCTGTGCGGCATCGGAAGAACCGGCATCGAACGCGAGGAAGAGGGCAGCGCGATACGGCTGATGCCCGTCCTGTTTATAGGAGTGCTGTTGGCGACCTCGGTTTTAAACGCCTCGGAAGCGGCTCGTTCTTCGGATGGCACGACGGCGTCTGGGTGGTCGGCATTCGATCAAGAAACGGCACCGATTGTCGACGCACTAAAGGGTACGGATGCACGCATTTTCTCCAATGACGATACCTTGATGAATTATTTTGAGTGGGAAGACATAAAGGTAAGCTACGATATGCGACCCGAAATCTGGGATAAGACAATTGCCGGCGAGCGTACCCATGATGATTACAAGCGCTATGTCGATGTCGTGAATGCAAAAAGCTTCAAGACACTTAATGACGGATATTGGGATGTGGCTATCATTCGAAAGGATGAGCAGCGACTATTTGAAAAAGAAGTTAGGGGAAGCGAGAAGATTGTAAGTACTTCCCGGTATTGCCTATACAAGCTGAAATGAGATTTGGGTTTGATTGCATTATATGGTAGTACCGTGGTATGATTGATTTTGTCAATCATACATAATGCAAAAGGGAGGTAGGGAAATATGATCTGGTTTACTAGCGACACTCACTTCGGGCATGAGAACGTGCTGAAGTTCACCGACCGCCCGTGGGAGACGATTTGGCAGATGAACGACGCCATCGTCGACAACATCAACGGCAGGGTTGCCGTGGACGACGAACTCTACATCCTGGGGGATTTCTCATTCAAGATGACCGCCCAGGACGCCTATGCCCTGCGCAAGCGGATCGCCTGCAGACGCATCCACCTCGTCCCGGGAAACCATGACAAGGACTGGACCCAGCCGGCGGTCGCTGGCGCCTTCACCGTGGAGCCGCCGATCTGCGTGCTCAAGATCGACGGGCAGAAGATCGTCCTGTGCCATTACCCCATGGCCGACTGGCAGGGCATGAGCCATGGATCGTGGCACCTCCACGGACACATCCACAGCAGCGGCGGCGCGTACAACGAGTTCAACCGCAAGCAGGGCCTTCTGCGCTACGACGTCGGTTGCGATGCCAACGGGCACTCCCCGGTGAGCCTCGACGAGCTGAGGAAATGGTTCGCCGGAGTCGACGAGCCGTGCGGCCGGGTGAAATGGCCGTGGTGGGTCAACGAGACCGGCGACAGGCAGGTCGAGCGCGAGCTGGCGGCGTACAAGAGGAAAGAGCAATCGTAATAGACAGAAAGAAGCCCCGGTAGACAACCGGGGCTTTGTCAAAGGATGCCGCTGCGCGGGTTACCAAAACCGTCGTAAAGCCCCTGGATTTATCTATGGGGATATAAGACGGTAGATATTAGACAACTCAATGATGTATAATATCTATACCATGAAGTACCAGAGCAACCGTAACATAGTGTTTTCCTGCAACTACCACGTGGTCTTCTGCCCGAAGTACCGCCGACCCGTCCTCGTGGACGGTGTCGACGATCGCTTCAAGGAGATCGCGCGGTCGGTCGCCGATGAACTCGGTTTTGAGATCGTCGAGATGGAGGTCATGCCAGACCATGTGCACCTGCTCCTGTCGGTTGACCCCCAGCTGAGCATCCACCGCGCGGTGAAGCGGATCAAGGGCAGGTCGAGCCACGACCTACGTACGGAGTTCCCGTGGCTGAAAAGCCGCATCCCCACGCTCTGGACGAACAGCTACTTC
>CALAMG010000027.1 GCA_937925715.1 uncultured Collinsella sp.
GCGTGAGCGGGTACAGGCGCGTGCCGGACCCGCCGGCGAGGATGATGCCTTTCATAAAAATCCTCTCGATTGACAATCGTTGAGCAAAAGCCGCTGATTACAGATGCATAGTTAATTAAATTATACGCACCGGCAGCAACCTCCCCGTCTTCTTATTTAAATCGGACAGCAGAAACACGCAACTCTTTCTGCATTTCTAGCGAGGCAACAAATGAAAAAGTACAATGAGCAGTGTCCAACAAACGAAAGGCAAACAATGCGAGTCGAAACAACCGGAGTATGCAGAGGAAACTGGAAAATCTACCAGCAGCTTAAAATAGAAGGCATCCATGAAGGCTCCAGCATAAAAGCTCAAGCGGCAACGGTTGACGACCGCCGTTTACCTTTGTCTCTTCTAAAATTCAAGGACAATAACGGCGAATCAGACTCATACGTTCTTGTAATCCCCGACCCCGACACCCGATCCATTAAAGTTGAGTTTAGCGAAATCGGCAAAGACGGTCGTAACCTGAGCAGCGACTCCCTTTCGCTCAATTGCAAGAACATCAAATGGGAGTCGCGTCTTAACTACAAAATTAAACCTGACATGTGCAGCAAACTCAGAAATTACGATGACGTTTCAGAGTTTGAGATGGCGACGATTGATTTTTGGCAGTGCATCGAAGATTCAAACGAGTATATCCTGAGGTGCACGGTTAGAACACCGTACCGCAACGACTCGCAAATCAAACTTCGCTGCCTCGATCGGTTCCTCAATGAGGTTGAGCTGAGCATAGTCAACTTCGGCTCAAATGTAACGAGTGTTGGATTTACATCCGAGAAAAAACAACTTGAAACACAGCTCTCGATCCGCATGCCAAAGGCGTTTGATCGTTACTACTTTATAATTGGCGATCAAAATCACCCTTCATTCAGTGCATTTGACTGCTTAACGCCTGATAAATTAGGCTTGCTTCTTGAGGAGACCAACTTCCTCTTTACCCATGCGCAGTTTGACCCTGAATACCCCGAATGGTTTACAGAGCATAAGGCAACCATTGGCGCACTGGAGAAGCAGAGAAAAATCGTCTTCAATAGCGCTCCGAAATTCAGCATCATTGTCCCTCTTTACAACACGCCCATTTCGTTTTTTAACGATATGGTCGAATCCGTAAAAAACCAGTCTTATGCAAACTGGGAGCTCCTCCTAGTTAATGCAAGCCCTGACAATCAGGAACTAAAGGCTCGCGTTGAGCAGGAAACAGCCCGCGACAACAGAATTAAGTCAATTAATCTTACCGAAAATAAGGGTATTTCCGAAAACACAAACGCAGGCGTTGCCGTAGCTTCGGGCGATTTCGTTAGCTTCTTTGACCATGACGACATTCTTGAACCGGACTTGTTGTTCTCATATGCCGAGGCAATTGAAAACAATAATGACGTCGATCTTCTTTATTGTGATGAAGATAAACTCATGCCCGATGGAAAGTTAGCGCAGCCGTTCTTTAAGCCGGATTTCAATATCGATCTGCTCAGAAACAATAACTATATCTGCCACATGCTTACCATCCGTAAGTCCCTGCTAGACACTCTAGAGCCGAACACAAAAGAGTTCGATGGAGCACAGGATCATAATCTGACTCTCCACGCCGTGGAAAAGGCAAGGAAAGTTCATCATGTTGCGAAGGTTCTATACCACTGGCGCCTAAGCGAGACCTCCACCGCAGCAAATGCCGATAGCAAGCCGTATGCCACTATCGCAGGTATCAAAGCGGTCCAGAGTCATTTGGACAGGCTTGGGCTCAATGCGAAGGTCGAACAAGCGCGTCGTCCCTTTACATATAAAGTAACCTACGCTGTGCCAGATTCCCACCCACTCGTGTCAATTATCATCCCGACTAAAGACCACGCCGACATTCTGAACAACTGCATTACATCAATTGTTGAGAAATCAACGTACGACAATTACGAGTTCGTCATAATCGAAAACAACAGCACAGAAAAGGTGACGTTCGATTATTACGATAAGTTGCAAGCAAAATATCCTGACATCGTTCGTCTTGTAACTTGGGAACACGAATTCAATTTCTCCAAGCTCATGAACTTTGGCGTTGCTCACGCCAAGGGCGACTATCTCTTGCTATTGAATAACGATACTGAGGTAATTACGCCCAATTGGATCGAGACCATGCTTGGCATCTGCGCACGTGAGGATGTTGGCGCAGTCGGTGCAAAACTCTACTATCCCGACAACACCATTCAGCACGCGGGCCTATGCGTCACTGGCGGCGTGGCGGGACATCTTTGCCAGAGCATGCCAAGGAATAATTGGGGCTACTTTGCACTCAACGATGCGCAACAAGACTTCAGCGCTGTCACTGCAGCTTGCATAATGACCAAGCGTAGCGAATATGAGAAAGTCGGAGGTTTCACCGAAGAGCTTCAAGTTGCATTTAATGATGTTGACTTTTGCTTAAAGCTACGCGAGATTAACGACCTGATCGTATACACGCCCGAAGTCGAGCTCTATCACTACGAGTCGATTTCTAGAGGCGTTGAAAACAATACGGAAAAGCAGATTCGGTTCCACAAAGAAGTCGCATACATGAATTATCGCTGGGCAAAATACTATGTCGAAGGCGATCCGTACATTAACCCAAATTTCAGCGTGGGAGAACCCGGAAATCGCTACTATCATTTATAAAGTGTTAGCTTAATTCTGCGCTTTCTAATTTTAGCCTTATTAAAATGCGACTAATAGATAAGGGAATCGAGGGTCAACCCTCGATTCCCTTACTATGAATAATTGCATTCCATACATGATATACAGTTAAGAAGCGTTTGTGATTCGATACACAAGCAGGCGTTGATTCCGCATGCTGGCCAGAATCCGCATCATTCCAAAGGCGTATTTAAAACCCAGCCCCACTGTGGTATAGCGGTAGTGTGGTAGTAGTTCAGCCACCAAGCAAGTGATGTTGTCCTGATGTAACCGATGTTATCCATAACCATACCGTTTCCGATATAAATAGCAATATGGCCCCAGCGGGCACCAGCACTTGTATGAGTATGCGTAGGGACCGCAACGATCATTCCAACTTTAAGCTGAGATATATCTCGGCTGTAACACCAATTCCAGAACATGTCGCATGCGTCGCCGTTGGGATATGACCTCAGCACGGGGTAAAACACATGGCTAACCCACTCCGAGCACAGTCCCGCCCCAGGAGAAGGAACGCTATGGCAACGATTAACGATCTGGGACTGCAAGGAGGCGCGCGCGGAGTGCTCAGGCTCCACCCAAGCACCTGAGGCATTAAAGAAATACTCGGAGTCTCCAATTCTGTTCCAGCCATTTACCATTTGTCCAGAAGACATAAGGTAGTACCACGTTCCATCATCATCGAGGAACCAGCCAGTATTCATGGCTCCGGATTCGTTGTCGAGGTGATACCACCTACCGTCAATGAATCGCCAACCGCGCTGCAGAACCCCATCTGAGTCTGTGTAAAACCACACCTGTGCAGCTGAGGACCAATACCAGCCAGCGACAGGCTTTCCCTCGGGATCCCTGAGCTTAATTCCACCCGCGCCGTCCTTGACGCCCGAAAGCACAATCGCACCACTGCTGCACGCATAATATACGTTTTCATCTTGTGAGAAGACCCAAGTGTTGCACTTTAATGCACCGCCGCTATCCGGATCCAAATAATAAATGGAGCCA
This sequence comes from uncultured Collinsella sp., assembly GCA_937925715.1. GTDB lineage: Bacteria > Actinomycetota > Coriobacteriia > Coriobacteriales > Coriobacteriaceae > Collinsella. The sequence continues at coordinate 3,704 of CALAMG010000027.1, forward strand.
TTTACAGTTTGAAATCCTTCCAGCATGGCGCCATTATTATTGGGGTCTAGCAAATACCAGCTAGAACCATTGTAAAACCACCCGGTACGAATCTCTCCCGATGCGTTGGAGCAATACCATGCCCCATCGTTAATAAACCAACCGGAGCTCATAGAACCGGATTCGGAAAAATGATACAAAGAGCCGTTAACAAGCCTAAAGCCCGTAGCCATTAATCCAGAAGGCTCAAGCCAGTACCAAGTATTGCCAAGGAGTAACCACCCGGTCTGCATAGCGCCCGAACTGTCCAAATAGTACCAGCTATCATCAATTAAAACCCAGCCGGTCTTCATTGAACCCGATGTCTCGTCAAGGTAAAACCAGCGCCCACCGGTGGCAGCCCATCCCTTCAAATGTGCACAGGAGTTAGAAAATAAATGCCAGCCATCGTTCAAGTATTTCCAGCCAGTAGCTGCATAACCTTCGGAATCAAAATAATACTCCGCCCCTCTAATGGACAGAAAACAGTTTGACGGCCAACCACCAGCCTCATATCTCCACCACCATTTACCGTTTTGGTAGGCCCAAGAACCAGGAAGAGCGATGTTATTATCAGAGGAACGAACGATCTGGAACGACAGTTGAGAGGTAACGCCGGCGTAATTCCCTAGCCCATTCACTCTTATAGTGGCGCAGCCAGGGGCAACATTATCTGAATACGTGACTTCATAATCGATTCCGCTTGCTAGCACAGAACCGCTGGCAGTCAAAACAGAGACATCAGGAGTAATCACATCGCCAGTATATTCATATATCGACGAATCGATAGATGCTTTGAAATTATCGGAATCCAAAGTCAAACGATCGCTACCTGATGTCCCAAATGCTTCCTGACCCGATTGAACCAAAGAGCCATCAGTGCCTTCAGCCACGCAATCTTCAGTTAATGAAAATGCGATTGCGGGCCATAAAAGAGAGATGAAACAAATAGATGTTAGACAAACCACGCTGATTAAACTCAGATGTCGATTTTTCATCATTTTTCTCTTCTCGCCAAATCAAATTAACCTTTGAATATCCAGATGCAGTCGACCCAGAGATGCAGTTCCCAAATTAATTAATATGCAAGACAACTCGCTTGATACGTTGCACCAGATAAAACGATAAGACACTCAACATAGGGATTGTCTATTTGTTAGACAATCCACAACCAGCAGTCGAGCGCGATCAATGGTGCACAAACTTAGGAGCCCTAATGAGGGATAGCCGAAGGAACTGAATCAAACCATGTATTGAGCTCATTCATGATCAGACCTTTTCTCAAGCTCTTTTTCGAGCAGGGCAATCCTATGAGTAAGGTTTTTGATCGCCAAAACATGACGACTCGCGGCAACGCTAAGAGACAGAGAGATTGCAAGCAACAGCACGATTGCACCCAAAAAAAGGAAATTGGCCGGGTTGACAAACCCAATAGCTGTTGAGCAACTATAAATAATCTGAGGACATAAATCACAGATCAAGGCCGCCATACACATCAAAATCCACAGCAAAGAGTACTTAAGAAGCATCTTTCCGTTGGACACGAGACGTAAAACATAGACGAGGAATCCGCCGAAAAAGAGGGCCGCACCAATCCTCAAAATAAGATTCATTATTTGTCTCCCCTATGAACCCAGCACACAAGGACAATGGCTAACGTAACCTTGACCATATAGTAGACGGAAGAGAAGCCCCCGATAGATGAACGTCCACCTTGGCGCTCATTCATCTTTACAGGCGCTTCCATAACGGGAAGACCAAGCTTCATAGCCAAAGCAATCGACTCTGGCTCCGGGTAGTCATCAGGATAACTCTTGCAGAACAGGTCGATAGCATCTTTATTGCAGGCCCTAAAGCCAGAAGTGGGATCGGTGACCACCTTACCCGTAAGCAACTCGAGCAAAAATGAAAGCCACCTGATTCCAACACGACGCATAAAAGTTGATTGAAAACCATCAGTCTCAACCAGAAATCGAGAGCCTATCGCCAAACTCGCACCGCTCTCAATCAGCTTTACAAGCTCAGGAATATAAGAAGGATCATGTTGGCCATCGCCGTCAACCTGAATGTCGATATCATAGCCAAATCTCTGGGCATATTTATGGCCCGCTTGGACCGCTCCACCGATACCAAGGTTCTGCGGCAAATCCAATATGTTGATACCATGCTCTCGACAAAGCTCAAGCGTTGTATCTTGTGAGCCGTCGTTGATTACGACATAGTCATAACCCGCAGCTTTTATAGCTGCAACGGTATTGAGAATGCACTCCTGTTCGTTATAGGCAGGAATTATTACGAGAACACGCAGATGTCCTTTTGAACATGTCGTTGAAGTAAAAGACAATCGAGATTCATCCATTCCAAAAACAGTTGGCTCTTAGCGACGCCCAAAGAATTTGCGACTCTTACAGTCCAACGCATAGCTTAACTCAGACTTAAGTTTACTGTATCCTGTCTAACCATTAGGAAGTTACATCTCAAGCTTAGATATTTAGCTTGCTCAACTAGGGCACACATGGAGTCCCCATCCATCACCGCAGGAAAAGGACCCCTTGCAGTTCTGCCTCAAATACGGGGCGCATGTCCTGAGCGAACCCTCAACGCCGTCCCATTCGATCCAATCGAATCCAACTAATTGCCCACTCCTACTATAACCATGACCTATATCGCTAATTTAGAAAAAACGGATATACAGAAGCTCGAACATCACAAAATACAGCAGCGCAAATGGAGCCCCGAGCATAAAGGCTGTAACTTTAGCCTTCACCTCCTCATCGCAGTAAATAGGGAACCTGAGCAATAGACAGGCAAAAGGTATTATCAAAGGTATGAGATATCGCGCTTGGACACCCGCAACTGTCTGGCTTCCAACTCCTGTAAAAGCGATGTATAGAGCCAAAGCAACTAGGTGGCAAGTAGCAAGAACCAGGAATAGAGTCCAAACAATTCCGCAACGGCTAAGCTTTATTTTAGTATCTTTTTCATTATCAATAATGCAAATAGCTTCAAACAGCATGATGGGGAGATACGAAAGCCATGGGAACAGATTAGACACGTCCCCAAGATAAGCCATATTCGTTGATATTGAATTGAGAAACGCCGGGGTCAGCATCGATCCAAAAACGAAATTCGAGATTACAGCTATAGTTCCAACTGGATTTGCAAGCACTCCCGTCGTTTGACCAGCCGTAGAGACTTCGGAGCCACCACGTGCATCAGAAATATTATTTACGACAGATGAGAAATATGGCGTCAAGAAAGATAGGATCATAATGGCACAAACGAATAGAGCAGTACCAATCAAGATACGTCTTTGCTTGCTTGAAACATATTTATTTGCAGGAATTAAAAGCGCAAGTCCAAATAAGGGAAAATAAATCGCTTTAGCTGCAAACCCGATTGCAAAAGATAGTAGAAATGCGAAGAACGTTTTAGCAGAAATATCCTCTTCAGAAATAAGCATCTTCAACAAAAGAGCTGTTCCTAGCAAACTGAACGATATCACACAGGGATCATACGAGTAACTGGCTGCCATTAACACAGCAGACGGGAACAACGCAATACAAGTGAAAAGACATTTTCTGCAAGGGGCTATACGAATTGCGATTCCGCAGATAACTGCATACGCAAACAAATTAAAAATTTTACCCAATGCAAATTTGATAGAGAATGGGAGATGAAGCAAGCGACCCAAACAAAGGCCGATAGATGAAGGAATATAGGCAATTTTAGAAAGAGCCGCACTATCAAAACAATTAAAACGTTCGATACCTTCAGCTAAATCATTTTTATCAGCCTCTCTGACCAATTGCTCAACAGAGCCACGGTTAAACTCTCTTGTTTCATCTATTGGGTACTTACCCAAAGCTGCATCCAAACTAAAGCCGTCCCCCATATAAAACTGCTCGACTATCATTCGGTCAGAATTTGTTATTTCAGCATTTGTGAGGTAGGAAAAACTGTTTGCATTTCCATAGTGGACCTCATCATCCCATGTCAAAAAATTTGTAACGGGAAAGCAAATAATTACGGATAGACCAATTGAGACAATGCATGCGAAAGCGAACAGTTCGGGCTTCAGATAAGAAATGCCCCCATTAATAGCAATCAATCCGATCAAAACCGTAATGGGCAAAGCAGACGCGAACAACACCGTCTTTGACTTATCGAGCGGAATGCCAATAAAAGCGATTAAAACAGCAAAGCCAACAAAAACCGCCAAATAAAAGAAACACTTCTTAGCATCAGTTTTCTTAACCGAGGTTACGAAGCTCTTCATCAGGCCATAGCAAAGCTCAATTCCCTGGAACGCTAAAACTAAATGAAAGCATATAACCAGACCTGAGATATTCCATGCACCAAGACCGAAGGGGCCAAACGTCTTCGCGCCAGCCAATATGATGAAAACTAGCAGAAAGCTGCTGAGGATACTGGACGCGACGAGAACGGTTATCTGACGAATAGCATCACCGCTCGACTGTGATTTCGGTTGCAAATATAAGCACGCAACAGCAACGACATCGCAAAAGAGTTCAAGAATGAATAGATTTAAATTCTTATAGTGCAATGATGTCGCGACAGCTAACAAAAGAAGTCCCAGCCCAAAGATGGCAAGCGCATACTCGCTTTTCTTAATTGCAGGATTATTCAAAACGTGCATCTCCAACTAAAGACAAAATCGAATAGGATAAGTCGACAATAACAAATTCGGGTCTTAGATCCAACTTCACTCAAAAGCTAAGTAAAAGCCAGCCAAGTATCACTTAGCAAATACAAAACGCCTTCTCGACATCTATAGCAGTGGCGTCCCAGCTATATCGATTTTCAACAAGGGCCCTAGAGTTTCGAGACTGTAGAGAAAGCAGCTTTCGATCATCAAAAAGCCTGCATAATGCCGAAACCACCTCATCAGATGACATGGACTGAATTATCGTGCCGTAGCTATCATCTGGAATAAGCTCGTGCGCGCCTCCCACATCTGTTACCACAGCAGGCGTTCCGCAAGCTGAAGCCTCAAGAAGTACCGTCGAAAAGCCTTCGGACCGAGTTGGAAGACAAAGCACATCTGCTTGCTGAAGTAAGGAGGAAATGTCCTCTGCGCTACATCTCCCAAGCCAAAACAAGTTCGACGAACAGGCTTCCTTGACTTCATTGGCCAGCGGACCATCCCCTGCAAGAACAAAACAAATATCACGCTTGGTAATATCCTTTGCGCGAGCTGCCTCAATAATTGAATAAATTCCCTTTTCAGGAATAAACCGCCCAACAAAAGCCACAACTAAAGATGACTGAGGGACACCTAATTCTGATCGGAAATCTCTACCCGAAGAGATGCTCCTATAAATTGAAGCATTGATTGAGTTCGATATTACGCCCTTTGCACCGATATTAAAATGCTGAAGCCATTCAACGCTTTTAGAAGAAATCCCATAGAAATCAGGTTCAAACGTCTTTACGCGATCAGTAATCCAATCCTCATATCGGCGCACAAAATAATCAAGGAATGGCTGATTGAAAGAAAGATACGCTGAACCATGGTCGAGAACGACGGCCCTAGTGTTATGATCCACAGCAAACTTCAGCCCTTCGAGTGAGAGGGGGAAAAGCCTCGTGTTGATAAGTACGCCGTCCCACTCATAATCATCAAGGCTTTGCAGGAGCCGGTAATAATCGCCGGTTTTTTTGGGAAGAGGAAGCCTTCCATCAAGCAATGAAATACATGGAAGCCGAATTATCTCGAGACCGTTTTCGACTGAATGACCGACTCCTACGCGCATTGAATCATTAGTAACGATAACCACCCTGTCGCCGCGGGCAGCTAGGGCATGAGCGAGACCATCGACAAAATTACCAATTCCACTAAGTTGCGGGTGATAATGATGGGTGAAAATACAAATAGAAGAACTCATTACATAACCTCATCTGGTAAAGATTTCATATCCTTAATTCTGCGCAGTCCAGACTTCACCATCCCCAAAGTCAAGCAGAAGAGGAAGATGGGTATGTCGATTTTCCGGCTCCGGAATTTTCTTCCATTCGCCATACATCGTTGTAAGATATTTATCCGTCATACGAGGAACGGGGAATTCACTGCCTTCGAAAACCGCACTGCTCAGAGGGAAAATCTCTGAAATAGGCACTGGCGCCATATTCGGCCAGCTTAACGTCAGACAATAATCAGAGACCTCACCCGTATTTGAGTCGGCAATACAGGAGTCGAACAAATCCTGGTAAGAGCATGCGCCTCGAGAAACCAGTCGTTCCACTACGTGTAGAGCAGAACAACCAATTTGCTCGAGTTGTCCAAGGAACCCTTTATGAGGGACAACAATGGAAGAAGAGTGATATAAATAAGCTCTTTTCTGTGCAATTGATGCAGTTCTGACTTGTTTTGCACGAAGGCGTTTATCTGTATAGAGCTGGTCATATGGAAAGATGTCGACAAAAATACCCATCGAACTGGAAGCCTCTCGAGCCTCCTGATTCTCGAAGCGAGTTTCATCGCGATACACCTTAGCAAACATCGCAGCATAGCCAATAGTATTCCGCGATGTATGGAGCGAATATCCTTCCGGTAAACCATCCTCGGCTAAAGAGCAAAAGCGGTCATAGTCTGAACGCATCATTCCGATATCTATATCATCATCCCAAGGGATAAACCCCCTATGACGCATTGCTCCTAAACATGTTCCGCCATCAAGCCACCACCTGATGCCGTGCTTAGAGCAGAATGCAGCGACAACCTGAAGGATATCCAATTCAGTGTTTTGAAGCTTTAATAGCGCGTGAGCTTTAGACATCATCGGCCTATCTCTTTTCCCCAAACCATTCTTGCGTCTGTTTCCCCAAAACAAAAGACTGATAAATAAGGCAAATAGCATTGGATATAAGCGCCGTTACAGTAGGGCCATTTAAGCCAAACAACACTTGCGCGGGAGCCATGACAGCAACAGCACTGATTAAGGACAATATGCTGCCAACAAATACCCCTCGGTAGTTATCAAGAGAAACCAGCAAATCGTTGACAAACCAAGCAATGCCAGTCAAAAAGGCACAAGCCAACATAGGCTGAAGGAGATCAGAATGTTTGGCTATTCCAGCGCCATAAAACAAAGACAGCAATAATTTGCCGAAAAAGAAAAGCGCAACTGCTGATATGACGCCGACAAATAAAATACCGGCAAGTATTTTACCTATAAGCGTAAAAAAGGACTTTTCCCTAGAATAGTAACGCTCTACTAAATAACCTAATAAAGGATTATAGATATACGTCGCACCCATTTGGATAATTGCCACGGGAGCAGCAACTGATGCATAAATGCCTAGAGCAGAATCTCCGAATGTATAAGATAAATACTGCCTTGGAATATTCGGCGCCGCAGAAGCAGCAATGCCGCCCAGAACGATGGGCAAACAGCCACATAGGAAAGCTCTGACCTTCGCTTGGGTAATTCCAAGTTTGATTGCAGAGATTCGATTTGATCTCGGATAATCGTAAATAACACCGATACCTATAGTCACTACCGTCATTAGCAACAATGCACCTTCGAGGCTATTTAACAGCCCAAAGACAACAATGAACGAAAGGAGAGAACCAATGCCCTGCATTATGAGGGATTTCCCAATATAGTCCATCCTATGGCCAACCTGATCATTGGCATGCATGACATCAATAACTAAGCCGGCGGTTTTATAGAGAGCATACAAAAGAACAGCAGGCACCGTATCAATACGACACGTCGCAATGGAATAGACGGCCAACATTGCAAACGCCATAAACGTAGTAAAGAAACGAAAAGTCAGGTATTCACCAGCAGAGTTTTTCCTTTCAACATCTGCAATTTGTACCGTGTACATCCTGTATTGGGCCAATTGAGAAAACATGTTGAAAATAGACATAGCAAGGGAATAAATTCCAGCAGCACTATATCCATCAGACAGTCGAACGACCAATATAGTGATTAGCCATTGACAGCCTAAATTCGTCAACGAGCCAACGGTATTCCAGAACATATTGTGTTTAATCGAAAGAGTCTTCTCTGTGGCTTCCACAAATATAAGCGCCCTTCTGAACAAGTCGCGATTCGGATACGAAGCTATTTTGCTTCTTTAATCATGTTTAAAATCAAAAGAAACAGCCAATTCGGTACAAGTCGCATAATGATTTCAGCTTTAGCAATGGACGGGCAAGCTCGTCGATATTTAAGCAAGCCAATTATGGAGCGTCGCTCTCTTGCATCGGCGAACCCCATTATTTCCTTTAGGTGCGGTGAATCAGGAAATCTTTCGGCAAATTGCTTAGCTGTATCAACCCTGTTTTTAACTCTTGTTAAATACCAATCATCTTTTGAAGCAACACCCGCAAGGAATCCAGTTTCATTCCCGCCATGTCGACGATACTTAACCAAGGGAGTCGTTGTAAAACTGCACTTCCCCAGTTCGCTGCAGCCCAATGTCAACCACAAATCATGTGCAGTGGATTCCGGAAAGGGAATCATCGACTTAGCAGCACTCGCATCTAGCATGAGAGCCATACCAATGCCGTAGCATACACTTGCAGCCTGAATAGTAATATCCTCTCCGGAGCACCAATTTACTTCAGGCGAATTTGGATGAGCTTTTCTGTAGCTCTCTACCAGCATGTTTCCGTTTTCGTCGATTACCGATCTATCGCAAACATCAAGAATTGAGCCTTCTTCTAGCATATGGTTGAGCGAAACTTGAACTCTGTTAGGCTCCCAAATATCATCTTGATCGCAAAATACTACGTAATCCCCTTCTGCCAAAGAGAGTAGTGCCTCGAACGATTTGACATAACCGAGATTTTTATCGCCATGATAATAACGATAGGCGTTTTTCTTTATATGCTCTTGGATAAACCCCTCTAAAGAGGCCGATTCGGGGCAGTCATTTCTGACCAAAAGCGTAACCGGAAACGTTTGTTCATCAATCGAATCAAGTTGAGCGGCGAAAAACTTAAGATCAGGTTTATATGCTGAAAGAAGTACGCATACGCCTGTACCATTTCCCTTTTCTATTTCCAAAAATCCTCCCAAAGTCATGTTTTCAAGATTAGCAAAGCAATCATTAGAGATTTAAGGTGTTGTTTATTACGCTCAAAAAAGACAGGAGAAGGCTCGGCCTTTAGATAATACATGGCGGCAAATTGAATGGTGCTCCCGTAATTTTTAACACCGACACCGACATCTCGCCCCCCTAGAGGGAGCGAGATGGTTGGCTTTTCAAAATAATCTGAAAAGGAAGCTCGTAGAGAATTAAAATCCTGCGCACCGGAAGTGCATACAGTTTATGACTGCCTTCTCATGAAACCGCTTGCCAAATCAAAGCACCTCAATTGGAAAAGAGTCCCTTAAGAATCAGTGTCTTTCTCCCACCTTTAAAGACACTTGTCCAATATCAATAGGTAACAACCTTTGTTCCATAAGGAATGTTATCGTAAATCCATTTTGCGTTCTGGATCTCAAGGCGCACACATCTTGCAGAGGATGGAACGCCCATCGTGGGATCCATCACCCGGTTACTGTTGACGTAGTAGGGCGAAGAATGGAATAGATAATCACCGTAGAACTGTGTGTAGTAATAGCAAGTATATCCATGCCCAAAGGAGTATCCCTTTCCGTAGACTTGGTACTCCCCTATCACAGTTGGCGTACTGGCTTTTCCCGTCGAACATACATATCGACGGTTTAAGGACCAATTATTCCATGACCCAGTGTAGATGCTCGTGATACAACGCGACGTATCGACAAGTATCAGCCAATTTGTATTGCTTGAATAACTTTGAGCTTTAGCGCCCATATAGTCTGACACCCACGCGCCGTTAGCCATGAAGTAATTCCAGGATCCGTCCACAACGCGCCAGCCAGTAGCCATAGCCCCACTAGCATCAAGCCAATACCAGGTGCCGCCCAAATTGAGCCATCCCGTCTGCATATAACCAGACGAATTCAAGTAATACCAATATCCGTTAACGGCAACCCAACCGGTTTTCATAACGTAAGTAGATGGATCTAAATAGAACCAGGAGCCATCCTTGCTCAGCCAGCCAGATCGTGCATAGCCAGCGGTCTCATCAAAGAAGTACCATTTTCCGTTAACGTTCTGCCAGCCGACGCTCAAGGAGCCATTAGTCGGATCAGCATAGAAAATGCAGCCACCAAGCGTCACGAAACCGCGCGCTTCGACCAATTCGCCATCGCCGTTTGAAGTAAATAACTTCCCATTGCGCAATGTTCCGCACAACGAGCAGTCAGAACCAGCAAAAGCCTTAGACGGACCATCCTGAACCGAGTCCTGGACATCTACCCATTCACGACAAGCAACAGCGCCTGAGCCTTTTGCATAATAGCTTTTCCCATTTACAGAAAAATGCCCGAGCAGCATTTTGCCGTCGACGGCAGGATCAAGATAATAGTATTGGCTACCGTCCTTCAGCCAACCCGTCTTTACAATACCCGATGCATTAGATGGCTCAGCGTAATACCAGTCTCCATCGCTCATAAACCAGCCGAGTGACAGCGCTCCCGTTGAAGAAAAATGATACCGATTCGATCCGATGGAAAAAAAGCCGGTAACCATTCTATTGTCATTTGCGATATCGAGCCAATACCAAGCGCCGTTCACCGAACGCCAGCCCGACGCAAGTGCGCCGGAACCGTCTGCGTAATACCAGTCCGTACCATCAAACGCCCAACCAACAGCCATTGCACCGGAATCCGATAAATAATAACGTGATGAGCCAACGGAAACGATTCCCCTAGACATAGCACCATCATTGGCGGGATCAAGCCAATACCAGTTATTGCCAGTTTGAAGCCAACCGGTTAAGACTTCACCATTGCTACCCCAATACCATAAACCGTTATCAAGACACCATCCATTAATCAGTCCATAGGTTCCAAGAAGATAAGGATGCCCATCGATAACACGTCGCCCAGTAACCATGGAACAGCCGTCAAGGGAGTCAAACCAGTACCATTGGCCTCCGATAAGCTGCCAACCATTTGCCAAAGCGCCTGATGGACTCGCGTAATACCACTTATTGTCAGTAAAAATCCAGCCGCAACTCATCGCGCCGTCACGAGCGGGGTCCAAATAAAACAACGAGCCGTCAACATTCTGCATTCCGGTCAAACGGCAGTCGTCAAGATAGTAATACCAGGACAAACCGTCCCATTGCCATCCAGATAGTTTTTCCGTCGTCGACGAGTCTTGGCTTTCGACAACCTGTGGATTCGAATCTTCCGCTGTTTTGCCAGCATAATCGTTGGAATCTTGAGCGAGACCGCCGCCGACAAAAGCACCCGACCCTTCCGTCGAGTCGCGCTCTACGATATCGTTATCCGCCCCCTCCTCCACGGCATAAGCAGTGCAAGAAAACGCGGGGGCGAAAACCGAGAGCGAGGCGGATAGTAGCACCAAGCCGATTGCTCGCCAGCAAATTCGATGATCAATCCGAGCATTCATTTCAGGCCCCCAACCGGTACCGACTGTCTTACAAGGAATCAATTAGATAAACGGACGGGCTGCGCCGATCACATTTCCCCTAGCGCTGACGGGATGAATACCGACACCCTGATGAGGCCAAGAGTCAATCATCATACCGCCGCCAAGTGCGATTGCGATATGCCCGCGATAATAAATCACATCGCCACGCTGAATCGAGCTGGTGCTCACGGGCATAAAGATGTTGCTTCGATACCAATTCATCGAATTGTAGGTTTGGCTTGGATCCCAGCGATGGTTATAAGGGTTGTAAACACCCATATCCATGCCAGTAGCATAAAGACATTGCAAGACAAAACCAGAGCAATCAACAGCCCCGCCGGGAGCGGTAGACCATGGCTCAATATATTGCGTACCGATATACTCATAGGCGCGCTGGATAAAGGCGTTCACGCAATCTTCCCGCGTTGCTTCGGCGGAGATGCGAGAGGGGCTGACATAGGTAAAGTATCCGGTGCAATAGCTTGGCAGCTGAACAGTCCAAGAGCTGACCTGAGGATACTGCGGAGGATTTTGCCAGCCAACTTTGTCGCACTGGCCATCGCTCCAGAAAATTCGGCGAACACCATCGATGGTTCTTGCACCAGTTGCCATAGCGCCGCTGCCGTCCAACCAATACCACTTACCCGAATCTTTAAGCCAGCCAACATGCATGCTTCCATTGGACTCAAGGTAATACCATGTTCCATTCAGGCATTTCCAACCAGTTGCCATTTTTCCGTCATCGTTTAGGTAATACCATGCACCGCCAGTAAAAACCCATCCGGTCTTCATCACGCCAGAATCGGCATCAAGCCAATACCAATCGCCGTCAATCTGCAGCCATCCAAGATGGATGGCACCCGTTCCGGGCTCAGCGTAAAACCTTAGATTTGCGACATTAACCCAGCCGGACGCAACCTGCCAGCCATCAGTTCCAGCGGTTTTTAGGATAGTGCCGTTTTCGCGAATCACATCCTTGCAAAGATATCCATTATCATCAGCGTATCTTTCAACGCCATCATTAACGGTAACCCATCTTGAAACCACAAGCCTACCGCTCTGGTTTGCAAAACAATCGTTGCCGCCCACTTCAAATAAGCCCGTTTTCATGAGATGGCTAACAGGGTCCAGGTAATACCAGCTCGTGCCTTCTTTGTACCAGTCAGAAATAAGCGCACCAGATTGAGAGGCTAGATACCAGCCGTTGTCGGACTGAGCCCAGCCAACAGCCATAGCCCCATTAGGGTTCAAATAATATGCTGCGCTACCAAGGTCTAAATATCCAACGGACATTTTGCCGTCGGAAGCCGGGTCGAGATAATACCAAGTGTCGTTAACGAGTTGCCAGCCAGTGACCGCAATACCATTAGAGCAGTAATACCAATCTACTCCATCTTTGAACCATCCATTTACGAGGCCATAGTCGCCAAAAATGTAGGTACTTCCATCGATCTCGTGACGACCTTTGAACATAGCCAGCGTCTGAGAGTCAAAATAATAGCGAGTCCCACCTATCGTCTGCCATGACGAAGCAAGTGCGCCCGATGGATATGCCCAGTACCAATTCCCGTCAACGAGAATCCAGCCGGTTTTCATAGCACCAGTGGCATCTAAATAGTATTTCCCGCTCCCGAGGTCGACAAAACCAACCTGCATTATATGGGTGGCAGGATCCAGGTAATACCATGTGCCGTCTTGATAAAACCAATCAGCAGCTAAATCGCCTCCAGCATTGGCATAAAACCAATTTCCATCTGAGTTACGTAGCCAGCAGTTCTGATATAGCGCGCCAAAAGGCGTTGCGGCATTGCCGTCATTCGCATAAAACGAAGCAGTCGATCCGCCAGCATCGGTCACATTGAAATAACCTGTCTGCATTGCACCATCATTGGCCGGATCAAGCCAATACCAATAGCCCCCGCTTTGCAGCCAGCCAGTTTGGTGTTTACCGTTTTTTCCGTAATACCAAACTCCAGACGACTCGTCTCGTTGCCAGCCATCTTTTATGACGGAAGAATTATCAGGTTGCAAATCATCGGAAACCACAGAAGAAAAATCCGCTTTTGACTCAATACTCTGAGCCTCAACGGAATCCTGTGCAAACGCGACATTCGCACTCAGGGGCAAGCAGCAAGCAGTGATTAATGACGCAGCAGCACAAACAAACGTGGCCTTCTTTTCGAATCGATACATAAGCGACCCTCCCAGATATCTCATTTATTTATTTTAATCCACATTCCAGGATTGATTTTCGTTACTGTCTGTTTAGTCTATGTAGATAAATATATTAAATTGAACATAACGTTCAATCATTCTATTCTTTCCCTAAGCAATGAACATCTTAATTGGAGGCCTGCAGTGGAACTGACCAAGCGTAACTTTACTGTTCTGTACGAATACCTAAAGAACCCATATGCTAGCCAGCGAGAAGTTGCCGAGCGCACTGGCCTCTCACTTGGATCGGTAAACGCAGCAAATAAAGAGCTTACGAATGAGGGCCTTCTCGAATCGGACAGCCTAACCGACAGCGGTTACGAAGCACTTCACCCCTATAAGGTTGAAAACGCAGTGATATTGGCTGCGGGGCTTTCGAGCCGCTTTGCTCCCATTTCGTATGAAAAGCCCAAAGGCCTTTTAAAGGTACGTGGTGAGATTCTCATCGAACGTCAGATTAGGCAGCTGCAAGACGCAGGTATCAGCAATATCACCGTCGTTGTCGGCTATAAAAAAGAATATTTCTTCTATCTCGAAAGCAAGTTCGGCGTCTCGATTGTCGTCAACAACGAATATGCATCCAAAAATAACCACGCATCGCTTATGTGCGTAAAAGAGCGGCTTGGCAACACCTATATTTGCTCAAGCGATGATTACCTTCTAAACAATCCGTTTGAAGCATACGTTTGGAAAGCATTTTATTCTGCTCAATATGCTGAAGGCGACACCAAAGAATGGTGCATTCAAACCGGAGCAATGGACAGAATCACCAATGTTACGATTGGCGGTTCCGATGCTTGGTATATGCTCGGACATGTCTACTTTGATAAAGCCTTCTCGTTTGCATTTAAGCAGATTCTCGAAACGGAATATAACAAGCCCGAAACAACGGACAAGCTTTGGGAAGATCTATATATCGAGCACATCAAGGAGCTCGATATGGTTATCAAGAAGTATCCTGAGGGCGAGATCAACGAATTCGATTCTCTTGATGAGCTGCGTGCCTTTGATCCGCATTTTATCGAAAACGTTGACTCCGATATTTTCGATAACATCGAGCAAGTGCTCGGCTGCTCCAAATCAGAGATTCACGACGTTTATCCCCTTAAACAAGGTCTTACGAATCTATCGTGCCACTTTAGAACCAATGACGGAGAGTACGTTTACCGCCATCCGGGAGTCGGGACCGAACTGCTTATTAACAGAAATGGAGAAGTAGCCGCACTTAAAAAAGCCAAGGAACTCGGCCTTGACGACACGTTCATTCATGAGGACCCAAAGCGTGGTTGGAAAATTTCGAAGTTTGTACCCAACGCAAAGCAGCCTGATCCGCATGATGCTGCCCAAATGAATCGAATGATGCAGATGTGTCGTTCGCTTCACGAGAGTGGTGCAAATGTCGAAACCGAATTTGACTTCTACCTCGAAGCGAAGCGCTACGAATCACTTCTTCTGGAAAAAGGTCCCATCGACATTCCAGGCTACAGGGAAATGTCCGCCGAAATCGATGAATTGGAGCGCTTTGTACAGGCCGATAATGCACCAAAATGCCTTTGCCACAATGACTTCTTTTACCTAAATTTCCTTATCGATGAGAACGACAAGTACTATCTCATTGACTGGGAATATGCTGGCATGAGCGATTACGCAAACGATTTTGGAACGTGCAGTGTCTGCTGCGAGCTTTCCGAAGATGAAGTCGACCGCGCGCTTGATGCATATTTTGGGCGCAAGGCAACAAACAACGAAGTTGCGCATAACTATGCGCACATTGCCCTTGCAGGATGGTGCTGGTACCTCTGGTCTCTTCTGAAAGAAACCGAAGGTGACTTCGTGGGCGAGTGGCTCTATATCTACTTCAATTACGGTGCCAAATACCTTAAAAAGGCACTGGAGATCTATCGGAAAGGTGAGTAACGATGCAATTCGGCTTTTTTAGCGGCCTTCTTTGGGGCCTTGATACAGTAATTCTTGGAATCGGTTTGGCGCTCGCGCCCTATATTGGATCGGCGGAAGCGCTTGCATGCGCCTCCATTGCGGGATCCTTTCTCCATGATGCCTTCTGTGCAATCTGGCTCTTTGGCTACATGGGAGTTCGAGGCAGATTAAAAGACACGCTCGCTGCACTTAAAACTCGTTCGGGCAAGGTCGTCATCGCCGGCGCTCTGCTCGGTGGGCCTATCGGGATGACCGGCTACGTATTGGCAATTAATAACATCGGAGCTGCCTATACGGCAATCATCTCCGCCTTCTATCCCGCGGTCGGAGCATTCCTTTCTTTCGTGCTGCTGAAAGAGAAAATGGGCAAAGGACAGATTCTTTCCCTTCTCGTTGCCCTTTGCGGCGTAATGACGATGGGCTATCTATCGGCCGGGTCGAGCGAGATTGCAAATGCCCCTCTCGGCTTACTCGGCGCGGTGCTTGCCGTTATCGGATGGGGATCCGAAGCGGTGCTGTGCGCATGGGGAATGAAAGATGATGCCGTTGATGACGAAACGGCTTTGCAAATCCGCGAAACTACAAGTGCGCTTGTTTATGGAGTGCTCGTACTCCCCCTCTTCGGAGCATGGCATTTCACGCTGGGTGCTATCCCGAGCATGCCCACATTGATTATTGCACTCGCCGGACTCGCGGGAACTGCATCCTATCTGTTCTATTACAAGGGCATTGCAGCAATCGGAGCAGCGCGTGCGATGGCTCTGAATATCTCCTATTCGGCATGGTCGGTGGTCTTTGGCCTGATCTTGCTTGGAATAATTCCCGACATGGCATCCGTAATCTGCTGCATTGTAATTGTATGCGGAACAGTTTTGGCAGCCAGTAACTGGGACGAACTATTTGAACGTAATAAGACGGCTTAGCTTGATTAACAATGTAGTAAAAGGGGAGAGCTCGTCGAGCTCTCCCCTTTTAGCATCATGGCTATTCAATTACCACGGCCTGGCTATCCATCTGTTGCCATGTGCCGAAGAACACCTGGGCATTTCGCGTAACATTGCCGTTAATCGAATCCGAAAGATAGACAATTCCCTGCTCGTCATCATAGCCTTTAAGGACTACGGCATGATTACCGCCCCACAGGCCATAAGAATGCCCATTATACCAACGTGCAGCATAACGGCCTCCTGGCCAACTTCCCCACTCGGTATTCCACATCTCAACAGGTTGACCACAGGTCAGTCTGTTCTTAATGGAAGAAATTGACGAGAAAGAGACGTCTTTTGCCTGCTTGCCACTTCCAGCAGCACGCAGAAAGTTATTACCAGCAATAGTAATCGCAGGTGCGACGCATCCCATGAGACCCCCGCTGCTACGCCTTGGATTGCCATCAAAAGCGGTAACAAAATTGCCATTGCTTCCCTTGGGCAAATAGTAATCCGCAATAATCGTCTTACCTAAACCGAAACCATAGTAGTTAAGCAAGTTTGTAAGGGCAACCGACTCACAGCCAGTAGGAAGTTCCGGGTACTGCGAATAGCACGGGACATCGACCCAAGCGCCAACCATTGCGCCGGATGAACTGAACTTGTAGTCAGTAGAGCCGATCCAATACCAACCGTTACTCAACATTACTCCCCCACGTGCGACATCAAGGTAATACCATGTGCCCCCAAGGGAAAGCCATCCCGTTTTCATCGCGCCAGAAGCGGAATCCAGCCAGTACCAGTTGCTGCCATCGTTAAGCCAGCCGGTCGCCATTCGACCATCCGGGTTAAAGTAATACCAAGACCCAGCAATTTGCTGCCACCCAGTCAGAATTACTCCACTAGCAGAACAATAATATCGAGCACCCTGACTCTCAATCCAGCCCGTTCTGGCATTACCGTCGTCGTCAATCAGCTGGATTCCCGAATCGGTCATGATGCCTTTAAGGTCAATTGCGCCGCTGGATGACGAATGATACATCCAAGACCCATCACCGTTTGACCAGCAATTAGCCATCATCTTGCCGGTACTATTAAATATGTATTCACATGATCCGATAGTTTGAACGCCCGTGGCCATGGCGTGCGTCGTGGGGTCGAGCCAGTACCACGCACCGTTTAGGTTGAGCCAGCCGGAGGCGAGGGCGCCGGAGCCCGTCGCGTAGTACCAGGTGCCGCCGACGAGGACCCATCCGGTCGCCATCGCGCCGGAGCCGTTGAACCAGTACATGGAGCCGTTGCACTCATGGAGCCCGGTGGCCATCGCACCGCCCGCGTCGGGCTCGAGCCAGTACCAGGAACCGCCGGTGTAAAGCCAGCCGGTCGAGGCGATACCGTCAGCGAACCAGTACCAGGAGCCGTCGACGAGGCCCCAGCCGTTAAGGGGGCCGCAGCTGCCGAAGTAGCGGCGGACGCCCTGCGCGTCCGTCTGGTAGCCCGTCAGCATGGCACCCGTCCGGGCGTCGAAGCAGTAGGGCACGCCGCCGACGGATACGGGGCCGCGCGCCAGCGCGCCGGAGCCAGTCGCGTAGTACCAGGTCCCGCCGTCGAGGACCCACCCGGTCGCCATCGCGCCGGACGAATTAAACCAGTACAGGGAGCCGTTGCACTCGTGAAGGCCGGTAGCCATGGCATGGGTGGAGGGATCAAGCCAGTACCAGGCGCTGCCGACGTAGGCCCAACCGGAGGCGAGGGCGCCGGAGCCCGTCGTGTAGTACCAGGTACCGCCGTCGAGAACCCACCCGGTCGCCATCGCGCCGGAGGCGTCAAACCAGTACGCGGAGCCATTGCACTCATGGAGCCCGATGGCCATGGCATGCGTCGAGGGGTCGAGCCAATACCAGGCCCCATTGGTATAGAGCCAGCCAGAATGCAACGAGACCGGATTGACTGAATCCACATAGAACCAGTTGCCGTCAAACGAATTCCAACCCAGATTCCATTTAACGGATTCTTGAGCAGGACCATCATCAATTGAATCGGAAGGAGAAAGAGTCGAGGGGACGGATTGCCGCTCAAAATCAGTAGGGATGGAGGAGCTTATGGGTTCTGCGTTCGCGATATCAACCACACCGGGTCCAGCGAGCAGTAGAGTTGAAAGAATGATTAGGATTAATGTTATTCGCTTTTTCCTTGCCATGTGCAGCCCCCAGTAGTTACCAATTTTTATATAAACATAGTCTACAAATGGATAGCTAAGAGCAATATGTAATTAGAAAAAAGCAATTAAGGAAGAGTTGCTAGCCGAGCCAAGCGCCATTACTAGCAAAAGAGTATTTCACCCCATCGATTTCTTGAACACCCGTAGTCATAGCGTGCGTCGAGGGGTCAAGCCAGTACCAGGCGCCGCCGACGTAGGCCCAGCCGGAGGTGAGGGCGCCGGAGCTCGTCGCGTAGTACCATGTGCCGCCGTCGAGGACCCATCCGGTCGCCATCGCGCCGGAGGCGTTGAACCAGTACTCAGAGCCGTTACATGTGTGCAGGCCCGTTGCCATGGCATGCGTCGTGGGGTCGAGCCAGTACCACGCACCGTTTAGGTTGAGCCAGCCGGAGGCGAGGGCGCCGGAGCCCGTCGCGTAGTACCAGGTGCCGCCGACGAGGACCCATCCGGTCGCCATCGCGCCGGAGCCGTTGAACCAGTACATGGAGCCGTTGCACTCATGGAGCCCGGTGGCCATCGCACCGCCCGCGTCGGGCTCGAGCCAGTACCAGGAACCGCCGGTGTAAAGCCAGCCGGTCGAGGCGATACCGTCAGCGAACCAGTACCAGGAGCCGTCGACGAGGCCCCAGCCGTTAAGGGGGCCGCAGCTGCCGAAGTAGCGGCGGACGCCCTGCGCGTCCGTCTGGTAGCCCGTCAGCATGGCACCCGTCCGGGCGTCGAAGCAGTAGGGCACGCCGCCGACGGATACGGGGCCGCGCGCCAGCGCGCCGGAGCCAGTCGCGTAGTACCAGGTCCCGCCGTCGAGGACCCACCCGGTCGCCATCGCGCCGGACGAATTAAACCAGTACAGGGAGCCGTTGCACTCGTGAAGGCCGGTAGCCATGGCACCGCCCACGTCGGGCTCGAGCCAGTACCACGTGCCACTCTGAAACAACCATCCGGTATACGCCTTGCCGTTGGAGGCTGCATAATACCAGGTGCTGTCAATTAGTTGCCAATGATAAAGGGAGACATCAACATACGCGTAGTTCATATCAACGTTGCCGTTGATTCCAGGGACTTTTCCGTTGCTCTTATACTGCCAAAAACTGTAATTGCCGGTATAGTCACATTGCGAGTTATATTGAGCAATCCAATGATCCCAAGAGCTACTCTTAAATACAGAGTCAGTCAAAATGTTGTTAAACCAATTTAAATTTGCATAAATACCAGGCTCATATCCTGCGGCAGAAATCCTATTACAAAAAACCTGCGCCCTCGATGCAATTCCGGTTTGACGTCCATTTGCAATTATCGAGTTATCCTCAAGATCGTAATACACCGGCAATCTTGGATTATGCCCAGAAAGGCAATTGATCACCATTGATGCCTCATCAGCTGCCTGCTGATTATCAAAAGCATATGAATAGATATAGACGCCGTAGGGAATTCCGAGTCGCTCGCACTCAGAAATATTTCGATTAAATTGATAGTCAACTCGACCGCCCCAAGATGGAGCGCCAAATCCAACACGCAGAATAGCGAAATCGATACCAGAAGCCTTAACAGCATTCCAGTCAATACGTCCTTGATGCTCGCTGACATCGATGCCCTGCGCCGTAGCCCCATCGGGAAGAATGTCCATGGACAATAAGGCTATTCCATCTTCTTCGGAAGAAGCATCCTCTGCGACCAATTGCCCATCCTCATAACGCCAGGAATTCTCAACTAGGGACCGCGCAGCTTCCGCGTTCGAGGGGAAAACAAACACAGAAATGGGCGCAAGGACCATCAGCACCAACAATGCCGAAAATAACTTAAGATGTTTGCTCATGTAAACCTCGTCATTCGTTCTTGTTTGCGTTTAGCTTACAGCATGGCTGTGAAAGATTTCTGAACATCCAACTGGACAAGATGCCATCTAGGACGACAAATAACTGCACGTAATACCATAATGTAAACAAGAACTTCCCAGCAGGGTGAAACCAAGGACTCCTAGTCCCTACTCTTAGCCCCAAAGAATGCCGACATCAGTTAGCTTTCAAACCAGATGTCAAAAAGGTAGGGGACCCAGAGAGTCCCCTACAACGCGGAATTCTAACGAATCAAGATTACTTTCGATGGGCCCAAAGCAGTCAAACCGGAGATGCGATTTCCATAACCATCACTATGCCAGAACAAATTTTCGCTCGGCGAATTGCCCCAGAAAAAGCCAATGTGGCTATCGTCCGCATATGGGTTGTAAGGATTGAAGAACACAATGTCCCCCTTACGAGCCAAACCACTGCGTAACAACTCATCAATAGAGTTGAAATAAGTCACGTTTGCGCACGTATCGATAGCATAGCCGTACCAACGATAAGCGTTAACGCAGCCGCCCCTTCCGGGACCACCACTCCAAGGGGAATGGCTCTGCTCGGCGGCAATTGGAGCTAAATTCCCGCCCGCTTTCATATATGCATGCGATACAAATCCGCCGCAGTTCATACCGGTATACCCGTCCCAACGAGGATCACCCTTTGGATACATGCATGTTTCTTGGCTAAGATGCGTATCATAGCGTGTTCCACGGTAATAGCCATCGTTCTCGTGGCTCATAAGCCAATTGACCAGGCTGGACCTATTAACCCCTAAAACAGAACCAGACGTATTCAACCATGCACCGCTTGCATTGAAGTAGTAGTCAACGCCATCGATTTTCAGCCACCCATTAGCAAACATGGCGCCCGAAGGCTGGAGCCAGTACCACGTACCGCCGTCATTAAGCCATCCAGTTTTCATCTTGAATGTGGAAGGGTCCATCCAATACCACGCACCGTTGACATATTGCCAACCAGACTTAAGGACACCATTGGAAGATGCGTAGAACCAAGAATTGCCGTTTTCGTCAGAAGCGTCATTCGACATAATCCAACCAGATGCCACATTAACGACACCGTTTGCGTCCGCATAGAAAACCGCGTCTCCAATATGAATTGTACCTGGCAATGAAGACAAGTCGGCACGATCAGCGATTACGGGAGATCCATCAGATGAAGTAGGCAACGGCTCGCTCAGTGCTCCAGACGAATTCGCCCATGACATACCGTCGCCCAAGTTAATCCAGCACGAAGATGCCATCGCGCCGGAATCATAAGAAAAATAGCGCGTGCTTCCTACCGCGAATTCACCAGTACGCATTGCGCCGGATACATCATCAAGGTAATACCAGGCGCTTCCGGACTTTATCCATCGTCCTCGTTGAATAGATCCGTTTGGTGCGGCGAAATACCAAGTACCATCAGCAAGTGCCCAGCCTGTTGCCATGGCACCTGAACTCGTAAGGAAATAGGTGGACGAGCCCACTTGCACAAAGCCCGTGAGCATAATATGGTTTCCTGGATCCAGGTAATACCAAGAATTCCCCAGAAGCAACCAGCCTCCATGCAGCAAGCCGTTGGAGTCAGCGTAATACCAGTTGTTGTCAACAAGTGCCCACTGAGAGGAGAGCATGGCCCCCGATCCGTTAAAGATATAAGGGGTTCCATTGCATGCATTCAGCCCGGTTGCCATAGAACCGTCCGCAGGATCAAGCCAGTACCAACGGCCCCCATCCGAGAGCCAGCCCTTTACCAGGGCGCCAGAGCCGGAGAAATAATGCCAGACGGAAGCATCAAGGTGCCATCCGATAAGCATTGCGCCAGAAGAGGAGAATCCATACGTGGCTTCCCCGATCTGCAGCATTGTATCGTGGACCATCTTGCCCTCATCATCCAGCCAATACCAGTTGCTGCCGTCTGAAAGCCAGCCTTTTACCATGGCGCCAGAACCGGAGAAATAACGCCAAGCAGAGGTGGGGCCTGTAGAATCTAGGTACCAGCCGACACGCATTGCACCCGAAGAGGAGAATCCATAAGTCGCACCCCCGACTTGAACCAATCCATCCTGAGCCATTCGACCTTCGTCGTCGAACCAGTACCAGCTACCGTTTATGTGTCTCCAAGAAGAAACAGCAATTGTTCCGTCGGACAAGCCCCAACGCCAATAACCAGCCCCTTCTTCGGGTGATATCCACCCCTGATGCCAAACAATTTGATTCGAAACCTCAGAAGGGGTCTCATTATCCACCTGAGAGTTCTGCTCGACAGCGAAGGTCGATTCGCGCTGAGCATCAACGCCTGACTCGACAGAAGCAATAGCAACGTTAGATGCGGGACCTTCGTCAGTGTTATTCGAATCAAGGGCGTATAACATCGAGGGCGAACCCAAAAGGAGCCCCAAAGAAACAAGGCCAGAAAAAACCAACACCCCGAATGAGCATTTCTTCATAGCAGCACGGTATCCAATCACGCAGCGACCCCGTCACCTCAGGGCAACGGGGCCTCAATCAAAACTAGCTCAATAATGCGTTAGCCAATTTGTTGGCAGTTCTTGCACTCTCGTAAAGCACCGCGCTTCTGGGCCTCCTGGATAGAGATCTGCGAATAGCCCTTTGCGTCCTTGCCAACGGTACGACACTTATGCGTATGGTAAACATCGCTACCGCTCTTATACCAAACTAAACCGTAGCCCGGAATCCACTTGCCGTCCTCGCCGACATAGTAGGAGCCAACCCAGGCATTCGTAGCCATGGCGCCGGAAGACTGGAGGTAGTAGTCGCCGACCCAGGCGTCGTGGGCCATAGCGCCGGAACCGCTAAAGTAGTACCAGGCGTCGCCGACCTGACGCCAGCCGGTGGCCATCGCACCGGAATCGTCGAACCAGTACCAAACTCCACCAACGTTAGCCCAAGAGCTAGAGGCCATAGCGCCCGAACCTCCGAGCCAATACCACGTGCCGCCATTGCTGAGCCAGCCGGTTGCCATGGCGCCCGAACCGCTCGCATAGTACCAAGAGCCGCCTGCCAAGAACCAGCCAGTGGCCATTGCACCGGAGTCGCCGAACCAGTACCAGGAGCCGCCGAGACTGCGCCAGCTGTTAGCGACCATGGCGCCCGAGCCGTCGAGGTAGAACCAAGTACCGCCGATGTTGAGCCAGCCAGTGACCATCGCACCGGAGGCATTAGTGTAGTACCAGGTACCCGAATCGTTGATCCAGCCAGTCAGCATAACCCCAGATTCGTTGAAATAGTACCAAGCCCCGCCGAGATTATGCCAACCGGTCAATAGCTCACCGTCGGAGGTCGCATAGGACCACTTTCCGTAGATGGAGTCGTAGAACCAGCCGCCATGCTGCATGCGGCCATCGGCGTTGGCGCCAGGGGTGTTCAGGAAGTAATTCTTGCCGTCAATTTGAACTCGGCCGTATGCCATATCATGGCTTTCGGGGTAGAAGTAGTACTTGTCCCCACCGATAGACTGCCAGCCCGAAACTGCGGTCCCGTCAGCGCCAAAATAGTACCAGACGGCTTCGTAATCGTTATGCCACTGGTTCGTGACCATGACGCCAGTTTTCGGATCGAAATAGCGAAGTTTGCCGTCCTCGCACCAAACGAGTCCGGTCTTCATGAAACCATCTTTGTTGAAATAGTATGTACCTGCGGGACGTGATGTAACTACAGAAGAATCGGTCCTCGAGGCGCTCTGATCAATTGAGTTTAAGCCTACTAGAAAATCCCTGTGAGCAGTCCCCCCAGCATTGCACTCAACGCTATACCGCGTAAGAGGGTCAGACGTCTGTTCATTTTGAGTGCCGTTCCAACCGTCATAGCCCCAGTAAGAAATCGGACGACCGTCGGAACACCATTCCGTAATCGGTCCACCGCCTCCGCCACCGCCAGCAATATCAGCAAATGAGGGCGCCGGGGCAACCGTCATGCAGGCAGCAGCAAATGCAACAACTCCCAGCACTGTTAGTCCGTGCCATCTTTCTCGAAGGTTTTCCATACGACATCCTTTCTCCGAGATTTAAGGCTCTCTAAAGTTATTTTTAAACTATCAATTCAGTTTTTCAACGGGAAATCGATAAAAGGTGTCTTTGCAGCTGCAATTTAAATATGAGTCACCACACCTCAACCGTTACGCTGAATAGCTTCTGAGTCAAACCGAGCACATAAGCGAACCAATTTAATACAACCACCTGAAAAATTCTGAGGCACGTTTTCAATATGACAAGAGCCGCTTGAACGAGGAGTACTTGAACCCCACCGCTCTTGCAGCTCTTGAGGGCACTTTGCCGGATCTTAAAATTACTTCGCGCTAAAGCGAGGAGTGCTCACTGTCGGAGGATAAGTTCGGTCCGAGCCAGGAATCACAATCCAAGAAGAACTCCGGCCAGTGCTGCATGAACAGTGCTTGCTCGCGCTTCCAGCGGCGCAGCTTTTCCTCGTTGGCCTCTTCCCTGCCGCGCGAGGTGAACTCGTAGTGGTACAGCTCGGCATAGGGCATTTGCCCTCCTCCAGCAAAACACTGTCACTAACTTAGCCCACCAACCTCGCCATTTGTTAAGCAACAAGTGTGAGCGGTAGGTATTGATCTACAACCGTTGGGGATTGAAAAAATGCAGTAGCCGAAAACGTAATATCTTCCGATTGGCGCGGCATAAAAATAGAGGGCGTCCCATAAAGAGAAGCCCCCTTGCAAAACGGCCGAACCGCTTTTCGAAGTGGAAAATATTTTGCACCAGATGCCTAGGAATCGCAAGAAGGCATATCTTCAGCGTCACACAAATACCATGCGCCGATCACTTTCGACAAAAATGAGAAGGAGGAAGTTATGACCTCCGCACCTTTATAGTAGTTGATGTTGCGATTTGCCCTAGAAATAAACTTGGAAAGCGATTGTGCTTTGTGCTTAATAACGCCTTTAGACGACACCTCTTTGTGCAGATATAGCGTTGTGACAATCTGGCGTATTCGCTCATTGCTCATCCTTGCCTTACGCTGATAAGAGCCAACCCCATCTATTTTGCTCAATGCCTTCATAACACCGTTATTTGCCCTTCGGGCATTCTCACCCGAAGCAAGACCATTAAGAATGCAACTATTGTGAGCACACGCGTTGCGGAGATCTTTTGCCGCGCGAAGCAAATAAAACCTATCGCGAAGCTCATCATCGTCAAACCGTTTGGCGCAAAACAAAATGAATGAATTAAAGGCGCCAAAGGTAATAACTTCCAGAAAGGCCCAGACAGGCATATTAAAACCACTGTATTTTGCAAGAATGCCTGCAGAATAGGCACTCGACTCACAACGTGAAATCTCTTTTTTGACCCAGTTGGTCACATTCCCCTTGCTATCAAATGCATCCTGCTCGCTTAAATAGTCTTGAACGATTTCGTAACCGTCCTCGGCATGCTGCTCTATCCTGCCCAGCAAGTCAACTTTGCAGAAGTGCTCAATATCAAGAGTGAGCGAAATCATCTCGTTTCGAAGCAACATATCAATAATCGAAAGGTCAACAAGCATCTTGAAATCTAAGTTGACATATTCACCCTTGCGTTTTCCATCAGAAACCTTTGGAAATCCGGTGCGGTACGAGCGCAAGCGAAAGTAATTGTTGTTCTTCGTCAGATACTCGACCGCCTCTGCCTCGCTCATATAGAGGAAACGGACACCCTTGCTCTTAAGATGGGAGACTTGTTCCCAAGGAGTAAGCCAAGGCTTTTGATCGCACATATCTTGTTGACGAATAGGACTATTCATTGCGCTCTCCAGCGTATTTGATGAAATAACAGATCTAATTTTATCCTAACTGTAAATACCTATTAAACAGCCGAACGCTCATGCAAATACATCATGGCACGCCGCCGCCCATCTCGCCTTGAGCTCGTGACAACGATAGCCCTCGCGCTTTGCGAATGATATCTTTGTTGCGGCAAATCAAAACACGCAATGCTATAGATAGACGAAATCCGATTGGCGGGCGACGATGAATGCCGCATCTTATTATCACGGGGATTGTCGCCCAAAAAACCCGATATGACAATCGGCGTTAGGAGCAGTCTTAAAGATGGTGTCGTCGTCCTCTCTCGACCTAGAACCGTTCGAGAATCTCCTCGGTATTCTCTCGCAGATAGATATCTAGGTCCGGCACGGCAAACTGCACGTAGCCTCTCTGTGGCGCCTGAATAACCTCTCTTTGTAGCAATTTTGCCCTAATAGAGATGACCTCATTGGTCTTTTTTCCCATGCGCCTAGCAATCTCGGATGATTTGGACTGTTGTTTATCCTCGCACATCGCCAAAAGGTATTTAATATCGTTAAGCCCCAGTCCAGAAATCGCGGGCTCGTGAACAACATCGTGAAAACGAGCCTCTGCCAACGCAATACCTTCGGCAACATCGCGCTCGCTCACAATGGCACTTTTGGCACGATGCAAGTTGGCGCGCTGCCAAATGGAATAACCGACCAGTTGCACCAGATAGGCATAGCCCTTAGTGGCCTTAGCGGCTCTCGACAGAAGATTGTCCTCTATGGTCAAACCAGTCGCGACAAAGCCATCGCCCATAGAGAGCGACGCCTCTACTTGTTTACCTTCCTAGGGAATCGATTAACAGTCAATCATCGTTTAAATAATTATCGCAGACTATATCGGATAATATCGAGTTATATAAGCCTGTATAAACTTATCGCGAAAGTATCGAGCTTTCGTAATTTATCTTAGCAAGTAGTCCAACGTTGCTTTATTCCAAGCTCATATCGTAAGTAAGTTGAGGACTTCCTAAAATCCATTTTCTAAAGCGAGAAATACTCGCTTTCAGCGGATAAGTTCGGCCCCAACCACGGATCGCCCGTCAAGAAGAACTCAGGCCAGCGCTGCATGAACAGCGCCTGCTCGCGTTTCCATCGGCGCAGCTTTTCCTCGTTGGCCTCTTCCCTGCCGCGCGAGGTGAACTCGTAGTGGTACAGCTCTGCATAGGGCGTAAAGATAGTGCGGAAGCCCGCCTCCCACACGCGCAGACAAAAGTCTGCGTCGTTAAAGCCAACGGCGAATTCCTCGTTGTAGCCGCCGACCCGCTCAAATACGTCGCGTCGGACCATCTGGCAGGCACCCGTTACGGCGCTGAAGTTACCGGGGCGCACAGCGCGGGCAAGATAGCCCTCGCGCTTTGCCGAGAAGTCCTGGTTAGCATGGGCAAGCGCGCCACGCACGCCAACCAAAATGCCGGCATGCTGCACCAGATGATCGGCAAAGTAGAGTTTGGCGCCCACCACGCCCGCATCGGGACGCTGCAGATAGCCCATCATCTCTTCGATAAAGTCGGGGCTTATGACCTCGGTATCGTTGTTGAGCAGCAGCAGGTAATCGCCCTTGGCATGTTTAACGCCAAAGTTGATGATCTGGGAGTAATTGAACTCGCCCGGCCAGAACACAACGCGCGCTGCACCCTTGCCACCAGATGCAGCCGCTACGCGCTCCGGCAGGGCTTTGTAATACGTAAACGTCTCCGGGGCTTCGCTGTTGTTCTCCACCAAGACGATCTCGTAGTTGGCATACGTGGTCTTCTGGGCAATCGACATCACGCAGGCGTCGAGCGTCTCAATGTGATCCTTGGTCGGAATCACAATGCTCACCAGCGGCACAGGCTTCGGCAGCGCATAGTGCATGCGGTAGACAAACGGCGTCTCGGTCTCCTCGACCGTTCCGCAAATGCCCAGCGCGTTAAAGTGGCGCTGAAGCGCAAGGCGCCCGGCTTCAATAGCATACGGCTTGCTATCAGCAGAACCGTCGGCGGTCGATCCCGGATGCACGCGCCAGTGATACAGCACATGCGCAACGTGCCCAAACCGCGCGCCGGCTGCAAGGCAGCGAAGCGTCAGGTCGTAATCCTGGGCACCCGCAACGTCTTCTGGAGACGTGCCAATGTGATCGATGAGCGCCTTCTCCACCATCAGAAAATGCGTCACGCAGTTATGGCTATAGAGCAGGTCGACGTTGAGTACGGTCTTAAAGACCGGCTGGCCCCACTCCCCCGTTTTCTGGAACATGTCCTCGTCGCAGAACAGGACCTGGGGACGCTCGCCCTCGGCCGCCTTATTCAGCGCGGCAACATAGTGGAATAACGCGTCCGGTTCCAGGATGTCGTCATGGTCCAAGAACGCGATGTAGTCGCCCGTCGCTTGCTCGATACCTGCGTTGGTGTTGACCACAATGCCGCCGTTGCCGGGAAGTTCGATGCGACGGATGCGCTCGTCGTTGGCACCTGCCGCAAGGGCGGCCACCACATCCCATTCAGGCGAGGCATCCATAAGGAGCAGTTCCCAGTTGTCATAGCTCTGGGCTAGCACCGAGTCCAGCAGCTCACGCAGGTAGACCCGATCAGTCTTGTAGCACGGCACCACAATGCTCACGAGCGGCCTATAGGCAAAGGCCGCCGAAGCGACACGCTGGCACGCCAGATCGCCCGGCTTTGCGCGATGCTGCTCAAACCAACGTCGATAAGCTGCGTCGTCTGCGCGCGCGTCCTTCATGCGGTTCCAACTGTCATCGACCATGCCGTTGTACAGGCGACCATCCATGGCGCAAAACCCGCTCTGGATCTGCTCCGTGGGATCGCTCACAATCGCGACAAAATCTCGTATATCCTGAGGCATCTCAACGCTCAGATACGTTTTATTGACGCGGCAACCGTTGCGCTGCGGCACATCGACCTGCGACTCAAACACATGCACGGTAGCATCGATGGCATTCATATGCGTATCGAAGATCTGGAGCTCAGGTGAGCACTGGGGTTCTCCCGCCCAGGTAACCTCATAGCGCCACACCGCGCCGGCGTCTGCCGGTAAATAGCGAATGGCATCGATCTCGTTGCGACCGCAGCATTCGCCACGCTGCGCATCGCGGATAAGCGCGCACAGCGCAGGCTTTGCTTTGTAGTTAACCTTGGATTCCAGCTTGGCCACGCGGCTATCGAGGCGAATGGAGCCCAACCTTTGGCCACCGGATGCAAAAACGACATCCATCGACGAGCCATCCAAAAACGGAAGCACCAAGACGGCGAGCTCGCGCTCGTAATCGGAAACGGAAGGACAAAGCGCCAGTACACGGCCATGATCGACCGGGAGCACCAGCGACGGCACACAAGAACCGCTCGTCGTCGCATGGGCAAACGCCTGAGAGCCCTCCCGCTCAATAAGCGCGGCGACATCCTGACCGGCAAAACGAAGCAGCACAAACAGACGGCCCTGACTGCGGCAAAGTGCCAAACGCTTGATACTCATCTACACTTCTCGCTTTCCCAGGGCGTTCGCTGCCATGCGTTTGCAGGCACCCAGGCGCCCAAACCTTAAGACGTCATAATCGAACATGAGCTTTTTGCACTCACGGACATTGGGGGCCTTGCTGGTAAGCGCCGCGCGCACCATAGCAGCAACAGATGAAGCACATTGCGCGAGCGCAGCATCGCTACCCACGGCAGAACCGGCAAGCGCCGCGGCAACGGCAGCAAACACCTTGCCGCAGTCCGAACCCAGCAACCTGAGTGCATCGTACAGCACCAGATCGCAGAGAAAGTACGCCAGGTCATCGGCATACTGAACATCGAGACCGTCGCGCTGCCAGTCAGCCAGCACCGCGGAGTAAATCTTCACGTGCTCCAGCAGACGCGTCTCGTCGTCGTAGCGCATGGTGTCCATGAGCGAACCCTTGCGCGCCACGCGGTAGTCATACAGCTTGTTCGAGATAAGCGCGGTCTTATGCGAACGACCGTACACGGCAAAATCGAAGACCTGGTCCTCGCCATACTTAACGGTTTCGTCGAACACGATCCCGTTGCCCAGCAAAAACTCACGCTTGCAGGCGGTGCGCCATGCAAAGGGGCGAGAAGCTTCCTTAAACAGCAGGTCGGAGCTATAGCCTTCAAACGACACATCACGCGGGCTCAGCACATAGTTAAGCCACGGATACCCCGCCTCCAGCGGATACGGATTCGCACCAAAGGTCAAAACGTCGCAGTCCTCGCGCTCAAAGGCATCGACGATCACACGGCATGCATCGGGCGTAAATCGGTCGTCGGAATCCAAGAACGCGACAATAGGTGCCGTAGACGCGGCGATGCCTGCATTACGCGCACTCGACAGGCCGCCATTGGGCTTATCGACCAGCGTAAAGCGCGTGTCCTTTTCGCAATAGGCAGCCGCGATATCGCGCGAACCATCCGGCGAGCCATCGTTAACCAGCACGCCTTCCCAATCGGGCATGTCCTGCGCAAGCAGGGAGTCCAGGCACCAGGCCAGGCACTCCTCCACCTTGTAAATGGGAACAACGACGGAAATCTTAGGGGTAGCCATAGTCACGCGCTCCTACTGTGCGGCCGGAACGTCGTCAGGGTGCGGGTTGTCGCCGTAGGTGCGCTGATACGTCAACACGCGCCAAACCAGCGGCAGGCCGCCAATCTTAAAGTAATGCTTAAACGTATTGAGCTTGCCCGGCTTCTTAAAGTCAAAGCGCGAATCGATATAGGCGCGGGGCGACTTGACCATCAGGCGCAAGTCAGTCTCGCCGCGCGGGTCGAATAGCGACAGGTCAAAGCGACCAGCATCCCAATCGGCCTTGAGCTCGGGCGAGGCCTTCTCCCAAAACCGCTCGCGCAACTCATCGACCAGACGCTCATCATTCCAACGGTACGTATCGACCTTCATGCGCATTAAAATGCCTTGGAGCTGAGCCTTGAGCTCGGGACGCTCGTCCAAAAAACGTTGCATCTCGGCGTATTCGTCGCACACGCAAAACACCTTGTTGGACGAATTAACGGAGCTCTTCTCGTTATCCTGGCGATAGCACAAAATGGGGTCCGTAATAAACGCGGCACGCTCGGCGCAAGCCCAAACCTTAAAGTTAAAGCCTGCGTCCTGATACGAGGCACCCGGCGTGGGAAGGAACCGAATCTGATTGTCGTTGAGGAACTCGCGCCGATAGATAGCCGACCAAATGGATGGTTTGCGGTAGAAGATGCCCGGGCGATCGACGGGGCGATACGCGGCGCCCGTCATATGCTCATCGATAATCCCAAACAGTTCACGGCGTTCGCTGGGCGTGGACCAATACAGGTAAAAGTCGCCCTTTACCACATCGGCATGCTCGGCATCGGCCTTGGCGACCAGCTTTTGGAGCGAATCCTCAAACATAAAGTCGTCGGACTCAAGGATGCCCACGTACTCGCCGCGCGCCATCTCCAGGCCGCGGTTCATCGAGTCGCCGTAGCCGCTGTTGGCCTTGTCGATCATCTTTACACGAGAGTCGCGCTCCATGTACTCGTGGATGATATCTGGCGAGCTATCGGTGGAGCCGTCGTTGATACAGACGATCTCGATGTCCTTAAGCGTCTGCGCCACGGCGGAATCGAGGCACTCGCGCAGGTAGCGTTCGACATTGCAAATGGGCACAAGCAGCGAAACTTTAGGGGTATCAGAGATCTGCAAGAGAACCTCCTGTTGAATAGCGTGTAACAGGGTTATTTTAGCAGCCGAGTTGCGGCGGGCGGCAGCGCTTGGAATTAGATAAAGCGCTCCAGGCAGGCTTTGAGACCGCGAGTCGAAAGATAGAACAGCGTGGCGTCTGCCATCGAAACGCCCGAGGTCGTCGCAACGAACTTGTGGGCAACACGGCAAACGGCGCCCTTGGCAGGCATATCCGCCCACGCCGTTCCCAAAAACGTCGTGAGATCCATATTGACGCGAGCCGCCACGCGATGGAAACCATCGGCATCCAAGCGCGCCAGGTCGAACACAATAAGGTCCAAAAACCAAGTTATCAGCTCGCCGGGGCACAGGTCCAAAAGACCGTAGGCTGCCCAGTCCTCCAAGACCTCCTCGAGCATTCTCATATGGGCATCGAGCTTTTTGGCGCGAGCCTCGGCACTGTTGAACTCGTGCGTCGCCGATTCACTCTCCATCACGTAGTGGTAGAACTTGTCCGGCATGACGACGGTCCTGCGGGCAAGCGCATAAGCCGCAAATTGGAAGACGACGTCCTCGCCCAAAGCCAAACCGGGGGCGAAGCGAATGCCTTCGCGATTGAGCAGCTCGCGCGAAAAAGCCGCACGGCAGGCATAGGGCTGCGCATTCGAATGGAACAGCAGTTGGGGATCACGGGCGCCGAAGGTACCAGCTTTGGGGCTCATGAGTTGCTGGACACGTTTGGGGGCGGCATCGGCAGGTTCACAGACGCCGCCAAAAACGACGACCTCGGCATCTGACGACTCCATGGCATGCAGCACGCGCTCGACCGTCTGGGCATCGATGTAATCGTCGGCGTCCACAAAGAAGACAGTCTCGCCCTCGGCCGCATCGATACCGGTATTTCGAGCGCACGAGACACCCGCGTTTTCCTGGTCAATCACCAGTACGCGATCGTCGGCCTGCGCGATCTGGCGCAACACGTTCAACGAATCATCAGTCGAACCGTCGTTGACGCAGACAACCTGAATCGAACGCTCAGACTGGACCAACAGCGAATCGAGGCATCGCTGAATGGAGCGCGACGAATTGTAGACGGGAACGACAATGGTCGCTTTGGGGGTCAAAGTCTCTCCCATGTCGACCTACCCCCTCAGCGATTCGATGAGGAAGGCAGCAACCACACCTGGGCCTCCAACCGAGGCGTAATACTTAGCACGCCCCAAGGCACCATCCGTCGCAAAACTCGGATGCTCGTCAACCCAGCCCTCAGGATCTTTGAGGATGGCAGCGAGATTTGCGCGCTTCCACGGCTTGAGGTCGTCAAGCGAAAAGTCCCCGGCGTCCAAGGCCGCTTGGAACTCCTTGGCCATCTGAACCAGGAACTCCTTATAGAACTTAGGCGCCAGGCGCACGTAGTTCCACATGTACGAATCGTACTTAATGAGCTGATTGAACTTGAGCATGCGCGCGACATCGCCGTTTGCGTGGTCGCGGGCATAATCCTCTCGAATCCAACGCTCAATCTCGGCATACTCGGTATTGACGCAAAAGACCTTAGCCGAAGAATTGACCGAGGAATTCTCGTTGTCCTGACGATACGACAACACGGCATCATGCAGGTAAACAGCCTTATCGGCGCACGCGATCACCTTAAAGGCGAATGACGTGTCCTGAAAGGATGCCCCCGGAGTCGGCAGGAACTTAATGCCGTTGCGCTCAAGAAAATCGAGACGGTACACGGCCGACCAAATCGACGGCTTTTGCTTAAAGAACTGAGTCGTATCGCTCGGGTGCACCGGCTTGCCACAGTCCTTGGCTTTAAACATCTCGTGCAGCGAACGGCGCTCCTCGGGCTTAGACCAGTAGAAATCAAAGTTCGCCTTCGCGAAGTCGGCATTATTGCTATCGGCGGCCGAGACAAGCTTTTCGAGTGCGTCGGGCGCCATAAAGTCATCGGACTCCAAGATGCCAACGTACTTGCCACGCGCCATCTCCAGGCCGTGGTTCATCGAGTCGCCGTAGCCGCTGTTGGCCTTGTCGATCATCTTGACGCGCCCATCGCGCTCCATATACTCGCGGATAATCGCCGGCGAGTTGTCGGTCGACCCGTCGTTAATGCAGATGATCTCAATATCCTTGAGCGTCTGCACCAGGGCGGAATCGAGGCACTCGCGCAGGTAGCGCTGAACATTGTAAATGGGAATAAGCAGCGACAGAACAGGGCTGCCAGAGGCGTTAGTAGACAAATGTGCTCCTTAGGAAATACCTGTCGTTTCATGGTATCAAAGGGTCAGCGCGCCAGCGGGCGTTTATATAATCTATGGAGCTCGCAGAGGCAAACCGATAAGAAAGGACGTCATGCAGCCCAAAGCCGCACGCAACATATCCATCGAAGCCTTGCGCTTGGTCGCGGTCGCCGGTATCGCGGTGTTCCACACCTTTCAGTGGACCTTCCAAGCCGTCTGCGTCGGCGCCGTGGAATATGCCCCACTTGCGATGTTCCCCTATTCCGGCGTGCTCGGTTTTATTAACTTGCTGGGCTGCTGGGCCAACGAGGTCTTCTTTATGATCTCGGGCTATTTTCTCATCGCTTCGGCCGAGCGTGCTTGGGACGGTGGAGCAACGTGGAAGTCGCAAATGCAACGGACGGCGCAGCGCCTGGGCAAGGTCATTTTGCCCACTGCGTTCTATTGCCTCGTAGCGCTCGCGTGGTCCACGGTCGTCTCACCCATTCCCGATGTTACCCTCAACACGCACTACTGGTACACGCTAGGCCTTGAGTTCATCTGGGTCTATGCCGCCACGGTCTTCATGTCGCCATGGTTTGGATTGGCTAAGAGTCGACTCCCCCAGAAAACCTACACGACGACGGTCGTCGCCGTTGGCATCCTCGCATTTGTTGTTAACGGGTATTTAGCCGCTATGAGTGCGACAAGCGCCGGCGAGTTTTCTTGGCTCCAAAAGTTCATGAGTGCTACCACGTACGTAGTCGCATTTTTGATCGGCGGGCTGCTCCGCGACGTTACCAATACCATGAATTCGGACAGGGCGGGCGCCTTGGGCATGCGCTCGCTCGTAACGGTTTTGGTGCTCACCGCCATCCTGGAAGGCGAACTCTCCTTCACCGGCAAACTCGCGGCGATGGCAACCCTCTCCTGCAAATCGACCTCGCTGATCTCGTTTGCCCTCGCTGCCGCCTCCCTGCTCTTTGCGGCTACCCGACGCAGTGCCTCAGGCAATTCGCGGACTGCAGGTGCCATCGTCACCTTATCGACCGCCACGCTCGGTTTCTATGTGATGCAGTCGCTCACCAGTAGCCTGTGGCGTCCCGTCTTCAATACGTTGCTCGCAAACATACTGGTCAGCCAAAACAGCCCGGCAGTTATATGTATCGTCACGGGTACCGTCATTAGCATCGTCTTTGCCCTGACACTTCTCACCATCGACGCAGCTAGAAGCCTTATCGCTCGCAAGCTCAAGCGGCAATAGACACGCTGCCGTCAGACGCTAAAGCCGCTACAGCCGTGGCAGGTTCCTGCGTTTTATTCAAAGCTTGCCGTCAAGGTGCGCCGAGCCTTTACAATAAGACAGTCCCAAGGACGTATTCGATAGCTTCCGCGCAGCACTCGCCCGCCGCGCGTGAAAGGATATATTGCCCCATGCCTACAACCCTTCCCGCCCCCATCGATAAGCTCGCCATCGTCGTCGTTACGTACAAGCGCCAGGAACTCCTGGCCAACTTGTTCGACTCCATGACCGGGCTCACGGCAACGCCTTGGCGCATCGTAATTGTCGATAACGAGAATTCGCGCGAGACCGAGGCCATGTGCACCGCATTCAACGAGCGCCTGGCCAACCTGTGGGGCATCGACACCGAGCAGCCCGACGCACAGGGCGGCACCGACCGTGTCATCTACGCCCCGCAGCTCGAAAACGGCGGCGGTGCGGGCGGCTTCTCCGCAGGCACTAAATGCGCCTACGACCTGGGCGCCCAATGGTTCTGGGTGATGGATGACGACGTGCTCGTCATCCCCGAAGGCATCGAGCGCTTGGCCAAGTGGACTGACCGCTACGATGTCATCCAGGGTTCGCGCCTGGACTTTGACGGCGGCGCCTTCTTTTGGCAATACCAGCTCATCCTCTCGCTCGGCATCCCCAACCCTATCGCCAAGTGGGATCTGGGTCCCGAGGGCTACCGCGCCATGAACCAGCTGTGCTTTGAGGGCGGCATGTTCTCGCGCCGCGTGGTCGACAAGATTGGCCTGCCCGACGCGCGCTTCTTTATCTACGGCGACGATGCCTGCTACGGCTACGTAGCCAGCCAGCACTTCCCCGCCGCCGTGGTCGCCGACGTGGTGCTCAAGCGCGCCCGCGCCGTCTCCAACTGGGATATCGCCGGCAAGCGCCAGCTCAACTCCACGAGCGACACCAACCGCTACTACATCATGCGCAACCGAGGCTTCCTCGCTCGCTATATGCAGATCTACGGTGACTACCACCCCATGCTGTTCCGCCTGGGCAATGCCGCGACCTTCTGCAAGGAATTCATTCGCCTGGCCGCGGTCGACAAGTGCTTTAAGACCGGCATTCCGGCGCTGCGCCGAGGCATGAAGGACGCCCGCAAGATCATCAAGGATCCCAACTGGAAGCCCATGCCGCCCATGAAGGACGCGGTAGTAAAGGGCTTTCGTCATCCCCTATAACCGCTGGCACACCACGGACACACGCTGCCCGTCAAAGCCAAAGCCCCAGCGCATGCGACCCACGCCGGGGCGTGGTACACGGATTTCGTCGATGCCGTCGCGCTCTATGTCGAGTAGCGACTGCACGGCCAGCAATTCCAGGCCCAGCGCATCAACACCGGGGTCATACATCATGTTGATCGTTATCAGCGGACGTTCATCGAGCATACCGATCGTATCGGCTATGTCGAACACGGCGCCCGTAGGAAAAACCTGGATGTCCCAGCGATCCGCGCCACACTTTCGCCTCGAAGCAGGATTGGCATAGCCCGGCAATCCAAAGCAGAGTCCTTGCAAGAGTAGGTGATATGGCAGCGGTGTATCTGGGTCGGTCGCACCGATTCCCGCATCTCCCAAGATGCGGCTTAGCGCCCGCCTCACGGTATCCTCGTTCCCATGGCACAGCCCGTCGCGAAACGCATCGACGTCTCGAATGTCTTCTGCGGCGCACTCAAACCACTCAATAATCACTAGACGCAAGGCCTGACGAAGCTCGTTATTGGGCAATCGCAAAGCACGGAGGCGATCGCCATGCTCTGGCTCCTCAGTCATATCCGTCGTGAGAAAACCGGACAGATACAGCGCTGTCCACATGTCATCGTCAGGCGAGACATCTGGCTCTGCAGTGCCCAAACAAAGCGGGACCTCAGCGCACCCATGGGCCTCGAGCAAATCAAACAAGACCGAAAGGCGGTCGAGATTCCACCCGACAACTACCCTACTCAGGCAATCGGCATATCCATACAGATCGGCACGCACAGGCGCCGTGCAGCCTCGGTCCAAAAACCCAATCACACGCTCTGGACTCGAGCAATAGGCCCTGCCAAACCGATACCCCTCGAGCCATTCACGCGCATCATCCAGGTATTCCTCGCGCCCAGCATGATTCAAAAGAGCCTGGACCTCGGCATCCGAAAAACCGAAATATCGGTCACACCACGCCGACAGCGGCGTCGTCAGACAATACGAGCAGCCGCGCGAAGAAAGCGCCGCTTCGGCAGGACCGGGACACTCCCCCATCAAACACGTCAGCCGCAACGAATCGCGCGCAGTGGCAATGGCGTCAAACAGCAACCGGTCAAGTAGTTCTGCCGGATCGGCGTCGGAAGCGTCCCCCGCGCTCGCACGGCCCAACCACGCCGCGTCGTACCCATCAACGAGCAATACAACCTGCTCATCGCAGGCCATCTCCAGCAGCTCAATGAGCACGCCAAGCACCGAGGCGACCTCGTCCTCGCTCGCCGCGCCACGCGCAACACGTTCGATGTGACGCACCTTGTCTCGAGCTAAATCCGGAGCCTCCAAAAGCGCCAGCAGGCGGGCGCACTCGCCCAAAAGAGCATCGCGCACTACGCCAGCAATGGCGGCGCCACGCCTCGCAGCGCCAGAAAAGTCCAGCGATATCACCGGATAGCAAGCGTACTCATCCCGATAACGCCCGCTGTCCGCATCCCAAATCTGAGCATCGGCAAACGAGATCCGACCGGCGCGACCGACCGCCGGACGCTCCAGAAAAGCCCTGAGCATCGACAAGTTCATGCTCTTGCCAAAACCCTCGGGTCGACAGCACACCACAACGGACGCGTCACAGTCCAACACATCGGCAATAAACATGGTCTTGTCGACCAGTATGCAACGACCAATGGCATCGGCAAAATCATGCACACCGACCGGTAAGACCGCATCATCGACATGGTTGACAAGCCGTACGCCAAAAGTAGCGGCACTGTTGCAATACTCCTGTTCAGACACCGTAACTTCTCCCTAAAACGCAGCACGAAGCCCATTGTAGCGAGCAGTTCAAGCGCAACGCTGGATCCGTGCAAAGGCATCGGGCAACGGTAGGAACAAAGGCCTTGAGGGGGCATAACAAATCGTTGTGCAACAAAATGGGGCCCGATGCATCTGCACCGGCCCCCATTGCGAATCTTTAGTTGTCGGGCAACCGAAAGGGACTACTCCTCGGAGTCGTTCTGCCCAGCAGCCTTCTTTTGCTGATCGAGCTTATACTTGCCACTCACAATAGACGTGGCACCCAGCGTGGCCAAGCTTGCACTGGCAAGGCTCGCCATCACAATCAGATCGCCCGTCTTGGGCATATTGCCGCCAGATGACTTGGTAGTTGTAGTCGTCGTGGTTGTAGTGGTCACCGTCTTGGAGTCATTTTGCTCTTGGTTCTGGTTGTCGGTGTTGCCCTTACTGCTGTCCTCGCCCTGCTGCTTTCCGTCCTCGGTCTTGTCCTTGTTCTTGTCCTTCTCCTCAGATTCAGACTTCTTGTCCTCGTCCTTCTTCTGAGCGGACTTGTCGTCCTTCTCATCAGAGCTAGAACCCTTATCGGATTCAACCTTCTCGGAAGCCTTATCCTTGGAGTCGCCCTTTGCGGCTTCGGTCTTTTCCGTGGAAGCCTGATCAGAGTTGTCCTTGTTCTGGGCCGAGCCGTTATTGACGCCAGCCATCAGCGAAGAACCCAGCGTAGAACCAAGCTGCTCGGAGAAAGAAGGCTTCTTGTCCGGCGAAGCAACGGGAGCGTCCGGCGCCTTATTCGAGTCGTCCTTGGAAGCATCGGAATCAGGGGTTGCGTCAGAGCCAGAGCCGTTGTTAGAGCCGGTGTCAACGGACGAATCGCTCGAGCCGGTGGATGAGTTAGAGGTGTCAGCGTCGGTCGAACCAGAAGCGTCGCTGTCCGTATTGCCGGCAGAGCTTGAAGACGAATCGCCCGCAGCAGAGCCGTTCGAATTGGAGCCGTTCGAGGTAGAGCCGTCGTTGGTAGTGCCACCAGCAGAGCCATTACCGTCAGCATCGGTCGAGGGCGCATCCATCCTGTCATCGTTGGCGTCGTCACTCGAGTCGT
Source organism: uncultured Collinsella sp. (assembly GCA_937925715.1). Lineage (GTDB taxonomy): Bacteria > Actinomycetota > Coriobacteriia > Coriobacteriales > Coriobacteriaceae > Collinsella. The sequence goes on from CALAMG010000027.1 coordinate 43,419, forward strand.
CATTCGAATCAGGTGTCGGCGAGGGCACCGGCGTAGGCTCGGGCTGCACGGGCGTCGCAGCGGCAGCCTCATCCTCGGCGATAAAAACCAAGCAGTCCTTCAGCTCATTCTTATAACGATTCTTCCAGCCCTCATGATACTGGGGCTGACTTGAAAACTTGGTGGCGACATTGTTGACCACGCTATTGGAGAGCGCCGTCACAAACTCGCGGTCGGACATATCGTTGGAAAGATTCGCCCAGCGGAAGAAGTCTCTGCAGCCACCGGTGCCGCACATGTTGGTGATGCTCCACACCATGCCCTTGACGCAATCGGCGCGGCCGGAGATGTCAATGCCAAGAGCGCTCTTAAGCCACGCCTCGGTCACCGCATAGTACGAGTTGTACGCATACGCATCCTGCAGAGCCGAAAACTCAGCAGGGTCGATGTTATAAGCGCCCTGGAAGGCCTCCTGCGCAATACGGCCCAACTCGGTGGGCTGGCCGTTCTCGTACATGGCATTGCTCATGTTGGAAATCTCGCTGCCGCGATCAATCGCATCCTTGAGCATGTTGTATTTTTCGGGGTTGTAGTTGTAGGCCTGCTTCATAAACGGGATGAGCGACCAACGACGGTCGAACTGGTAATAACCCAGCGCGTTGTAGCCGTCACCATACGAAAAGCCCTGGTTATAGTTGCCATGGCTCTCATATTTGGTGAAGTACTTCATCTCGGGAGTCACGTTGACAAACGAAACGCCCTGGACCGACCTCAGCACGCCCGAGAAGGACTGTTGGGTGTAAAGACCCTTATCGATATCGGTGGCATCCGAGGCAACGCCCGGCGTGGGCTCCTCGGCAGCGGCGGGTGCCGGCGCGGAAACGGCGCCAAACGAAAGCGCCAGCGTCAGACCCGCGACAATAGCAGAATGCTTGGGCTGCATAAGATCCTCCCTGCATTGGTGTAGTTAAAGTTCAGTTTGCAAAGATAAAAGTAAGTATTGCAGCTCGCCCGTTGTTACACAACAACCCCTCGGTAAACGGCAACAACCCTCCGCGAAATCTTAAGTAATTAAACAAACTGGTCGTCGGGCGCCATCAGAAGCTCGCCGTATCGCTCCATCAGCCCGTCCCTCAACTGACAGAAAGCGGGGATATAGACGTTCAAGATGCGCTGAATCAAATCTTGAGCGAGCTTGTTGTCGTAGATATGGACGTTCGTATTGCGGTCTCTGAGCATGTCTAGCCAGGCCGCCTCATCAATAAAGTCGTAGAATCGGTACGACTCCTTCAAGATGGCACGAGGAGACCCCGACGCGGCAAGCGTGGCGCCCTCATACTCGAGCAGACGCTTAAGGAGCTTCCAGCTCAGTTCAAATTGAAGATTGAACTTATTAATCAATCCACTCTGAACAAAATCATTGTTGAGATCCTGATTGGGCGCATCCTCAAGATTCGCCAAGGCGCTAACAAAGTTCTCATATTTTTTCATACAGAATCACACCATCCCTGGCAATCTCATCGAGCAATTGCTGTGATAGGGACTCGTCGAGATTGACGACATCTACATCTAAAAGAGTATCAAGATGTTCCTCGATCAAATATGAGAAACGGCCGAAATCCCGGCAACCTGCTACGGCGATGTCAATATCGCTCTTGGGCAAGTTGTCGCCTCGAGCACGAGAACCAAACAACACGACCTTCTCGGCGTCACATTCCCGAGCAAAAACTTCGATTTGCTTGTACACCTTGTCGAGAGATGCCATTTGCACCCCTACAGCTTGATGTCAAAGTTGATCTCGGGGACGGCGGCCAGGTCGGCCAACGTCACGCCGTCGACGTACTTTTCGATCACGTCATCCAGACCGCGCCAGAACTTGACAGTCGAGCACAAATCGCTACGGGTGCAGCTGTTGTCGATGCCATCGCACGCCACCGGAGCCGTGCTGCCCTCGACGGCACGCAGGATGTCGCCGGCACGCACCTCGGCCGGGTCCTTGGCCATCATGTAGCCGCCGCCCTTGCCGCGCACGCTCTTAAGCAGGCCCGCCTTCATAAGCGGACGCACCAGTTGCTCCAAATACTTTTGCGAGATATGCTCGCGGTCGGCAACCTCGCGCAAGGCAATCTTGCCCTCGGCGTCGCCCAGCGCCGCGATATAGATCATCAGCCGGAGGGCATAGCGGCCCTTAGAAGAAATGAGCATACCTACCCTTCCATCGCATCTGGGACAACATAACCAGGTTTGTTTGTCCCAAATCTTAAGTAAGTGGGACAAACACAACAGGTTATGTTGTCCCAGAATTTGAAAAGTCGAGTGGATTAGTCGGGTTTTCCCTTGACTAACGCCGAACCCATAGTAACTTTATTCCGAGAAGATTCCTAGGGTTTAGTACACCTATGAGTACACCATATACAGAGAGGAACAGCATGAGCGCAAATCCGCTGCTTTCCATCGAGGGTCTGACCGCCTCCGTGGACGAGAAGACCATCCTCCACAATGTCAACCTCAACGTCGCCGCCGGCGAGACCCACGTGCTGATGGGCCCCAACGGCGCCGGCAAGTCCACCCTCGGCCACCTGGTCATGGGCGACCCCGTCTACACGGTCAACGACGGCCGTATCGTCTTTGACGGCCAGGACATCACCGAGCTCACCACCGACAAGCGCTCGCGCGCCGGCCTGTTCCTGAGCTTCCAGGCCCCGGTCGAGATCCCGGGCGTGCCGCTGTCGAGCTTCCTGCGCGCCAGCATCGCCGGCCGCCCCGGCCTGGAGATGAAGGGTAAAGAGTTCCGCCGCCGCGTGAAGGAGCTCGCAGCCGAGCTCAACATGGATACCGCCTACCTCAACCGCGAGCTGGGCGTGGGCTTCTCGGGCGGTGAGAAGAAAAAGGTCGAGATGCTCCAGCTTCTGCTGCTGCAGCCCAAGCTCGCCATCCTGGACGAAACCGACTCGGGTCTGGACGTCGACGCGCTTTCCACCGTCAGCCACGGCATGGACGCTTACCGCAAGAGCTGCGACGGCTCCATGCTCATCATCACGCACAACACGCGCATCCTGGAGCACCTGGATGTCGACCGCGTCCACGTTATGGTCAAGGGCCACATCGTACGCGAGGACGACGCCTCGCTCATTCCCTGGATCGACAAGAACGGTTTTGAGACCTTCGAGCGCGAGGCCGCCGAGCAGCGCGCCCAGGCCGAAGCCGCCGCTGCCGAGCAGCAGGCGTAAAGGGGCGATGCAATGACCAAGAACCGCACCGAGGTCGCGGACATTGACCGCAGCCTCTACGACTTCACCTATGGCGAGGAGGGATTCGAGCGCCTCGACGCCGGCATCACGCCCGACATCGTGCGCGAGATCAGCGCCAAGAAGGACGAGCCGCAGTGGATGCTCGACCTGCGCCTCAAGTCCCTCGAGATTTTCAACCGCTTCCCGGATCCGACGTGGGGCCCCTCCATCGAGGGCTTGGACATGGACAACATCGTCACCTATGTCAAGCCCAACACCGACCAAAAGCACGACTGGGAGTCGGTGCCCGACGACATCAAGAACACCTTTGAGCGCCTGGGCATCCCCGAGGCCGAACGCAGCTACCTGGCAGGCGTCGGCGCGCAGTACGACTCCGAGCTCGTCTACCACAACATGCAGGACACCGCCTCCAAGATGGGCATCGTCTACTCCGGCATCGAGGAGGCCCTGCACGACCCGCAGTGGGAACCGCTCATCCACGAGAAGTTTATGACGCTCATCCCGCCCACCGACCACAAGTTTGCGGCCCTGCACGGCGCCGTATGGTCGGGCGGCTCGTTTGTCTACGTGCCCAAGGGCACCAAGTTGGACTTCCCGCTGCAGAGCTACTTCCGCCTTAACGCCAAGGGCGCCGGCCAGTTTGAGCACACGCTCATCATCGTCGAGGACGATGCCGACCTGCACTTCATTGAGGGTTGCTCCGCGCCCAAGTACAACGTGGCCAACCTCCACGCCGGCGCCGTCGAGCTCTTTGTGGGCAAGCGTGCGCACCTGCGCTACTCGACCATCGAGAACTGGTCCAAGAACATGTACAACCTCAACACCAAGCGTGCGCGCGTGGACGAGGACGGCGACATCGAGTGGATCAGCGGCTCCTTCGGCAGCCACGTGGGCTACCTCTACCCCATGAGCGTGCTCAACGGCCGTCGCGCCCGCTCGAGCTTTACCGGCATCACCTTTGCCGGCGCCGGGCAGAACCTCGACACCGGCTGCAAGGTCGTGCTCAACGCGCCCGAGACCTCGGCAACCGTCGAAACCAAGGGCATCTCCAAGAGCGGCGGCATCCAGACCTTCCGCAGCTCTATCGTTGCGACACCCAAGGCCGAGGGCTCCAAGGCAACCGTGAGCTGCCAGTCGCTGATGCTCGACGACCAAAGCCGCTCCGACACTATTCCGGCCATGGACATCCGCGCCAAGAACGTCGACATCGGCCACGAGGCCACCATCGGCCGCATCGGCGACGATAAGGTGTTCTACCTGATGAGCCGCGGTATCTCGGAGGAAGAGGCCCGCACCATGATCGTCAACGGCTTTGCCAACCCGGTCTCCAAGGAGCTGCCGCTGGAGTACGCCGTCGAGATGAACAACCTGATCAAGCTCGAGATGGAAGGAGCGATCGGATAATGAAACAGACCACGAACACCGCTGCTACCACCCTTGAGCAGGTCAATGCGATGCCAGCTGCCACTTGGGGTTGGCTGAAGATGAATCAGACCAAGCTCGAGCTCTCTGACGAGCTTGCTGCCGCTCCCGCCGAGACCATTGAGGTTGAGGGCTTGGACGAGCAGTTTGCTGGCGTGGCAGACGCGTTCGACGCCGCCATGGACGCCATGGCCGAGCGCTTCCCCGAGCGCCGCGCCTCCGCGCCCGGCGATGCCGCCGACCGCGCCCGCATCACGCCCGAGACCGAGCTCGACGTGCCCGCCACCTCCGTCTACCAGGCCGGTGCCATTAAGCTGGAGGAGGAGCTCTCCCCCGCTGAGGCCTTCGAGACTGGCATGGGCGAGGCTGCCTACACCTACCTGGCCGACCACGCCACCAAGCGCGTCGTCATCGATGTGCCCGCATACAAGCACGCCACGGTTACCGTACGTGTGAGCGGTGTCGATGCCGCCGCGGCCATCGCCGCCATCGACGTCGTCGCCCGTCCCCAGTCGACGCTCGATCTGCTTATTGCCCTGGACTCCCCCGTTGCCGGCGAGGGCGTCGTGGGATCCGTGCTGCGCGTGTGCGCCCACGAGTACGCCACCGTCAACGTGGCCTGCACGCAGACGCTCGACGATAGCTGGATCGCACTCGACGACACCGGCCTGTTCCTGGACGAGGGCGCGCGCGTCAACGTGCAGCACACCGTCCTGGGCGCTGGCGCCAGCGCCACCGGCCTTGCCGGCGACCTGCTAGGCGATACCGCCAAGGTCACCATCGATACTGACTACCTGGGCGCCCGAGAGCAGGTGCGCGACTTTAACTACGAGCTGCGCCACCGCGGTCGCAAGACCGAGTGCGAGATCGACGCCAACGGCGTGCTGACCGGCACGTCCAAGAAGGTCTACCGTGGCAACATCGACCTCGTACACGGCTGCAAGGGTGCAACCGGCACCGAGCGCGAGACGGTGCTTTTGGCCAACAAGGGCGTCGACAACAAGACCATTCCCGTCATTCTTTGCGACGAGGACGACGTCGCCGGCAACCACGGCGCCACCATCGGTCACGTCCGCGACGAGCAGCTTTTCTACCTCGCCTGCCGCGGCCTTGACCAAAACGCCGCCGAGGACCTGTTCATCCGCGCCAAACTGGAGGACGCCGCGCTTTCCGCCACCGACGAGCGCACCCGCGCCGCCGTCGTCCGCCTGGGCAACAACCTGATCGACAACTTTGAAGAGGAGCTCGCATGATCGACACCGAGCACGTTAAATGCGACACCTGTACTGCCCCCGAGCCCATGGAGCTCGACGCCAGCGACGAGGCTTCGCGCGGCTGGCCTACCGTCGACATCGAGACCAATCCCTACAAGGCACAGTTCCCGCTGTTCCAGCAGCACCCCGAGATCGCCTTCCTCGATAGCGCCGCCACCGCGCAGCGCCCTGCCTGTGTGCTCGACGCCGAACGCGACTTCTACCAGCGCATGAACGCCAACCCGCTGCGCGGCCTGTACTCGCTGTCCGTCGAGGCCACCGAGGCCATCGCGAAGGTCCGCCAGCAGATCGCCGACCTCATCGGCGCTCCCCAGGCCAACGAGGTCGTCTTCACTCGCAACACGAGCGAGTCGCTCAACCTGGTCGCCAAGAGCTTTGCACCCACAGTCCTCGAGCCGGGCGACGAGGTCGTCATCACCATCATGGAGCACCACTCCAACCTGATTCCGTGGCAGCAGGTCTGCCGCGAGACCGGCGCCAAGCTCGTCTACCTCTACCCCACCAAGACCGGCCAGCTCACCACCGAGGAGGTTCTTGCCAAGGTTGGTCCCAAGACCAAGATTCTGGCCGTGGGTCAGGTCTCCAACGTGTTGGGAGTCGAGAACCCAGTCAAGAACCTCGGCAAGCTCGTGCACAAGTATGGCGGCTACCTGGTCGTCGACGGTGCGCAGTCGCTGCCGCACATGCCGGTCGATGTGGCCGACCTGGGCGCCGACTTCTTTGCCTTTAGCGCACACAAGGCTATGGGCCCCATGGGCATCGGCGTGCTGTGGGGCAAGATGGACCTGCTCAACGCCATGCCGCCCATGCTCACCGGCGGCGAGATGATCGACTCTGTTACCGAGCAGGACGCCGTCTGGGCGCCCGTTCCCGAGAAATTCGAGGCCGGCACACAGGACGCCGCCGGCATCTTCGCCACGGGTGCGGCACTCGACTACCTGGTCAACACGGTGGGTTACGAGAACATCCAGGCACGCGAGCAGGCACTCGTCCACTACCTGATGGGCGAGCTCATGCAGCTCGACTTTGTCCAGATCATCGGCTCCATCTATTGGGACAACCACCACGGCGTTGTGAGCTTTAACGTCCGCGGCATCCACCCGCACGACATCGCGAGCATCATGGACATGGACGGCGTCTGCATCCGCGCCGGTCACCACTGTGCACAGCCGCTGCTCACCTGGCTGGGCGTCGAGAACCTTGCCTGCTGCCGCGCCAGCGTGGCCTTCTACAACGACAAGGCCGACATTGACAAGTTCATCGCCGGCCTGCATCACGTTTGGAGCACGTTCAATGGGTAATCTGTACACCTCCACCACATTTATGGAGCACAACTCGCACCCCGACTACAAGTACGAGATGGATGCTCCCACGCACGAGCACGACGGCATCAACCCCAGCTGCGGAGACGAGCTCACTCTGCAGCTGCGTGTCGAGAACAACGTGATTGAGGAGGCCTCCTTTACCGGCCACGGCTGCGCCATCAGCCAGGCCAGTGCCGACATCATGGCCGATCTCATCACCGGCGAGACCGTCGAGGAAGCTCGCCGCCTGGCAGAGCTCTTCCTCGCCATGATCCGCGGCGAGAAGCTCTCCGAGGAGGACCTGGAAGACCTGGACGAAGCCGCCCAGCTCCAGGACATCTCGCACATGCCCGCCCGCGTCAAATGCGCCGAGCTCGCCTGGCGCACCCTCGACGGCATGCTCGAGGGGCAAGCTAACCAGTAGCGTATGCCCCGAATCCAAGGTTTTTGATTGCCGAGCCACCCGATACGGGCGGCTCTGTTTTTTCCTAATGAGCACAGATGCACAAAGTCCGCGCGTCCGGCGCCCCGTCTGACATTTGCCACACAGCCAGACGCGAGCACGGGCGTTTTCCACAGTACCAAAGGCCTGCGGCAGGGCCCCGGGCCCGCCAAGCAATGCGCCAAGCCCCGTTCTGCGAAGCTCCGACTCGCTTCGCGCCTGCCGCAGACGGGTCCCATAGGAAGCGGCGTGCATTTTTGCGAATATTCAGCACGCCAAGCTGTGTGTATACGCATCGAAAGCGTTAATCAATGTCTTTAGGCGCATATATATTGTGTTTTAGAACAAGCATCGCGGTCTGACGGGACGCAGGCACGTGCTTCGGGGGCGCAACGGCAGAAATCAATAGCTTCGGGACCCGTATGTTGCAAGATTGCGGCGGTGCCGACAGCAACACGATGCTGAAAACTCCGTTATTTGCACGGCGCAGACGGGGGTAGGCATGGGCAAACCCGGACCGAGCCGTTATTTTATGCAAGATGGCGATTTTTCTATGCATATTAAGAAGTGCAGTTACCGTACCAAGCTTTTAGAACAATGGTTGTGGCATATGGGCGACCCCAGCTGCGGTGCACAGGCAGTCCTACGCCACGTTTCGGCCAGTCTGCACCGCCGTTCGTGCACAGGCACGCACGATACGAGAAACGGTACTTTTGCCAATCCCGGTATACCGCTCAATCTGGCGCACCGTAAAACCGGCATCGTGCAATCCAACAATAACAGTATCGCGCTGCGCCGGCGGTGCAGTTTTAACCCCGTTGAGCGGAACCCCGAGACTCTTCGCCAACTTGCCGGCAAAGGCATGGCGTTCCCACTCCGTCTCTTTCATATCGCACAGCGCTGGTTCACTGCCGTCGGGCGTCGAAAGCGAATAGGCAATAAAGCCCTCGGCAGAACCAAAGAGCTCAAGCACGCAAGAAGGATCGGAAAATCCCCTCGCGACATCAGCCGCGTCACCGTCGTAAGCGCACAAATGCTCCGCAAAGCTGCTCCAGGGATAACGCTCGATTAGGCTAACGCCCGCCTCCTGCGGATCGGCGTGTACGGAGCGAATAGCCTCCATCACCTGCCAGTCGGTATCGAGCGAGCGCCGGTCAAAACGGTTCTGGAACAGATGGCCCGTGCGCCCCGTGTGTTTATTGAACCGCCGCGCGTACGTCAAGAGCAGCCGGTGCATCGCCGCGCTCATCCTGTCCTCGTAATCTGCAAGCACCAAATGCACGTGATTGCCCATAAGGCACCAGACGATAACCGTCACACCCTCCTCGCGGCAGCACTCGCGCATCAGCTCCAAAAACTCCCACCGGTCTTCATCGCCCTCAAAGATGAGCTGCTTGCCCGCACCGCGGGCACAGACATGGTAAAAGCCGGTAACCGTTCTCCAAACGCGCTGCATGGCGCTCCCTTCGCCGGGGTCTGCTTGCCATCCAATACAGCACGATTGAAGCGTGCCATCAAAACATTCACGCAAAACAATACACTCGCGCGGCCAAAGGCAGTAATCAGGCGGCGAACGGCACCGTTGCAACAGGTCAACCCCCGCAATGCTTACAAGAGCTGACCAATAGCTTGCCCAAGACGGACCCCCTCTACGGAAGTTCGCGACCACAGAACATAGAGTTAAACCGTTTCAATTAAAACTTCCGGACTTCTCGCTACGAAAACTGAGCCGTTCGCCGAATATTCCGTGCATTTCGCGGTATTATAGGGGCTGCATGTCATGTCCCTTTCGAAGGGTCGCCCGGCAATCGCCAGCCACGACCCCCAGACGGGACGCCAACACGATAGAGAGGAGAGGCATGCAGTACTCACAGGAAGTGGAGAACATGTGCCCCGTTGCCAAGGGTGCATACCACGGCCCCGCACCCATCCCCGAGGAGGGCAAGTGGGTCCAGGCTAAGGAGATTTCCGACATCTCCGGTCTTACGCACGGTGTGGGTTGGTGCGCACCTCAGCAGGGCGCCTGCAAGCTCACGCTGAACGTCAAGGACGGCATCATCGAGGAGGCCCTCGTTGAGACCATCGGCTGCTCGGGCATGACCCACTCTGCCGCCATGGCTTCCGAGATCCTTCCCGGTAAGACCATCCTCGAGGCCCTCAACACCGACCTCGTCTGCGACGCCATCAACGTTGCTATGCGCGAGATCTTCCTGCAGATCGTTTACGGCCGCAGCCAGACCGCGTTCTCCGAGGGCGGCCTGCCCGTGGGCGCCTCCCTCGACGACCTCGGCAAGGGCCTTCGCTCTCAGGTCGGCACCATGTTCGGCACCAAGGCCAAGGGCGCCCGTTACCTCGAGCTCGCTCAGGGCTACGTCACCCGCATGGCTCTCAACGACAAGAACGAGATCATCGCATTCGAGTTCCTGAACCTCGGCAAGTTCACCGACGCCGTCAAGGCCGGCAAGACCCCCGAGGAGGCCATCGCTGGCGCTATGGGCCACTATGGTCAGTGGGAGAACGCTGCCAAGTACATCGACCCGCGCACCGACGAGGAGACTCACTCCGTCGCCAGCGTGTTCCCGGTTCACGAGTAGAAAGGGAGGGAAATAACTATGACTGTTACGTTCGAAGGTTACGAGCGCCGCGCTGACAAGATCAACAAGTGCCTCGCCGACAACGGCATCGCCTCCCTCGAGGAAGCTCTGCAGATCTGCACCGACAAGGGCTTCAACCCGCGTGAGATCGTCAACAACACCCAGTCCATCGCCTTCCAGAACGCCGAGTGGGCCTACACCCTCGGTTGCGCTCTCGCTGTCAAGCGTGGCGCCAAGTCCGCTTCTGAGGCTGCCGCCATCATCGGCGAGGGCATCCAGGCCTTCACCGTTCCTGGCTCCGTCGCCGAGGACCGCAAGGTCGGTCTGGGCCACGGCAACCTGGGCGCTATGCTGCTCTCCGACGACACCGAGTGCTTCGCCTTCCTGGCCGGTCACGAGTCCTTCGCTGCCGCTGAGGGCGCTATCGGCCTGGCTCTGAACGCCAACAAGGCTCGCAAGAAGCCGCTGCGCGTCATCCTCAACGGTCTGGGCAAGGACGCTGCTCAGATCATCGCCCGCATCAACGGCTTCACCTACGTGAAGACCCAGTTCGACTACTTCACGGGCGAGCTCAAGGTCGTCGAGACCATCCCCTACTCCGATGGTCCCCGCGCCGCCGTTAACTGCTACGGCGCCGACGACGTCCGCGAGGGCGTTGCCATCATGTGGCACGAGAACGTCGACATCTCGATCACCGGTAACTCCACCAACCCCACGCGCTTCCAGCACCCCGTCGCTGGCACCTACAAGAAGGAGCGCCTCGAGGCTGGCAAGAAGTACTTCTCCGTCGCTTCTGGTGGCGGCACTGGCCGTACCCTGCACCCGGACAACATGGGCGCTGGCCCTGCCTCTTACGGCATGACCGACACCATGGGCCGCATGCACTCCGACGCCCAGTTCGCCGGTTCTTCCTCCGTGCCTGCGCACGTCGACATGATGGGTCTCATCGGCATGGGCAACAACCCCATGGTCGGTGCCACCGTCGCCTGCGCTGTCGCCGTCGAGGAGGCCCTCAAGGCCTAATCGCGCCCGCGCGATGCTCATATAGCTGAGCTTTGGAGCCGCTACCCACCCGGGTAGCGGCTCTTTTTGTTTGCGCTGTCGCAGGGTAGCTAATGTCGATATATCAGCTGGGGCGAAATACGAGATGTGAAGAGATGGAGCGCCAGAGCGTCCATGACGCCCACCTGCCATATTTGCCCTTTACCGATTTGCCGGGTCTTTGCGGCCCCATTGCCGATCACCCGTGCGACAATGCGCCGGACGAGAAAGGAATCCGATGGAATCGACTGATGTACTGGTAATTGGATCTGGCATTGCGGGCCTTTGCGCCGCCATCGAAGCGGCACGCACGGGCGCAACCGTCACCGTGGCAAGCGCCGGCAAGACTATGAGTGGATCGAGCTTCTTCCCCGGAACCTGGGGCCTGGGGCTTATCGGACCCGTTAACGAAGACGACGAACAAGACCTCATCGACACCATTCAGACCGTTGGTGGCGGCGTCGCCGACCCCGAGCTTGTCCAGACGTTTGTCCACGGCATTCCCCATGCAATTGAATGGCTCGAGCAAGACCTGGGCGTTGAGCTTCAGCGTCCGCAAAGCGCCGAGAGTGCTCAGCAAAAGCAGTTTATCCCCTGCTTTGACCACAAGACGCGCATGTGGCGCGGCCTCACCCGCAAGCCCCTTGAGGACGCTCTGACGACCTGGATCGAGTCGCTCGGCATTCGCCTGCTCCCCCGCCATGAGCTTATTGACCTTGTTGAGGACACGAACGGCAGAATAACCGGAACCGTACTCTACGACCTCACCGAAAATCGAATCGTGCCCTTTGCTGCCAAGGCCACGATCATCGCAGCCGGTGGCACAGGCGGCCTGTTCGAGCGCAGCCTTACGTCGGCTGATGTGCTCAGCTCCTCGCAGGCCATCGCGCTGGCGCACGGCGCAACACTTACTAATATAGAGTTCATGCAGATGATGCCCGGCTTCATCGAGCCCAAGCGCAACCTTGTCTTTAACGAGAAAACCTGGCGCTACGTACATGTAGACCAGCCGGTAGATATTGCCGACGACAAGCTGGACGACCTGCTCGAGCAGCGCTCTGGATATGGTCCCTTCACGTCATGCTTGGCCTCCCGCGCTATCGATCTCGTCATCGATCAGGCAGGTGCCGAAGGCCTGGCACTCCACTACGACTTCCCCCGCGAGGATGTCCCAGAGTTTGTGCAGACCTTTGCCACCTGGCTGCAAGACGAGCACGGCATCGCCCCGACTGACGAGATGCGCGTTGCGATGTATGCCCACGCCGCTAACGGCGGCATCAAGATCGATAAGACCGCGCACACGGGCATTGAGGGCCTCTACGCTTGCGGCGAGGCGACAGGCGGCATGCACGGCGCCGACCGCATTGGTGGCTTGTCATGCGCCAACGGCATCGTATTCGGACGTATCGCGGGCGCATCGGCAGCCCTCACAGCGCAGAAAGAGCCTGAGGCGGCCCTGAAGGCGGATATCACCCTCCCCCAGTACGGCATTGCCACAACAGATGCCGAACGCCTGACACACAGCCTTAGGCACACGATGAGCACCTATTGCATGATCAACAGGACCGAAACAGGCCTATCCGAGACCCTGCAACAGCTTGAAAGCCTGCAAGACGAAGCCACGGCTCTAAATAAGCCACATGCCAACGACAGCGAAATCGCTGCCCTCGCCCGCCTGCAATCGCAGATTCGACTAGCACAGGAAATGGTCAAAGCCATGCGCAAGCGAACCGAAAGTCTCGGGTCGCACTATCGAGCGGATTAAACCGGACACCTATCTAAAGCAGAACACAACCAATCGATATCCATGGGCCCCGTGAGCTCGAAGCAGCACGGGGCCCATTCGTGTCCGCACGACAGCGTATCCTTATTCTGAATACAGAGCGGGCAAAGCCCGCATAGAAAATAGACCAGCGAGGAGGAGATATGGACAGTAGAGATATCGAGAAGTGGCGTATCGAACTTGATAGCTACGCCAATGTGGAAGACGGCGTTGAGTATTGGCTCGCACGCGATTTAATGGAACCCATGGGGTACACTCGATGGGAGAACTTCGCCGAAGTTGTTAAGAGGGCAAAAGTCTCATGCGAAACAAACAAAACTCCAGTTGATTCCCATTTTCGTGACACCACGAAAATGGTAACTGCCGGTGTCGCCGCTCGCGCGGTTAAAGACTACAAACTTACGCGCTATGCATGCTATTTAATCGCGCAGAACGGAGATTCAAACAAGCCAGAGATCGCGCTCGCCCAGGCATACTTTGCCGTGCAGACGCGCCGCCAAGAGCTCATAGAGCAGCGCTTCGCAGAGATTCAGCGCTTGCAGGCGCGTCACTCGCTATCCGATTCAGAGAAACAGCTCTCGGGTATTGCGTTCAAACGCGGCGTTGACTCCAAAGGATTCGCGATCATCAAGTCGAAGGGCGATGAAGCGTTATTCGGCGGCAGAAGCACGGCGGAAATGAAGCAGCAGCTCGGCGTACCCAAGAGCGCGGCAGTGGCGGACAGGTTAGCCGATGTCCTCATCAAAGCAAAGGACCTTACGAACTCGATGACGGCCTTCAACGCCGAGGAACACGACCTGTACGGTCTGGACCAGATCAAGCAAGAGCACGTCGAGAACAACACAAGCGTGCGTGGCAGCCTCATCGACCGCGGAATTGTCCCCGAGAACCTACCGCCTGCCGAGGATACAAAAAAGCTCGAGCGTCGTGTGAAGGCAGACGAGAAGAAACTCAAGGAGGGTACTGACGGTTTTACCGATCCCCAGGGTAGGCTCGATCTGTGAAAGCAGCTGTGCACCGACGGGTTCGACCCCATGCGAGGTCAGCAAAAAAGACGGCCAACTTTCGTTGACCGTCTTAACTTGCTTTGGCGGGCCCTCAGGGGGTCAGCCTGCTGCGCAGGCGACCGCTGCGGCGCCAAGGCGCCTTGCGCGCTGCGCTGGCAAATGCTTACGCATTTCCTCAGCTCCGCGCCCCGACGGGTTCGACCCCATGCGAGGTCAACAAAAAAGCGACCAGCCTGGGCCGGTCGCTTTAACAATCTTTGGGTGGGCCGTCAGGGGGTCGAACCCTGGACCTTGGGACTAAGAGTCTTGAACGTGATGTTATGGAGTGCCTTGTAGCAGCAAAATCGCAGGTAGTTATGTTTCCACACGCTCTCACCGCACTGAAACTGCATTGCAGAACGGATATTGACGGATATCCGGCAATGCATAAAGCCCCTCCCCGTCAGTTCATGCCGGGGAGGGGCTGCATCCATCAATTTCTAAAGTCTTTTTGGCTGCCGACGCGCACGATTGCCCATCCGAGAAGACCGGTCAGCAGTCCTGCAGCAGCGCCGACAATAAAACAGATATCAAATAGATTCATATGCACACCTATCGATAGAGTTGCTTGACGAGAGCTTGGCCGATGGCGACGTTGGTGTCGCGGCCCTGGTATCCGTCCGCACCCGATGATCCGCACGAGATACCTTGAGCGATGAGCCACTGCTGGTGTTTGAAGACCGTTCCCGAACCCATCTGTCGCGCCTGAACACCGCCGACCACGGGATAGACTTTGCATCCGACCTTGTCCTGCAGGGCGCGGACGGCATTCGAGCCAACCCCGCCCTTGACGTACTCGATTACGCCGCGGTCGCATGCCCAAAGGTATCGCTCATTCGCCGGCCATTGACCGGAGATCACGCCATCGGCAGTCGTGCCGAGCTGGCGTTGCAGCTCCTTGGCCATCTTCGGGCCGAAATATCGCGTGTCTTCGAGGCTCGGGACCGTATTGTCCGCGACTTCCGTATTTGACCCATTCAGTGTCTTGCCGTCGCCAAGCCAGTAGAGCGTGCCGTCCCATGGGTAGCTGTAGTACGCCTTGATGTTGGACTCGCGCCCGGTCTGGTCGCCCTTGGTGCCGGTGACGGTCCCCTTTTCAGAAATGGAGAATTGGGCCAAGAGGTCGCCGCGAGCTGATCCATAGGGAGAGACGCACACGGCGGTGTGGCACTTCTCGTTGAGGTAGATGTCTCCACGCTGGGCGGACTTGACGCCCATCTTACGCCAGCCGAAAAGGCCCGTCTTGAGCAGCTGCTCCCGCATGTTTCCGGTATACGAGGCTCCGAAGGTATTGACGCCGACCGCGCGGAGGGCGGTCACTACGGCCGAGGAACAGTCGCGATCGCCACCGGCAATAGTGACGGTGGTGCCGTCGGACAGACAAATCGTCTCGGTCGTTCCGTCCCCCATGCGGTTGGCCTGCGAGTATCCGTGACCGCCGCCCCCATCATGGGAGACGAGGTGTTCCATGACCTGCGCGAAGGCCTCGCGCTGTGTGATGGCCATGGCCTACTCAACCGCCTTGGCGTCATATGCGGCATGGGGCTCGCTGTACGACATGGCACGCTTCGAGTCCGACGCGCCCTTGGTGGTCGGATCGACGATCACGCCGAAGCCGGCGAGAACGGTCAGGATGATTCCGACGAGCTGGATGAGCGACCCCTGGGAGATAGGCGCCACGACTCCGAGGATTCCGAGCACCTGATAGGCTGCGCTGATTACGGCGGCGGCCAATGCCGCGAGCGTCTGCTTATTCTTGAAGCGAAGGGCCCAGTTGATTTTCATTTTTCAGCTCCTAATCTGACCCGCCGATACCGTGATGCAGGTCGTAATTCTTCTCGACGCGGTCGAGCCGGTTGAACAAGGTGATGACCTGTTGCTCGACTTTCGTGAGGCGCTCGCCGTGGTCGTCGAGCTTGCGGTTGATCTCCTTGACGCCGTCCTTGATCTCGCTCGTGTCGCCGCAAAGGCTGTCGAGCTTGTCTTCGGTCCGCTGCTCCTTGGCAGACGATGTTTTGGATACGGAGACGCGCCCGATGAAGAACGTGACAATCACAACGGCGGCCGAGAGGACCGACGTTGCCTCCCCGATGCTCAGCGCCGGCACCCTAAACCTCCTCCGCGTACTCTTCTCCGACGATCTCCTCATATTCGTCGCATGTGATCCACTTGCAGGCCACGGCTCGATGCACCATGGCCTTGGTCCAGAGGCCGCGCTCGTAGTAGCGCCTCACCTTGTCATAGTTCTTCGAGTGCGCCGCCGTGGTTGCAGCCTTGACGCGTACCGCCATTACTGTTCACCCCCGACCGTCATCATCAGGTAGTCGATGTTTGCCGTGTTGGTCTCGGTTTGGCTGGGCTCGGCGACCTTCTCGCGCATCTGCTCAAGCAGCTTGTCCACGTCCGGGGCCTCACCCTTTCCGTAGGCGGCGACGGCCGCGGTGTAGGCGAGCTTTCGCGCCTTCCGCTCAACGTACTCGTCATCGTCGATAACGCCCGCGTCGTGCGCCGCGTCGGGGTCGCCGATCTGCGACAGCAGATCGCGCAGGGCGTTGACCTCGGCCATGGTGCCGTCTTGAAGCTCGTTGGGGCGCGGCATGTCTTCCTCAGTGTCCATGCGGACTCCTCTCTTGTCGGGGAATGTGTCGCCATCGTATTGGCGCCGTGAGATTGCCGGGCCGCTTCGATGGGCGCAAAGGAAGAAGGCGCGCCGCGGCACGCCTTCGATGCTTCTGTTATTTCGCGGCCGCTTCGCTTAGGCCGCTGCTTTGAGTTGCCGGTTCTCCGCTATTGCGAGGGCTTGCCTCCGCTTGAATCGTCCCTCGGGTTGGCCTGCATTGAGCACCCCCCCCCTCCCCGCGCGAGATTTTCGAACAGGCTGCGGTACAGCGCGTCCATGGCCAAAACGCTGCGGTGCGCGTCCAGCCGCTTCATGCCGCCGCGCCAGCTCTGGTAGCTCCGCTCAACCTGCTCGGGGGTCATGACGCCATCGGCGACCATGCGGGCCATCTTCTTGAGCTTGCGGCGCTCCCGCGTTATGGAGTCTCGGCACGGCTTCACGACTATGCGGCCCGTGTCCGTGTAGAAGATGCGCTTCTTCAGCCACGTGAACCCGCGCGTGAGCTTCACCACGCGGGTCTTGCGCGGGTTCAGCTCGATGCCCAGCTCGGCGCATTTGCGCCCTATCAGCAGCAGGCACACCTGCAGGTAGTCCTTGGACTCGTGTATCAGGTAGAAGTCGTCCATGTACCGACCGTAGGCCTCGGGGCGCAGCATCTCGATTGCGTAGTGGTCAATGCGGTTGGGGTGCGCGACGGCGCATATCTGGTTCGGCTCGCTGCCCAGCCCCAGGCCCACATCGCCCTGCGCGTCTATCAGGCGGTGCTCCAAGGCGACCACGCGCGAATCTAGCAGCGCGGAGGCCACCTGGTCTTTGACGGGTTGGTGCGCTATGCGCGCGAAGTAGTCGGAGAAGTCGCCGAGCAGTATGTAGCCCTCGCGGCCGTGCCGCCTCCAGTGGTCGGCCAGGTGGCGCTTGAGCAGCTTCAGGGCGTAGTCGGTGCCGCGCCCCTTGATGTTGGCGGAGTTGGCCGTTATGAGCGTCGGGACTATCGCGGGTACGAGGGCGTTCTGAGAAAGCGACTTCTGAATCACTCGCTCTGGGAAGTGCACGGCGCTGATGTGGCGCAGCTTGCCGCGCTCCCACAGGTCGAAGCGGATGAAGCCCCGGCATATGTCGCGGCCCTCCAGAAGGTCGTTCCTCGATTTGACCGCGTTGCGCAGGTAGTCCTTCATGTACCGCTGCGTGGAGGACTTCCACATCACGCCGCCCGCCGCCTGCTTGGAGGCCTTGCACAGGCTGTTGAGGTCGGCCACGGCCTCAAGGGTGCACGCCTTGACGCGCTCGGCCTTGGCCTTGGCGCGCCTCTCCTCGCGGCGCTTGCGGCGCGCGGCCCTTCTTTCCTCGGAGTTCATCGAAGGCACCCCGCACGGCTCTCAGTGTGGCTCTGGCAGCCGCTTGAGGTATGGCCATGAAACGCGGCGAAGCCACGGAGCGCCGCGCCATGCAAGCAGCGTCCGGCCACCCTCGCGGGGTGCGTATTTACGGGCGCATGCCCGACGGTCGCGCCTTCCTTCCTCTCCGCGCTCTGCTTTCGGCCCTGGGGCCTACTCGGTCTGGCAGTAAGGGAATCCGGGGCGGGGGCGAACCCAGACGTTCGTCGCCGAATTGTAGTTGGCATTGCCGTTGTTGTTGACGTAGCAGACGTCGGACGAGGAGCCACCCATGACGGAACGCAACCACCAATTGTACCGATAAACAAGGCGCGACCGCCGCCCATTATAGCGAACGCAGGCGCTCTAGCTCGGCCTCGGCCTCGGCTATGCGCTCCTCGGTTGACTTCTTGCCCGTCACGCGCACGTTCTTGCGTGCGCCCTTCAGCAGCCTGATCTCCTCCTCGACCATGGCCGCCAGCTCCTCGAAGCGGTTGGCGTTCACGGGCAGGCCGATATCCATGAGGCACTGCATGTCCAGCATCAGCTGCTCGCAGTCAGCTATGGCCAGCGTCAGGTAGCGTTTCCTCTCCAGCGCGTTGAACGAGGTGTTGGGGTAGAAGCAGTCGGCGCGGTTGACGTTGTACACGATGCTGCGCGCCGTCTCCACGGTCGGCACCGCGTTCAGCAGACGATAGGCCTTCGGAACCACGGAGGACGACGCCATCAGCTTGTTGACCTCCACGCGGATGGCGATTGCTTGAGTGAAAAACTTGTACTCGGAAACCTCGCGGTTGCGCTGGTAGACGCCGCTCACGTGCACCTCCTGGGGAAACTGGCGGAAAAAAACGGCCCGCTTCGCGGGCGAGAGGCGACCGCGCAAGGCGGTCGCCTAAAAGCAGAGTATAGAGCACTCGGCTGGCTAGCCGACGAGGAAGCCGGGGCGGGGGCGAACCCAGACGTTCGTCGCCGAACTGTAGTTGGCATTGCCGTCGCTGCGGACGCAGCAGACGTCGGACGAGGAGCCACCCATGACGGAACGCAACCACCAAGTGTACCGATTTCCGTTGACTCGGTGCGCCGTGTCTCGGAACAGGTCAAACTGGCAGTCGAAGCCGACGCTGTAGCCCTTGGTTCCCCACACTGGGCAGCCGTACACCTCCATCTCGGACAGCGAGAACACCTTGCCGATATCCTGCCAGCTCCACGAGTTGGAGTCGTTGAGCGCGCCGCTGGCGCTGTACCGCTCCTCAAGCAGGACGCGCTGGGTCAGCAGGTACTTGGTCAGCCCCTCGGGCAGGCACGCCTCGAAGGCCGTCTCCCACGCCTTGAGGTTGCTGTTGGGGTAGGGGCATCTCTGGTCGGCGGTGCCCTGGTTCGTGTTGGTCGTGTTCCACATCAGGAAGCTGTCGTTGGCAACGCCGGTCACGGTCTTGGCCACGGCGATGGGCGCGGAGGCCACGAAGGCGATGTGGTGGCCTTTGGAGCTGTCGCCGCAGCAGTAGTACGGGTCGAAGTGCGCCAGGAGGAAGCGCACGGACTGCTGGGCCGCCACGCCCGACGCGCTTACCAGCGGCACGTCGATGTAGTCTCCCACGCGCAGGCCCGCGAAGTTGCCGTTGGCGACTCGCTTGTGCAGCGCGTCGTACACGCTGCCGCTGCCGATCTCTCCCGCCAGGATGGTGGCGATGTTCTGCCCGCCGTACTTGCCGATTTGGCCCTGGCGGTTGTACTCGGCGTTGTTGAGCGCCGTCTGCGCGTTGCTGCGCGCGGTATCGTCGATGACGTTGAGCGACTGGCCGCCGACGACCAGCGTCTTTGCATTTGCCATTTATCCTCCTTAGGCAAGGGTTACCGTGCTGCCCGAGACCGAGCACGTGCCGCCGAACGACACCGTGTCGCCGGACACCGACGCCTTGGATGCCGGGCAGTAGACGGTCCCGTCCATGTAGATGAACTTCCCCGTCGCGTCGGCGAGCATCGTCGCGAGCTGGCCGTTCTGACGGCGCAGCTCCGCGATATCGGATTCGCCGCCGGCGCCCTGCGCCACCGAGTTCGCGATCTGCAGCGCCTGGTTCGCGGCGGCCTCGGCATGAGACGCCGCGCCGTTGGCCGCGGCGGCCGCATTGCTCGCCAGCGCAGTCGAGGCGCTTGCGGTATCGTTCGCGGCATTCGCCTTCTGAACGGCGGCGTTGGCGTTCTCGGTGGCAGTCGAGCACTTCGCGGCGGCCGTTCTGGCAGCTCCGGCGGCGACGTTGGCGTCATATGCCTGAGTCTTTGCGGTGCCTGCGGTGCTGCTCGCCAGCGACGCGGCGCTCTCGGCCCTCTTTCGCGCCGCCTCGACTTCGTCGTAGTTTGCCGGGCGGAACAGGTAGGTGGTGATGCTACCGTCGCTCTCCGTCACGTCGAGGCCGTCGATATAGTCGTCCTCCCCGACCTTCACCTCGTAGACGGCGGACCCGTCGCTGTTGTTGGCCATGCGGATTCCCTTCCGCGGGCCTGCGCCCGCACGATAATCAAGCGATGATCCCGATCGCCGTCCAGAGCGGAGGCGACCCGATGAGGATGGCGCGCTGACCGGGCGCCGCGCCCCGGCAGGACGTCGTCATGCAGATGCCGGCGACAACCGAGCCCCCGATGCGCACGTCGACGGTCCTGGAGTCCGCCGCGACGACGGTGCCGTAGGCGATCGAGACGCCGGGCGCCGATGGGCCGGCGACGATATCGGCGAGGTCCGCGGCCAGGGACGGCATGACGCTCACGAGGCATCACCCCTCATGTACATGCGGAGCTCGATCCTCATGGGGCATCCCATCGAGAGCTCGAGGTCCATCTTCCGGATGCAGGCGCGGGCGAGCTCGATCCCGACAGACGGCAGCCTGATGGCGCACGCCGAGTAGACGTCCGCCGACGGGTTGAAGATCGCCGTGATGGTCGGGCGGCGGATGACCGAGCACTCGGTGGCGAGCAGGCTCGCCGCCTTCTCGTTCGCAGCCTCGACCGCGAACTGCGTTGCCACAACGCCCTCCTCGACCTTGACCTGCGCTACGTCGATGTACGATCCGGTCGGCGCGCTAGCGGCAAGGTAGATGTAGCCCGCGCTGTATTCCTCGGACTTGGCCGGGGTGGCCGTGAGCGACAGCCTCGTCCAGCCCGGCCCGATGGCGACCGTCGCGGTCTCTCCCCCGTCGTCCTCGCGCCAGATTGGCTGGACCCTCACCTGCACCCTCTGCGACGCGTAGAGGTAGACGGACTCGGTGTACGGCTGGCCCTTCTTGAGGGATATCTTGTCCTGGGCGATGCCGATCTCACCGGAGCCCGACCCCTTCGTGATGCGGATCGCCTGGCTGATGCCGCCGATCGGGCACCCGGAGACGCCGACGGTCTCGATGGTCCCCCCGCCACCGCTGGACCTGAAGGTCGCGCTGTCGTGGGTGCCGTCTCCGGCGAGCGGGTAGGAGCCGCCGGCGATGACGCTCTCCCCTGACGGGAGGTCGCTGTACTGGTACCGCTTCACGATGCGCCGGCCCGTGGAGACGGTCGACCACTCGCTCTGCGGGCTGTCGTCCGAGGCCGTTCCCCTGACGCTCTCGCCCTGGGTAGCGAAGTCGACGTGCACCACGTTCACCGCGTCGAAGTCGTCCTGCTCGTCGGTGAGGTCGGGAAGCACCCGGCAGTCCTCGCCCTCTGAGAAGGTGCGGTCGATCGGCCTCACCGCCGGCTCCAGGTAACGCCTGAACAGCACGCGCCCGTAGGCGTCGGTCGACGCGCTCCTGAATCCTGCGGCCGAGAGCAGCCTGTTGACCGCGCCCAGCTTGTTGTCCGGCGTGTCCGCCGTGGCGGCGATCCCGAAGACCCATGCCGTCGACAGCGTGTAGTCGCTCGGCTCCGCGACCACCTCGAGCCCGCACCCCTCCGCGATCGCCTTGGCCGCGGAGACCGCGTTTGCGCCCGCCGGCACGGTGTACGGCTCGTCGAAGTCGTCCTTCGCGAGGTCGTGGAGTCTGCCGTAGAGCGTCGCGGTGCCGGTCGCCACCTCGCCGCTCACCGTGCGGGACGGCGTCGAGCACTCGAAGGTCCCCAGGCACACGGTGCGCGACGCGCCCGAGATCGGGTCCTCCGCGTCGAGGTAGATACGCACGAAGTCGTTGCCCATGTCGAGCCTGCCGACGTAGTCCAGCGATGCGGACTCATAGGTGTCCGTGTCCTGGTTGCGGCTGATGCTCCCGCCGGTGAAGCACTCGATGGCGCCGGTCTCCAGGCCGGTCGGCCGCGAAACGCGGGCGTACCGGTAGGAGGTCCTGAACGACGCGAGCCAGATATCATCCGACACCGTTGGGCTCCCTCCATCGCTCCCTCTTCGTCGATACGGACACCCTGTAGTCCTCAGGCGCGCACCTGGTGAGCGTCCCCGTGACGGCGGCGAAGCCGCGGTCGCCCAGATGGGGTCGCACCCAGGCGCTTCCGTAGCGGCCGAACAGGCCGCGGACGCGCAGGTAATCGTCCTCCTCGATCGTGAACTCCATCGACTCCTTCATCGAGAGGTTGCCGCTCTCGAACCCCATGGGCAGGCCGCCGCCGACGAAGTGGAACTGGTCGCGCTCGCGCTCGGGGCTCGCCGAGTACTGCGGCGGGCCACCCATGTTCCTGTCGCCCACGACGACCTCGGAGGCGTCCGGCCCGAAGTTGAGGGCGAACCCGTCGCACGGGCACACGGTCCCCACCTCGGTCGTCGAGGTGGTTCCGGAGGCCGCGTAGCCGCGCGCGACGTAGGAGAACCCGACGTTGAGCGGCGGCAGGCGGTCGATGACGCTCTGCCCGGACTTGAGGCCGCTGGCGAGCAGGAGCCTCGAGCCGTCCGCGAGCACGCGCTCGATATCGAACGAGGCACACGGCGGCAGGCTGTGGACGGTGGCGCGCGTCCCCTTTATCGACATGCCGCCCCTGATGCGGATGTTGCCCTCGGGCGTCATGGCCATGGGGCCGCGCAGCTTGTGGTCCCTGACGGCGAACTCGGAGATGCCGTCTCGCACCGTGACGACGGCCGCGAGCGCCTCGTCGTAGGAGACGTTGACGATGGGCGTGGCGGGCACGAGCCAGTCGGTCGAGAACGAACGGGTGACGGTCGTGGACAGGCTCGAGCCGCCGCGGACGGTGAGCTCTAGGACGTACGCGGACCTGTTCTCCAGGCCGGAGGCTATCTCGTGCGACCGCTCGCCCGCGGCGACCGACGTGTCGATGACCGCTGAGCCGCCGCGCAGCAGCCTCAGGCGCTGATAGGTGATGCCCGTCTCGTCGACAGCGGTCCAGGCGGCGCGCAGCGGGAGCTCGACGACGGCCTCGCCTTCCTCCGTGGGGGTCGTGAAGAACGCCTGCGGCGGGTCGGCGACCCTGAACACTGCGTACTCCGACCACGCGCCCCATGACGGGTCGGCGCCCTTGGTGCGCACGCGCAGGCGATAGGTGCCCTTCACCGACAGGCTCAGGGTTGTCGCCGAGGCGGGGCCGGTGATGTAGTGCGGGACGGTCTTGCCGTCCGGCTGGATCAGCTCTATCTGGGCCGCCGACTGCGCGGTGCCGTCGGGGTGGTTCCGCGTCCAGCCGATGGTCGCCGTCGACCCCGTCGGGTAGGCGGGCTCGGCCCCCGAGACGGCCGGCGCGTACGGCGGGCAGATCGTGGCCACGGCGTTGGATGCCGTCCACGCGGAGAAGACGGTGTCCCCCGCGCCCGCCACGGGCTTCTCGCGGTAGGTGCGGACCTCGTAGACGACCCTCTCTCCCGCCACGGCAGACGGGTCGGTCATGGTCCAGACGCCCGGCTCCTGCCTGTCGGCGGTAAGGGCACGGGGCTTGTAGGTCCTGCCGCCGTCGGAGGTCGCGCGGACATCGAAGCCGCTAATCCAGGACGGGATATCGGGACCCCTGACGACCAGCGAGACCTCGCCGTCGCCGGAGCGCGATAGCGAGACCGATGCCGGTGGGGAGGGCGTCTTGTAGACGCGAACGGAGTTCGTTCTCTCCGATGTGCCGCCTCGCCAGCGCGCCCTCACGTCGTAGTCGTAGTAGTTGTTCGCCGACGTCGACGCGTCGCGCCAGTTGGAGATCGTGACGCTGTTGTAGGGGTTCTCGGTGTCGCCGCCGTTCGTATGGCGGTAGACGTTGATGCCGTCGTAGTACTTCCTGGCGTCGTCGTCCGGGTGGTTGACCCACTCGAGCTCGGTTGCCCCGTCGGTCGAGCGCGTGACCCTGAGGTCGGTCGGGGCCGCGGGCTCGTATGCCGGGACCTTACCGATCCTGGCGCCCTCGCCGCAAGAGGTCGTCGCACCGACACCGCCGTAGCCGCCGACCGACACGGACTCGGTGTACGCCTCGACCCAGACGTCGTAGTCTTTGTCCTTGCGCTCCGCGTCGGTGTACCCGCTGACGG
This sequence comes from uncultured Collinsella sp., assembly GCA_937925715.1. Taxonomy (GTDB): domain Bacteria; phylum Actinomycetota; class Coriobacteriia; order Coriobacteriales; family Coriobacteriaceae; genus Collinsella. The sequence goes on from CALAMG010000027.1 coordinate 67,975, forward strand.
TGACGGCGCGCTTCCAGGAGGAGGTCGTGTAGCCGTCGCCCGACGCGCGCCAGACGCCGCCGACCTTGACGTGCAGGCGCACGCCGTAGCAGTACCAGTCGCCGAAGTCGACGGTGGCGGTCCAGTAGATGCGGGCCGTGGTGTCGTCGACGTTTGAGACCGATGTGGAGAGGCTGATCGAGTAGTACTTGACCCTGTTCCTGCTCAGTTCCTTGTAGGCCACCTGCTACCCCCTTCCGGTCCTGACGGTCCTCTTGAGTTCGGAGACCAGCGCCCTGAGCGCCTCCGCGACGCGCTCGTCGACCTCGAGGGCCGACCCGTCGAGGTAGATGTTGTAGACGTCGCCGCGCTGGCCCCCGAGCTTTGCCATCTGCTCGGCGATGGTCGCCGCGAACGGCTCCGAGTACTTTCGGTTGGTGAGCGGCACGATTGCCTCGGCGCCGTCCTCGCCCACCCAGTCGAGCGGGTAGCCGGTCACCGGCGCGTCGACGATGGCTCCGTGCGCGTGCATGCGGATGCCGCCATCGGCGTGCCGTATGCCGCCCGCGGCCTTCTCGTTGCGCGTCCTGTTGACGGTCACGTAGGTCGTGGTGATCGTCGCCGACCTTGAGTGGAACGGCTCGTTCATCACCGCCTGCATCGCGGACTGGCACTTCGGCAGCGTCCCGTAGCTCGCCTTGGCGGTCATCTCCTTGCTCTTGAGCTTGGTGCCGTTGAGCTTGTCCACCGAGGTCTGCGCCCTGTCGACTTCCTTCTTGTCGACCTTTGTCTTGGCGCTCTTGGACTGGAGCGTCGTGCCGTTCCAGGTCACGAGGTTGCCCTGGGCGTCGCGCAGGTCGCCGACGCTCACGTCGACGACGCCGTTCTTGTCCATCAGCTGCGAGCCGTTCCAGGTGTACATGTTGCCCTGGGCGTCCATGAGCTGGGTCTGGTCGACGGTCACGTTGCCGTTCTTGTCGACGATGGGCTGCGCGTTGTAGTTCTGGACGGCCCACACCATCTGGTCGATGTTGCCGTTGAAGTTGCTGGCGAGCGCGGCGAGGTTGGCCGAGCCGATGCTGTTGAGCGTCTCGGTCGACACGCCGGCCGCGGCGCAGGCGTCAGAGAACGCGCCGAAGTCGATGTTCTCCTTCGAGAACGCCTTCTTGAGCTTGCCGCCCATGTCCTCGAGCGCGGCCTGGATCTGGCTCGCCGCGCGGACCGTCGAGGCGGCGCCCTCGTCCATCGAGACGCCCCACCCGTCGAGGTCGTCGACGATGGAGCGGGCGGTGCCGTCGTAGTCCTGAGCCAGCTTGGCGAGCTGGTCGTCGCTGAGGCTCGCCAGCTGCTCGGTGTCGACGCCGAGCTGCGTGAGAGAGCCGGAGACGGCGGACAGGGTCTCGCCGTTGGCCGAGAGCTGCGCCTGGAAGAGCGTCAGCTGCGCCTGGGCGAAGTGCTCGAAGGTGCTGCCGGCCTCCTGCGAGGTCAGCGCGGCGTCTCCGAGCTTGCCGTTGAGGACGTCGATGCTCTCCGAGGCGGAGTCGAACTGCTTCTTCGCCTCGTTGTACTCCCTGCCGACCTTCTCGGTGCAGGCGAGCGCCTCGAGCTCGCCCTTGGAGAGCTCCGGGTAGGTCTTGGCGAGTTCCTTCAGGCGGTCCTGGTAGGGCTTCGTCTTGGAGGCGAGCGTGTTTGCCGCCTCGGACTGCGCCTGGTACGCCTCGGTGAGGTTCGCCGTGAGGGCGCTCACCTCGGCGTCCTTCTTCTTGGATGCGACGAGCTCGTCGATGGACTGCTTGAGGTTCTTGACGTTGCCGTCCGCGTCGACGTACCGCCCGTTCGCCACGTCCTGCGCCGAGATGTTGAGCCCGAGCTGGTCGTTGAGCAGCTGGAGCGCCCACGTGAGCCGGCCCTGTGCGTCGGTGGACAGGTCGGTCTTGCCGGCGTAGTTGTCGATGATCTGCTGAGCGGTGTTGAGCTGCGCGATCTGCGACTCGGCGGCCCTCGTGTTCTCGTTCATGGCGTCGACGTGCTTGCTGATCGACTCGGCGAGCTCATCGACTGACATCGCCGAGAAGGAGGACTTCTTGCCTACGTTCTCGACCCTGCCGGCGTAGGACTCGAGCGCCACGGTGTTTGAGGCCGCGTCGACCAGGCCGGTCGTGGCCTTGTTCAGCGCGTCCGTGCGGGCCTGCCACTCGACCTGCTTCTCGATGAGTATGCCGATGCCGGCGGCCGCGACGGTGCAGCCGATCGCGACCGGGTTGAAGCCGACGCCAACCGCCTCGAGCGCCTCGGCGAACGTACCGGCGCCCCCGCGGGCGAGCTTGAACGCCTCGGTGGCCTTGCCCACGCCGCTCGCGACGCCGGTGAGGACCGGTACCGCCTTCTGCCACGCCGCGATGCCCGCCGCCCCCGAGACGATCTCGGGTGCCAGGCTCTTGAACCCGCCGTAGAGCTGCTTGACCATCGGCATCGACGCCGAGACCCCGCCGTTGACGACCCTGAAGAAGCCGTTCACGGCGCCTTTCGCGTCGTCGAGCACCCCGGCGATGTTGTTCCTGCCGACCGCCTCGAGCGTGCCGGTGACGCCCTTCGTGACGGCGTTCGACATGTTCTGGATGCTCGTCTGGACGCCGCCGGCCGCGGTCTCGGCCTGGTCCTTGAAGGACGCGAAGCTCGCGCCGCCCTGCGTGTCGAGCTCGACCATCTTGTCCATGAGCTGGTCGAGCGTGATGGTCGGGTCCTTGCCCCCGCCGCCGAGCGCCGCGTACAGGTCGTTGGCGTTCGCCGTGGGGCCGAGCATGGATTTCGCCAGCTGGTCCATCTGGCCCGGTGCGGCCGTCGTCAGCGAGCGCCAGTCCTCCATCTCGGGCTTGCCCTTGGAGAGGATCTGGCGGAACTGCTCCATCGCCGCCGAGCACAGCTGGGTAGAGCTGCCCGAGGCGATGAGCATGTCGTTGAGCGCGAGGCCGACGTCGGTGGCCCTGTCGAGGTCACCGACCGTGGCGGTGATGCCCTGGACGACCGAGACCATGTCGTCGAGCCTGGTGGGCAGTGTCGACAGGCGGTCGGACATCTTGCCGATCGATGCGTTGGCGGAATCGGCGGAGTACCCGAGGGACTGCATGACCTTCGGGTAGTTGTTGAGCGTGTCGAAGCGGCTGATCGCCGACCCGACATGGGACGAGATGGAGTCCATGGCCTTCGACGTGAGCGTCGAGAAGGCGCCTATCATTGCGCCGGAGCCGGCCAGCCCCCTCCCGAACCCGGAGCCGGTGCTCTTGCCGAGGCTGGAGCCGGATTTGCTCGCCTGCCCCTCGCACTTGCCGAGCGCGGACTCGACCGATTTGGTCAGGTTGTCGAACCTGGGGACGATCAGCAGGTCCGCGCGTCCGATCTCAGCCATCCGTCACCTCCGCCCACTCGGTGTTCTCGATGCGGTCGCGGACCGACGCCGCGCGTTCCACGGCGGCGCCGGCGGCCACTACATCCTGTGGGCGGGGAGTTCTCGGGGCGTCCGATGCCCTGCCGCCGCACAGGGCGGTCGCCGCCGCGTAGACGCTGTCCACGATGTCTGCCGCCAGATGCCGCTCCTGCGTCCAGCTGCGCTCCGGGTGGAGGGCAGCCACGGTGAGCGACCCGTCCGGCAGCGTCCTCACGAGGTCGTACGCCTCGGCGGCGCCGACCTCGTCGTAGCAGCAGCCGTAGTAGGCCCTGAAGTCGTGCCTGAGCAGGGGCAGGTGGCGCTCCTCGAGGTCGGCGAGCTCTAGAAGTTTTTTAGTTCGGCCGAGTAGAGCAGCTTGTTGTATGCGTAGCCCAGCGCGTCGTCGTCTTGCGTGCCGTCGTCCTCGGTCACGGCCTCCATGAGGCTCGCGTACTGCTCGTCGCCGAGGAGGAAGCGGAACGCCCCGTCGAGCTCCTCGGTCGTGCGGTCCTCCTTGTTCATGGCGTCGATGAAGCGGCGGTCGTGCGCGCGCTTGACGGGGATGCTCATGGCGATGCCGAGCACGGTCAGCTCGGCGCAGCGGCCGCGCTTCTGCTCGATGAGTTTCGCCTTGTCCGCCGCCGTCTGCGCGGCGGCGGTCGTGAAGCCGAGGACCTTGGCGTACGCCTCGAGCTCGCCCTCGTCCATCATTGCCAGGTAGTCCTTGTTCATCTTTCCTCCTAGGTAAAGGGCCGCCCCGGCAGGACCGGGGCGGCGTTCTCGTTATGGCGCCGTCGCCTACGCTGCGGGCTTGGCGCGGTAAATCGTGAACAGCGGCTTGTCGGCGGTCTTGAGGACCGTGAAGGTGAAGCCGTACTGGACCAGGCCGCCGGGCTTGTGCTCGACGTCGTCGCAGGAGTCGATGGAGACGCGGGGGATGACGGTGCGGCGCAGGTACCCCGTGTCCTCGAGCTCGTCGATGACGAGCGGGACGCGCACGTCGGAGTTGGCGACGGCCTTGATCTGCTTGAAGGTCCCGTCCTCGTAGGTCTCGACGTTGTCGGCGCCGTAGCGCAGCTTGGCGACGGAGGAGCGGACGGACTCGATGAAGACCATCTTGTACTGGTGCTTCTCGCCGGAGACCTTGGTGAGCACGATGGACTGGTGCCAGCCCTGGAACTCGTTGACCGTGATGCTCTTAGAGGCCGTGAAGCCGTCCGTGGAGAGGTCGCCCAGCGACACAAGGTCGGTGAGTGTGGAGATCTTGGCCACGGCGTCGGTGGGCAGCGCCGCACCCGCCTTGAAGCTCGTGTACACGCAGCCGCCCTCGACGGGTGAGCCGGTGGTTACGAGCGAGGGGTCGATGTCGGCTGCCGGGGTCGCGTCCTCGGACGCGAGGGCGACCTTGGCCTCTTCGTTGTTGGATGCCATTTATCCTTCTTTCGGTTGGTATGTCTTCAGTCGGTACAGTGCGTACCAGCGCGGGGACCGGGCGAGGTAGTCGTAGTCGGTCCGCATCTCGAGCTCCTCGCAGGCGCAGAAGCCCCGCACGAACGGCAGGCGCGACATCGCGTCGCCCACGAGCTCGGCGAGCTCCTCGGCCTTGGCCTCTGTCGGGGCCCACATGATGACCTCGACCTGCGGCGAGTCGATGAGCGGGTCCTGCCGTGCGCCCCCGCAACGGCGGACCACCACGACGGTCCCCGGCCGTTCGGCGGGCAGGTTGACCCGCACGGGCACGCCGCCCAGGGAGGACTCGAGGATCGCCCTGAGCTCGCCCATCACGTTGAGTCTCGGCACGGTCCCTCCTTAGAGCAGGTGGTCGAGGGTGTGGTTGCGGTTCTGGTCGAATGCGCCGGCCGGGGTCGCGGCGCGGACGACGCCGAGCGTGTCGCAGGAGCCCGACTTGACGACGCCCACGTAGGGGGCGCTGTCGAATGTCCCCTGGTATTTCTTCTCGAGGGACCTGCGGTAGCCCGACGGCACGTGGTGCGATGCGGCCTCGGCGTTGGCCCTCGCCGCGAGGCGGGCGGTCTCGGTCGCCACCCAGGCGCGGACTCCCGCGCCCTTCGTGACGGCGATGACGCCCGCGTCGCTGTGGACGAAGCGCCCGAACTTGATCCTGTCAGCCATGGACCCTCCCCGCCGTCGCCGTCATGTTCCACGCCGTGGGGCAGGGGTCCGTGATGTCGGGGTAGCCGACGACCAGCAGCGCGGTGTCGGGGTCGGCTGGCATGCCGCGCCCCGTCAGGGCGATGCGGCAGCGCGCCAGCGGCGGCCCCGCGTACGTCTTGGGGAATGCGATGGAGTAGCTCGCCTCGATGCCGTCCGGCCGGGCGGCGTCCCCCGCATCCGAGCCCGCCAGGGGCCGCACGAGGCATCCCGGGACGACGGTGGCCTCCCACTCGACGGTGGGCTCGCCCATGGCGTCCCTGCCCGTCACCGTGCTCGACAGCACCGTCACCTCCTCGCCCATCACGGCCTGCCCCCGTAGCTCGGGCACACGGTGCCGATGCGCTGGCCGCGCCCGAGGAGCCTCTTGAGCGCGGTGAGGGTCGAGCGGTCGAAGTAGGCCGTTCCGCTCGGGTTCTGGAAGGTGAAGCTCCCCTGGAACCCGTTGGCCGTGAAGCTCGACTGCGAGACGCCGGTGAGGTCCTCCACGCCCATGGGCGCGCAGGCCGGCTGCACGAGCTTCTTGCGGGCCGCGTCGGTCACGAGGTCCCGCGCCAGCGCCGCCGCGTCCCCCGTCAGGGTGCGCGTCCGGCTCATGCCGAGCGTCGCGCGGAGCTTCGCGCTCTGCCGCGACAGCTCGGCGGCCACGCGCTCGTCGGGGGTCGCCGCGTCGCCGGTGTCGATGCGGTACTCGTCGACCGTCGCGAACGAGTATTCGTCCACGGTGGCCTCCTTACTTGGTCGTGATGGTTCCCTTCACGATGTAGTCCTTCACCTCGGGGAAGAACGTCGCGCCGGCGAGCACGTTCGTCTCGACCGACACGTGGTCGTACGCCGGGGTGTGCGCGACGCCGATCAGGCCGGAGTCGGATACCGTGTACGTGAGGCCCGAGGTCGCGAGCTCGCCGAAGTCCACGCCGAAGATGCGGATGTTGTCGGCGGGGGTGGCGATCATGGTTCCCTTGGCGACCTGGTTGGTCAGGAAGACGCCCGAGAGGCCCAGGAAGTTCTCGAGGTAGGTCAGGCCGAACAGGTTCTGGTCGGTGATGGTCGCGTTGCCGAGGTAGTCGGCTGCGTCGTCTCGGTTGATGAAGTGCACGACGCGCTCGGCGGCGTCGCCGTTGGTCTCGAGGGTGTTGCCGAGCTTGGCGTCGACTGCGGCGGCGCACGCCTGCAGGCCCTTGCCGGTCGCCGTGCCCGTTCCCTTGAGCAGGAAGGAGAAGAACTGCGAGACGATGCTGCGGCGCACGAGCGAGGCCATGTGCTTGTCGGTCTTGAGCACGGCGTTGACGTAGCCGGACTGCTGGATCGCCTTGTGCGTGGTCATGCGGCGGTACGGGAAGGCCTCGGCCTCGCCGACGGGCTCGTAGGTGGCGGTGAACTTGGACAGCGCGACCTCGTCGCCCTCGACGTAGGCGGTGCCGGAGCTGGAGCCCAGCTGGACGGCGGTATCGCCGGTGGCGGACTCCTTGGATCCGGCGGTCTTGGAGTTGTTGAGCTCGCCGGCCACCTTGAGCATCTTGAGCGTGGTGCCGGCGGCGATGGTCTCGGCGCCGAAGATGCCGAGGACCTCGAGCAGTCGGTCGAGGTCGCCCTCGAAGTTGCGGATGAACTCCTGGTCCATCGAGGCGTTGATGGCCGTGGAGTCGGAGATGTTTGCGGGTACGGGCATGTTTGCCCCTTTCTTACTTGTAGAGGTCCATGTGCGCGGCGCGGGCCATGATGCGCTTGGCGGGGTCCTTGATGGACTCGATGGACTCCTTGTTCACTTTCTTGCCTCCGCCGGAGCCGCCCTTGTCGAGCGGGTATCCGGGCTGGCGCGACTCGGCGAAGTCGGCGACGGCCTTTGCCGAGGCCGTCATCGACTCCTCGTCGTCGCCGTGGATGAGCGCGGCCGGCACGCCGGTGGCCTGGGACACGCGCGCCAGCGTGCGCTCGCGCTCGCGCTCGGCCTCGGATGCGGCGAGGCGGCCCTTCAGGTCGTTGAGCTCGTCGTTGAGGGACTCGACGGTGGGCGTCTGCGCGCCCTGTGCGTCCCACAGGTCGGCCTTGCCTTTGTTCTCCTTGGCCCGGGCCTCCCACTTGCGGGACTCCTTCTTGAATCGCTCGGCCTCGGCCTTCCAGTCGATCGCTGCCGGCTCCTGTGGGGCCCCGGATCCCTGGTCGCCGCCGGGCTCCGCCGGCGCCGCCGGCTGCGGGGGCTCGACGGGATCGGTCACGTTGTTGGCTTGCTGTTGGGTAGGCATCTTGCACTCCTTCCGGCCCCGTGCGGGGCTCGCTTCGCGCCTCCGTGCGGCGGCGCTGGCGGTGTTTTGGCATGGAAAAGGCCGCCTCCCGTGCGGGCTGCGGCCTCGTGTTCCTGCCGGCGCGTTGCGTGTCTTCGCCGGCGACGCTTGATGGCGCGTCGCGCCCGCCCTCCCACGGGGCGTCCTCACTTGGCCGAGAGCCTCTTGCTCACGCCCGCCGCGGTCTGCGCGAGCGACTTGGCGTAGGGGCTCCCCGGTTGGAAGCCCATTGCCAGCCCCGCCCTGTTCGCGGTGGCCATGCGGGCCTTGAGGTCGTCGGGGGACGATGCCCCCTCCATGTACCTCTGGATGTCGCCGATGCTTCCGAACCTCTTCCCGTCCACGAATGCGGCGACCACCTTGCCGCCGCTGCGGCGGGCGCGCGATCCCGTGCGATGGGAGCCCCATTCGGGGTGCTTCGCGCGGTACTCGTCGTAGAGCGCCGCCGGATCGTAGCCGTCGAGCGCGGGGCTGTCGGAGAAGTCGGCGACCGGTATGCACCTGCAGCTCGGATGGCGCTCGGCGCCGGCGGTCGCCGAGCTCTTGAAGACGAAACCGCGCGAGCCGATCATCCGGCACCAGTCGCATGCGCCGGCGTGCGGCACCAGCGCCCAGCGCGGGTGTGCCGGGTCGGCCATGGCGTTGCCTTGGATCGTGGCGTCCGCGTAGCCCATGGTGCGCTGCACGGCCCTCGCCGCGAGCGCCGCGGCGGGCGCGGAGTTCCTCAACGCCTCGTCGACGTCGCTCGCGAGGAGCCCGCCGTGGCCGGGGTCGAACTGCCGCGGCTCGTATCCCTGCGCCGGGCCGGCGCCCGAGCGCATGGCGGCGTAGAACTCGACGGCCGCCGCCGCGGCGAACGAGCCGAACTTGGCAACGAGCGCCGCGTAGGTGCGCGCCAGCGCCCGGTAGAGCTCCTCGCCGTAGAGGCCCGCGCACTCGTCTATCGCCTGCGCGACAGCCGCCTGCAGCAGGTCGGCGTTTATCCCGAGCGCGCGGGCGTAGCGGTCGAAGTCCCCGCGCGGTATCACTCCGCCTCACCGCCGGCTGGCGGCAGGGCCGCGGCCCTCGCGGCCTCGATGGCCATCGTGTCGGCCATGGCGTTGAGCGACGCGATGGCGCCGCCCTGCTGCTTTTCGCGCTCCAGGCGGTCGATGGTCGGCTGGGACAGGCCCACGCCCTCGTAGTAGACGCGGGTGCCCACCATGCTCTCGTCCGCGGCGCCGAGTTTCGTCCAGGCGTCGGCGCGCGCGGCGATGGTCGGCATCGAGGGGTCCTTGAAGCACGCCTGGACGGCGCACTGCTCGTCGGTGAGCCTGGTTATCGGGACGTCGTCCTTGACCGCCATCATCATCTGCGCGATCGTCTCGAGCGCCTCGGCGTTGTGCTCGTTGATCTGCTCCACCTCGAGGATGAGCGGGTCGTTCGCCGCGCCCAGGGCGTCCGAGGACGTGTAGGTGTTCGACAGCACGCCCAGCTGTGCCAGCGGCACGTTGGTCGCGCCGGAGAACCGCTGCGCGTCGTTCTCGAACACGCGCGTGAAGTTGTCGGCGGTCGGCGCGGCGAACTGCCCTACGGTCGGGACGTCGCCGTCCTCGTCCTTGGTGATGGCGAGGAACGACCCGACGTATGCGTTGAACTTGGCTATTAGCGACGGCACGCTGTCGCCGCCCTCGTCCTCGCCTTCGTCCCCATCCCCGTCCTTCACGGAGAAGAGGTCGTCCCTGGCGCCGAGGATGTATCGCTGTGGGAACGTGAAGAACTCCGCGCCGACCTCCATGCGCAGCACGTCGCGCATGGCCTTGTCGACGATGCCCCGGACCTCGGGCGTGAGCATCGAGTGGCCGAGCGGGCGGTCGGGGTCGGGGTCGTAGGTGAGCACCTCCATGAGCGGCCGTCCCATGGGATTCGGCTCCACCACGCAATCCCACTCGTAGGGTCCGCCGCCCGAGCCGATGCGCACCAGCGTGAGCACCGCGTCCCGGAAGTGGCACACGTAGCGGGAGGCGTTGCCCGACCGATCGACGTCGGCGAGGACGACGCCGCAGCGGATGCGGCCCTCGTCCTTGTCCCACAGGCAGCAGAACTGGTTCGCGCTGAACACGCGCACCATCGACGCGGGCTGGCCCGGCCTGCCCTTCATGACGGTCATGGCCGACACGCCGTAGGTGAGGGCGCTCGAGCACGCCTGCCGGTAGAGCGACCGCAGGCGGTTCTTGCGCACGAGGCGCTTGAGGTCCTGATCCTCCGCGCCGTCGAAGACGAAGCCGTCGAAGACGGAGCGCACGGAGTGCGCCTTGACGGCCTTGGCGCACCAGCCGGTGACGCAGTCGACCTTCTCGAGCATGGGCGGGATGGAGATGCCGAGGCTCCTCATCTCGTTCTTCATCTCGTAGTAGCGCTTGAGGACGGTGTTTCGCGCCGACACGTCGCCCCAGGTGTCGAACATGTCCTCCACGGCGGCTCGGTACGGCTTGGGGACGGCGTCGAGGTTCGGGGTCTCAACGGAGGTCCCACGCCCAATTCTCTGGATCACAGTGTCCTCTGCTTCCTGCGCGGGTTGCGCTTGGTGGTCCTCGCGCCCCACAGCGCGAGCGAGCAAGATTCGAGCGGCTCGGGCGGCACGGTCGCGTCCTCGGGGGAGCCGAAGCCCCATCCTCCCCTGGACCCGATCTTCCTGCGGACGCACTTCCTCGCCGACTCCTCGAGGGCCGGGTCGTAGGTGTGCGCGAGCGTGCCGTCGTTGAGCGCGTCCACGAAGCCGACCGCGGCGGCGACCACGTCGCGCGTCTGCGGCCTCACGACGTAGCCGCGCGGCGGCTTCATCTCCGCGAGGCGGTCGATGAGCGCGTCGGCGCCCGACATGCCGTCGATGACGACGACCGACGCGGTCGCGCGGCGGTCGTAGAGCCACTCGGCGAGCTCGCGGGCGCCGCCGGCGGTCGTTCCGACCCTGATGAGCTCGACGGCGGCCTTGCCCTTGAGCGTGCGCTGGCCGAGCTTGCAGCCCGACAGCGCGTAGGTCGACCCGTCCCTGGAGAACTTCACCCCGAAGGCCTTCTTGCCGCGGTACCGGTCGCCGATGGCGTCGATGAGCGCGCCGTCCCACGATGCCCGCGGGATGGCCCTCGTGAGCATGGCGGCAGGGCTGAACCAGCCCAGGCGCTCGTGGGCGAAGCCGGTGATCGACCCGCCGGCGAACTCCGTGCGGGTGAAGTCGAGCGACAGGATGATGCCCATGCTCGGGTTCGATTCGTAGATGAGGTCCACCACGTCGTCGAACGTGGCGTCCTGGCGCGGGCACTCGTCGGTCGCCCACGAGCACCACTCGGTGTTCGGGATGTCGCCGGCCAGGATGGCCGCGCGCGTGCGCGCGAACACGGTGCCGGGGCAGTCCTCGTTGGGCGGCGTGCCCGTGTAGATGATCTGGCGCTCGCCGGTCGCGGACGCGGCGAGCGTGTACATGATGGCGTCGTACTGGGAGTCTGTGAGCTCCTGCGCCTCGTCGAACACGACGAGCTGGATGTCATCGAAGCCTCGGGCGCTTCCGTTGGTGCGCGCCGAGAACTCGATGGAGCCGCCGTTGGTGAGGTAGATGGCCTCCTCGCCGTTCGTGCGGCGGATCCTCTCGACGAGGCACGAGAGCTCGGGGTGCTCCTTGTCCGTGAAGTAGCGGACGAGTCGGTTGAACGCCTTTTTGGCGGTCTTCACGCGGTGCGCGGTGTGGAGGATGTGCCAGCCGCAGACCGCCAGGCGGAACACCTCGTATATCTCGATGACGGCGTTCTTGCCGTTCTGGCGCGGCACGTCCAGGCCGCACGTGACGTAGGCGGGGCGGCCCTCGGCGTCGCACGCGCACCAGTCGGACAGAACCAGGGACTGCCACTCGATGGGCTCCATGCCCAGGTCCCCGCCCAGCTCGGCGGCGTCCTCGCCCTCGGAGTAGGCGACTTCGCCCACGGCGACCCTATACCGCGGCTCTTGCCTTCCGCGCCTCGTGGCGCTCGGCGATCGAGAAGAGCTTGGTCTGGACGTTCCGGACATCTGGCGCCCCCTCGTGGCCGTCGGTTATGCCGAGCTGCTTGTTGAGCTGCCTGATCTCCGCCGACGCGGTCTTCAGGGTCGCTATCTGCGGGAAGGACTTCAGGTCCCCCATGTCGTTCTGGTAGGCGGTCTGCTCGCCGAAGCTGTCCAGCTCGTCCTGGGCGAGCTCGACGATCTTGTACCACTGGCACAGCAGCGCGAGCGTCGGCGCGTCGGCCTGGGTGAACGAGCGGCCTGCCGTGAGCTCGTCCCACTTGGCGCTCTTCACGGGGTCGCCGGCGACCGCGGCGGGCTTCTCGAGGGGCATCCGCCACCTCCAATCGGCATAAAAAAGCCGCCCAGGTGGACGGCTTTAAAAAATCCTGAATACCGGCAGCCTATCTGAACTGCGAGAGCACCTCGGCGTACGGGCTCAATTCACGCGGCTCATAGATGATGTCGCCGCCGTCTTCGGTGCGGTAGTTTCCCGGCGGGAGGTACCTGCCGTTGGGGAGCAGGCAGAGGTTCCCGCGCCACTTGACGCCCTTGGGCATCATCGCCGTGCCGAACTCGTCCTCGTCAAACTCGAAATCGTAGTCAACGTCGTATGCCATCTGGCATCAACCCCTATCACGCATAGGTGCCGGTCTTCTGGGTCACGAGAAGTCCGCTTTTCTTCGGTTGCTTCTCATAGCTGATCTCAATGCCTATTTTAGCAAACTCCGAGGTGTAGGCCTTGTTCATGGCTCTCCACATCGCGATTTCGCTCTGGTATTTCCTGCTCATGACCGAAGCGTCGGCTCGCTTTGCGGCAGACTTGACGGCCTTGCCGCTCACGCTTTTCGTCACGAGCGCGGAATAGGTTCCCTCGTTCGACGTCGCGACGATCCTTTTAACGCGTCCTCCGCTCCTGTTGTAGGCCGAGGCAATGTATTCCAGGTCGCCGCCGGAAAGCGGGCCTCCCCATTTGCGGCCGTCCGCGCCGCCATGAGGATGGTTATGGATAATCGTCGAGACGCCCTTTTCATGGGCGACGGCGGACAGCGGTGCGACTTTGGTCGACCCTTCATTACCAGTCGACCCCAGCGCATGAACATACCCCGCGTCATCGATATAGGCCGAGTACTCGTGCCTATTGTCCATCAGCTGCTCGCGAAAGCGGTCTATGGCAGACTCCACCGTCGTTCCTCCAGCAGCGCCCTTGTTCAGGGATGCGACCGCGTAGGCTGACAGTGTCGATCCGTCCTTGGCTGAACGCTTGCCGGAGTAAGAGTATGAGCCCCTACCTCCCACGGAAACCGCCTCCCTTGTACTCGACGACCTCGCAGCCGCCGAAATCGAATCCAATGCCGCCGCCGTAGAGCAGCACGCGAGCGGGCTCCAGGCGGCTCATTGCCTCCGCCATGCCCTCGCGCCAGACGGCCAGGGCGCTCTCGTCCCCCTTCACGCCGACGGTCGAAACGGCGACGGTAGAGCGGCGCGGGACGCCGTCGAACGCGAAGCAAAAGCTCCGGCGCTGCGCCCACGACAGGGTCGGGACTACACGGAGGCCCTGCTCCTGCCACCAGTGGCCAAGCGCCTGGGAGCGGTAGCGGTTCCACCGCTGCATGGCGTCGGGCATGTCGAGGTAGAGCGAGAAGTCGGGCGTGAGCACACAGTCGAAGCCGCGCAGGCACTCGAGGTAGGCGGCGGGGCGTGCCCACACGCGCTCGAACTGGTAGTCGTCGATGAAGAAGTGGCAGCAGCGCCCGGCCTTATCGGCCTCGGGCGTGCTCTTGGCGTAGTTGAACCCGATCATGTCCGCCGGCTTGGCCATGCACCGCTTCATGCGGGGCATGCCGTCGCGGCCGCAGTCGGATCGGCTGACGAGGCGCAGGTTGTACGCGTCGTCCGTCCTCAGGCGCTCGTGGCCGTAGTCGAGCCGTTTGCTCTTGAAGTCAAGCCCGAACCTCGACATGTCGAAGTCCTTGAGGCTGCGGACCTCCTCGCGCAGCATCGACTTATTCCAGGTCGCCACCTCGCCGGTCTTGTTGTCGGCGATGCGGAAGGCCTTGATCTGCTCGTCCGTCAGGTCGTCGCAGTACTCGATCTTGGAGTCGGGAATCTCGTCCCACCCCAGGCTCCTGCACGCCTCGACGCGCGTGTGCCCCCATACAATAACCGGGCGCTCGCGGCTCTCCAGACCGATGGTCCCGCGCAGCCCGAACTCCTTGATGGAGTCGGCGACCACGGGGACGGCGGAGGCGTTGTGCCGGGCATTTCGCTCATATGGGACGATGTCGTGTATCTTCACGTACACACCCGCCTAGTTTTTCTCGGTTTAGCTGCGGTTTTGGCTTGACTTCTGTAAAAAAGCGTATTCGGGGGTATTGCGGCCCTGGCGCGGGATGGTGGCCTGTCACCATCCGGCAAAAGACCCCCGTGGGGTCGAGCGCCGAGGCGCGTCCCCTACCACGAGGTCGTTGCCCGAGGCTGTTTGTCGGGCACGGACGGGGGACCAATAACCGAGGCGCGATCGTCCTTGAGCGCCTTGCACAGCGCGACGAACGTCTCGGGCGAGTTCCAGGCGGCGCGGCGCGCGGCGAGCGCGGACCGGACGGCCGAGACCTCGGCGACGCTGCGGGCGCGGCGCCAGTTGTTGCAGCAGCGGTGCGCAGCGGCGACGTTGTCGCGGTCGAAGGGCGATCCGCCGCGGCTGACCGGGACGAGCTCATCGCACTCGAAGGCCCGGGGGTCGCCCGCAGGCACCCCGTAGTCTATGGGTAGCCCACATATCCAGCAGGGCCTGCCCTGCGAGCGGAGCCACCGCACGACATGGCGGCGGCGGGCTCCGTTGGCCTTGCGAGGGTTGCCCATCCCCTACCACTCCACCGGGGAGCGCCCCCGGTTGGACATGCACGCCTCGATGCCCCCGTAGCGCAGCGCCTCCAGGCGCACGCCACCGGCACCCCCCGGTCGGCGGCGGGGCGCCGCCGTGACCCCCAGGGCGCGGCAGAAAGCCCACGCCATGACCGTGTCGTAGCGGCGGGCGGATCGCACGATGTACTCTCGGCTGACCACGGGCATCATCCCCTATTGAATTGAACATAATAGAAAGGCCGGAGTCCCTGAACTGCTGAAGGGAACCCCGGCCACTCATCTGTGCTTCCACGCACATCCGACCCGCACACCGCGCGGGCGGCGCTGCGAATCGACACCCTAGTTATATCCCAGAAGAAACCTGCAACGGTCTGCAATTGTGTGCAATCATCTGCAACTATCTGCAATTGTCTGCAGAAGTGTGCAATCATCTGCAATTGCCTGCAGTCCCATAAAGACAAAAGGCCCCGACCGCACATGGCGATCGGGGCCGACATGCTGACGCGAACCAGCTATCCAATTATATTGCCGCACGGCCCACGCCAGCCCTTGCAGTGGCGATGCCCACCATATCGACCCAGTCCAGGGCCGATGACATATCTGAATGGACCGACCTCACCGACACCCCCAGCGTCCCCGCGATCTCCTGCAGCGTGCGGTCCTCGCAGTATCGCAGCTCCAGCACGTCGCCCCAGCGCTTGCCCGGGTTGGCGGAGCGCACGCCCGCGCAGAGCTCGCGGCCCCGCTCCACCTCGCGCCGCAGCTCCGACAGCTCCGCGCCGCTGCGGCGCTCATAGTCGATCCTGTCATCCGTCGAGCGCATGAAGTCCGTGCCGTGCGCGCCCTTGCCCACGGCGTCGTAGCGCTGGGCGCGCACCTGCTCGCGCGCCTGCATCGACTCGATGACCGCCAGGCGGCGGTCGATGCCGCGCTGGGCGGCCCGTACAGTCTCCAGATATTCCCTTGCGTCCATGTGACCTCCCGCGTGGTACCATGCTCTACGCCATATAGAGGATGCCGGGAGGCGTCTTTGCCAAAGGCCGCCGGCGCTCCAACGCCAGCGGCCTTAATTATATATCTACCTGCGGAAACTCAATATCTCATCGCGACCTCGCGCCGCATGGCCATGATCTCGTCGTGCGCCGGGCCCGTGGGCGCCAGGTAGCGGTCGACCTTGTCGCGCTTCGGCCTGGCGCCCTTGCGCCGGGCCTCCTTCGCGCGGTCCTGCTCGTGCTTTCGCCGGCAGTCCTCCGAGCAGTACTTGGCCTTAGGCGCCTGCGGGATGAAGACCCTCCCGCAGACCGCGCAGTTCCTCTCCTGCACGTCCCACATCACGGTCATCTCATCGACCTCCTGCACCTGCGGGCTCGACGCGCCTCGATGCTCTTGCGCACGCGGCGGTTCTCGACGAGCATCCGCCGCAGCTTCTCAAACAACCTCATCGCCTAGCCTTCCTCGACCTCTTGAGCGCCCGGGCCCGGTCGCGCTCCAGCGCCCGCGCCCTCCGCTCCGACTCCCCGATCTGCGACGCCGTCACCCGCGGCGCGTCTGCCCGACCGTGCGCGAGCGCCCGGCGCGCGGGACCCGACACCAGATCGGGCACCGTGCGCCAGGCGGTCGCGCGGAACAGCTCGACCGCCGAGCGGATCACCGGCCGTTCCAGCTGTCCGCGAGCATGGCCACCGCCTGGCGGAACGGCGGCAGGTCCATGCTCCCCCACGCGATGCTGTTCGACATCCCGCAGGCGGGGCACGTCACGCTCATCACGTTGGGCTTTGTCAGGGAACGCTCTCGCACGTCCCCCACCTTGGGCTCGGCCCCGCACCGGGGGCACGCCTTGAACTCGATATCGTTAAAGGTCACAGCTCTCTCCCATCTCCCTGAGCTCGTCCTCATAACACCTAGCGCACACGGCGTAGCCGAGCCCGAGCTCGTTGTGAATCAGCAGCGAGCAGTAGCTCTCGCCGAACACCACCTCGCACCCGCACTCCGCGCAGTTGACCGCGGTCGAGAAGTCGACCACGCCCAAGCACGCGCTGTCCGGCACACGACACTCCCTGTACTCGCGCTGCCCCGGCACCCACCTAATCGCTCGTTTCATCCGACCACCTTCGCCCTGCACTTCGGGCAGTAGTTCCATGTGCCGCTCACCCGATAGTTCTCACAATCCTCGACGGTATCGCCGCAGACGGAGCACCTGAAACCGTTGTCGCAGTGATGATCTTCGTTGTTCGGATAAACGTTACGGCATGTACCACTGTATTGATTGCCTTCAATAAGGTCAGCCAGCTCCAAGGCGAAGCCGACCAGATTGCGAACGGAGTACTCAACCGGGGAGATCGCGGCGTTGCCGCAAACGGCCATCCTGAGTTCATCCACCGCGGTCGAGAGCGTATCCCTATCACCTATCTTGGAATCAAGGCCTCTTAGCCTGTCCGCAATTTTACGACGCTCCTCGATGTCATTGCATTCCCTCATCTCGTTTGCGATCGGTCGGTCGATGAGGTCGGCCAGGCGATAGACGGAATCTGCCGTGAACCAATACTCATCATCAGGCTCGAGGCCGAGTGCGGCTTCGACGTCATATGGATGGATCAGGTGATATGCGTCATATTTTCTGACGTCCAAATTGCGCAGCTTCTTAGCTACTTCGCGGCGCTCATTGTCGTCAATCCTCATACAGCACCTCCAGACCGTACGCTACGGCGGCATCGTGCTCGATGCGGCATCCACGCGCGTTCTCCCAGCCTTTGCAGAAATAAGCCGCGTGGCACAGGCTCATGTTCTCAAGCGACTTGGCGAGGTAGCAGAGCGGTATCTGCACGACGCCACGCTCCTTCATGGCCACGTCGCTGTACCACTCGTCGGTGAACAGGGTGTTCACGAACTCGTAGCCCATCTCGCTCAGTGCGGCGCACGCCTTGTCCCTCGCCTCCACGATCTCCTCGTCTGTGTTGCCAGCCATCGGCTGAGAAATCATCGCTCGTTTCATCACCTAAAGCTCCTCTCCGCAGAACGGGCAGTACTTGATGTCCTCGATGTAGGCGGTCGCCGTCACGTCGGCGCCGACGGTCTCTCCGCACGAGCCGTTGACTGAGACATCGAGCTCCACGCTGGTATCCAGCTCGACCCTGACGATCGGCTCGCCGTCGTATCGGCGCGTCAGGGCCATGGAACCCACAGACCAGCTTCGGACGTCTCGGCCAGGCGCAGAGTGGATGGAGGCGATGCGTGAGCCGCCGCAGAAATAGCAACTCATTCGCCCTCACCTACCAGCCTGCTTAAAAGACGTTCCATGCTCTCATCGCATATTGCGAGCGTGGCCACCTCACCAGCCCAGACCTTTCTGCCTGCAACGTTGACGAATGAGATCTTGTCCATGTTGACGATGTACCTGTAGCCATCGTCGTCGTATAGCTCAATGAAATCTCGGCTCATTAAAGCTCACCCCCATTCCAGCCGTCGGGCATGTCCTCGATACGGCGTTTCGTCCTATACGTGCGCACGGTGGTAATCTCGAGCTCGAACGTGCGCTTGCACTCAGGGCACACAACCTCTTCATCGTCCTCGTCGTAATACCACGGGTCATCGATGGAACTCTCGCAGTAGGGGCAGATCAGGCGTTCCTCAGCGCACTGTTCGTTCTCCCATTCCCTTTCGATACGGGCCATCCTTAGGCACTCGTCACATACCGAGTATCCCGACTCGCCGAGAATGCCAGCCATCGGATGCGAGTACTCCCTATAGTTCGGAGTCGGCTTCCCGCACCAAGAGCAGGTGTACATCTTTGGCGCTTCACTCATTTCTCGCTCCCTTCCTCCTTGACCTCCGCCTGCAGGAGGTCCCGCAGAGTGCCGATGCGCTCGATAGCGTCGTCCGGCGTGTGCCCGTCCCACTCGGGCGCTCGGTCGAGCACCCTGCACGGGAACATGTCCCAGTAAGGCTCGACGTCGTAGTGGTACGTGGCGGGGCCGGCGGGCGTGTCGATGCCCACGATGAACATGCCGTCGTACATCGTCCCGTCATGGTGGTGGAGCGACTTCCACGAGAGCCCGCGGAACATGGCCACGATCACCGAGAACAGCACCGCCCGGTGGTGGTAGAGCTCGTCGAACGTGTGGTACCCGTCCGATGTGGAGCCCGTGACGGGAGCCGGCTCAACGTAGTCCGCAAGGCGCTCCGCAAGATCCGGATAGCCGCCATGAGTCGGCTCGCAATGACCGAGGTCGAGGACGTCGTAAAGGCCTTCGGTGAACTCCTCTGCATACTGGCAGCAGTTAAACTGCTCGCGTAGCTCCTTGGCAATTTCTCGGCGGCCCTCATCGCTCATCTGTCTCATTTCGTACTCCATTCCTTCTCGATTTCCCTCTCCTCCGCGACCATGATCAGCGCCTTGTTGAGGCATCGCCTCGCCTGGCGCAGCTCATCGCAGATGTCGCACCCCTGTCGCAGCTTGTCGCACTCCCTGAGCGACCTCTTGGCGTCCTCGAGCCTGCCGACGGCGAGGTCGATCCAGTCGGCGGGGCCGCAAACGTAGCTCATCGCGACCCTCCCCTCACGCCGAAGACCTCCGCGAGGATGTCACCGGGCGCGGCCACAAACGGATCCGCGCTGATCGGGTCGTACATGACCTCCAGGTAGTCGGGATAGCCGTCGGTTATGCCGACGGTCAGGACCTTCATCTCGGTCTCCTCGCCGTCGCCGGCGGAATCGCCGGGCTCGTCCACGGGCAGGCACTGGTAGCCCCAGATCACGCTCACCTCGTGCTCGTCCAGGATGGTCTTGGTGCGCTCGATTCGCATCCGGTAGCCGCCCACCGGCCCCGTGTCCTGCGTGTCGTCGGCCCAGGGAATCCGGTGCCTGTCGAGGGCGTCTCGGTAGGCCCTCATCACCGCTGAGATCTCGGTCAAAACCTCTCTCCTCTCAATCTCAAAAGAATTAGGTGTTCTTTGCCGCGGGGACTCCCCCGCCGGCGCCGTTTCCGCCCTCTAGCGGCGGGAACCCCATCGCCTGCTGGCCCAGCTGCCCCGCCGGTGTTGGCACACTTTTGGCATACCTCCAGCTCGGCTTCTCGCCCCTCGCGATGGCGGCGATGTCCATCCGCAGGTCCTCCTTGGCGCGCTTGCGGGCGCGGTACTCGTCGAGCTTCTGCTTCTTGGCCAGGCGCGCGCCCTCGTCGGCGCTGATGACGTTGGCCATGTAGATCCGCGTCACGTCGAGCGGCCGGCCGGCTGCGGGGTCGAAGCCGTCGAGCATCTCCCTGAGGGTGATCATGCCGACTCACCCAGCTCCCGCTCGAGGGCGGCGATGACGTCGTCCTCGGTCTCGGCGGGCTTCCACACCGCCGCGCGCTCGACCTCCTGCGAGGTCTGCCCGCCGCGGGCCTTGCGCTCGGCATCGTAGCCGCGCTCGCGGTCAGACCAGATTCGGGCGACCGGCTCCCACTTCGCGATGGGGAAGCCCTGCCTGGTCCAGCCGTTTGACTCGTAGTAGTCGTAGAACTTGCTGGCGCTGCCGCGCAGGCAGTTCACCGCGAAGTACGTCTTGACCTCCTCGAGGGTCGGCGGGACGAACTCGGCGCCCCCTCCCCCTTCGTTTTCACAATCTGAGGGGTTAATCCAGACTCCTAACTCCTCTTCCCCTTCCTCTTCCTCTTCGCTTGCGCGTTTGCTCTCTGGTTTGCTTTCGGGTTTGCTTTCCGTTTTGCTCGCGCGTTTGCTTTCGGGTTTGCCCTTGCTCTGCCCGCCCTTCCTTCCGGCCTCCGCCCTGGCGCGGCTGTTCTCGAGGACCGGCATGATCATCGTGATGGCCATCCGCTGGGCGTCGGTGCGCGGCTCGGGCACCTCGCCGGTCACGAGGTAGCGAACCATCATGCCGAGCAGCTCGTTGCTCTCGCGCCTGTTGCCTAGGCACAGGGCGCCCTCCACGAGGGAATCAAGTATCGTCATCCGTATCACCTCCGCAGATCGAATCGGTAAAGGCCGCGGCGGCGGCCTGGTCTCGGCCCGGCATGACCGAGCCGTAGATGTCGAGCGTCGTCTTGACGCTCGCGTGCCCCAGGCGCTCCTGGATGGTCCTCATGTCGAACCCGTTCATGAGCAACCACGAGGCGTGCGTGTGCCTCAGGGAATGGAACACCGTCTCCTCCGGCAGCCCCAGGTCCCTCACGAGCGACTTGAAGCGGCTCGTCACGGTGCTCGGGCGCGCGATGGCTCCGGCGGGCCCGAAGGTCACCACCAGCGCCGCCGGGCCCTTGCGCGAGAGCCATGTGTCCTGCCACTCCAGGTGGCGCTGCAGCCGCGCCTCCACCGCCGGGGCGAGCGTCACGTTGCGCACGCGCCTGCCCTTGGTGTAGGCCTGCCGGTGCAGCTCGGGGTGCTCGACCGCCTGCCCCACCACGTGCAGGTCATGCAGGGCGCGGCGCCAGTCTCGGCGCTGCAGCCCGCAGATCTCCCCGCAGCGCAGGCCCGTGTTGAGGGCGAGGTAGACCGCCAAGGCCTCGGTGCGCCGCGAGATGTTGGCGGCAGAAGCAGATCGCGAGGACATGGCGGAGACCAGCGCCCGGGAGAGCTCGTCGGTGTCGAGCTCGGACAGCGCGAACGGCTCCACGGGGTCGGGCGAGGGCGCGGGCACGTCGAGCATGATGTCCCGGCCCAGCGCCGGTCGCCACGAGCGGTAGGCGCCCTTGAGCAGCGCGTGCATCTTGAGTAGCGTCTTGGGCGACAGCCCCTTGCCGCTCCTGGGGGCGAGCAGCATGCGGTACGCCGCCGACACGTCCCATGGCTCAAGCTGGTCGTAGGGCAGGCGCCCGATGGTCGGCTCCACCATCGTCCTTACCACGCTGCGGTACGTGGCCACCGAGTTGTCGGACAGGCCGTTGACGGGGTCGGAGATGTACGTCTCGAGCATCGAGGACAGGCGCTTGGAACTGTCGCGCGCGGAGGAAGGGTCGAACGTGGCCGCCCACCTGTCGCACTCCGCCTGGGCCTGCTCGCGCGTCAGCTCCGCGTCCCACGACCTGTACGGCCTGATCCGCCTGCCGGTCACGCGGTCGGTGCCCATGTAGGGGCGGGCGAACCAACGCCCGTCCGCCCCGCGCTGCACGACCGCCCGGCGCTCGCTAGATGTCGGCATCGACGCCCAGCTCCGCCGCCATGTCGCGGACCTCGCCGCACGCCTCCACCGTCACCTTGACATTCTTATCGCTACTCATCCTTCTCCTCCTCCTTGGCGCTCGCCTGAACCCTCTCCATGAGCCACACGTCCTCCTCGCCGGGCTCGAAGCCCGCGGAGCAGAAGATGTCATAGTGGTCGAGCCACGCCTCCGCGTCGTCGCCGCCCCAGCGGTTGTTGAGCTGGGCCATGTCCTTGGCCGCCGCCATGAGCCAGCAGCCGGCCTCGTACTCGCTGGGCCTGCACGCCTTGAGGTTGCGGGCGAACTCGTCGCGCACGGCACCGAAGCGCTCCTCGTTCTCGGGGTTGCTGTCGCCGCCCATCGCCACGAGCAGCGCGGGCGGGTCCTCGCGGCCCACGCGCACCTTCATCATGAGGTCCTTGGACATGGCGAAGGCACCGGACGCCACGAAGCGGATCAGGCTCCTGTACAGCCCCTCGAGCGCCGTCTTCTCGCGCGCGGCCTCCTGCTCGGCCCGGATCTCCTCCTCGGTCTTCTCGGGCTCGGCGTCATCGCCGCCCTTCGGAGCGAAGAGGTCCCAGTAGCTGCCCTTCCACACGGCAACGGTGCCGGCGGCGAACTCCTTTGCCTCGAGCTTCGCGGCGGCGGCACCACAGTTGGCCCAATCCACGTAGGCGAACCCATCGGGCTGCTCCTTCACCACCGGGATGCCCGCATCCCCGAAGGCGTCGCAGTCCTCGGCCTTGGCCTCCTCGCGCTCGACGCGGCGGCGGATGCTGTCGGCCTTGCCCGCCCAGCCGTCACCGGCCGCCAGCACGGCCTCGACGTCCTTCTCGTCGTCGAAGGCGCTCGCGGCCTCGAGCTGCTCCAGCGTCACCTGCACGCCGGCATCGATGCGACCGCGCAGTTTGCGCGCAGCCCGGATCTGCCCGGCGGTGGCGCGGCTCGCGCGCTCGATGCGCTGCTCGTCGACGCCAAGCACGAGCATCTGCTGCACGCCGCGGGCGCGCTCCGCCTCGGTCAGCTGGCGCTTGTCGTCGGTGGCGAGCATGGCCACGAGCTCGTTGGCCTCGTCCATGGTGTCGGCCACCAGCACGGACACCTCGCGGTCCTCGCCGTAGATGGACGACAGCGCGCGGTAGCGGCGCTCCCCGTCCACGATGCGGAACACGTTGCCGTCCGCCACCACCACGGGCGGGTTCAGCGGCTCGCCGCCGGTCGCCTCGATGCTGCGGGCCAGGGCGCCGATGTCGCCGAAGTCCTCGCGCGGGTTCTGCTCGCTCGGGCGGATGTCGCCCAGGCGCACAGACTTCTTCTCGAATTGCATATCTAACCTCCTAGTAGTACATCCCGCTCGGGGCGGTCCCCTCGATGGCGCCGGCGACGGCGATCAGGCCGACGAGCGCCACGGCGCACACGACGCTGCGAACGCGCTCGGGAAGCGAGTCCCACCACGCGCCGAGGCGGCAGCCCGCCTCCCAGACCAGGTCGCCCATCACGCCACCCGCCTCGGACGGCGAGCGGGCACGCAGTCGGGCGAGGGCAGCGCCGGCACCGCGCCGCGCGCCATGATGGCGGCGTCGATGTCCTCGCTGCGCACCACCTCGCGCGAGCTGTTGGGGTTGAGCGACGGGTAGCGCGGGATGACCCCTTGCATGACCATCGCGCGGAACGTGACGTTGTCGCAGCAGGCGTAACGCGCGCCCTTGGCTATCGACATCCACATGGCCTTCTCCTTTCACATGTAATAGGGCCAATCCCTTGCCGGAGGGCCGCACCGATAGATGCAGCCGGAGGGCGCTCCCCCGCCAAAGGGAGCGGTGCCGCCGCCCCGCCAAGTCGGCGGCGGACACCTTGCGGGCCGGAAGTAGGGGGTCCGGCCCCGTCGCGCCACGGGCCCCGCGGAATGGGGGCGGTACGGAACCCGTGGCGCGACGGGGACGGGCCAGCCGTCAGCGGCGCATGAGGCCGAGTCCGACCCCGAACAGGAACGCGAAGGAAAGTGCGAGAATGAAACCCATGGGAACCTCCTTGGAAGGGAATCGAAGAGACGGTGGCGGGCCCGCCGTCAGTCGCGGAGCGACCCGACCACCCACGCCGCGATGAACGGCAGCGCGGCCGAGAAGCACACCCGCGCCAGGCCGTAGGCCCCCTGCGCGGCGCACATCCAGCCGGCGGCGTCCATCACGACGGCCGAGGCGAGCAGCGCCCGGGTCATTCGCGAGCCCGTCATTCCTCTTCCTCCAGGTCCTCCATGGGCACGCCCAGCGCCCTCGCGAGCCGCTTGGCCGCCCCGTACCTCGCGTCGGCTATCCCCCGGCGCTCCCAGTTCCAGACCGTCCTCTCGGTCACGCCGACCATGACGGCGAGCCGGTACTGGGAAAGACCGGCCTCCCTGCGCAGCCGCGCAATCGCGTTTCGTGTCGCCATAGCCCGTAACCTCTTTCCTGTAGTCGCTTTCAATCCGCCGCTCACGGCGGTACAATCCAAGCGTCCTGTCAACCGACGGAAGGGAGCCATCTCCTTGAAGGCAGTTTTGAGGACGCGGGCCGCCGTAAAGTAGGGCCCCGCCCGGCATACGGAAGCCGGAAAAGCCCGAGCCGAAGGCGTCGGCGCAACGACGCGCGGCGAGGCAGCCAGACCGCGGGCTACCGAAAGTCCCGCCGAAGCTCTCCAGTCCCTCTCCCGATCAGCAGTTATAAAAGGGGTATAGGGCAGGCACGGGGAAATCCGGGCGGGATCTGGTCTGATAACCGTGCAGGATGGCGGATAACGACCCGGCTAGGGAGGCGGCGAGGGTTGCGCACCGAACCGCCCCCGAGACCGGAACCGCCGGGGGCCCGCATCTCTCTCGCGACCTTCCATCTCCTCCCCCATCCCTACGCGGCCTCGTCCGTGTTCCAGCCCATCAGGTCGTTGGGCGTGCAGCCCAGCGCCTGGGCGATGGCATAGGCCTTGTCGACGCCTGGGACCATCGAGCCGTTCTCGTATCCGATGATTGAAGATGCCGAGAGCCCCGCCTTGTTGGCCAGCTGCTCCTGAGACATATCGGCGCGAGCGCGGGCGGCGCGCAGGTTCGCTCCGAACTCGTCCTTCGAAAACTTCATCTTTTCCTCCTTCAAAATGTGCGGGTTTCTTCCTGTTGCTTGAAACTATAGGCGGATGTCTGCCTATTGGCAAGAGAAAACTTTGCAGAATCTTGCTCATTCTGAAGAAAAGCTATAGGATTCTCGGCAACAACCGTCCTATTTAGGAGGCGTATATGAATCTAAGAATTAGGGAAGTGAGAAAGAACCTTCACATGTCCCAAACGGAGCTTGCCGACGCAACAGGAACGAGCCTGAGAACGGTCGGCTCTTGGGAGAGAAGCGAGAGCCTCCCCAACGTCGAGCAGCTCTGGAAGTGCGCGAAGGTTCTCCACACCGACCCCAACGACCTCCTCGGCTGGTACGAGGAGCATCCCGAGGACAGGCCGACGGCGCCGGCGGGCGCGGAGGGCGAGCTGATCGTCTGCTACCGGCAGAGCACCGAGAAGAGGCGCTCGAAGATCCTGGAGACGGCACGCGACCAGGCCGAGCTGTCCCAAAATCAGGCTGCAGCGCCTGAAATCGAAGGGTTGGAAGCGGATCAAGTAAGGTCCGCGTAGGCGGCAGGCAAACTCGCTTGTCCGCCAAAAAACGCCTTTCCTGACGGACAAATAAGACTGTCCGTCAGGAAAGGCGGTCGGCGCGCGTG
This sequence comes from uncultured Collinsella sp., assembly GCA_937925715.1. Lineage (GTDB taxonomy): Bacteria > Actinomycetota > Coriobacteriia > Coriobacteriales > Coriobacteriaceae > Collinsella. Next base: position 93,584 of record CALAMG010000027.1, read on the forward strand.
CAACAAGACGCCAGTTGCCCCCATTTTCGCGATGTCACGAAAATGGGGCGGAGGGAGAGAAATGGAAGAAAATTGCGAGCAGACGTACAACCGGCTGCTGGACAAATCCAGCGAGGCATTTGTCCTCGCTATCGAGCTTTACAACAGGCCGAGCATCAAATACAGGGTCGAGGGCTTCTCGTTCTTTATCTGCAACGCGTGGGAACTCATGCTCAAGGCGAAGCTGATAGCGGACAGGGGCATATCGGCCGTCTACTATAGGGACAACACCGACAGGACGATCACGCTAGAGCGCTGCATCTCCCAGGTCTTCACAAACGACAAGGACCCGTTGAGGCGCAACCTCGAGGACATCATTCGTCTGCGAAACACCAGTACACATTTCATTGTCCAGGAATACGAGCAGATCTATGTCGGTCTGTTCCAGTCGTGCGTGACGAACTTCGACGAAAAGATGTACGAGTTCCACGGGAGGAGGATGTCGGATGTCATCCCCCAGCATTTCCTAATGCTGTCGATGAATGCCAACCCCGCTACGCCGGAGGTGATACGCGCCAAGTACCCAGTCGAGATAGCCTCGAAGTTCCTTTTCGATGAGTCGGAGATCGAACAGGAGCAGCAACTCCAGGAGAACCAAAGGTACTCGTGCGTCTTCCTGACCGAGATGGCAATAACGAAGAACCCCAAAAATGCGGACTTCACCGTCGCCATCGACAACTCGTCTGACAGGACGATCCGCACCGCGAAGGTGTTCCAGGACCCCAAGAACACGCACCCACTGTCGATGAAGAAAGTGCTCGAGCATGTCAATTCAAGGCTCGGCAGGCTCGGGATCGTACTCATGGCAAATGGCGAGCCGAAACTGTTCACCGCCAATGACTGGAAGCTGTTCCTGAACTTCTACGACATCAAGTCGAACAAGGAACTCGCTTACAAGCACGAGGTCGGAAGGAATGGCTCGTACACATACTCGATGAAGACCGTTGATTTCATTGTGGATAGGATCCGCGAGAACCCGTCGGACGTAATCGACTCCCTGAAGCAAGCGCTCGCTAAAAAGCAAAACGAGACGACCCCAGGGGCAAAGGATTCTAAGCGGAAATAACCGCCTACTCCCATTCGGGAACCCAGCCGTATTCCTTCGCGGGTACGTCTCGTTATCGTGATTATCGTACTAATTGGCATTGTTGTAAATCGAGCGGTTATGGAGATTGGAGACTGCAACGGCATTCAACGCGATTGGGGTCAACGGCTCGGCAGGTTTTTCAGGTTTTTCCGGAAAAACCAAAGCGGGCGAATGGCGCAGCAAACCACAGTTGTTCCCCATTTTGCTGATGCCAGCAAAATGGGCAGACGCCCGATTAAGTTGTTGTAGAAAACGCAACGACTGCTACTGAAATAAAGAAACCCCGTGCGGCAATCTTGGCGGATCCGCACGGGGCATATGCCCTCCGGCAAAAAGGGAAAGGCAGGACCATTATATGGCAACCAATGAGAACTCAAGGTCAAAACTCGGCTCGAAGCGCGAGGTCGCGCCCGGCAAGTGGGTGATCCGCGTCCAGGCGGGCTTCCGCGCGGACGGCCACGTGCGGCGCGTGTCGCGCACCGTATACGGCACCGAGACCGAGGCCGATATCGCCATCGCCCAGCTCGCGCAGGAGCTGGGCGTGTCCCAGGCGGCGCACGCGGGCGTGACGCTCGACATGTACTACTGGGGAGTTTTCCGCGACTCGCCGAGCAACCGCGGCAAGCCACGATCCAAGGCGAGCCTGCGCGAGTACGACGGGCAGATGTGCAACTACATCTCCCCCGTCCTGGGGAGCATCGACATCTCCGAGATAACCCACGACATGATGCGCAGCTGCATCGAGCGCTCGGGCGCGCCGGCAAAGACCAAGACCACGCTGCGCGCCGTCATGCGCCGCGCCTTCGACGACGGCTGGGTGACGGCGGAGCCCTTCCGCCGCCGCGTCATCGCGCCCAAGGCCAAGCAGGCGCCCGTGGAGCCGTGGAGCATCCCCGAGGCTGCCGAGGCGCTGCGCAGGCTCGCCGCCAGCGACGACCGCGCCGACCTTGTCATGAACGCCTACCTGATATTGGGCCTGAGCGGGCTGCGCAAGGAGGAGGCGCTTGCCGTGCGCCCGTGCGACCTCAAGGTCACCACGACCTACGACTTCGCCACGGGCAAGCCGACCGTGTCGGAGTACATCGAGGTCTGCCGCGCGTACACGGACGAGGACGGCGTGAAGGAGACCAAGAACGCCCATTCCGTGCGCACCGTGCCGGTTTTATTAGCGGGCCGCGAGCGCCTGCACCAGATCTTGGACGAGCTGCGCCCGAGCATAACCGTCGAGGGAGGCACTTCGGTTACGGACCAAGTGCGGGAGTGGAGCGGGCAGCGCATCGTCAACATGCGCGGCGATAACCTCGTGCGGGCATGGCGGCGCATGTGCGTGCGCCATGATCTGCGGTATATCCCTCCCAAGGCCCTGCGCCACACGTCCGAGACCATCATGGCGGCAACCGAGGTCGACCCCCTGAGCATCATGGATTTACATGGACACACGGACCTGGGGACAGATTACCGCCATTACATCAAACCTGGCCTCGCGGAGCGCGAGAAGGCCGCCAGGCAAGTCGGGCGCGCCCTGCAGATCGTCGAGGGCGGCGGCGCGGACGGCGGTTTTAATGGCACCGGTCGCAGCGCCGAGACGCTCTAAAACGGCGTTCCCTAGGTCCATTACCTGCTAAATGCATAAAACGCCCCCTGCCGCGCATAAACGGCAGGGGGCGTAAAACGCGAACGGTAACGGACGGTTATGATTCGGCTTCTCGGTAAACAAAAAAGTCAGCGCCGAAGCGCTGACCTGTGCTTTCTTTGGTGGGCCGTCAGGGGGTCGAACCCTGGACCTTGGGATTAAGAGTCCCCTGCTCTACCAACTGAGCTAACGACCCAAAGCTAAAGTCCGTTGTGGGGGACTTTAGAGGAGATATCGTGTGGTGGGCCGTCAGGGGGTCGAACCCTGGACCTTGGGATTAAGAGTCCCCTGCTCTACCAACTGAGCTAACGACCCGATATCAACACGAAGCAAGAACTGGGGTGGGTAAAGGGACTCGAACCCTCGACCTACGGGACCACAACCCGTCGCTCTAGCCAACTGAGCTACACCCACCGTGTCCTGTGCGCTTCGCGCTCGACTATTATTGCAAGGAACGCCACGCGATGCAAGCCCCAATTTTCAAGAATTTTGAAAAGAGTTTTTCGAGACCATTTCGAGCAAATCCCACCGGTTTCATAGGAGTAAACTTGCCCCACTGCAAATCCTCGAAAGGACCGTCATGAAAGAACTCTCCAACCGCACGGCAACGTTTACCGATTCGGTCATCCGCCGTATGACGCGCATCTCCAACAAGTATGGCGCCGTCAACCTGTCGCAGGGCTTCCCCGACTTCGATCCCCCGGCGCAGCTGCTCAATAGTCTGGGCACCATCGCCACCGACCCCAAGCCGCTTTACCACCAGTACTCCATCACCTGGGGCTCCCAGGCCATGCGCGAGGCGCTCGCCGCCAAACAGGAGCACTTTATGGGCATGCCGGTGAACCCCAACGAGAATATCGTAGTCACTTGCGGCTCCACCGAGGCCATGATGGCCGCCATGATGACGGTCACGAACCCCGGCGACAAGGTCGTCATCTTCTCGCCGTTCTACGAGAACTACGGCGCCGACACGATCCTTTCGGGTGCCGAGCCCATCTACGTGCCGCTCAACCCGCCCACATTCGACTTTGACCGCGAGACACTCGAGGCGGCCTTCCGCGACAACGACCCCAAGGCCATCGTCCTGTGTAACCCTTCCAACCCCTGCGGCAAGGTCTTTACACGCGATGAGCTCACCTTTATCGCCGACCTCTGCAAAAAGTACGACGCCTACTGCATCACCGACGAGGTATACGAGCACATCGTCTACGCGCCCCACGAGCACGTCTATATGGCCACGCTGCCCGGCATGTTTGAGCGCACCATCAGCTGTAGCTCGCTGTCCAAGACCTACTCCATCACCGGCTGGCGTCTGGGCTACACTATCGCCCCTGCCGAAATCACCGAGCGCATCAAAAAGGTACACGACTTCCTCACCGTGGGCGCCGCCGCTCCCCTGCAGGAAGCCGTCGTCACCGCCCTCAACTTCGACGACAGCTATTACGATGAGGTCCTTGACCTCTATACCGCCAAGCGCGACCTGTTCTGCCAGGGACTCGACAGCATCGGTCTTGAGCATAACGTGCCGCAGGGCGCCTACTACGTGATGATGGATATCTCTGAGTTTGGCTACGACAGCGACCTCGAGTTCTGCGAGGACCTGGCCTCAAAGGTGGGCGTGGGCGCAGTGCCCGGCTCGAGCTTCTTCCGCGAGCCCGTCAACCATCTGATTCGTTTCCACTTTGCCAAGCGAGACGAGACGCTTAACGCGGCACTGGAGAACCTCAAGTCTCTACGTGATAAAATCAAGCCGCGCGGGTAAGGACGGCCCGGCAGCTAAAGTAGCCAAAGAAGCCTCGCACCGCCCGCCGCGTTGCGAGGCTTCTTTTTATAACGCTTTCTTAAATAGTTTAGAGCCCTATACTCTAGTCACGGAGCAACTCGTCCCAGAGAGAGGAATACTATGGCAGAACAGCAGCTTATCGGAGCGCTCGAGGCCGGCGGCACCAAGATGGTCTGCGCCACGGGCTATGCAGACGGTACGGTCCTGGAGCGTGAGCAGATCGCGACCACGACCCCGCAGGAGACCGTTGAGGCCGTCAATGCATGGTTTGCCGACAAGGGCATCACCGCGCTGGGCATCGGCGCCTTTGGCCCCACCGCAGTCAACCCCGCGTCGCCCCAATACGGCAAGATCCTGGAGACGCCCAAAACGGCATGGCGCTACTTTGATCTGCTGGGCACCATCCAAAACGAGCTCAATATTCCCTGTGGCTACGACACCGACGTCAACGTTGCCTGCTTGGGCGAGGTCACCTTTGGTTGCGCCCAGGGCCTCACCGACGTGGTCTACCTGACCATCGGCACCGGCGTGGGCGCCGGCGTGCTCTCGGGCGGTAAGCTCGTGCACGGCATGATGCATCCCGAGGCCGGCCACATCCTGGTCACGCGCGACCCGCGCGACACCATCGGCGAGCATAGCGCCTGCCCCTTCCATGACAACTGCCTCGAGGGCCTCATCGCCGGCCCTGGCGTTAAAAAGCGCTGGGATGGCAAGAGCGCCGGAGACATGGCCGATGACCCGGAGGCCATGGACCTGCTCGCAGGCTATCTGGCACAGGCGCTCATGACCTACACGCTGTGCTACGCACCGCAAAAGATCATCATCGGCGGCGGCGTGGCCGACCACACCCCCATCGTGCCGCTCGCACGCAAAAAGTGCGCCGAGATGCTCAACGGCTATATCGTCACGCCCGAGGTCAACGACATCGATTCCTATATTGTCAACAACAGCCTCGAGGGCAAGCAGGGCATCATGGGCTGCCTGGCCCTGGGCGCACAGGCGCTTCAGTAGCAGACGCACCCACAGGGCGTGGCGCGCTCGACAAATCCAACCTACGGAACGACGCCACCACGCCTCATATAACCCCTCAAATAAAAAAGGCCGCCTAGGACCAAACAATACGTCCTAGGCGGCTTTTTTGGCGCACATCAGCCACCGTAAGAGATATCGAAGCACAACGCCCGTTGCCGCTCCACAGCAGTCGATCATCACATCGGTGATCATGCCGGCGCGTCCCGGCACAAAGAGCTGAATCGTCTCGTCGATCGAGGGAATCAGCAGCAGGAACACCGCCGTGGGCAGCAGCACGTCAAAGGTGCGCCGGCCCTCAAAATCAAAGGCGTGCGTTGCCAGGATGCCGAGCACCATATACTCGGTAAAATGCGCGCACTTGCGAACAACAAAGTTGGTCACCCATTCATATGGAAGTCCCACGCCGTGCAGGAAACCGCGGATAGCTTCCATGACCGTTAGGCTCAGCGAGCCCGACCCCGAGCCGGGAACCAGCGAATTGCCCCAGATCAAGAGCGCCATCAGGCAGGTCGCGACCGCCCATTTTCGATTGATCTTAACCATGCAGAAGTTATGCCTCCGCGCGGAGCGGCGCGAAGCTGGCGGTACCGCCCTCGATAACGCTCAGATAGGCACGGCCTGTACGCTTGGCTGTGGAGGACTGCAGGCGCTCGATCTCTTCCTCGAGGATCTGATTGACGCGCTCGTGACGACGATTTTCCATAATGCCGGCGGCAATAGCCTCGGCCCGCTCGATACTCTCGCGCGAGATGCGGGCGGTATCCTCGGGGAACACAGCGCTGTGACGGCCGACATAGGCGGGGGCAGCAGGCTGAGGGGCAGCGACGGGAGCGGGCGCTGCAACAGGAGCGGGCTCGTCAATCTCATCCAGAATCGCGGTGGCGGCGGCCCACATGTCCTCGTGGCCCGAGTAATCGGCTATGGGAACATCAACCTCGAGCGAGGCGTCCGGAAGGTCTCCGGTGTCGATGCGATCTTGGGCATCAATCGATGCGGTGATGGCTGCAGGCTCATCGAGGTCATCGAGATCGATGTCCGCGGCACCGGAGATGATAGGCATGCTGGCGAGGTTTGCGTTGTACGGCGCAGCCTCAGCCGCCTGCTGCTGGGCAGGAGCGCCCCAAAGCGAGCTTTCGGCGGCACGGCGGGCGGCAACGGCCTCCTCGTCCGCGGCCATGGCTTCATCAACGTACGAATTGTCGGCAGAAGCGTTCGCGTCCGCCGAGGTAGCGCTGTAGGCGTTATTGGCTGCCGCGTTGGCGACGAGTGCCACGAAAGCCGCCGTGCTGCCCGCAGGGGCGGCCTGGGAGCCAGACACGGCGCGTGCCGCGGCGGCGATGTCGTCGCGATTGAAGGAGCCGGTCTGCCCGCCGTTGGTGAGCTCGTCGATGGCGACTTGATAGACGTCGCGCGAGTGTGCAGGGTCGCAGCTCACCGGCGAATCGTCGTCGAGCATACTGTCGATCATGGACCAAGCCTCGTCCTCGTCCATAGCATCTGCGGCTCGAGCGATGGTAGGGACACCATCATCGGCATGACGGCGCTGGAACGCACCAGTCAGGCCGGAAAGGAATGCCGAGGTAGACTGCTCCGCCTGAGCCTGAGAAGCAGAAGTCGCAGCGTAAGGAGTCGCATCCTGCTGCTGAGCTGGAATCGAGGCGGTCTTGAACTCGCTTTGATGCTGATTGAGATTGGCGGCACCGCCCATGGCATCGGGCTGGAACAGACGCTCTTCACGCTGCGCACGGTACTCGGAGATACCCAGCGAGGCGGCATAGATACCCACGCCCGCCACCGCACCCACGGCGAAGGGAACCGCACCCGCCACGACCGTCTCGTTCACCGACGAAAACGGCAGCGTCGCGGCATACATAACCACGGGAGCGGCAAGGCCGATCCCGCACGAAAGTCCGGCAAGGACTGCTCGTTGTGTTGCATCAGAAGAAGCCATGAGCTCTCCCCATCTTCCAGCACCCAAATCGCATCATTCAGTTGGCTGCGCGAGAGAAGATGAAGCGGGGCTATGCCCCAAAGCAACGGTATATGGTTCGTTTCATCTGCGTTTTCCGTCGCGAAGCTTAAAAGCTATTATGCGAAACCGCCCCGTCGATTGCAAGCGACGATGTCGGATTGAAACGGGAAACCTGCTGCTCGTCGGTCTTATGGTTAAAAATAAGCGCGGAGCGGCGATATGGAAAAGGGCCGAGGCTCAAAGCCCCGACCCTTTATCGCATTGATGGCTATCGCTGCGTGTGGATGACAACCTAGAACGTCTGCTCGTAGTCGCTGTGCTTTTTGGCCGAACGCACCAGGAACTCCTGGTTGGTGTTGGTGCCCTTAAGGCCCTTGATAAACGATGCGGCTGCGCGCTCGGTGTTGTTCATGCCGGCAAGAATGCGACGCAGGCCAAAGACAAACGGGCGCATCTGCTCGTCGACCAGCAGATCCTCGTTGCGCGTACCGGAGGCAACGGGGTCAATGGCCGGGAAGATACGACGGTCGGCAAGATCGCGGTCGAGCTTAAGCTCCATGTTGCCGGTGCCCTTGAACTCCTCAAAGATGACTTCGTCCATCTTGGAACCGGTGTCGATGAGGGCAGAGGCCAGGATGGTGAGCGAGCCACCGTTCTCGATATTACGGGCTGCGCCCAGGAAGCGCTTGGGCGGATACAGGGCCGCCGAATCGACGCCGCCCGAAAGGATGCGGCCCGAGGCGGGCGCCGCCAAGTTGTAGGCGCGGGCAAGACGCGTGATGGAGTCGAGCACCACCACGACGTCGCCACCCAGCTCCACGATGCGCTTGGCGCGCTCGATGACGAGCTCTGCCACACGAGTGTGGTTGTCGGCGGGCATATCGAAGGTCGACGCCACAACCTCGCCCTTGATGGAACGCTGCATATCGGTGACCTCTTCGGGGCGCTCGTCGACGAGCAGGCAGATGAGGTGTACCTCGGGGTTGTTAATCGAGATAGACTGGCAGATCTTCTTGAGGATCGTGGTCTTGCCGGCCTTAGGCGGGGACACGATCAGGCCACGCTGACCCTTGCCGATCGGCGACACGATGTCGATGGCGCGACCGGTAATGGAGTCCTTGCCGTGCTCCATGCGCAGCGGCTCGTTGGGATAGACCGGGGTGAGGTCACCAAACTTGGGGCGATTGCGAATCTGCTCGGGATCCAGACCGTTGACGGTCGTGATTTTGGCGAGGCCGGCGCGCTTGTCGCCGCCGCGCGAAGGGCGCAGCGAGCCCTCGATGACGTCGCCCGTGCGCAGGCGCGCGGAGCGGATGAGGTAGGCGGGCACGAAGGCGTCGTCGTTGGACTTCATGTAGCCATGGGCGTGGATGATGCCGGAGCTGTCCGGGCGAATCTGCAGAATGCCCTTGATGTCGCGGAAGCCCTCGGCCTTCGCGGCGGTGACGTAAATCTCCTCGACGAGCTCGGCTTTCTTCTTGCCGGTCGTCTCGATCTCGAACCCCTTGGCCTTCTCGCGCAGTTCGGCGACCTTCATGGCAGCGAGCTCCTCGCGCGAAAGCGTGGGCTCGGTGGGGGCGGCGTTGCGCTCCTTGTTGCGCTGTTTGCGATCGCGCTGGCGGTTGCGACGGTCGTTGTTGCGCTCGTCCTTGCGCTCGTTGCGCTCCTCGTTGCGCTTGTGCTGGCGACGGTTGGGGCGAGCGCCGTCTTCGGCCTCGGCGGGCGCGGCACCATCGGTTGTGGCGGCGTCGGCATTGACCGCAGCGGCTTCATTGGCCTCGGCGCCAGAATCGACCTGCGCTTCGACATCAGCCCGCTGCTCGGACGCCTTGGCCTTAGCGGACTTCTTACGACCGCGCTTGGGCTTCTCGGACGCAGGCTGTTCGACATCTTGGGGCTCGGCGGCATCAGTCGATGCATCGGCGCTCGTCTCGTCGGAATCCTCGGACGTACCCTTCTTGGCAGCCTTAGCCTTGGACGTGCGCTTAGCAGCAGTGCGACGGCTGCGACCGGGACGGACGTCGGCGGGCTCGACATCGGCAGAAACGGCCTCGGAAGTCGTAGCATCCTGGACGGGCGCATCGGCAGCGGTTGCAGACTCGGCGGTCGCCGCAGCATCCCGAGCGGCGGCGGCTGCGGCTGCAGCCTTCTCCGCCTCGACGAAGGCCTTGGGCTTGCGGCCGCGACGGTGCGGGCGCAAAGCCGGGTCGACAACGGGAACTTCGCTGGCCTCGACAGGCGCAGCGTGCTCAGCAGGCGATGCGCCCTCCCCTGCCGCGGAACGGACCGAAGCCTCAGTGAGCTCGGGAGTTACCTGATCGGCAACCTGCTCAGCCTTAGCAGCCGTGCGACGGCGCGTGCGCGGTGCCGGCTTCTCGGTCGGCTGGTCGGCGGCAGGGGTCTCGGTGGCGGCAGGCGTCTCGGGCACAGACGGAGCTGCAAGCTCGGTCAGAGCCGCGGCCTCGCGCTCGGCAGCACGACGGCGGGCGCGCACCACCTGAGCCTCGCTAATCTGCGCCAACGCACGTGCCTGCGCGACCTCATCGGAAATCGGCGCCGAGGAGTCAGCTGCAACGGTGCGCTTGGCGCGCGTCGTGCGCGTGGCACGGCGCTTGGGCTTGGTGACCTCCTCGCCGTCAGCGGCAGGCTTGATCGTGCGGCGCGTACGCTTGGGCTTTGCCGGAGCAGCCTCCTCACCAGTTGCAGACACGGCCTTCTCAGCCGCTGCAGGCGTAGGCGTCGAAGCAGCCTTAGGCGTCTCAGGAGCCGAGGCTTGCGCGGGCGCCGCAACCTGGTCCGACGCAACCGGTGCAGCGGGAGCGGTCTGCGTCGTCGTTATTTCGTTTTCTTGCTGTTGATCAGACACAGTGTTTGCTCAACTTTCTTTTCAAGCCCTGTGATCACATGCTCCCTGCATAAACCTTCAGGGCGGCTAAACAGTCTAGCTCCGTCAAATACCGACGGACATCATTGATCTGTATCGAGAAATTTGCGTCATATACGCAGCGTTAGTGTAACACAACCGCCGCCACCTGCAACTTAGTCATTGGACGTTCTTAAACGCCCAGTCATCAGGGACACTCCTCCTCAAAAGCGCCTTGAAATGTCGCGCCAGAGGAGTGAAGCCGTGGCACCTGGAATAGCCGCGCCACGAATCGCGCCCATCTGCTACGTTTGCCCCGAGCCCCTGACCATACCCTTGTTTTTTCAAAAACAACGAGTCTGCTACCTGCGGTTTTAATATCGTACTTTTCGGCATGGTTCGGGATATGCGTCCAAACGTAGGAGATGAGCCCAATTCGTGACGGACGGTATCCCGCCACCCCTCTTCGAGACAAAAATGATCCGTTTTCCTCCGTCCCCAAGGGACAATTTTCAAAACTACGCCGGATTACGGGGCCAGGATGCTGCAAGCCAACCATACCCTGCATTATCAAGAAACAATAAGCCATCTACCTGCGGGTTTAATTTCACTATTGGCACCATGGTCGCCAGTTGGCGATTCAGCCCCGTAAACCGGTATAGTTGCGATTTGGTAGCATTTCCCAGCAAACCAAATAGTCTCACCAAACGCAAAAAGCCCGACCTCCGCATGGAGATCGGGCTTATAGGGCTCAGCAAAGCCGAACCTACACGGTCAAATGATCCGTAGCTTACATCTGCTCGGGAGCGGAAACGCCAACGAGGGTGAGCACCAGGGCGAGCGTCACGCGGACGGCATCGCAAGCGGCCAGACGGGCGCGCGAAAGCTCGGGGTCGACGGGACGGCCCTCGCTCGGCAGCACCTGACAGGCAGCGTAGAAGCTGTGGAAGTCGCCGGCGAGTTCCTCGGCAAAGTGCGTCAGACGGAACGGGGCGCGGTCGCGAGCGCAGCTGGCGATGAGGTCGGTGAGCTCGTTGAGCTTACGCGAAAGGGCGAGCTCGGTCGGGTCGGTCAGCAGCGAGTAATCGACGTTCTCACCGATGGCCTTGGCGGCAACGGCCTTCATGCCCATCTCGTCAGCCTGCTCGGGCGTAACGTCAGCGGCACGGCGCAGGATGGAGCATACGCGGGCGTGAGCATACTGCACGTAATAGACCGGGTTGGAGTTGTCGCGCTTCTTAACGGCCTCAATATCGAAGTCGACCATCTGGTTGGAGCTCTTGGAGATGAGCGTGTAGCGAGCGGCATCGGAGCCGACCTCGTCGACGAGCTCCTGAAGGGTCACCATGGTGCCCTTACGCTTGGACATACGGACGGGCTTGCCGTTGCGCAGCAGGTTGACGAGCTGGCCCAGCAGAACCTCAAACTTGCCGGGGTAACCCAGAGCGTCGCAGACGCAGCGGACGCGCTCGATGTAGCCGTGGTGGTCGGCACCCCAGATGTCGATGACGTGGTCGACGCGCTGGAACTTATCCCAGTGATAGGCAACGTCGGAGGCGAAGTAGGTGTACTCGCCGTCGGACTTGATCAGGACGCGGTCCTTGTCATCGCCCAGGTCGGTGGAGCGGAACCACAGGGCGCCGTCCTTGGTATAGAGGTAGCCCATCTTGTCGAGCTTCTCAAAAGCGCGGTCGACGGCAGAGGTGCCGGCGGTCTCGCCCTCGGTGTCCTTCACGTACAGCGAACGCTCGGAGTACCAACGATCGAAGTCGCAGTTGACGGCATGGCAGAGTTCGCGCATGTTGTCGACCATCTTCACGTAGCCGCGCTCACGGAAGCTCTCCATGCGCTCCTGCGGATCGGCCTCGACCCACTTGTCGCCGTCGGTGCGCCAGAACTCGGCGGCCTCATCGATGATGTAGTCGCCGCCGTAGGAGTCCTTGCCCAGGGTCTCAGCAAAGTTGTCCTGGTACGGATGGGTCTCGGGATGCTCGTCGTTCTCATCGGCAACGAAGGCGTCGCGGTCAGCGATCAGCAGCTTGTGAGCCTCGTCGATATCCACGCCCTGCTTGGCGATGATGTCGGCAAGCTGCATATAGCGCGTGCTGATGGAGTTGCCGAAGGTGTTCATCTGAGAGCCGTGGTCATTGATGTAGAACTCACGCTGGATGTCGTAACCGGCGTGATCCATAACGCGGCAGAGGGAGTCACCCAGAGCGGCCCAGCGGCCATGGCCGATGTGCATGGGGCCGACGGGGTTGGCGGAGACGAACTCGACCTGGGTCTTCAAGCCGCCACCGACGTTGGACTTAGCGAAGTCCATGCCCTTCTCGCGGGCCTCGCCAAAGATGGCATTCTTGACAGCGACGGAAAGGTAGAAGTTGATGAAGCCAGGGCCGGCGATCTCGACCTTCTCGATCGCGGGGTCCTCGGGCATATGGGCAACGACGGCCTCGGCGATCTTGCGCGGGGCACAGTGAGCCAGCTTGGCGGACTTCAGGGCCATGGTGGAGGTCCACTCGCCATGAGAAGTGTCAGCCGGTCGCTCGATGGCGCAATCGTCAAGTTCAAATGCGGAAAGGTCGCCGGCCTCCTGGGCCGCAGCAAGCGCAGCGCGTACCAGCTCTTCAATCTTCTCGGGCATAGGTCCTCCTTGTGTTAAAGCCCCCGAGCTCTTGGTCACTCGTAGGGCAAAAGCCAGAGTTTGTAGCACTCTATCACAAGCGGTAGCTACTGTCGCAGGGTAAAGCTAATAGATATTGCATATGCACAAAATTGACTACAGCTTGTATGGAGTCACTCAAAGATGCCAGTCTACCTGCAAATTATGCACGCGTTGAAAATGCATAAAGGTGTGAATGAGCTGCGTCTTTTATCGAATACTCTTACCTATCGGAGTTGTGTGCTTTTCCTGCATAAAGTGATGGTTTGCGCACGTCAGCGTGGTATTCTAGACATACGTAAATTCGTATAAGTTGGAGGTAGCATGTTCTCAATCGGTCAACACGTCATTCATCCGGGCCAGGGAGTCTGCACCGTCGTCGGTTTTAGGGACGATACGCCGCAGCCCATGCTGCTGCTCGAGACCAAGCAGGGACATGCGCAGACGATCCTCATGTACCCCGTGGCGCAGGCCGACCGTTTGCACGCCGCCATCTCGCAGCAAGATGCCGAGCACCTACTGAGCCACTATGACGAGCTGGAGTGCGACACCTTTACCGAGCGCAACAGCTCGCTTGAGGAGACGCACTTTAAGCAGCAGCTCAAGCTGGGCGCGCCCGAGACGGTCCGCGTGGCAAAGACCATGATGTACCGCATTCGCCAGGCCGAGGAAGCTGATAAAAAGCCCAGCTCCTACTACATGCGCGTACTCAAGGAAGCCAAGCGCCGCTCCATCGAGGAGTTCGCTGTGGCCTTGGGCGTCACCGAGGAGGCCGCCGAAGCCCGCCTAGCCCAAGCCGCCCTCAACTAACCCAACCGCGCCAAAACCACCACAAAGGGGACAGGCACCTTTGTGGTGGTTTTCTTGTTCTAGTAGTATTCATTCTTATCGATACCCACGAGCACAAGGAGTCTCCTATGGCAGAGCCGCTTACCGCCGGAATCACCCGCGACCGCGCGTTCGAACTGCTCAACGAGCACAACAAAGATCCGTTCCACATCACCCACGGCGAGACGGTCGAGGGCACCATGCGCTACTTTGCGCGCGAGTTCGACCCAGAGAACGAGGAGTTTTGGGGCATCGTCGGTCTGCTGCACGACCTGGATTGGGAGGAGCATGAGGACGACCCCATGAACCACACCATCTATGCTGCCGAGATTCTTGAGGGCGAAGGTGCGTCTCCCGAGCTCATTCGCGCCATCCAGACGCACACGTCGGACTTCAACACCTCGCTGCCCAAACCCGAGCTGCAGATGGAAAAGATCCTGTTTGCCTGCGATGAGCTCACCGGCCTGATCGGCGCTGCAGTCATCATGCGCCCGAGCAAGAGCGTTATGGACTTTACGACCAAGTCGCTCAAGAAGAAGTTCAAGGACAAGCGCTTTGCCGCCGGCTGCTCGCGCGACGTGATTTCGCAGGGCGCCGAGATGTTGGGCTGGGAGCTCCCCGAGCTCTTTGACCGCACCATCGCGGCCATGCAGTCCTTCGCCCCCGACCGCGATACCTTCCAGGCCTAACCGTCAACGCCACCTAAAACCACCACAAAGGGGACAGGCACCTTTGTGGTGGTTTTTCTTGCGCGGGCGTTAGGGGCGGACCTGGCCGGTGCCGCGGAGCTTGTATTTGTAGGTGGTGAGGGCCTCGGCGGCAAAGGGGCCACGGGCGTGGAGCTTTTGGGTCGAGATGCCGATCTCGGCGCCCAGGCCAAACTCGCCGCCGTCGGTGAAGCGCGTGCTGGCGTTGGCATACACGGCCGAGGCATCGACCGCATCCAGGAAGCGCTCGCAAGCATCCGTGTCCTCGGCAACGATGGCCTCGGAGTGCATCGTGCCGTAGCGGTTGATGTGTGCGATGGCCTCGTCCTCGTTTGCCACGACCTTCACGCTCATCTCGAGCGCCAGGTACTCGCGACCCCAGTCCTCCTCAGTCGCGGCGACGTAGTCATCACCCTCGGCAAGCCCGGCATCGGCGCATGCGGCGCAGGTTGCCTCGTCGCCGTGAATGAGCACGCCGTGGTCATGCAGCACGGTCACGACCGCGGGCAAAAACACATCGGCCACAGCACGGTCGACCAGCAGCGACTCGGCGGCATTGCACACGCCTACGCGCTGGGTCTTGGCATTAACGATAATGTTGAGCGCCTTATCAAAGTCGGCGGATTCATGCACGTAGATGTGGCAGTTGCCCGTGCCCGTCTCGATCACCGGCACAAGCGACTCGCGCACGCAGCGCTGGATCAGGCCTGCACCTCCGCGCGGAATGAGTACGTCGACAATACCGCGGAGCTTCATGAGCTCGCCGGTGGCCTCGCGGTCGGTGGACTCGATCATCGACACGGCCTCGCGCGGGAAGCCCTTGGCCTCGAGCGCATCGGCCAGCAGCTCGGCGATCATGGCACACGAGTGATAGGCCAGCGAGCCGCCGCGTAGAATGCAGGCGTTGCCGGTACGGATGCAGATGCCTGCGGCGTCGGCCGTCACGTTGGGGCGCGCCTCGTAGACCATGGCGACCAGGCCCAACGGCACGCTCACGCGGGTCAGGTCCACACCGCTCGCAAGCACACGGTGGTCGAGCACGCGGCCGACGGGATCGGGCAGCTCGGCGAGCTTCTCCAAACCGGCGGCCATGCCCTCGACGCGCTCAGGCGTCAGCAGCAGACGGTCGAGCAGACCGGCCGAAGTGCCCGCATCGCGCGCGGCGGACATATCGAGCTCGTTAGCGGCGACGATAGAGTCGACACCGTTGCGCAGTGCTGCGGCCATGGCGCGCACGGCCTCCTGACGCTGCTCATCGCTCGCCGTAGCAAGCGAGGCCGACGCTGCCTTGGCGGCAACGGCAAGATCGTGGACATACGTGGCTATATCGACCGACATGGGCGGCCCTTTCTCCTAGAAGTTTGCAACCATGGTAGCCGATTTGCGCATGGCCTCGCCCGCGGCGGTAGAATTGGTCAACCCGAAACACCGCAACGAACGGAAGACTCACATGGCCCTCATCACTTCGTACCACGTCCCCGGCCTTTACGTCGAGGATCACAGCATCGACGTCCCCCTTGACTGGCGCGGCCTGGAGCCGATGCTCCTGGCCGTCGGCAGCACCATGCGCCGCGGCGCTATGCCGGCACCCATCGCCGGCGCGCCCGAGAGCATCAAGCTCTTCTACCGCGTGGTTTGCGCGCCCGACCGCATCAACGACGATCTGCCACTGCTCCTGTTTTTGCAGGGCGGCCCCGGCGGCGAGAGCCCGCGTCCGCTGTCGCCCACAAGCGACGGCTGGATCGAGGAGGCCGTCAAGCACTTCCGCGTGGTCCTTCCCGACCAGCGCGGCACCGGACGCAGCAGCTGCGTGGACGGACGCACGATCAAGGCACTGGGTGATCGCGCAACGGCCGCCGGCGCCGATACAGCACGCTCGCAGGCAGACTTCCTCAAGCGCCACCTCGCCAGTTCCATCGTGCGCGATTTTGAATACCTGCGCCTAGTGGGCTTTGGCGGCAAGCCCTGGGTCACGCTCGGCCAGAGCTACGGCGGCTTTTTGACGTTGAGCTATCTGTCACTCTTCCCCGAGGGCGTGGCGGCAAGCTTTACCTGCGGCGGCATTCCGCACGTGCCGGCGAGCGCCAGCGAGGTCTACGCGCACACCTTCCCGCGCATGGCCGCCAAGACGCAGCAGTATTACGACCGCTACCCCGCCGACGTCGAGCGCGTGGCGGCTCTTGCCGACGCGCTTGAGGAGCAGAAGCCCGTGCTGCCCGACGGCTCGCCAATGACGGTGGAGCGCCTGCAACTTATGGGCAGCGACTTTGGCATGAAGCCGAGCTTTGAGCGCATGCATTGGATTATCGATCACGCTTTTGTTGACGGCGACGGCACGCTGAGCTGCGGAACCTCGGTATCCGATAGCTTTTTGATGCGCGCCTTCGAGCGCACCAACACGCGTACAAACCCGCTGTATTGGACGCTGCAGGAGTTCATCTACGCCGACGGCGACACCATGCCCATTCGCTGGGCCGCGGCAGAAGAGAAAGCCCATCGTGCCGAGTTCGACACACTCGCACGCCCGCTCATGTTTACCGGCGAGGCCATGTTCCCGTGGATGTTTGAGCAGATGCCCGAGCTCAAGCCCTTCAAGCCTGCCATGGACCTGCTGATGGAAGACACCAGCTGGGACAAGATCTACGACCCGCAGCGACTGGCGTGCAACGAGGTGCCCCTGCAGGCCGCGGTGTATTTCGACGACATGTACGTGGATTCGGGCCTGCAGCTTGATACGCTCAGCCGCGTGGGCAACTCGCATGCCTGGGTGACCAACGAGTTCGAGCACGACGGTCTGCACGGCAGCGTGGTGTTCAAGCACCTCTTCGACGAAGCCCTCAACCGCGGAGACCTGCGCCGGATCTTCTAACAAAGGAGTGTCCCAAGCTGCCGGCAGAGACGATATGAGCAGGACATAAAAACATTG
>CALAMG010000028.1 GCA_937925715.1 uncultured Collinsella sp.
TCTTCAACGGGTTCGGCGAGGCGCCGCCGCCCGGAAGGCGCGCAAAGCGCGAGAAAGGACCCAGCGACGATCTCTTCGGGATGTCTCGGTGCTAATCCCAGGTCGCGATTGGGAGACGCAACCGCTTCCGGGCGCACGCGCGCGTGCCGGCGCGGCGAGGGACCGCAGGCGCGATGCGTGGGCAACCAAGGTAATCAGAGACAATTTGATGAAAAAGGTATATACTATTTTCATCAAAAAGGAGGAACGCTATGACAGAAGCAGAGGCCATCGCTGAGCGCATAGAGAGCTTCGGCGCCGGCAGGGCCTTCACAGCCGCCGACTTCTCCGACGTCGCAGGCCGACGCAATGCCGCCAACGCGCTCGGGCGCTTGCATGCAAAGGGAGGGATCGCCCGCGCCATCCGCGGCGTCTACTACGCGCCGGAGCGCAGCGCGCTCATGGGCACCGAGGTGCCGGCCAGCGCCGACGAGGTCGTGCGCGCCGTCGCCCGTGCCAACAAGTGGATCGTCGCACCGTCCGGCGACGCGGCGCTCAATGCGCTTGGCCTCGACACGCAGGTGCCCGCAAAGCTCGTCTACGTCAGCAGCGGTCCGTACAAGCGCTACGAGTACGGGCCGTACGATATCGAGCTCCGGCACCGCGCCAACCGCGACCTGCTCGACTGCTCGCAAGTCACCTGCACCATCGTGCAGGCCCTCAAGGCACTCGGACGCGAGAACGTGGGCGACGAGGAAATCAGAACGCTCGCGCGCAACCTCACGGAAGAGCAGGCCGGCGCGTTCCTGGAAGAGTCGGCGGGGCTCACCTCCTGGGTCGCCGACGCCGCGAAGAAGATATGGGAGGCGAAGCATGGACAGGATCGCTAGGGCCTCGACCGACGAGCGCAGGCTGGTCTTCGAGGCCGCCGCGCAGAGGATAGCGCTTGCACCGGCCGTCGTCGAGAAGGACTTCTGGGTGTGCTACACCTTGGACCACCTTTTCCACAGAAGCGGCTTCGCCGAGTCCATGGTGTTCAAGGGCGGCACGAGCCTGTCGAAGGCTTTCGGGCTCATCGAGCGCTTCTCGGAGGACATCGACCTCATACTCGATTGGCGACTCCTGGGCTTCGGCGAGGACGAACCGTGGGAGCCGCGCAGCAACTCGGCGCAGGAGCGGTTCAAGGCCGACAGCATCGAGCGCACGAACGCCTTCCTGGCCGACGCCTTCGTCCCGAAGCTCAGGGCTACGCTCTCCGAGTCCCTCGGCACCGAAGCGTCCGTTAGGTGCGGGGCCGAGGAGGAGACCGTGTACTTCGACTACCCGCGCTCCTACGAGTCGGCGGGCACGCTCGACACCATCAAGCTGGAGATAGGGCCCATGGCGGCATGGTCGCCCTCCGAGGAGGCGGCGATAACCCCGTACGCGGCGGACGTGGTTCCGTTCGGGCCCGAGCTGTCGACCACGGTGCGCACCGCGAGTCCCGAGCGCACGTTTTGGGAGAAGGCCACCATCCTGCACCAGGAGGCCAACAGGCCCGAGGGCAAGGCTATGCCCAGGCGCTACTCCCGCCATTACTACGACATGTACCGCCTCGGCCACTCGTTCGTGCTCGGCCGCGCCGTAGCGCAGCCTGGCCTCCTCGAACAGGTCGTCAGGTTCAAAGAGAAGTTCTACCGCACGCCGTGGGCCAAGCTGGCCGATGCGAGGCCCGGCACGCTCAGGCTCGCCCCTCCAAAGGGCAGGCTCGACGAGCTGGCGGCCGATTACGCCTCGATGAGGCCGATGCTGTTCGGCAGCTACCCGAGCATCGATGAGATAGTCGCCTACATGGTGGAGCTCGAGGAGACCATCAACGGGCTAAGCTGACCAAGGGCGCCCCAATTCCGGGCGCCTGCCAGAATCGAAGAGGCGGGGCGGGCAACGCGGCGGCTTCCCCGCCGAGAGCGGAGCGTTCCTTTTCGACGGGCGGCGTTGAGAGTTCGGCATAAAAGACCTCGTTCTGCAGCCTCCAGGATGCGCGCGGCGTCCTCGATGCGCTCGGCGCATCTCTCGCTTATCGACCTCAGGGCCAGTATGCCCTCGACGTCGAGAGGGTCCAGCTGGTCGGCGTGCGCCATGGACTCGAGCAGCTGGTCCAGCCCCCTCGCCAGCCTTCCCGCATCTGCCACCGCGCCGAGCAGCTCGCGACGCTCGTCCTTCTCGTTGATGCCCGTCAACAGCCGTCCTCCTTCTTCCGACGGACGTGCTGCGCAGCACCGTAGCCGTTCCGCATGGAGAGCCGCCTCGCCGCCAGCGGCCCCGTGAGCATATCGGCCGTGAGCGGCACGGGAGAGGCCGTCCCGATTAGGGTAGCGGCGCCGCGACTCGGAAACGCGCCTCCGTCCTCCACGCGACGTCCCGACGTAACCCTCGCGAGCGCCCCAGCAATCGCCGACAGATCGCATCCCATGTCCGGAAGCCCCGGCGCCCATGTCCGATTCCATGCCGCACGCCTCCGCCCCTCCGATCCGAAACCCGCCCCGGCGCTCCTTGGACGCGCAGGGTCGCACGCCGGCGGGCGGCCAGCAAGGGCCGCGACACTTTTTCGGGTTCTTCGCCCCATGCGCTCCGCGCGCGAACAACGCGAAAAACTGCCGTCGGGAGACTTCTATTTCTATGCCCGACTTCGCTTCCTCCCTTGCCGGCGCGCCCGCGCTGCATGCGGCTCACGCGGCGCAAGGCACGTCACAGGGGCGGGCCTCAGAGCCTAAGGAGCAAGACATGAACGACATGAAGGAAAAGGCGATGGGCGCGGTCAAGGCCTTCCTCGAGCGCAAGGGCTACGAGGTCGTCGACGAGGCCTGGCAGGGGCCCGAGGGCATCGGCGGGATCGACCTCGTGGCGGTGGACGAGGACGGGACCCTGGTGTTCGTCGACGCCACGGTCCGCATCGGGACGGACGGCTTCCCCGAGGCCCACAGGGCGCGCGGGATGCGCGAGGCGCTGGCGGCGACGTGGCTCGCCGGCAACGGCGACGACTACGCCGACACCCCGGTCCGCTTCGACGAGGTGGCGATGATGGTCGTCAAGGAGAACCGAGCGCTCCTGCGCCACCACGTCAACTGCTTCGGCGAGATGGAGCCGCTCCCCTAGGCGGCGCGCCCGGCCCCGGGCCCCCGGGGCCGAGTTTCCCCGAATCCGGCCCCTGTACCACGAAAGCGTACATATTCGTACGTTTTCGTGGTACACTCCGCTTGTCGGACAAATCCGTACGGTTTTGTGCCGACGCTCCGAGACTCGGGGCGCGCCGGACCGGATGCGGCGAGGCGCGCCCCACGCTAGAGAGGACGCGACCCATGCGCACGATAGCCATTTCCAACTACAAGGGAGGCGTCGGCAAGACGACGACCGCCGTGAACCTGGCGGCGATCTTCGCCGCCCGGGGCCTTCGGACCCTGCTCGTCGACCTCGACCCGCAGGCGTCTGCCACCGACTTCTTCGGCCTCTACGACCGGGCCGCATCCGAGCGGCGCACCTCGGTCGAGCTGCTCTACGGCGGCGCGCCCGTGGAGGAGGTCGCCTACGCCGCCGGGGAGGGCCTCGACGTGGTGGCCTCGACCATCGACCTCGTCGACCAGAACGAGATGCTCCTGCGCGAGCAGCGACTCAAGTTCGCCCTCGACGACGCCTCGGGCTCCTACGACGCCTGCCTCATCGACTGCAGCCCCGTGATGCGCAGGCTCGCATTCAACGCCTACCTCGCCGCCGCGGAGGGCGGCATGGTCGTCATCCCCGTGAAGCTCGACTCCACCGTGATGCGCGGCACGGCGCTCACCGTGGAGGCGACGCGCTCCATCGCGGACGCCCTGCGCATGCCCACGCCCCGCTGGAAGATACTGCGCACCTGCGTGCCCGGCCGCATGACCAACGCCGAGGCCACGGGCGCGGCCGTGCTCGACGGGTTCTTCCCGGGCGAGCAGTTCGAGACGGTCATACACGCGAGCAGCAAGGTCTGCGAGGGCAGCTGGCAGTGGAAGCCGGTGGCGGCATTCGAGCCGGGGAGCCGCCCCGCGCGCGACTACGAGGCTCTCGCAGACGAGGTGTCCCGTGAGCTCGCCTAGCCAGGTGGCCGCGGGCTTCACCATCACGGGGCTGCTCGACGGCGCGTCGCGCACCCGCGGGCGCTACCCGGTGTCCGAGATCGCGGTGGCAGACATCGCCGACCACCCGGCGAACGCCGCGTACTCCATGGACCCGGCCGGCATAGCCGAGCTCGCCGAGTCCATACGCGAGGACGGCCTCACCGACCTGCCGCTCGTGCGCAAGGTCGGCGACGGCTCGTGGCAGATGGTCTCCGGGCACCGCCGCAAGGCCGCCTACGCCCTGCTCGCCAAGGACGACCCCGCCTACGAGAGGATGCCCTGCCGCGTGATAGAGGGCATCGACGACGAGAGGGCGGTGACGCTGCTCCACGCCGCGAACTACTTCACCCGCGCGCTCACCGTGACCGAGCGCGCCGCCGCGACCGAGGCGCTCAGGGGCGACGCCGTGCGCCTGCGCTCCGAGGACCCGTCGCTTTCCGGCATGCGCGTCGACGACGTGAAGGCCGCCATCATCGAGCGGCAGACGGGCCGCAAGGTCTCCGGCAAGACCATCGCGCGCGAGGAGAGGCTTGCCCGCCGCATCGCCGAGGACCTCTCGCCCGAGTGGGCCGCCGAGGCAGACCGCGGCAACCTCAGCGCCGAGGCGGTGCGCTCGCTCGCGGGCATGCCGAAGGAGCGCCAGGCGGAGATGCACGCCGCCATGGAGCCCTGGCGGCGCACCAAGCGCGAGCTCTCCGACTACGTGAGGAGCGAGGGGAAGGCACAGCCAGGCCCCGACGGGCGCATCGCGAAGGCCGCGAGGCTCGTGGCCGACTTCCTCGAGAGCCCGCCCGAGAGCCCGAGCGCGGCCGACCTCTCGCTGCTGCGGGAGATGGCGCTCATGACCGCGCCCTACGCGGAGTCGGGCGCAGGAGCCCGGAAGGTTCGAAGAAGGGCCTCGCATTCGAAATCCAGCAAGTAGCCTATGGCGTCCGACACTTCGGTCGGGCGTCCATAGCACTTGGGGACCGGGCGGCCTCGGACCCGTCATGCCGCGGGCCGTTCGGGAGCCCGCTTTCGCGAGGCCCGGTCCCAGAGGCGGCGCCCGAGCCGGGCCGCCGCCTGCGGGGGATCCCCCGCGCCCCTAGAGAGACGCGCCCGCCGCGCGGCGGGCCCGAGGAAAGGAATCCGCCATGGAAGAGGAAGCCGGCGCCGCCAAAGGCAAGGAGCGCCGCGTCACGTTCCGCATGGAGGGAGGCGACTACGACGCGCTCTGCGAGCGGTGCGAGCGCGCGGGCCTCAGCAAGTCTGAGTACCTGCGCTACCTCGTGCGCATACCGCTGTCGACGGAGGCGAACGCGGGAGACGAGCACCGCATACTCGTCGACCGGAAGGCCCTGTGGGCGATGTCGCGGGAGCTCACGAAGTGGGGCTACCACTACAACCAGGCCGTGCACGCGATGAACCTCATCAACTTCCACGCCCGCCACGGGCGCGTCGACCGCGACCTCGTCGCGGAGAGCATCCCGGCGATCGAGCGGGAGCTCGCCGACGTGAACGGTGCGGCCCGAGAGATGGCGGCCGAGCTCGGGCGCATCGGGGCCGACTCGCTCGTGGAGGGATCGCCATGCCGATCCTGAAGCCGATAAGCGGCCACGGCTCGACCGGAGGCATCCGCCGCTACCTCGAGAAGGGAGGCCGCGCCCTGGCGCGCGACCTGTTCAACCTGAGCTACGACGAGCGCGACGCCGGCGCGCTGGGAGACGAGGCCAAGGAGGCCTGCGCCTGGGACGCCGAGATGGACGCCACGCGCGCCGCGTTCGGCACGGACGCACCCTGGAGGGGAAAGCCCGCGCGCACGTTCAAGCACTTCGTGCTCTCGCCGGACCCCGGCGACGACATCGACCTGGCTGCGCTGCGAGAGCTCGCGTGCTCGTGGGCGCTCAAGCACTTCGGCGACCACGAGATCGCCATCGTCTACCACGACGACAACGCCCGCGGCATACCGCACGCGCACATCGTCGTGAACAACGCGAACCTCCGCACCGGCTACCGCATGCAGACCCGGCACCCCGAGGACCTCAACCGGGACCTGCAGGACATGGCGCGCGAGCGCGGGCTGTCGGGTCTCTCCAACGACCGGGCGCCCGAATCTCCCTCGAGGGCGCGCGGGCATGCCGGCGCGGGCGGGCCCAGGAGCCGCAGGAGCGTCTACCTGGGCCGGGCCGAGAAGGAGATCATGCGCTCTGGCGGCTACTCGTGGGTCGGCGACATACGCGCCCGCGTCGCGCTCGCCAAGACCACGGCGCGCGACGAGGCGGAGTTCCTCGGCGTCCTCGATGCCTTGGGCGTGCACGTCGCCGACAACTCGGCCAAGGCGCGGCGGGACGACTGGGTGTTCAGCCTGGCCGAGGAGCCGTCCAAGAAGGTAAGCGGCGAGCGCCTGGGGTTCGTCTACGGCAAGGAGATGCTGCGCCGGCGCTTCGAGCGCGAGGGGGCCTACCGTCCCACGGACGCGAGCGCCGCGCGCATCCGCGAGGCCGCCGAGCGGGCCCTCGAGCTCAACGACCTCTCGGAGCTGAGCAGGCTCTCCTCGGCGCTCGAGACCTGCGCGAAGTTCGACGTCGAGTCCATCGAGGAGTTCGGGCTCAGGATGACGACGCTCGAGCGCCGAGGCCAGGCGGGCGGCGAGGGGTACCGTCGCCTCGAGGCCGCCCGCCTCTACATGGCCGAGAACGGGCTCATGCCACTCAAGACCCGCTACGGGAACGATGGCGGGCGCGGTGCGGCCGAGGGAAGCTTGCGCGACGGGCGCCGCGGGGACGAGCAGCGGCGCATCCTCGCCGCCGAGCGGCAGCGGGCCCAGCAGGACCAGCGCAGGGAGAGGGGCCGGAGATGATGGTGAGGATAGAGTACGAGGGCGGCAGGACGACGCTGTTCGACACGCTCTCGTTCACGGAGGGGACGCCGTTCACCGGCGCGAACATGCTCACGGAGTTCGAGCTCGAGATGAGGGATGAGCCCGAGAAGGGGCTCTGGCTCACGGCGAACTGGCACCAGGTGCGCGACGACTGGCGCGCCGACGCGCCCGCGGACGGCATACCGGCCGCGCGCAGGTCCCGCGGATGGCGCTTCATGCTTGCCTCGGAGGCCGAGCTCGGGCGAGCCCGCCGCGTCCTGCTCGACGGCGACGAGGCGTTTGCCCGGGTGCGGGGATACCTGTGCGACGCGGCCGCGATCGGCGCCTGCTACCGCGAGCACGTGGGCCCTCCCTCAAAACCGCTGAAGTCGCAGATAAGGGACCTGCAGCGCGCGCTGGGGAGGGCGGAGGTCCCGGGCGTGCCGGACGAGCTGGCGAGGCTGCTCGCGGAAGAGAAGGAGGGGGGCGCCGAGGATGGCGCCCGCAAGGTCAAGGAAGATTGGGGTGACGTCGATGAAGAGTCTTGGTAGGTTTCTCATGGCGGCGCTTAAGGTCACGCTGGGCTTTTTCGTCTGGCTGTTCCGCGCCGTGTTCAAGTGGGTGATGTAGTAAGAGGCGGGCAATTGCCCGCCTCTTTGTCTTTCCTAATCTGTCTGATCGTCGATGAGCCAGCAGTCGGTCCCATCAGTGAGCAGCGTCCTGGCTGACCGGGATGCCGCTGCGATGCGTTGGATTTCGTCTTTTCGATCTTCGGCCTCGGACCTCAGCTTCGACTCTCCGGAGCGTAGGCTCGCGCGCATCTCGACCTTAGCTTCGAGGAGTTGCTCTTTTGCGGCGGCTCTGGGCGTCTGGGAGACCAGCCTCTTGAGGGCGTTTCCCTGGGCTCCGCGAGGAAGCGCGATGGGCGTCCCTTTCATGCCCCCGATCTTCATCTCCATGAGCGCTGCGAGGACCTGCCTCTTTTTCAGGAAGCCCTGAGATTTGTCGAGGATCCGCTGCTCTTCGATGAGGGCGCTGCGGTCGTCCATACTGCCGTCGTAGTACATGCGCGTCATGGCGAGCGCCGACAGGGCCTGGAGGCACATGCCGAACTGGGCCTCGTAGGATTGGATCTCTTTAAGCAGCGGTTCGAGGTCCTTCTCGCGCTCGGCGGCGCCCCTGACCCCGTCTTCGACGCCGGCGAGCTGCTCGGTAATCCAATCGATTACCTGGCCGACGTCGTTGTACCTGCCCTCGATCTCGTTTCTTGCCGCCTGGCGCGCCTCGGCGGGCTTTTGGAGGTAATCGTCATGAAGGGCTGCGTAGGTTCTGGCGATGTCCAGGGCGTTTTTGACCTTCGCCCTCTGGTCGCTGGCGATCATGGAGGCGATCGATTCCAGCTTGGCGTCGATGCGCTGGAGGCTGTCGCTGATTTCGGACATGTACGCCTGGCCGACAACCATCGCCGCCGCGGCAAGGCCGACGCTGGCGATCTGCGCGGGGCTGACCCCAGCGGCTTTGAGGGAGACGTCGCCGCTCAGGCGACCTTTCGGGTCTCGGACGAGGGCCCTCACCGCTTCCGGATCCTTCTTCGAGGCGACGAGGTCCTTAAGGCTGTAGCCTTCGGGAACCTCGACTTTGTAGAGCTGCTTTCCCTCGACGAGGTCTATGACGTCCGAGGCGAGGCCGAGAAAGGCGTCCGTCCGCTCTCCGATGCCGGCGTTGTTCTCTTTGCTCGCATTGGTGTTCGCGATGACCTTGATGCTGCTGAGGTCGTCGATCGCAACAACTTCGACGCTAATCGGCGCAAGTTCTTTGTCGCTCATGCTCTTGGCGCCTATCTCGCCTCATCGGAGCGTGCCAGGACGTCCCATTTGTTGTACGAGTTCTCGGCCTGAAGATCCCTGACGAGGGCCTCATAGCGGCTCTCGAGGTCTTTTTCCTCACACGGAAAGAGCAGTATCATCATGGGTTTTTTGAACTTGAAGTCGGCGTAGACGTCGACGTTGCCGAAACCACAAAGCTGGGTGTAGATGCTGAAGCCCATGGATTTGCCGCAACCGACATAGACATCCTCGTAGGCGGAAGGGTCTTTCTCGCGGGTCGACTTCATCGTGGCGATGGCGTAGCAGCCGGCGATTGCCATGTACCCATCGCTGAGGTCGGCTACGCTGGTGACGCTGTTCTCGAAGTTCTCGAAGAACTCCTTGGCGGAGATTGGCGGAAGCGAACTTGCCACGGCCTTCTTGCGGGCTGCCTCGAGTGACTTTTGCCGTTCCCTCTTGTCTTTGATTGCCCGACCCTTTGAAAGGAATGAGTCCCTTGCTTCTCCCAGGCTGTCTGCTGCCTGCTTTCCCCTCTGTTGCCCCCAATCGATTAGAGCGGGCCCGTATTTGTCCAAGGCGGGTTCAAAGAAAGGCAGGACGTCCTTGCCGATGTCGATGGCCTTTTTGACGTCTTGCAGCTTTATCTTTTCCAATTGCGCACCTCTGTTCATGGACAACCGTGAGCTCGTAGAGCAGCTTCCGGTGGTGTCTATTTCATCAAGTGCGTTAATTATCTCACCATATGCAATACCCCTTGCCGAGATATGGCGGTAAGGGGTCGAAGGGTCCTATTCGATTGCGGTTTCGAATTGCCGCTTCTAGTCCCGGTCGTCGTCGCCTGCTGCGCAGCCGGCGACGACGACCGGGACTGAGCACGGCGCAAACAACAAGCAACAACCAAATACAACGTTCAATCCCCTCGCAACGCGGCGACATCCATGCTTGTTGGCGCCTATGAGACGCCAACACCCTCTGTCCGGTATGTGCCCATCGCATGCAGTGGGATAATTGCAAAATGAAGAGTATCCCACGTGAGAGTTGCATTCCCTATATGGAATGCAACTCTCTAAACCAGGAGGATAAGATGGACGACGGAAGCCTGGAGCAGATTAGGTCAAAGACAAAGGCGACCATTCAAAGTTGGAGCGAAACCTGCGGACTAGCCCCGGAGGGCGTTACCGACAAGTTTGATGCCGCCATGCTCAACTGGATGAACGATCTGACGGATTCACTGGATATCTGGATAGCCAAAAGCCTTGATATGACGGACGGCGAGCTGATTCTTGCCTGGACCAATCTGGGCGCCTTGGTTGAATGCTGGCTACGCTTTTTCTACTGCGCCTACTACGAGGACTACATGAAGAGCCCGAAGCTTGGAAAGAAAGGCAAACCGCTTGAGCCCGACGACAAGGCGATGACCTTCGATTACCTAATCCAATACAGCAAGGGGATACTCTGGGACAGCCTCCAGGATCCGCTATATCTTTGGGTGTATCAAATCCAACACTACCGAAACGCGATCCATGCATTCAGCTATAGGGAGATTGGACATCCAAGCGATTTTATCTTGAACATCGGGCAATACTCGCTCTTCGTAGACGAAGTTATCGACAGATTGCCGCCCATTGAAGATTACAGGCAGGATTTGCTGTCCGACTGCTATTAGCCAATTTGGCGAAATGGCTCTATTTGGCATTCCCGTATTCTGCACTGCGAGGAATTGGCGCGAGGCTGTTTATGCCCTCACGCACTAGGCGTTAAGTCGCTTTTCGTTAGAGCGGCCGGGTCGGACGTCTCCGATCACGTCGATTTGATCGATTCTGAGTTCGGGAACATTTGCGATGAGGTTGAGGAATGCGGGCTCGTCGAGGTCGGTAAGATTGCTCGCGGCTTGTGCCATCTGAGCACTTCCGCCTACTGCGTCGCCCGAGAAGCCCGCCTTGAGGAGCGCAGGGCAGTCCATTATTTGTACTCGCGTGAACTTGCCACAGGTCCGCGGTTGCAGCCAGTGACGTACAAGCATGATAAAGCCCTTTAAGGCAGCACTTAAGGTCGAAACAAAGCCACCTGCTACGATTCACTTCGCAAAACAAGTGCCAAAGGGTGAAATCAGCCGTTTTGGCATCCATTTCATGTGGCTCCGAGCCTCAAAACAAATCCATTTTGTCTCCGGGACAAAAATGAAACTGTGGGCACGCGGTTTCGAAATAGTTCGCATATTTGTTCCAAGTTTTGTCCCAAACGCCCACGTGAAGATATGCAGCGGGATTCGGTGACAAAATGGCCAAGCCCAACCACCCAACTGGAGTTGACTGGAATGGCATGGTGGTAAAGGGCATGGTGGTAAACGAGCGTGAAAGAGTGAGAATAGAACAGGCGTTCGATTCTATGGTACAATGCCTGCTAGCAGGCACGGTTTCTTCCGAAGCCGCGCCCATTGCTATATTTGGTCGGATATCAACGGAAACCCAAGCTCAGGGAGGTTTTTTTTGCGATGGCATACGATTTCAAGAAGGAGTTCAGGGAGCTCTACAGGCCGTCCGGCAAGCCGAGCGTCGTAACCGTTCCGCCTATGAGCTACGTCGCCGTGCGGGGCAAGGGCAATCCCAATACCGAAGGCGGCGAGTACCAGAACGCGTTGCCGCTGCTCTACGGCGTCGCTTATACCATCAAGATGTCGAAGAAGGGCCCGCGAGAGATCGAAGGCTATTTCGACTTCGTCGTGCCTCCGCTCGAGGGCTTCTGGTGGCAAGACCGCACCGATGGCGAGATTGATTATGCGCGGAAGGATGACTTCAACTTCATCTCGTGCATCCGTCTGCCCGATTTCGTCACTCGCGAGGACTTCGACTGGGCAGTTTCGGAAGCTGCCGCCAAGAAGAAGCTGGACTTCTCGGCGGTCGAGCTGCTGAGGGTCGACGAGGGCCTTTGCGTTCAGTGCATGCATGCCGGGCCTTACGACGACGAGCCGGCGACCATAGACGCCATGCGCACATTCGCGGCGGAACGGGGCTACGCCCCCGACTTCTCCGAAGCCCGTCTGCATCACGAGATTTACCTCTCCGACCCGCGCAAGTGCGCGCCGGAGAAGCTCAAGACCGTGATCCGTCATCCCATAAAGTTGATTTAGCGAAGCGAGTGACGCCGATGGCTTCGGCTTTTTGTGGGGCTCAACGTGGCGTGGTCGGCAACGGGACGCGCCATGCGACCGGTGGCGGAGGCCGAGGCGCGGGAGCGCGCGTTCGTTTGCACCGCCTCGCACGACCTCGTCACCCCGCTCATGGCGGTGACCGCGAACTGCGACGTGCTTGAAGCGGAGGCATCCGATCAGGCCGGCCTTGCGTCCTGGGTCGCCATCATCCGTGCAGCGGCGGACGAGATGGCGACTCGCATCGCTGACATGCTCATGCACATGGGCGGCGACTAGACAGGGCGATCCCTGCAACGGGCATTATTATCCGGGAAGCGTTTGATTGCGAGGCACGCCGGTGTGAGGGCCTGAGTCGTCAGGCCCTCACAGGGGGACCGCGATGGTGGCCACCGCGCCGCCCGAGGGGCTGTTGGCGAGCGAGACGGAGCCCCCGTGGGCGCTCGCGGCCTCGGAGGCGGCGTGGAGGCCGAGCCCGTAGTGGCGGCCTTCGTCGCGCGAGGAGCGGGAGGAATCGTCTGTGAAGAGGCGCTCACAGCCGCGTTCGAGGGCGGCGGGAGAGAAGCCCGGTCCGTCGTCGGCCACCTCGATGACGAGGTGGCCGCCCTCGACGTCGCAGGAGACCGCCACGCGCGAGCGCGCGTGCTCGGCGGCGTTGGCCACGAGGTTCGCGGCGGCTCGCGCCAGGGCGGTTCGGTCGAGCGGGGCCTCGGGCGCGCCCGCGACAGCAGGGCCCGTGGCCGCGTCGAGCGTCACGCCTCGCGCCCGGGTGATCTGGGCGGCCTCGGCGAGGACCTGCTCGCAGAGCTCGGCCGGCCGCATGGGGGCCCTCTCAGCCCCGCCGGACCCGCGCGAGGCCTCGATGAGCAGGCGCACGTAGCCGTCGAGCCTTTCGACACTGCCGGCTATGTCGCGCGCGGCGGCCGCGAGGTCGGCGTCTTTCTCGTCTTCCAGCTCCTCCGCCACGAAGTCGGCGTTGGCGCGCAGCACGGTGAGCGGCGTCTTGAGGTCGTGGGCGAGCGACGCCACCTGCTCGCGCTGCCCCCGCTCCGCGGCCCAGCGGGCCTCGAGCGACTCGGCGAGGGAGGTCCGCATGGCGTCCATCGCGGCGAGGACGTCGTTCACCTCGCGCACGTTGGTGCTGCCGACCGCGAAGTCGAGATCCCCCGCGCCGACGCGCCCCGCCGCCTCCGCGAGCGGCGCCATCTTGCGCGAGATCACGCGGCTCGCGCGGCGCGCCACGAGCGCGAGCGCGAGCGCGCTGCCCGCAGCGGCGCCGACGAGCATGAGGCTCTGCGGGTTGGGAAGCAGGCCGGCGAGGTCGCGCGAGACCCACTGCGGCAGGTACTCGCTGACGAGTGCGCAGGCCCCGCCGCCCTTGAGCGGGAACGCGGCGTAGGTGAGGCCCGAGCCCCCGCCCTCAATCTCCGCTGTGCCCGGATCCGCGGCGAGTGCCGCACGGGCCATTTCCGTCGCGTCCTCGAGCCGCGTGCCCTCGAGGTCTGTCATCAGCACGTATCCGTCCTCGTTCAGGATGAGGTAGCGGTACGCCGTCGGTACGTCCTGCTGCCCGCAGACGCCGTCGCGTGCCAGGCCCTCCGCGACCTCGCGCGTATTGGCCGGCCCCCAGCTTGCCTCGTAGACGAAGCCCGCGTTGATCGCCGCGGAGAGCGCCATGAACGAGGCGAGCCACGCCGTGGCGACCGCCGCGAACGCGTAGGCGAAGTAGCGCGCGATGACGAAGGAGAGCGGCATGCCCCCGCGACCTCGCGCCCCGGTCCTCAGAGCTGCCACTTGTACCCCATCCCCCAGACGGTCGCGATCGGGTCGGCGCCGGCCTCGGAGAGTTTCCTCCGGGCGCGGCTGACCTGCATGGATATGGCCGCGTCGTCGGCGTCGCTCTCCCAGCCGAGCACCGCCTCGCGTATCTGTGCGCGGCTCATGACCTGCCCGGGGTGGCGGGCGAGGTACTCGCAGATGGCGTACTCGGTGGGCGTGAGCGGCACGGCCTCGCCGCCCACGGCGAGGCCGCGCGCCCCGAGGTCGATCCGCACCTCCCCGAAGGAGAGGGCGTGCGAGCGCGGCCGGCGCTCACGGCGTAGATGGGCCGCGACCTTGGCGCGCAGCTCCGCGGCCCCGAAGGGCTTGCGGACGTAGTCGTCGGCGCCCAGGCCGTAGCCGGCCACGGCGTCCTCCTCGGCCACGCGCGCGGTCAGGAAGATGATGGGCCCGTCGAAGTCCGGGCGGATCTGCCGCACGAGCTCGAAGCCGTCGAGCCCCGGCATCATGACGTCGCAGAGCACGAGGTCGAAGCGCGAAAGGTCCATCCCCGGGACCGCCGTCGGGTCCGCCGCCTTGACGACCTCATGGCCGTCGCGGCCGAGGACGCGCGCGAGCGCGTCGAGGATCGCCCGCTCATCATCCACTGCCAGTATCCTCGCCATATTCGACCTCCTGAAACTCCCGTTGCATTGTACTTGCGCCGCGCTCAGCGGTCTAGAGCCCCGCGCGCAGCCGCGGGCGCGGCCGCCCACATGGTGATCTCAGGGTTGGGAAGCACGCGGTCGGCGATCGAGCGCAGCGCCGACCCCCAGCCGGCGTCGAGCAGGGCATTCCCGCCCAGGACGAGCGCTGCGGAGAGGAGGGCGAGCACGGCGGCGAGCGGCTTTCTACTCATCTGCCCTCCCGTCCTCGAAGCGGCAGAACCAGGCCAGAAGGACGGCGGCGGCTGCCAGGGCGAGCACGAGGCCAGCGAGCGCAGTCGTGAGGAGAGGGGCCGCCGCGCGTGCGGCGTCGATGAAGGCCTCCACCCCGAGCGACCCCAGGCGCGCGGGCCAGGCGAGCGGCACCCAGCTCAGGGGCGTCGCCAGGGCACCGGTGAGCTCGCCGGTCATGAGGCCGTGCGCAAGTCCGCCCACTGAGAAGAACGCGAGGAGCACCCCCGCCGCGCCGGCGCCGATGGCGGCGTTGCGGCCGAGGCGCAGGGCCACGCCGAGCCCCAGCGCGTAGAGGGGCAGGCTGCCCAGCACGATGCCCGCCCAGGCGGCCGCAAGCGGAGCGGGCCTGAGCGGCAGGCGCCCGGCGACGGCGAGCGCGGCCCCGAACACGCCGAGCGCCACGGCCAGCGCGCCCGCGCCGAGCGCCGCAAGGGCGAGCAGCTTCGCCGCGACGGCGCGCCCGCGCGAGGGGACCGCCGTGAGGTTGGCGAGGTGTCCGGCAGCGCGTTCCTCGTCCACGGCGAACCCGCAGACGATGGCGGACATGAGCGGCATGAGGGCGCCGAGGAACTGGGCGTAGGCGTCCGCGCCCAGCGCCGGGTCCCATCGGGTTACGGAGAAGTACTCGCCGCAGGCAAGACCGGCTGCCAGGCCGCAGACGAGGTGCACCGCCGTGAGCGGGGAGCGCGCCAGGCGCAGGGCCTCGGAGAGCAGGGCCCGCGAGAGAGTCATGCGTGGCGTCGGGTCGGAGAGTCGTGTCACGGCCATCACCTCTCCTCGGAGCGCGCGAACCAGGCCGCGCCCGCCGCCGTGAGCGCGGCGAACGCGAGCGCGCAGACCGCAAGGCCCGCCAGTGTGAGCATGCCGTCCGCCGCGAGCGCCCCGCCGAGCGCCATGTCCGCCGCGAGTGGCTCGCCGCTCGGCAGCACGGGGATGAAGCTCGTAGGGATGACCATGCTCGCCGACGGCGGAAAGAGCTGCGGCAGCGGCATCAGCGACCAGGCGAACCCACCCACGAGCTGGGTGGCGAGCTGGCAGAAGATGCCCGCGAGCATGCCGAGCCGCGCCGTGAGGAAGAGCCCTGCGGGGATCATCCACGCCGCGGTCACCGTGTTGACGAGCGCGCAGAGGAGCATCGTGAGCGTGCCCGCGACCGTGAGGCCCTGCGAGGAGAACGCCGATCCCGCGAGGTAGATGCCGAAGACCACGAGGTTCGAGAGCGCGCAGAGCGCGAGGCACCAGAGCGCCTTGGCCCACCAGGCGCGCCTAAGCGGGAAGCCCAGGCCCAGAAGCCCCCGCATCCGCGTGCGCGCGTCCGCCCGCGCGACGCACGCCACCACGAGCGAGAGAGACACGGGCAGGA
The DNA here is from genome assembly GCA_937925715.1 of uncultured Collinsella sp. Taxonomy (GTDB): domain Bacteria; phylum Actinomycetota; class Coriobacteriia; order Coriobacteriales; family Coriobacteriaceae; genus Collinsella. The sequence goes on from CALAMG010000028.1 coordinate 15,997, forward strand.
AGAGCGCGTACCAGTAGTTCCACGCGCTGAAGATCTGCACGCCCCGGTAGGGCATCGCGCCGAGCAGCGGCATCGGCAGCGCCATGAGCACGGCCAGGCGAACCGGTGCTGCGTGGCGCGACTTCAGGGCCTCGGCGCGCAGGCACGCGAGCAGGCCGCCTTTCTCGCCCGTCATGCCGCCACCTCCCCGCGCGCTCGACGCCCCTCCCGGCAGACGCTCATGAAGAGTTCCTCGAGGTCCTGCCCGGACCGAAGCGCATCCTCGTAGGCGAGGCGCCCCCCGTAGATGATGCCGATGGTGTCAGCCATCTGCTGCACCTCGGAGAGGATGTGGCTCGAGACGATCACCGTCGTGCCCGCCGCCGCGAAGCCGCGGATCTGGTCGCGCAGCTCCTCGATGCCGATGGGGTCGAGGCCGTTGGTGGGCTCGTCGAGCACGAGCAGGCGTGGCCGGGCGATCAACGCCAGCGCGAGTCCCAGGCGCTGCCGCATGCCCATCGAGAAGCGCCCGGCGCGCTTCTTCCCGGTGTCCGCGAGGCCCACGGCGGCGAGCACCTCATCTACGCGGCTCTCGGGAAGGCCCAGCAGCGTGGTGCGCACGCGCAGGTTCTCGCGCGCGGTGAGGTTGGGGTAGAGCGGCGCCTCCTCGATGAGGCTGCCGATTGCGTAGAGGTCCTCGCGGCGCCAGGCGTGCCCGGCAAAGAGGATCTCCCCGGCCGTCGGCCGCAGCATCCCGCAGATCATCTTGAGCGTTGTCGACTTGCCGGCGCCGTTGGGGCCGAGCAGCCCGTACACCTCGCCCTCGCGGATATGAAGGCTCACGTCGGCCACGGCATCCTGCGCCTGGTCGCCGCGGCCGAAGCGCTTGGTGAGCCCGCGCGTCTCGAGCATGTAACCCATGGGTTCGTCCTTTCTCTTCCGGGCGCGCGGGCCGAGTCGCCGTGCCCGCGCGCCTTACCTTTCGGGTTCACCATCCATGGTGGGGCGCGTTTCTAACGAAGCCGTAACGGCCGTTGGGATCTTTTGGCGCCAGCCCTTCTCGACCCGTACGCCACTCATGGTGTGTTTATCGCGATAACAAGGACGGAGGTGCCCGCGGCACGCAATAAGTACCCGGAGGAGACGGTCGAGAAGATTCTCGACGTTGCCGAGCGGCTCCTCGTGGAGCGCGGCTACGAGCACACCACGATGATCTGAAGAGCAATACGCTAAATCGAAAAAGGTAATCGAAGCCGCGCCTGTGGACTTATCGAGGGTCGAGATTCCCGCCCCATCCATCGGCACCCAGCAGAAGGTCGTCGACATCCTCGACCGCTTCGGCACCCTAACCAAATCGCTCACCGACGGTAGGATAAACCCCCATGAATATATGAATTGACCTGCTGACTCCAATGAAGATTGGAGGGTAACTGCCAGGGGTGACGGCCCAGCGAGTGTTATTTTGCGAGCTAGGCGCATCGAAAGCGACCTTTCGTGGTATAAACTACTTGCCGGAAGCCGCGGCTTTCAGAGTACGGCTTACGTGTACGTTTAACCTCCGTGGGCGACGGGGTGCCGCAAGGCGTAGAATATCGCCCACCTGTAGGGGCCTGCAGCGATGCGGGCCCCGCTTCGTATGAAGGGGGCGCAACCGATGAAGATCGTATCCATCTCCCAGGACTTCTTCGACCTCGTCGATGGCGACCGTGAGCTCATGCTTAAGCACAATCGCCCCTGCATCGTGGTGGTGAGGCTGCGTTTCCGCGGAAAGCGCAGGGACTTCGCCGTGCCGCTGCGTTCCAACATCGCCCCTAACGTGCCCAAAGACCAGTACTTTGCGTTGCCACCCCGCCCCACGACGCGCCCCGGCTGCCGCCACGGCATCCACTACATCAAGATGTTCCCCATAACCAAGGCCTACCAGCGCCGCTTCAGGACCGAGGGCTCGGCCTACTACGAGACGCTCCAGCGCATCATCGATGGCAACACCAAACGCATTGTCTCCGAGTGCCAGGCGTACCTTGACCTCTATGAGCGCGAGGGAAGGCCCCGCTTTGCCGTCGACATCGATCGCATCGTGGGCCTGCTGGAAGGCGAGAAGTAGGGCACCTCGGCTCAGTCTCGAGCCATGCGGAGTCGCTCCGCATTTTCGAACGCCGCGTGTGCGTCCCAAATACTTGAGAAACAAGCTGTGAAGTGCGGTGGCGCGCCCGTGCCCGTGCATAGCCGTCACCATCAGCGTCTACGCGGCGTCGGCTTCAAGTGGAACTGGCGCCGCTGCTGTATATGGTTTGCCTTGCTGCAAATGGCAATCAATGCCCACGATGCTTCTGTTTGCGCTTCAGCTTTCGCTGCTCGAAGCGCGCATCAGCCTCTTCCGCGCGGCGTCGGCTTCTTGCATGAGCTGACTCCTGTTTCATCGCTTCTCTCTGTGCTGCGAGCGCCTGCTGCGCCTTGGTGCTCATCGCGGGCCGCTTAAGGGCTTTCGCCGCCTCACGGGCGCGCCGCTTGGGGTTCTTCGCGGGCTTGTTTGTTTCAATGGCCTTGTCGCCGAAGAACGAGAGCTTCTCCCATTCGCTTGTAACGAATCGCAGGATCTCCTCATCGGACGGCTCCGCGCCGAAGACGATGCGGGCGACGCCGTACTTTCCGCCCTCGACGTGCTCCGCCAGCCCGACCCAGAATTGACCGTCGTGATATACGGTCAGGGTGGACGACACGCTGATCTGCATGGCTGGTTCCTCCTTTATGTAGATAACCATGCAGAGAAGGGACAACCAAGGAGGCAGGTTACTGATGCGGACTCCCGCACGCCCACGACTACCCGACGGGGACTGTGTTTTCATCTCTGATGCCCGCATTGTAGCACGCGCGGACGCGCCCTTCATCGCTGCCGACATGACGTGGCTGAGATTCGTTCCTCGACACATCCTTTTGTATATTGCCTTCCCGGTTTCGAAACTTTAAATCAATTCGAGTTTCGAAACCGGGAAGGAGAACGTATGTGAGAGGCGATTTGAGCATCAACTTGATGCTTGAGGGGGAGCTCGCGTCGCTTCTGCCCATCGGGGACGTGTTCCCGAAGGTCCTCATCTCCCGCATAGGGCATGAGCCCTGTACCCGGGAAGGCGTACTCGTGCTGGACCTCGCGCGGTGCTGCTCGGTGAGCAGGGGTTCTGAACACTGCGTAGGGATATAGCGCGACAGGGGGGTGCAGCACCGTTTGCGCCTTGTCTAGAGAACACGAACAAGAGATGTGGCCTGCAGACGACTGAATAGCTCCATCCGTTTTGGTTACAACAAAATGTGTGCCGCGCGCCTGCGGCATGAGGGAGGGAGATTTCTATGAATATCGTTGTATTGAGTGGTAGCCCGCGCAGGGGCGCCAATACCGACACCATGGTCGAGGCGTTTGCCGAGACCGCGCGTGAGGGCGGCAATACGGTCGAGGTCGTCCGTGTTGCCAGCAAGAAAATCGGTGGTTGCCTGGGGTGTCAGTATTGCTTCGCCCACGAGGGCACTTGCGTGCAGAAGGATGACATGGTCGACGTGATCGAGTCGCTGAAAGGCGCCGATATGGTTGTCTTCGCTTCGCCTATCTACTGGTTTGATATCACTGCGCAGGAGAAGGCCGCCATCGACCGCCTGTACGCCTTCGGTGCTACAGGCTTCCCGTTCACCAAGACGGCCCTTTTGCTCGATAGCCACAGCGAGGGCGTCTATGATGCGGCGATTGCTATGTACAGGGCCACATGCGCGTACTGCAAGTGGGAGGACCAGGGCATTGTCACCATCAGCGGCATGACCGAGCGCGACAGCATGGCATCGTCGCCCAAGTTGGAAGGGGTGCGAGAGCTCGCCCGCAAGCTCGCCTAAGGACAAGAGGGGCGCATGGCAATCAGCACTAGCGGAAATGCTTGCTGCCCTTACCAGGAGGAATGCTGATTGCCATGCAACGATGCTCCCGCGGACAATTCCGGTGTGCTAAAACGCCTTCTCGTTCAAGAATTCTCTGAACGCGGGGATGTCGAAGCCGACGAGGCCACGCCCACGTTCCCCGATAACGCCGTCCTCGAGGAGGCGGCGTTTGTATTGGCTTGCGTAGTTGCTGGCGACGCCCATGCGTTTGGCTATCTCCGAGATCCTGCTGGGGCCAGAATCGGGCAGCATCGCGAGCAAAAACTCAATGTCTTTATCGGAAAGCTCTCGATAGGTCGTTTCGAGAGAAGCCCGATGCCATGCTTCTCGAGTTGCCTGAAGATGCCATTCATGCACGTGCGCCAGTTGCCCTGGGCTTCTTGAACATATGTCCAATCGATGCCCACTGGACCAATTTGAACGCCGTTCATGCGCGCGTGAGACTGTGAAAGGTAGCTATCTGCCGCTTCTTTGGTTCGCTCGATAATATCTTCGAGCATGCCTGGCATGGCGGAGCCATTTGCTGTACTCCATGGTGGCTCCTTTGCAAGTTTTGCTAATTTTTGCAACTTTTGCTAACTTTTGCGAGTTTTGCTAACGGCTTAGGACGGTGCGGGAAGCCCCCGTATCGTCGACATTTCCGAGGATGACCTCCGCAACGAGCGGGGCCCGGGGCGCGATATTGCTGCGCTCCGGGCCCCGCTGCTTTGTAAAACCATGGCGGTTCTGCCGTCGTCCTAATCAAACAAACTCGGCATGTCGTTTTCTTTCATGAGGGCACCGGCTGAGGGGAGGCTCTGCGCGGTGAACTTCTCGGCCGAGACGCCGGCGCCAAGGATCTCTTCGGTTGTGCCGACGGTGGTGACCGAGCGGCCCTTCTTGGCGGTAAAGGCCTGGACGCCCTGCGTGTTGGTAGTCGTCTTGGTCTTGAGCAACGACGTGTTGAAGTTCATCAAACGATAGTCGCTCGAGACCAGTGCGATGTCGCGGTCTTCCTTGAGCACCTGGGCATACAGCAGCTTGCTGCTGCCGTAGATAGCGTTCTTGAGGCGCTTGCGGTTGGTCTTGGTGACGTATCCAGAAAGTGCGACACGCACCACGCGGCCGTTCTCAAAGACAAACAGCACGTCGGCCTTATAGTCCTCGGGGTCGATGACCCAGATGACGCTCTCGTCGGGTTCCATCTCAAGATCGGTCGGCAGGTACGAGCCCAGCTGGGCCGACTTGGTGTCCTCAAACGCCGCAACCTTGCATTTGTACACCTGGCTCTTGTTGGTAAAGACCAGCAGCTCGTGGGTGTTGGAGGACGGGAACTCGATAAAGGGTTTGTCGCCGTCCTTGTACTTGAGCGTGGTCGCCTTCTTGAGCACGCGGTCCGTCATCTTCTTAAGGTAGCCATCGCGCGAGAGCATGATGGTCACCGGGTACTCCTCGACCTCGGGCTCCAAGCTTACCTCGATAACCTCATGGGGCTCGATCCTGCCCGTGCGACGCGGCATCACATATTTCTTGTTGACCGCGGCCAGCTCGTCGCTGATGACCTTCTTGATGTTCTCCTCGCTGGAGAGGATCTCCTCAAGCTCGGCAATCTCGCTCTCAAGCTTGGCGATGTCCTTGGTGCGGTTGAGGATGTACTCCTCGTTAATGTTGCGGAGCTTGAGCTCGGCAACAAACTCGGCCTGGGTCTCGTCGATGTCGAAACCCTTCATAAGGTTGGGCACGACCTCGGCTTCGAGCTTGGTGCCGCGGATGATGGCGATGGCCTTGTCGATGTCGAGCAAGATCGCCTCAAGGCCGTGCAGCAGGTGCAGGCGCTCGGACTTTTTGCCCAGGTCAAAGTTAATGCGGCGGCGTGTGGACTCAATACGCCACTTGACCCACTCGTGCAGAATCTGGCGCACGCCCATAACACGGGGATAGCCGTCGACGAGCACGTTGAAGTTGCACGAGAACGAATCCTGCAGCGTGGTCGAGCGATAGAGCTTGGCCATGAGCTTGTCGGGGTCGACGCCGCGCTTAAGGTCGATGGCGATGCGCAAGCCCGAGAGGTCGGTTTCGTCGCGGATGTCAGCGATCTCCTTGACCTTGCCCTCTTTGGAGAGCTTGACGATGCGCTCGATAATGACATCGGTCTTGGTGGTGTAGGGGATCTCGTAGACCTCGATAATGCGCTCTTCGGGAATCCAGCGCCAGCGGGAGCGGATCTGGAAGCTGCCAAGGCCGGTCTCGATAATCTTTTCCATCTCCTCGCGGCGGTAGATAATTTCGCCGCCGGTCGAGAAGTCGGGCATGGGCATATATTCGAGCAGGTCGCAGTCGGGATCTTTGAGGTAGTGCATCGTGGCAGCGCAGACCTCGTTGAGGTTGAAACCACAGATGTCAGACGCCATGGCGACGCCGATGCCCTTATTGGCCGAGACGAGGATATTGGGGAACGTGGTGGGCAGCAGGCGCGGCTCCTTCATGGCGCCGTCGTAGCTGTCAACGAAGTCGACCGGGTCCTTGTCGATATCCTTGAAGATCTCGGCGCTGATGGGGGAGAGCTTGGCCTCGGTATAACGCGAGGCGGCGTAGCTCAGGTCGCCCGAATAGTACTTGCCAAAGTTGCCCTTCGACTCCACAAAGGGGGCGAGCAGCGCCTCGTTGCCCGTCGCCAGGCGCACCATCGTCTCGTAGATCGCGGCGTCGCCGTGCGGGTTGAGCTTCATGGTCTGGCCCACGATGTTGGCGCTCTTCTGGCGCTCGCCCTTGAGCAGACCCATCTTGTACATGGTGTAGAGCAGCTTGCGGTGCGAGGGCTTAAAGCCGTCGATCTCGGGGAATGCGCGCGAGACGTTGACGCTCATGGCGTAGGGCATGTAGTTGACCTCGAGCGTCTGCGTGATCGGCTGGTCGGTGACCTCGGAGTGCAGGCCGATGACGTTCTCGGCGTTGACCTGCTTTTTCTTTGGCTGGTTCTTCGTCTTCTTCTTTGCCACGATATCCTCTTGAACTTCTTATGGGCCGTCGTTATCGATTTGCTGCTACTGCAGGTCCAACTGGTCCAGGTATTCCTTGCCGTGCTCCGAGATATGGCGCTTGCGGCCCGCCTCGTCGTTGCCCAGCAAAAGGTTGAACATGGTTTCCATCTTGGTGACGTCCTCGGGCTCCACCTTGATCAGGCGACGCGTCTCGGGGTTCATGGTGGTGAGCCACATCATGTCCGGATCGTTTTCACCAAGACCCTTGGAGCGGTTGATGGAGCACTTCTGGTCGCCGATCTCCTTAAGAATGCCGTTCTTCTCGAGCTCGGTGTAGGCAAAGTAGGTCTTTTCTTTGCAGTTGATCTCGTAGAGCGGCGACTCGGCGATATACACGTAACCCTCGTCGATAAGTGTGGGCACCAGGCGGTAGAGCATGGTGAGCACGAGCGTGCGGATGTGATAACCGTCGACGTCGGCGTCCGTGCAGATGATGACCTTGTTCCAGTTGAGGTTGTCCAGGTCAAAGGCACCGAGGTTCTTGATGCGCTTGTCCTTGATCTCCACGCCGCAGCCCAGCACGCGCATGAGGTCCATGATGATGTCGGACTTAAAGATGCGCGGGTAGTCCTCCTTTAGGCAGTTGAGGATTTTGCCGCGGACGGGCATGACGCCCTGGAACTCGGCATCGCGCGACGTGCGAATGGCGCCTGCTGCCGAGTCGCCCTCTACGATGTAGATCTCGCGACGGCTCTTGTCCTTGGAGCGGCAGTCGATGAATTTCTGCACACGGTTGGCCATGTCGGTCTTCTGCTGCAGGTTGGTCTTGATGCTCTGGCGCGTCTTCTCGGCATTCTCGCGCGAGCGCTTGTTGATGAGCACCTGCTCCATGATCTTATTGGCGGCGTCCTTGTTCTCGATCAAGTAGGTCGAGAGGCGCTCCTTAAAGAAGGCCGTCATGGCCTGCTGGATAAAGCGGTTATTGATGGCTTTCTTGGTCTGGTTTTCGTAGGACGTCTGAGTGGAGAAGCAGTTGGTCACCAGTACCAGGCAGTCCTGGACGTCTTGCCACTTAATGCCACTCTCGTTTTTGTTGTACTTGCCCTGTTGCTTGATGTAGGCATCGATGGCGCTGGTCAGAGCGCTACGGGCAGCCTTCTCGGGTGAGCCGCCGTTCTCGAGCCACGATGAGTTGTGGTAGTACTCCTGCATCATGAAAGTGCGCGAGAAGCACATGCACGCGGTGATCTTTACGTTGTAGTCGGGCAGGTCCTCGCGGTCGCGACCGCGACGGTCGGCCTCGATAAAGAAGGGCTCGGTAAGGTAGTCGGTACCGACCTTCTCGAGCACATAGTCCTCGATGCCCTTGGGATAGCAAAAATCCTCTTCGGAAAACTCACCATCGTCGCCCTCGATGCGCAGGCGGAAGGTCACGTTGGCGTTGACCACGGCCTGACGGCGCATGGTCTCGCGATACCAATCGTGGGGGATACTGATGGAGGTAAAGACCTCAAGATCGGGACGCCACTTGATGGTGGTACCGGTGCGGTTCTCGTCGCTGGGCTCAATCTCGAGCGCCTTCTTTTTGGCGCCGACGACCTTGCCCTTCTTAAAGTGCAGGGAGTACTTGTTGCCGTCGCGCCAAACCGTGACGTCCATGTACTCGGAGGCGTACTGGGTCGCGCAGGAGCCCAGGCCGTTGGTACCGAGCGAGAAGTCGTAGTCGCCGCCCTGGTTGTTATTGTATTTGCCGCCGGCGTAGAGCTCGCAAAAGACGAGCTCCCAGTTAAAGCGCTTCTCGGAGGGGTTCCAGTCGAGCGGACAGCCGCGGCCGTTGTCCTCTACCTGAATGGAGCCATCGCGAAAGGCGGTAAGGGTGATGAGCTTGCCGTAGCCCTGGCGCGCCTCGTCAACGGCGTTGGACAGGATCTCGAAGGCGGCATGCGCGCAGCCGTCGAGCCCGTCCGAGCCAAAGATAACGGCGGGGCGCAGACGTACGCGCTCCTCGTCCTTGAGCTGGCGGATACTGTCGTTACCATAGTTTGCGGTGTTTTTTGCCATACTCGCTCTCTCGGTGCTCCTTTGCTGCGTTTTAGTCATATAGATAGTCAAGGTAGCATAGCCCAGCCCACAGGCGATTCCAACCAACACGAAATCCATCGAACAATCGTTCGGAGTTCGATGGAGATTCGTTTACTCGGACAAAACCGAGTCGGCTCTGTCCGAGTAAGTTTGAAGGCGGCCGAATGCGTCTTGCTGCGTTTGCGGTTGGATACGCTGTCGAAGACATGTCGTGCGGATTGTTGGCGAAAAGACGCCGTGCCAAGCTCGAGGCAGAACTCGACTCCCCTGATGATATCTAATGCGAAATGGGCTGGCTCTGGGTATCCAGAACCAGCCCCTTTTGGTGTTCGATGAGCCGAGTCGGCGTCTCTCACAAAAGTAACTAGGAGCTAGCGAGGCCTATCCGAATTGACCTCATTGGCGGTGTCTTTTTCGAGCGCCGTGCGGCGGGCGCTGTAGGCGATGAGGCCGGCGCCTGCCGCGGCGAGTGCTGTAGCGGCTGCCGTAAGGGGAGCATTGACATCGCCCGTGCCAGCGAGCGCGCCCGCTTTTCCGGAGCGCTTGTTATTGCTGTGGTCCTTGCCACTGCCGGAGCTCCTTCCGCCGGAGCCGCCGCCCTCGTCAGTACCGCCGCCACTCGAGCCACCATCGCCGTCTGCTGTCATCGGGGCGTCGTGAAGTCCTGTCGTATCCGCGCTGTCGCATACGCCGATCTGAACTTCCGAGCGCTCGCATGCCGTGTCGGGCACATGAAGCTCGTGCAGTACGGCACCCAACGCCGAGTTTGCGCCCGGTCGAATTTCCTCGAGCGTTACGGGATCGAGCGCCACCAGATTACGCGCCTTCGCATACAGCGTTACGCGTTTGCCCACTTCGTCGCTCCAACTCTCGGGGATAATGAAGCTCATGCGGAACTGTGCCGTGCAACCCGGTGCCAGCACGGCGTTGCCGTTGTCGGCTACCAGCGGGTGCGTTGCAAAACGCGCGCCCAGCGTCTCGAGCGCGTATTTCACGCGTGCCATATCGTTGACCGAAGCGTCCTCGGCAAGTTCTGGATCGTAGATCGAAGCCATGCGTGCGTTCGCTCCGAACCCGATGGATGCGCTGGAGAACGGCTGGCTGGAGCCCTCTCGGTACAGATCGATCGTGCCGGCGGTCAGCAAGGTGTTGCCGTCGTTTCGCACCGTGACCATGAAGGATTCGCCTGCTGCTCCGGGCACCACCGCGCCCGAGGTAGCGACCGCACCCGTCGGAGTGGCGCACGCCACCAAGGGCACTTCGATGCCGTGCAGCTCTGCCTCGCTCTTCTCCGCGCTCACAATGTGCGTGGCGAGCGCGGAGAGCATGCCTCCCGACGTCAAAAATGTCGTTATCTGATCGACGGGATGGTCCAGCTCGCACATCACGAACGGCTCCGTGAACAGATCGCCTGCCAAGGTGCTGGCGAAGATGCGGAAGTGCTTACCCATCACTGCTACCGGGTTGCCTTCTTCGTCGTAGGTTTGTCCCACCTTGCCATCGGTGTTCTCTACGTGCAGCACGCACCGGCCGTTGTTGCTTACGCTAAACGATGCCGGGCCACAGCCTGCGGCACCCACGGGCTGCGTTGTAAAGGCCGATGCGCCTCGCGTCCAAGTAATATGCTGCAGTTGCTCGTTGACGGTTGCCAAAAAGCCCGAATGTTGTGGCCACGGCACCGTACGGGGTACCTTGGCGTCTGGTGGCATAACGCCCCAGCCCGCAATGGACTGGCCGATCACGGCGTACGATGCGCAGCCGCAACCGTTTGCGGTCTCGTACGCAACGGGTGTCACCATTTTGCCGTTGATATTCTCGGGCTCGCCCAGCTCGATACTCGACGGTGCTTGCGGAAAGCGGAGAACTTGGCGGAACGTCAGGCTGTCGCCCGAAACGTCCGACCACAGGGTAAAGCACTCCAGCGCAACCTCAGCCTCGCTGCCGAGCGCCTTTTCTGCGGTGGTTCCGCGGCGGTGGAGGTAGGCACCCGACAGGCGCCCGTCGACCAGCGTCTTGCCCACTGTGATACGCGGGCACTGCAGGCAATGGTAGCCATCCTCTTGCAGGCGGCCGCGCGAAATGCTGCGCCATGACGTATGCGACACCACGCGAACTCCGCCGTTGCTTATGCGCAGGCGCACAACGGACAGTATGCCGGCTGTGCTTGCCGCATCGAAAGGGGTGTTGTCGCCGTCGCGGCGCTCGCCCGAGACCAGCAACACGTAGGCGTCCTGGTTTCCTCTTCCGTCCGTATATTCCACTACGTCGAAGTCGTAATCGTATATGTCGTCGCGCTCCACGTCGCCCTCGCCAAAGCCCAGGGGGAAGTCCACGGGCATGGGGGCAGACCACGTGCCGTTTGCCTTTGTGTGCACCACTAGGCGCGAGCGGCCATTGTCGCCGTAGCGCACCGAGGCGATACGGAACAGGCATTCTACGCCGGCAATCATTGCCAGCTTCATGTGAGCTTCGCTGAGCACGCCAGGAAACAGCACGTTGTCGCTCGAGGGCTTGATGCCGCCACGCTCGTCCTCCGATACACCAGCAGAATTGGCGTTGGGGTCCGCAACGGCGTCCTTCGCCTGTCCGATATAGGTGTACGCATACATCGTTGCGGCATTTTCGTCATCCTCCATCAGGGCATGGACGAAATGTTCGACCTGTCCCGTGTCGTCGCTCTCTGCATCCGCCTCGAGCTCAATGCGTGTGACCGCTTGATCCCAATCGCGTACGATTGGTACGACGTTTACGGGGGTGGCTACAACTTCGGCGCATGCGAGCAGCTCGGCATTGGTGACGATGGTGGCCGACGCGATAAACTGCGGCACATCACCTGCCTCGGCATTGCTGGTCGCGCCAAAGCAGGCATCCAGCGTGTAAGGCGTATCTCCACCCAACGCGAGCTCAGAGCGCTGGAGCACATACTGGTTGGCATTGTTCACCGACATATTCCACGAATCGAGGAGTGTGGGCCACGACCCCGACCAAGCCTTGGTGGTCCACTTGAACATTACGAACTGGAGTATCACATCGACATCGACGTCTGCACCTACGCGCAGTCGCGGAAGCTGGTGTCCATCTGCCTTCTCGTACCCAATGAACAGCGTGAGGGATGCGGCGCCGCGCACGGCAGACGAGGCGACGCCCGCAACGCCGGCTCCAAAGGTAACGGCAAGCCCAATCTGGATGGTGAACGAGCCCGATGTGTTTGAATAGTCAAGCGAAATGTTTTTAAAAAACGCCGCGCCGCTGCCGTGCGTGTGGGCACCCACGGCGAGCGCCAGCTTCGCCAGCACCCAAGGGTTGACGTTTAGGAAAAACGGCACCGGGCCCAAGGTGAACTGCTCGGTCCAGTTGAGGTCGGTTTTTACTTGGAAGAGAGCCTTAATATTGCCAAACGCCGGATCGTTGTTGTTGCCCCAAGTTTTGCCAACCCAGTCGTAGGCGAGCGATCCGTACACCTGTGTGGCGATATCCATCGTAAACAGCAGCGTGCAATGGTGGCGAAGGAGCTTAGTGTTCCTTGGATCGGTGCCCGAACCGGCACTCATGCTTTTGTACTGATTCCACTTCCCCTCCATCTCGTCGAGGTAGCGGTTTGCCTGCTTGGCGCCCGACTCGCGCGGCGACTTCTTCCAGTATTCCGGATCCGGATTGCCCGAATCGTTCATGTAGCTGGCCGGTTTGTATCCGCTGCCAAACAGTACGTACCCGGCAAACGAGAAATCGAAGAGAATCGGAAACGTGGGCATCCAGCAGACGAACTTGTTGCCGCCGATGCCGGGGAACGCCGCGGGGAAATCAAACGGAGTGATCTCTTGATCCATGGTGGTGGGGATGATGGTCGTTGAGCCCGATTCTGCCTTTGAGGCCGGTGCGGTGGCAACGGCCATGGGGGATGAGAGCGTGTAGGTTTTGCCCTGGTAGTCGAGCACAAAGCGCAGCTTGCATCCTTCCTCCAGAAGGCCCGAAGCTGCATCGAGGAACTTGTCTTCGAGTGTGAACGTCGCCAGATTATCCGAACCCGATGCACTGGCCTTGACTTGGCCAATTTGCGTGACGGTTTCGGGCGAGCTACCCGTGGCGGGCATTACCTTGTTGATGCACAGCGTTGCCTGCCCGCCCTGCGGCAGATGGGCCTGCACGGTAAAGGCGTGCGTGTTGGGCTGGTCGTTTGCTGCTTCGTCCGCTGGCATTGCCATAAACGTGGCGTCGGCGTACTGGATGTCCCATTCGTCGAATGTGAGCTGTCGAAAGTACGGCTCGCCGTCGGAAAGCGGACGTGTGGGTGCGGTAATGGCGGTGCCGCCCTGGATACGCGCAAGGGGAATCTCGACATCACGGTAGCCCGCCATGCTAATGGAGATACCGCCGTTAAAGTCGTACGCGTCGAGAAGCGTTGCCTCGTCTACGTAGCCTTCCGAAAGAGACGCGACCTCAAAGATGGCCGTGCCTTCGTCATCGGTCGTGGCGGTGAGCCGCTTGCCTGTAGCATAGCGCGACGTGAGCGTGACCTGGACACCCGCGATGGGCATATTCTTGTTGGCGACGTCGACCACGACCACACCAAACATGGTGCGCGAGAGAACGAGCACCTTGAAGGGGTCCTCTTCGTCGGCGTATGCTTCGGTGGGTGCGAACGGCAATATGAAGGCGTTTTCGCTTCCCGGCACGCGCGGCAACATAATGCTCGCTAACGAGGACGCTCCGGCGACAAGTAACGAACGGCGATCAAGCATCTTTGGCTCCCATCCCGCAAACATCGGAGGAAATAATCCAATTTTGCGAGAAGTCGCCCCGTGGCGGTAGTGCCGTTCAAGGGTCAAAACGTCCAATTTGAGTGCGCGAAAGCGTCAGGCCCCCGGAGCGCTTTCGATACGCCGGGCAGTCTGGCCGCTAGCGCAACATGTGGGCAATCAGCTCGGCGCGAGTTCCGATACCAAGCTTGGCATACACTCCTGATAGGCGGTTTTTAACGGTGCCCGGCGATACTCCCATGTGGCGTGCGATTTCGGCGTTGGTCCAACCGCGGCAGGCGAGCATGGCCATGGTGAACTCCGTGGTCGTTAAATCGTCGGCCACGTCCTCACCCGAATCGGGGTTGTGGATGCGCCGCCAGCCGTAGCTGAATCGATACGTAATCTCGATGATGCGAGCGAAATCGTCGGGATATTGCGATTTTAAGCATGCCTCGATAAGCCCCTGCAAAAGGCCGTGGTGCTCGCCAATGAGCTCGATAAGGCCGTCGGGGCGCGCAATGTCCCAAGCGGCTCCGAAATGTGCCTTTGCGGCGTCGATGTCCTTGAGGCTCATGCATGCCATGGAAGCCGCCGGGTGCAGGAACAGTTCCGAGATGGGATAGCTTCCCTGTTTCATGATCAGGGCATTTTCCACCATGCCCAGGCTGCGGCCGTATTCGCCGCGCAGATACAGGGCATGCGCCATCACGTAGCTGGCGAACAGGCGCAGGCCTTCGGGCAGATGCGCCGCAAGCGGATAAAACTCTTCGGCGGAATGCGGGGAAGGCAGGTGCAGCAGGACGCTCGCAGCGGAGGCGAACAGGATATGCGTGGCGTGGACGGCGGGCGATTCCTCGTCAGTTGGCGTATCGAGGATGCCCGCAAGGCAACGGCGGGCATCGGCGATACGATTGAGCGACAGACTGGCATATCCGCAGATAAGGCATGCGGAATAGCGCAGTGCGGGGTCGGTGGCGTCAAGATAGGGGCGTGCTGCCTCGGCGGCGAGCGTGGCCTGTCCGCGAAAGTACAGCGCTTCTGCCGTGGCAATGGCGCGCGAATCGGGGTCGGAAATGCCTGCAACCGCAGCGTCAATCTGCCCCGGCACAAAGGCAGTGCACATCAACGGCATGGGAATGCGTGGGTAGCCATCGCAGTCCATCTTCCATCTCCCATCAGGTGGCAACAATGCAGCAATTGTACTCCTGTTGCTCGGGACCCCTTTCGTTTTACTGTTCGGTTGACGCTGCGGATCGTTTTGGAAGGCTTACGAGCATGGTGGTCCCGTTCTCGGAACTTGCTTCGACCTCTACCGTGCCGCCGTGTAGGGCTGCAATCTCCCAAACAAGCGCTAGCCCGAGTCCTGCGCCGCCGTATGCCCTGCTGCGGGATTTGTCTAGACGAAAGAACGGCTGGAAGATGCTCTCTCGGTACTGCTTGGGTATTCCCGGGCCCTCATCTTTGACTCGCAGGAGCACGTGGCTGTCGCTGTCGCTGATGGAGACGTTGACAGTCGAGCTGGAGCGGCTGTAGCGGATGGCGTTTTCGACCAGGTTGAACACCAGCCGATAGAGGAGCGCATCGTTCCCGATTACTAAAGCGTCTCCAGCACAATTGAGGGCTATGCCATTATTCTCGGCAAGTGGCGCAAGGTCGGTGAGGACCTCTTCGGACAAGGGGCCAAGTTCAACATCGTCCTCGCAAGGAACGCTGCGGAGCTCACTCATCTCGAGCAATACCTTGGTCATTCGAGACATGCGCTCGGTTTGTTCTTGTAGCAGGCTGAGCAGCTCGGCTGTTTCGGGTTGCAAACCGGAGTGCTCAGAGATGAATAGTTCAATCTGTGCTTGCATAAGGGCGAGCGGGGTGCGCAGCTCGTGTGCCGCGTTGCCGGTAAACTGACGCTGCGCAGAGAACCCTTCGCTAAGACGGGCGATCATGTCGTTGAAAGAGGCGCTGCATCGTTGTAGCTCGGTGGGCACATCTTCACTGAGTCTGATTTCGCTTAGGTTGTCAGGCTGCACGCGCTCAACCTGGGCTGCAAAAGCCCGCAGCGGTTTGAGTGCACGGCCGCTCACAAAGTATGCCAGCACGCCGCCAAGGAGTGTGACTCCAGCCGTGATGTACCAGGTCGTCGTGCCAAAAGACTCCTGTGCGTCGTTTACGACGATCGTGACCTTGTCATCGGGGGTCGCTTTCGTCGGGTCGAACGCCTGGGGCGAATCTTCGCCGGTTGCGTTAAAGGCCGAGATGTTACTGCCGATGGCATCCATGTAGCGCATGCCCGTATAGCCGACCAGGCAGTTCGTCAGCACGCACGCCGCACACGTGAGCAGTGCCGTCATAATCGTTATGCGCCATTGCAGCGAAAGCCTTTTCATTCGCTATCCTCCATAACGTAGCCCTCTCCAATCCGATTGCGAATCGGGTCGTATCCCAAAGCGCTGCGTAGCTTTTTGCGGAGTGACGAGATATGAACGCGGGTTGCGTTGCTAAAGCTGTTTACGCTGCTATCCCAAACGTGCTCGATAAGCTCCTCTTGACTTACCGGACGCCCCTGATTAAGCATCAGGTATTCCAAGATTCCCGTTTCCTTGCGCGTAAGAGATAAAGCCTCGCTGTCCACGGAAGCGATGCGCGCCTTGGTGTCAAAGCTGAGCTTTCCGCAGGTTAAAACTACGTCGCTTTGTGTAAAGCGTCTTAGGGTAAGGCTGCGAATCCTTGCCGCAAGCTCGTCCAGATGAAACGGCTTGGTGAGGTAATCGTTGGCGCCGGCATCGAGTCCGGCGACTTTATCTGATACTTCGCCACGTGCGGACAGAATCAGTACCTTAGTCTCGCAGTCGGTTTTCCTAAGTTCCCTGAGTACGGTCATGCCGTCGATGCGGGGAAGGTTGAGGTCGAGTACCACGAGGTCAAAGACTTCGACGCCCAGCAGGTCGAGCGCCTCCTGCCCGTCGTGGCAGCAGTCGACGCTGTACGCCAAGTTTCGCAAGCTGCGCGCGATTGCGTCACACAGCGCCTGCTCGTCCTCGATGATCAAAATACGCATAACGGTCTCCTTGCACATTCCAAATCGCGCTTAACACGGATTTTATAGCCGATATGGTCCAATGGTCGCGTAACGAAAGGAGTGGTCAGGTTGTTCAAAGCGGTAAAACCCGTGGTACAGGTCGCTTTGTTGATCGTCGGAATTGCCATGGTGTGCTTTGGCGTTATGCGTGGCGAGGCGGATGCCGTGCTGGCCAAAGCGATTAGGCTGTGCTTGGAGTGTATCGGAATTGGATAAAAGAGAAAACACTGCGTCGCATGTTTTGGCTCGATTTCGCGGATTCATTCAGGCGGCGGCGACGCTCGTCACCAACATTCACCTGCCGAACTTTGCCAAAGGCGGCATCTATCAGGGCGCGGGAAAAACCGTCTGCGTGCCTGGACTTAACTGCTATTCGTGCCCCGCGGCATCGGGTGCGTGCCCCATCGGGTCGTTCCAGTCGGTAGTAGGTTCATCCAAGTTCAACTTTTCTTACTATGTTACCGGTACGCTCATTTTGCTCGGCGTGCTGCTGGGACGCTTTGTATGCGGCTTTCTGTGCCCGTTTGGCTGGCTGCAGGAGCTGCTTCATAAGATTCCCGGCAAAAAGTTCTCCACGAAAAAGCTCAAGCCGCTCACGTACATCAAGTACGTCGTGCTGCTGTTTGCCGTGGTGCTGCTGCCCGTCTTGGTGGTTAACGACGTGGGCATGGGCGACCCGTTCTTTTGTAAGTACATCTGTCCACAGGGTGTGCTCGAGGGCGCCATTCCGCTGGCCATTGCCAACGCCGGCATTCGATCTGCGCTGGGGCAGCTCTTTACTTGGAAACTTGCCGTTCTCATTGCCGTGGTAGTGCTGAGCGTTTTGTTCTACCGCCCCTTCTGCAAATGGATTTGCCCGCTCGGCGCATTCTATGCGCTCATGAATAGGGTGTCCTTGTTGGGGATTCAGGTTGACGCGTGCAAATGCGTCTCGTGCGGCAAGTGTTCAAGGGTTTGTCAGATGGACGTTGATGTGGTCCGCGCGCCCAATCATGCCGAATGTATCCGGTGCGGAAAGTGCATCGGGGCCTGTCCTGTCGATGCCATCAGCTATCGCTATGGCCTGGATGTGTCGGCGGAAAAGCTTCCCTTGACCGTCGATAAAAAGTAAACAAGCTTCGACAAAACGGAGGAATGACTATGAAGCTTTCTAAGATTGCGGCCCTGTTTATGGTGCCGGTACTGGCCTTGTGTCTTGTGGCGTGCTCGGCACCTGGTGGCAATGCGAGCGAATCTGCGGGCTCCGATCCTAAGATCGCAGAACTCACTGCGCAGAAGCCGACCAATGCCGACGAGGCCGCCGAGTTGTATGCAAAACTCATGCAGAAGGAGAACGATATCTTTTCGAGTGATAATGCGCTGTGGGAAAAGGTATTCAATGCGGCAAATAAAGACTCGACAATGATTGAGGACGGCAGCAATTACGGCGATTTCCTGCTCAAGACCATCGACGGCGCCAAGGATAAGTTTACGGCGGATGAGCTTAAGACGCTCAAGGCCGGTGCACAGCAGATCAAGGAGATCGAGGACAAGCTCGAGAGCTTGGAGAAGGAGTTCCCCGGCTGTGGAAGCACGCCGAGCGCAGGCGAGAGCGTCGACGCTTCGACCGCTGGCATGACGGCTGGTGCCAATGCTTCGAGCGAGGCGACGAAGTTCCCCAGCTTTACGGGCAAAGACCTGGATGGCAACGACGTGAGCAGCGACGAGCTGTTCTCTAAGAACAAGGTCACCGTCATGAACTTCTGGTTCACCACTTGCAAGCCGTGCGTGGGTGAGTTGGGCGACCTTGAGGACCTGAATAAGGAGCTTGCCAAGAAGGGCGGCCAGGTCGTGGGCGTCAATTCCTTTACGCTTGATGGCAACAAGGGTGAGATTGCAGATGCCAAGGACGTGCTGAGCAAGAAGGGCGTGACATATAAGAACATCTGGTTCAAGTCGGATAGCGAGGCCGGTAAGTTTACGTCAAATTTGTTCTCGTTCCCGACAACGTATGTCATCGATCAGAATGGCAACATCGTAGGGGAGCCCATCGTGGGCGCCATCAGCTCCGCCGAGCAGCGTGCAGCACTCGACAAGCTTATCGACCAGGCGATTGCAAATAGCGAGCAGTAAAAAACGCGTAAAGCATAGCGAGGATCGTGCGCCGCTGTGCGAAGTAGTCCGCTGCCTTTCAAGATAAGCTCCACCATATAGAGGTCCCGCTTGGGACCTCTTCTTTTGGGCGCCATCCCGTTCGTTTTTTGGCGCGGTTCGTTACATTCCTCACTGACTTCGGCAAAAAATGGGGATAGAGTAGGACAAACGCGTCGAATACGAACGGCGGGGGAGAGCGGGCAAGTGCGCCCGCGTGGGAGAGGTTGCCGTCCATGTTGGAGCTCAAAGGTATTTGCAAAAGGTACGTCACGCAGTCGTTTACGCAGGTGGCGCTCGATAACGTGAGCCTGGCTTTTCGCGATAACGAGTTCGTGGCCATTCTGGGTCCCTCGGGCTCGGGTAAAACCACGATGCTCAACGTTGTCGGTGGGCTCGATCATTTCGATTCTGGCGACCTGCTGATCGACGGTATTTCGACCAAGGATTTTCACGATCGCGATTGGGATGCCTACCGCAACAACCGCATCGGCTTTGTGTTCCAAAGCTATAACCTCATTCCGCATCAGACCATCTTGGAAAACGTGGAGCTGGCGCTGACGCTCACGGGCGTGGGGCATGCCGAGCGCCGCCAGCGTGCGCGCGAGGCGTTGGAGAAAGTCGGCCTGGGCGAGCACGTTGACAAGCGCCCGAGCCAGCTTTCGGGCGGGCAGATGCAGCGTGTGGCCATCGCCCGCGCCCTGATTAATGATCCCGAGATTGTGCTGGCAGACGAGCCGACCGGCGCTTTGGATTCAACGACATCCGTACAGGTCATGGATCTGCTCAAGGACGTGGCGCGCGACCGTCTGGTTATTATGGTCACGCACAATCCCGAGCTGGCGTACCAGTACGCCACGCGCATCGTTAACCTGGCGGACGGCAAGATCACCGACGATTCCGATCCTTTCGATGTCGCTGACGCCACGCGCCGCGAGGCAAAGCCTACGCGCAAAACCTCGATGAGCTTTGTGACGGCGCTGGGGCTTTCTGCCCGAAACCTCATGACCAAGAAGGGCCGCACGGCCATGACTGCCTTTGCGGGCTCGATTGGCATTATCGGCATTGCGGCGATTCTGGCGCTGTCCAACGGCGTAAACGGCTACATCAAAAAGGTCGAGGAGGATACGCTCTCGAGCTACCCACTCACCATTTCCAAGCAGGATTACGACCTGTCGTCCATGATGGGCGGGCAGGGGGCTGCGGATGATGACTCGCCTGAAAACGTGGATTCGTCCGACGACAGTGCCGGCGGCAAGGCTCAGGGAACCGATAAGATTCCTGTGGTCACGGCCGTAAAGGATATGTTTGCGAGCGTTAAGTCCAACGACATGACGAGCTTTAAGGCATGGCTCGATGCCGGTGGCGACGGCATCGATAAAGAGGTCAACGCCATTCAGTACGGCTACGGTGTATCGCCGGTTGTCTATCGTGCGGGTAAGGGTGACGAGAAGCCCGTTCGGCTTGTTCCCAACGCTATGACCGAGGCAATGAGCGGAGGCGCGAGCTCGGCGGCAACGGTGAGCATGGAATCCATGGGAACCTCGGTCTTTAACGAGATGATTGAAGACCAGAGCCTGCTCGACAGCCAGTACGATGTCGTCGCCGGTCATTGGCCCACGTCTGCCAACGAAGCCGTAATGGTGCTTTCGAGCCGCGGTACGGTGGGCGACTATACGCTCTATAGCATCGGTGCGCTGGATATTGATGAGCTCAACGATCTGGTAAACAGCGCTATGACGGCTGACGGTGGGGTCGAAACGCCCGAGACCGGCACCGACTTTACCTACGACGATGCGCTGTCTACCACGTTTAAGGTGCTGTCGCCGGCTGATGCGTATCGCAAAAACGAAGAGACCGGCATGTGGACTGACATGTCTGACGATGCCGACTTTATGACGGCCAAGGTTGCCGACGGTATTGACGTGCGCATTGTGGGCGTGGTGCGACCTAACGAGACGGCCAACGCGAGCGCATTGACCCCGGGCATTGCCTATACGCATGCACTGACTCGTCAGCTTATGGAACGCGCCGCAAATTCGCAGATTGTGCAGGAGCAGCTTGCTCACCCCGAGACGGATGCCTTTACGGGCAAAACCTTCGACGAACTGCAAGGCGAGGCCAAACAAGGCGTGGATCTGAGCAGCATGTTCAGCGTGGACGAGGCGGCGCTCAAGAGCGCGTTCTCGTTTGATGCGTCTGCACTCTTGGGTGCGGCCGGCGGTATGGACCTTTCTGGTATCGACTTATCCGGGTTGGACATTGACCTCTCGGACGTTGGCAAGGACATCGACTTCAGCGACATCATGGCAAAAGCGCCAACCCCAGATTTCTCGGGTATCTTTGACGGTCTGGAACTCACGCCCGAGCAAATGCAGCAGGTGGGAGCACTAGCCAACCAGCTGTTTGAGGGCTTTTTGCAGTCTGATCAGTTTAAGGCGCTGTCGCCCGAAGATCTTAAAGACGCGTCAAAGCTCGCTGCCGCATTCTCGACGTATCTTGAGCATGATGCCGCAGCCCAGCAATGCCTGGCTCAATTGAAGGCGCTCGGCGGCGATGCCCTGACCGAGCGCCTGCAACAGGCGATGACCGACTATGTGCAAAAGCAGCTGGCTCCGTATCTGCAGCAGGCTATGGATCAGGTGATGAAGGCAATCAGCGAGCAGATAGCGTCGACGGTATCGTCCCAGCTCAAGGCGGGCGCAGCGGGGCTTATGGACCAGATGGCGACGCAGATGTCTTCGAGTTTTGCCAACCTGACGAGCGCCATGCACGTGGATGCGAGCGCCTTTGCTCGGGCCATCCATTTCAACATGGACGCCGAGGACCTGAGTTCGCTCATGATGAGCTATGCCAAGGCTTCGAAGCTCACCTACGACAACAATCTGACCACGTTGGGCTATGCGGATGAGGCAGACCCCATCTCGGTTAAGATTTTCCCGCGCGACTTTGAGGCCAAGGAGCGCGTACTCGATCACATCGATGCGTACAACAAGCAGGTCAAAGCCGCTGGCCACGATGATCGGGCAATTTCGTACACCGACTACATGGGCATCATCATGGGCTCGGTGACCGACATCGTGAACACCATCAGCTTGGTGCTCATCGCATTCGTGAGTATCAGCCTGGTGGTGAGCTCCATCATGATCGGCATCATCACCTACATCAGCGTATTGGAGCGCAAGAAGGAGATCGGCATCCTACGCGCAATCGGTGCGTCGAAGCGCAACGTGGCCAACGTATTCAATGCCGAGACCTTTATCGAGGGCCTCATCGCCGGCGTCTTTGCCATTGTCGTCGTGGTGCTCGTGAGTTTCCTGGTCAATGCCTGGGCGCTTGCGGCCAAAAAGGTCCCCAACCTGATGAGTCTGCCCGTGCAGGATGCGCTGGTGCTCATTGCAATTTCGGTGCTGCTGACGGTTGTTGCCGGCCTGCTGCCGGCCCGTAGCGCATCCAAGAAGGACCCCGTCGAAGCCCTGCGCTCCGAATAATGCGACAAAGGGACAGTCCCTTTGTCACATTGAGACCCTTGCGAAAACGGGGTCTAATTACCGTTCGGCAGGTTAAGAACTCCCTCTCCCCGCTTAATGCTTGACGAAGAGTCCTCTGGTTTATATACCTATCGGTAGGCATATAGGATGTATTGCCGATAGAAATGGAGCAACCATGACTCTCACCACACCAGCCAAAAAAGATTGTCTCCGTGAAAGCGGCGCATTTGCTTGGGTCGTCGTTATTGCGCTCGGCTTAATGTCCGCCGGAACAACTGGCATATATAGCATTATTGCCGGCTCATTCGTTGCTCCAGTATGTGAAGATCTGGGCTTTGACTACACTTCTTTTTCTTTCTATTTCACCGCGATTCTTCTTGGCCTTGCGCTTGGGCTTCCGCTTTTGAGTCGCTTCATTCCAAAAGTAATCGGCAAACCATGGCATATTTGCATTGAACTCGTCCTTATTGCCGCCGGCGCCGCAATGGCGTTCTACACCGAGGTCTGGATGTTCACCGTCTCCGCCGCAGTGATCGGCATCTGCTTTTCGTTTACAACGGGCGTCTGCATGTCCGATGTCATTGACCAATGGTTCAGCAAATCGTCCGGTCTCGCCATCGGCCTCGCTTGGGGCGTTAATTCTCTCTGCACGCTGTTATTGAGTCCTGTCATTACGCTGGTCATCGAGCAGCAAGGCTGGCGTACGGGATACATCGTGCTTGCGGCCGTTTCTGCAGCTATGATTTTGCCTGCAAGCGCATTTATCATTCGCCTTAACCCCTCTGATCGCAATATGCTTCCGTACGGAGAGACCGTCTCCGAAACCCATGAGAGCTGCAGCGCCGATGAGCAGGAAGATGTCCTTTCGGGCATGGCACTCCGCGATGCCGCGAAAACGCCGTCTTTTATTCTCTGTGTCCTCTTGCTTTGCGTGGCGCAGCTCACCTGCTGCATGAACCAGCTGTTTCCAACCTATGCAAGCGAGGTCGGTTTCAATCCTATCGTAGGAAGCTTAATGGTCTCGGCAGCTTCACTCTCCGATATCTTCCTAAATCCCTTCGTGGGCAAAACATGCGACAAGCTTGGCGCTATTAAAGCAACGGTCGCATGGACAGGTGTCAGCATTCTTTCATTCCTGCTTCTTATCATTGGCGGAAGCAATGAGACCGTTTCCATCATTGCAGCTGGTGTAAACGATGTCATGTTCGCCATCGTTGGAACCGCAATGCCGATGCTTCTCCTCTCGCTCTTTGGATCACGCGATTTTGGAAGGATCTATTCGATCGTTTGCTCAGCGGGCTATGTCGTCGGTGCTTTTGGAATGCCGGTCATGATGAAGGTTTACGGCATGGCAGGATCATTCCAGGGAGTATTTATCTTCTGCATTGCCTGCAACCTTATGATTGCTGCGTTTGCTATCGTTTCCGGCTTTCTCAATAAGGCTGCTGAAAAGTAATAAGCGCCGATTGCACCGGCATAGATTGCCACGCAACAGGGGTCGACTCCAAGCCAGATTGGAGTCGACCCCTGTTTTCGTTTTAAAGGTTGCCCGCAGGCACCATGGGCGCCAACATGCGCTTCAGCTTGGCTGGTCTATTTGAACATAAGCTCGACTATTCCCGCCCAAACCGCTTTCTCATCAATATCCTCACCTTGAGCGACCGTATTGCTTGCTCCCTCCAGAACGGTATAAAGAATTTGTACGTAGAGCATTACGTCGGCGCTATCGGAAAACGCGCCAATCTCTACACCATGAAGAAGGATGTCTTTAAGCGCATCCATGGTTCGTTTGGTCGCCGTCGCTTGACGTTCCTGAACTGCAGGAATTCGATTTGCTTGAACGCTAACCTCGGCCAGCACGCGCCGGCGCTTTTCATCGCTTCGATAGCCACCTATAACTGAATTGCCGAGCTCGATAAGCGCGGCCTTGAACCCGTCCCTATCGACTATTAGCGAGTAGTCGCGCTGATAGTCAATGGTCGGAAACATGCTGTCCAAGAGCGTAGTGAAAATCTCCTCTTTTGAGGGAAAGTAGTAGTACACCGACGGCTTGGATATACCGACAAAGTCGCAAATCTTTCCGATAGACGCTTTGTCATAACCGACTTCTGCCACAAGATCGTACATTGCGTCCAATATTTTTTTTCTTGTGCTCACGCTGCATTTCTCCATTGCAAATCACTTCCGCACTACCAACATTATTAAGGATGGCAACGGAACATCAATTCGTGTCCAAACATGACCACTATATACGGCGAACGGTATGTATCAGTAGGCGAGCGGCAATTATTCAAAATTATCTACCGAACGGTAGGTATAGTAGTACTATAGCAGGTGAAACCCCGCTATTGTCGCGGCCGGACAGCATCGCGGGAAACCCGACGGAAGGACCAACCATGTACGAGAACTATCGTATGCCGGGCGAGTTCGAGAAGCGCTCCAACGTCTATGTGACATGGCTTCCCGATTACATCCGTGCAGAGGGCTACGATAACCGCCAGCCCTGCGTTGACGTGATCAAGGCTCTGCTCGAGTATGGCGACGTTACGGTCAACCTCAATTGCGGCACCCCCGGCTCCTATGAGGAGGCTTGCTCGCGCCTGAAGGAGGAGGGGGTTGATCTCGATCGCATCGAGATCACGCAGTTCGAAGACTCCAACTTCTATGTCCGCGACAACGGTCCCAGCATCATGGTCGACGACAAGGGCCATTCTTATATGGTCAACCCCGCTTGGACCTATTACGGCGTGTGGGACAAGAACTCCCCGGAGTGCCAGTCCGCACGTAAGGCAGCCGTTCACATGGCGGTTGCGCTCGGTTGCTTCGATATCGTCAATTCCGAAATGGTTTCGGAGGGCGGCGACCGCGAGTTTGACGGTCACGGCACTCTGATCGCCATCGAGGACACGGAATGCCGCAAGCGTAATCCCGAGTTCACGAAAGAGGAAATAGAGGCCGAGTATAAGCGCATCTACAACCTCAACAAGGTTATCTGGCTTCCGCAGCCTATGCTCGAGGACGACGACTATCGACTGGGCATCCTCGACGAGAAGGAAGACGGAACTCCCGTCTTTGGCATGAGCTTTGCAGCTCACATTGATGAGATGTGTCGCTTTATCACTCCGAACAAGATTCTTCTTGCCGAGGTGTCCGATGAAGAGGCAGCCTCGAGCAAGGCTGGAGCAGAGTCTCGTCGCCGCATTGAGGCAGCCTACGAGATCCTGAGCAACGAAACGGACTGGGAGGGCAAGCCCTTCGAGATCGTTCGTATGCCCACCGCCGAGCCTATTGAAGTCGTTATCGCCCCTGGCGATGAAGATTACGAGCTCTATAAGGGCTTCATCGACGAAATGGGCGGCAAGTTTATGGATGGCACCCCCTGGCCCGAGGGCCCCGTCCACTTCTACGCCGCAGCGAGCTACTGCAACTTCCTGATTTGCAACGGCGTCGTTCTTGGCCAGCGTTATTACCACGAGGGCATGAGCGAGGTCGTGAAAGAGAAGGATGAGCAGGCCAAGGCAGTTCTTGAGAGCTGCTTCCCCGATCGCAAGGTCATCATGATTGATTCCCTCGCGCTTAACCTGTCCGGCGGCGGCGTGCACTGCTGGACTAAGGACGTGGCGGCCAGTCGTTAGTGAGCCTTAGAGCCTGCGCTCTTTGGCTTAGGCGCCACATGTACCGCTCCCCGAGGGATATCCGTGTTTTCCTCGGGGACACATTCAACAATAATTTTGATAATAATTCGAAAGGAAATAGGCATGAACAACAGCCTCCGCGGTCGCGACTACATCAACATCCATGATCTCTCCTCCGAGGATTTCCGCTATCTCATCGATCTTGCCTGGAACCTTAAGGCTCAGAAGAAGTCTGGTGTCGACCAGCGCTACTTCCCCGGCAAAAACGTCCTCGCCAACTTTGAGTGGGGCTCGACCCGTACTCGTTGCGCATTCGAGACCTCCTGCAACGATTTGGGCATGGGCTTCACTTATCTGACCAACTCCCACATGGGTGACTGCGAGACCGTCAAGGACGCCATGCGCGTCTTTAACGGCATGTATGATCTCATCGTCTATCGCGCACAGAAGGACGAGCAGTTCCTCTATGACGTCGCCGACCTGGTTGACATCCCGGTCATCAATGCCCTTACTCTCGGCGATCACCCGACTCAGATGCTCGCTGACGCTCTTACGATGGAAGAGCAATGGGGCGGTTTGCGTACGAGCCGCGGCAAGAAGATGGCTTTCGTTGGCAACTGCGCCGGCGCCCCGGTGTGGTATGGCCGTCTGTGCGCTATGCTCGACATGGACTTCCTCGCCATCGGCCCCGACGACCTCCGTCATCAGATGTGCAAGGAAATGATCGAAGAGGTGGAGGCCTGCTACGCCAAGTACGCTCCCAATAGGACCTTTACCATCACCTCTGACCTCGATGCCCTGGATGGCGTTGACGTTATCGTTACCGAGGAGTGGCGCTACATCAACCCCGAGTGCGGCGAAGAGGTTCTGGATCCCGACGACTACAACTCCTGGCTGGGCGATGCCGAGTCTTTGTACCCCTATCGCGTCACCAGCGAGCTGTGCAAGCGCACCAACAATCCCGACATCTTCTGCATGCATGAGCTTCCCTCTGTCCATAACGCAGATCACCGTGTCGGCAAAATGCTCCTCGACCAGTGCAAGAACGACCTCCATCGCGAAATCATCACCGAGGGCTTTGAGATTGCCGACGAGTGCTTTGAGGCCAACGCTTCGGTCATCTTCCGTGAGGCAGAGAACCGTCAGCACACCATCAAGGCCGTTATGTGTGCCCTTCTGGGTCTCTAGGAGCTGTATCAATGGAAAATGCAAAGTTAAAGAGCAGCAAGGTTTACGCATGGGTTCTCGTAATCGCGCTCGGCCTTATGTCTGCCGGCACGACCGGATCCTATAGCGTCATCGCGGGCTCCTTCGTCGCACCCGTGTGCGAGGAGTTCGGGTTTGACTATTCCATCTTCTCGTATTACTTCACCGCAACGCTCATTGGTCTTGCGGCAGCTCTTCCGTTTGTCGGAAAACTCATTCCCAAGGTCGTTGGCAAGGTTTGGCTCCCCGTTGTCGAGCTTATTTTGCTTGCTGCCGGCGCAGGCATGGCCTTCTACACCGAAGTCTGGATGTTCATCGCCGCTGGCGCCCTGATTGGCGTTTGCTTCGCCTTCACCACCGGCGTCGCCATGTCCGACGTTATTGACCAGTGGTTCAAAAAATCTGGTGGCCTGGCAATCGGTCTCGCTTGGGCAGTGAACTCGATTTACATGCTCATCATGAGCCCCGTCATCACCTCTGTCATCGAGGCCGCTGGCTGGAGGACTGGCTATCTGGTGCTCGCTGGCGTCTCCGCCGTGCTCATTCTCCCCGCTTCCGTCCTGATTATTCGCTATAAGCCTCAGGACAAGGGCATGCTGCCCTATGGCTACGTCGAGGGCGAGACGGTCACCGAGACCGAGGAGACGACCGAGGATAGCACGCGTGGCGTTAGCTATGCGCGCGCCATTAAGTCGCCTGCCTTCTTCTTCTGCATCGGCTTCCTCTGTCTCGTTCAGCTCACTTGCTGCATGAACCAGCTCTTCCCGACGTATGCTTCCGAGGTTGGTTTTAGCCCCATGGTGGGCGGCTTCATGGTATCCGCTGCATCGCTCTTCGATCTGTTCCTCAATCCGATCGTCGGCACCACTTGCGATAGGTTCGGCAGCACGAAGGCCATTCTGGGCTGGCTCGCTGTCTCCATCCTCTCCTTTGTCATGCTCATGATGAGCAGCGGCAACTCGACGCTCAGCATCCTCGCAGCAGGCGTGAACGACGTAATGTACGTCATCGCTGGCACTGCCCTGACCGTTTTGGTTATGGATGTCTTTGGCTCCCGCGATTTCGGTCGCATCTTCGCGCTGATCTGCTCCGTGGGCTATATCGTCGGCGCCTTTGGCATGCCCGTTATGATGAAGGTCTATGAGCTTGTCGGCTCCTTCCAGGGCGTCTTCATCTTCTGCATCGCATGCAACGTTATTATCGGCCTGTTCTTGCTGCTGGCAAAAAAGACTGGCAAGAACCTCTCCTGGGACGAATAGTTCGATTCGTCTTAGACATACGCTGTAGGGCTTAACCTGCAGCCGCTTTGGGGCATCGACTAACATCGGTGCCCTTTTTCATCGAATGTGACAAAGGAGCAGCCACTTTGTCACATTGAGTGGCATGTAAATCGAGGTCTAATACTTTTCCGAGAAGTGAACGGCCATACTTGGACCTCCGAAGCATCGACATTTTTAGACGTCAAACCCGCAGGATTTGGCTGGCAAAACCGCAGGAAATTGCATCTCGAAAGTGCCGATGCTTCGGGGGCCCGTTTTCACTCGTTCACTTCTCGGGAAAAGTATTAAACCTCGTTGTATGGGGTGCGGCTGGAGGGTGGTCATCGTTCAGTAGCTACCTCTTCCTTGTGAATCGCCTGAAGCGCAAGGCATAATGCATGTGACAAAGGGACGGCCCCTTTGTTGTGTTGATATGAGAGAAGAGTAGATGATCCTTTCGCTGGCCCCTATGGAGGGGATTACCGGGCATGTGTTCCGTCGCGTGCATGCGGAGTGCTTCGGTGCGCTCGATTGCTATTACACGCCGTTTTTGCCGCCGCCGCGGGTGGGAAACCGCTTTGGCGGCAAGGCGTTTAAGGAGATCGATCCTGCCAATAACCAGGGGCTCAACGTGGTGCCTCAGCTGATGTCCAAGAACGCGGACGAGTTTGTGTGGGCGGCACAGGTGCTCGCCGACATGGGCTACCGCGAGGTCAATCTCAACCTGGGTTGCCCTTCGGGAACGGTTGTCGCCAAGGGCAAGGGCTCGGGTTTCTTGCGCAATCTCGACGAGCTCGAGGCGTTCTTAAGCGATGTGTGCGAGCGGTCGCCGTTGCCGGTGTCGGTAAAGACCAGGCTGGGGCTGGAGAATGACGACGAATACGAGCGCGTGCTCGATCTGTATTGCCGCATGCCGTTGGCAGAGCTGATCGTGCATCCGCGCGTACAGAAGGACCGCTATACGGGCTCGCCGCGCAAAGAGTTTTATGGCGAGACGCTGGAGCGTGCGCCGTTCCCCGTGGCCTATAACGGTGACATTTTTGATCTTGAGGATATGGACGCGCTGGTGGAGGCCTATCCCGGCACGCGCCATGTGATGTTGGGGCGTGGCCTGCTCGCGAACCCCGCTCTGGCTCGCATGGTCAAGGGCGGCCCTGCTGCAACGACTGCTGAGCTGCAGCGCTTCCACGACACGCTGTTTGCGGCATATGCAGAAGAGATTGGCGGCAATGCGGTCTTCCGCATGAAGGAGTGGTGGTTCTACGCCAAGTGCGCTTTCGCTGATCCCGCTACCGTCCACAAGATCGTACGCAAGACCAAAAAGGTCGACGAATACCGCGCTGCCGTCGAGCGCGTCTTTCGTGAACAGCCGCTTGCACCCACAGCTCGCTTCCACGGCTAACTAGTCATCGGGGGCGTTCTTTAACGACTGGTCATTTAAGGACGTCCCCAACGACTATGTAGCAAAAAGCTGTACACC
Organism: uncultured Collinsella sp.; assembly: GCA_937925715.1. Taxonomy (GTDB): domain Bacteria; phylum Actinomycetota; class Coriobacteriia; order Coriobacteriales; family Coriobacteriaceae; genus Collinsella. The sequence continues at coordinate 45,949 of CALAMG010000028.1, forward strand.
AGCATCCAAAGATGTCGAAAAATGTCGACTTTGGATGCTGGTGTACATGTTTGGGTCCGACGGGGGAGCGGGTCTAGGCAATCAGTGCATCAAGTGTAATGAGCTCTCTGAGCCGCTCCGTGCGTGTTTGCCCATGGCGTTTGGCTTTTTCGTCAAACGCCTCAAGAATCGATTCGCCCACACGTGCTGATATAACGACGCTCGGCTCATCGGAGATTGGTGGCCTTCCCAACTTGATGGTGCGACCTTTCGGCCACTCATCTTTTTCGTAGGCTTCCGCGGCTTTCTTCAACTCTCCGGGAGCAAACCCCATCATCTTTTCGAGCTGCTTAGCATCCATGGCGCCTCCTATCGATCGACATAATGTCGAGCGCCGGTTCTCGGATTCTCTTTTTGTATACAATTTTGTAGACAAAAATACAAGCAGTTCATCGGGCTAATTAGCTTGTTTTGACCTGCCTGTTCGATAGGAAATGAGCATTGACGGCTTCGATACTCCTTTGCTTTTCAGCTTGGAATTTGGATGCTCATTGAACTTCCGGAGGGGAGCCCTTTATTAAGCTATTGAGATTCTGGGCAGGAGCTCTCACTGGTCTTCGGTAATGGGGCCAGCTTAATTCGCGACACAGTGTGTCGCGAATGGGAGTAGTCGTTAGGTGTCCTTCAATGGCTACTCATATAAGAACGTTCAAGTGTCGGATTTTGTCATTTAGTGTCGCTCTCAGCGACTATTCTGGAGGGTCGTGGTCAAAAAAGGGCAAATATGAGTACTGTTGCCATTATGGTTGCATTTATTTGCTATAAATTGTAGCTCCTGATGAGATTTGTTCCCATTAAGAGCTACTTTTATTGAACATATGAGGAGAAATAACGTCGTCTGCGGACGAGTGGAACGTTGAATAGTTCCTGAAGTGATCAAAATCGCTGCTACTAAACAGGTAGCAGTACTCATATTTGCCCTTTTTGACCACAGCCCTCTCGGAAACCTTTCCAGAGGCGTCAAACAGCCATAATCCAAAGGTCTCCTCAAACAATTAGCCGGCCAAGAGCGTCCATGACTACCAAAAAGCTGTACGCCAGCATCCAAAGATGTCGAAAAATGTCGACTTTGGATGCTGGTGTACATGTTTGGGTCGTATGGGTTGGGGCCCTGGACGGACAGAGCGTGCGTACTAGAGCAGGTTTTCCTGCACCCACGCGATGATGTCGCTCGATTCGTAGAGTGGTTTGCCGTCGATGAACAGGCAGGGAACCTGGCGTTTTCCGCCGACGGCGATGAGTGTCTGTTCGGCATCGGAATCGGTCGAGATATTGCGCTCGGGAATGGTCACGCCGTTATCGGCCAAAAAGTGCTTGACCTTTAAGCAATACGGGCAGCCGGTCATAACGTACAGCGCGAGCTCGTGATTAGTAGCCATAGGTCTCCAATCGGTTGAGGTTTTGATTGAAATACCCAAAGCCGCCGCGGTCTATGCGCGCGTCAACGAAGACTCGATGGCCTGGACCAGAAACGCCGTGGCTCCGGTGGCGCAGGGCTTGTCGTAGTAGTCAACAAAGCGCTGGTCGGCAAGATAACCGTGGGCGAGGCCCAGGTACGCCTCGTCTTGGGGCTCGCATCCCCAGTTGAGAGCAATCCAGCGACGATGCATCGCGACAAGCTTACGAGCCTCGTTGCTCTCTGGGTCGCCAATGCCCATGGCAATCGAGAGCTGGCCCAGAATAGCGCGTTCAAGTTCCTTCATGTCGTTCCATGTCTCGGGGTCCATGTCCAGCAGTGCTTCGTTTGCTGCGTCGATCGCCTCGTCGCCGTAGCGCTTCCGGGCTTCGGCGCCGTAGCGCTCTTCGTTTTCCTGCACGGTGCGCCAGCGCTCCAGTTGCGGCAGGACGGCGCCCATGAGCGAGACGGCTTCGTCGAGCGACATACCGGTGTTTTGTGCCAGGCGCGGGGCACAATCCTCGATCATTGCCTCCATGGTGGTGTCGTAGGTGTACTTGCCGTGGTCGTAGCACCACTTGCAGTAATGGTCGGTCGTGGCGCCCGCGGCATCGGTGCCGCAGTCGTCGGGCGTGAGTATCATGCCGCAGCTCTGGCAATAATGCTCGGGCATTTCGAGCAGGTGGGGCAGCGGCTCTCCGGTTACGGCGGCAATGAGCTTCATCATGTCGATACCCGGGGTGACTTCGCCGCGTTCCCAACGGCTGACGGCTTGGCGTGTGACGAAGAGCTTGGCGGCGAGCTGCTCCTGGGTAAGGTGATGGGCGCGACGGATGGCAATGAGCTTTTCTGCAAAGGCCATAGCGGCTCCTTTCTGCTGGTTGATGGCTTAAGCATACGCGGCAGCAGGCGCCCTTCCAAGCAACCGTTGGTTGCACGACGGAGGACCGCGGCGAAGAATTGCGCACAACGCCTCACGCCTTCATGCCGTACAATGACCGGCATGGAACCTATCGCACACATACATACCGACCTGCCGCAGAAGTTCGGCATTCCGCGCAACAGCTTTTTGGCGCCTCATCTGCAGGGACACATCGTCTTTGAGCCGGAATTTGCCTCCAATGCAGCGGTTGAGGGCCTGGACTCCTTCTCTCACCTATGGCTGTTGTGGCGCTTCGAAAACGGAACGCCCGGCGGCACGGCAAACGACATAGCTGCCGATGCCAAGTCGCAGGACAGGTCTGGCACCAACGTCAAGTGGTCGAAGACCGTGCGCCCGCCGCGTCTGGGCGGAGCCGAACGTGTGGGAGTGTTTGCCACGCGCAGTCCGTTTCGCCCTAATCCCATCGGGCTCACCTGCGTCAAGCTTGATCGTGTCGAGCTCACCGACGATGGCCCCATCATCCATGTGTTGGGGGCCGACCTGCGCGATGGTACGCCCATCTACGACATCAAGCCCTACATTCCGTTTGCGGATTGCCACCCGGATGCGACCGGAGGCTGGATCGAGGATGCTCCGTGGCAAGAGCTCGATGTTGAGTTTCCGCAAGTACTGCAGGATATGGTCCCGCCCGCAAAGCTCCTCGGCTTGGTCGAGGTCCTTCGCCAAGACCCGCGCCGCGCGGGCAGCAAGCACGAGCCACACCGCGTCTATCATCTGGCTTACGCCGGGCTCGACATATCGTTTACGGTCGATGAAACCCAGCTAACCGTATTTGCCGTCAACGACGCGCAAGACTAACCAGCCATTCGTCCGCACCCGTCAAATTAAGCGCCAAACCCCGCGCCAAAACCGCCCACGCTGGTGGACAATAACGCCTACCAAAACAATCAACTTTGCACGGGAGTCCAGCATGAAATACGACTTCACTTCAATCATCGACCGCCACGGCATGGACGCCATCGCCGTTGACTCTTGGGGTGAGATCCCCGGTATGGCCCCGAACGCACCCGACGAGGGCTTCGACCGCATTCCCATGTGGGTGGCCGACATGAACTTTGCCACGGTGCCCACGGTCCAGGAACACATCATTCAGCGCGCCCAGCACCCCATGTTTGGCTATTTCAATCCGCGCTCCGAGTATTTCGACCGCATCATCGAATGGCAGAGCCGCCGCAATGGCGTCGAGGGCCTGCGCCCTGAACATATCGGTTACGAAAACGGCGTGCTGGGCGGTGTCGTGTCGACGCTGCGCGCGTATGTCCAGCCGGGCGATGCGGTGCTGGTCCACAGCCCCACCTACATCGGCTTTACCAAGTCCATTGAGGCCGCGGGCTATCGTATTGTCCATAGCCCGCTTAAGCTCGACGATCAGGGCGTGTGGCGCATGGACTTTGAGGACATGGAGTGCAAACTCGCCCAAAACCACATCCATGCCGCGGTGTTCTGCTCGCCGCACAATCCCTGCGGCCGCGTATGGGAGCGCGACGAAATCGAGCGCGCCATGGACATCTATCGCCAGCACGATTGCGTGGTGATTTCGGACGAGATTTGGTCCGATATCATCCTGCCGGGGCACAAGCACATCCCGACGCAGTCGGTGAGCGAGGATGCCCGCATGCGCACGGTTGCCCTCTATGCGCCGAGCAAGACGTTTAACCTGACGGGCCTTGTCGGCAGCTACCACATTGTCTACAACGAGACGCTGCGTGACCGCATCGGCGCCGTGTCCAACAAGACCCACTACAACGAGATGAATGTCCTCTCCATGCATGCGCTTATCGGTGCCTACCAGCCGCAGGGCTACGAGTGGGTGGACGAGCTCAACCAGGTGCTTGCCGGCAATATCGAGTACTTCTGCGATTACGTGGACGGGCATTTTGAGGGCGTGTCCTATTCGCGTCCGCAGGGCACGTACATGGTGTTTCTGGACTGCACCGAGTGGTGTCGCGAGCATGGCCGCGATATTCAGTGGCTGCTCGACGAGGGGGCGCGCGTGGGCGTGGGATATCAGGACGGCCGCCCGTTCCACGGGCCCTGCCACATTCGCGTGAATCTGGCGCTGCCGCTTTCGCGCGTAAAGGAAGCGTGCGACCGCCTGGACCGCTACGTTTTTAATGCACGGTAAGTGAGCACTGCATGTGGGGCCTTCTGCCAAGTCGGCTGGAAGGCCCCACATGGTAAAACGTCTGTAGCCATTGGGCACTCGTGTGGTTTTGTTTGCTATTATTTTTTACCATTTCAGTCTGTAAACAGGATCGTATGGAGCTCGATGAAAAGGTCCCGTCGCTCGGTTGCCATTTCGTTGTTTGTTGCGCTTGCGGTAGCGTGCGCCTTTGTCGTAGCGATAGCCGGCTGTTCCGGGTCGAATGGCAGAGCCTCGACGTCTGCATTAGAAGGCCTGGATGCCTCGCAGGCCAAAGACGACAACCTTAAGACGCTCAACGTCGGCAGCGACCTCTATCCACCGTTTGTGTATACCGACGAGTACGGCGATATCGTTGGCCTGGATGTCGAGATATTGACCGAGGCTTTGACTCGCATTGGTTACAAGCCAAAATACCAGCTGATCGACTGGGAAAAGAAGAAGGAGCTGCTGGCGAGCGGCGAACTCGATTGTGTCATGGGCAGCTTTAGTATGACGGGTCGCGAAAACGAGTATCGTTGGGCCGGTCCGTACCTTGCGAGCCGTCAGGTGGTCGCGGTCGATCCCCAGAGCGATATCTACACGCTTGCCGATCTTGAGGATAAGATCGTGGCGGTTCAGTCCACCACCAAGCCCGAGGGCATTTTGCTCAATCGCACAAATGAAAACGTTCCGCAGATCAAGGAACTCTACTGCTTTTCGGACCGTTCGTGCCTGAACCCGGCGCTCGTCGAGGGCCTGGTCGACGCCATCGCCGCGCATGAGTCTTTGCTGCTCACCTACGAAAAAGACTATGGCGTAACGTATCGAATTTTGGATGAGCCGCTGCTAGAGGTTGGTTTGGGCACCGCTTTCGATATCAACGATACGCGCGGCATCGACGTCAAGCTCACTCATGCCTACCAAGAAATGCTTGCCGATGGCACCATGGAACGCCTGGTGTCAAAGTACTTTGATGACCCTTCGCCATTTTTGAATGTGGAGGGCCTGTCATGATCGATGCGCCCGACCACGCTGCTCAGGAGCGGGGCAATCGTTCGGCAGGGGCATGGCTCCTTGTCGCTCTGCTGGGGATAGCGCTCTCGGTTGTTGCCGGCATGATGAGCTACGGTTACACGACGGCCCAAGCCGAGCAGCGCTTTGCCGACGTTGTCGATTACGTGGCGACGCAGAGCCTTTCCTACGATGCATTCAACAGCGCCTATACGACCAAAAACCTGATTCGCGTTATGGAGATCGCCGGAGAGGCTGCCCGCGATATGGAGCGCGACGGTTCAGTGGATAACGCCATGCTGGAGCAATACGCCGACCAGTTCAACGTGAGCGCGCTGATCGTGACGGACGCATCGGGCAATTTGGTGTCCGAGTCCTCGACGGGCGATGTGGACTACGGGTCGCTCGCTACGTATCTCAAAGAATCACCCGTGCTGGAGGTGGCAACTCATCCGCTTAAGTCCTATACCGCCCGCATCACGCTTGCGGATGATTCGGTCGCAGACATTGGCTGCGTGACTCGGCAGGATGGCGAGGGCATCGTTATCGCGGTAAGGCATCAGAGTGCGAAAGCGGTTGCAAGCAATACACTCAAACTGCAGAGCTTGCTTGATGGCTATGAAACTATCGATAGCGGCAATATCGTGATCGAAAGCGACGGCAAGGTCGTTGCGACCAATGCCGTTGAACCCACCGTATTGGGCGTGTTCGATCTGCCTGCGACGGATGTCTTTATTGTCGACGGTATTAAGGATCGATGCCTGGCTGGTAAGGTCAGATTGGTTAACGCCGACGGCGAGTGGTATTTGGGCACATTTGGAAAAGCGCACAAATTCTATGTGTACACCTATGCCTCGGCGCAGCGCTACTTTGAGGTCGCCGCGGCTGTTGCCGCCGGCGTGCTGGTGCTCTACGGCGGTGTTATAGCCGTTGTTGTGACGGTGCGTCGCCGCGCTGATCGTCGACGTTTGACGGACTTGCTGCAGCAGGAGCGCGACTATGGCGACAAGCTGGCAAAGGCGGCGCGTGAGGCCTCGTCTGCCAACTCGGCAAAGACGGAGTTTCTGCGTCGCATGAGCCACGATCTGCGCACGCCCATCAACGGCATTCGCGGCATGGTCGAGGTTGGCGATGCCAATGCGGACGATCTGCAAAAGCAGACTGAGTGCCGCTCAAAAATCTGGACGGCATCGGGACTGCTGCTCGACCTTGCCAACGAGGCGCTCGATATGAGTCGCCTGGAGAGCGGGCGGGTCGACCTGAACCTCGTGCCCATAAATTTGGTGGCCCTCAACTGTGAAGTACGCGATATTCTGGAGCGCCAGGCCGAGGAGCGTCTGGTGACAATTATCTCCGACCAGCAGACGCTTAATCATCCCTATGCGCGGGTGAGTGTGACGCACCTCAAGCGTTTGTTGCTCAATATTGCCGGCAATGCCGTCAAGTACAACCGCCAGGGCGGCTATGTCCGCCTGGTGTGCCGCGAGGTGGAGCCAGCGGATGGCGTCCCCGTCTATGAATACACGATCGCCGACAACGGTATTGGCATGAGCGAGGAGTTCCAAAAGCACCTCTACGAGCCGTTTTGCCGCGAGGAGCAGCAGGTGGAAGGCGCTTCGTCGGGAACTGGCCTGGGCGCGCCTATCGCAAAACAGCTGGTCGAGCTTATGGGCGGAACCATGAGTTTTACGAGCGTCTTGGGGCAGGGGACGACGTTTACCATCCGCCTGCCGTTCGAGAAATGCAAACGCTCCGAGATTCCTCAGGCAGTTCGCGTGGATGGGGGCGATGGCGATGCGCTCCAGGGCTTGCGCGTTTTGCTCGTAGAGGATAACGATCTGAATGCCGAGATCGCGCAGTTTACGCTCAGCCGTGCCGGTGCCATCGTGACGCATGCTAAGGATGGTGAGTCTGCCGTCGAGATGTTTACCGCGAGCGCACCGCACGAGTACGACGTGGTGTTGATGGACATCATGATGCCTGGCATCGATGGCCTTGAGGCCACGCGCCAGATTCGAGCACTCGATCGCGAGGATGCCGCGACCACGCCGATTATCGCCGTGAGCGCCAACGCCTTTGCCGACGACCGCAGGCTTTCGCGTGAGGCGGGCATGGACGCGCACCTGAGCAAACCTGTGAGCTCGCAGGAGCTCGTCGAGGCGCTAGCGCACATAGCCGCCGATGCTTCATAAGCATATGGCCCGGTTCCAAGGTGGGTTGGAACCGGGCCATATTGTTATTGATGAGGCCTGCTGAGGGGCTTACTTTTCTTGAATCTGCTTGCCGCAAAGATGCTCAATCGAAATCTCGTAGAGCTGGACGCCCTTGATGTCTTTGGCGATTTCCTCTTCGACTTCTTCGGCAGAAGGGTAGTACTTAAGGGCGAGCTGGCGGACTTTGTCCTCGATAAACGCGGGGGTGTCATTCGCCAGGCGACAGCGGCCAAAGACCACGGTACTCATAACGTAGGGAGCCCAGTCACCGTCCTGGTACCACTCGTTGCCGTAAACGGTAAAGCAGACCTTGTCATCGCGCTTGAGTGCGTCGACCTTGTGGCCGGCCTTGGCGCCATGGAAATAAATCTTGTCGTGCTCGGCGTCAAAGAAGTAGTTGACGGGAATGGCGTACGGGTAGCCATCGTCGCCGTTGACGGCAAAGACGCCGCGCTTGCAGGTGGCGAGCAGTTCGCGCGCTTCCTCGTCAGTGATGGCGCGTTTCTTTCGACGTAAGGGCCTAAACATCGTTGGCTTCCTTTCTGGTCGTGCGTGGTGGTTGAGCACAAACTATAGCGAAACGGATCCGTTTTTCTTGATGCGGGCGAGTATGTTTTTGAGCTTGTTAAAGTCGAGCGGTTTGGACAGATGGGCGTTCATGCCGGCGTCGTGTGCCGCCTTGGCGTCCTCGGCAAAGGCATTGGCGGTGAGCGCGATGATGGGGATATCGGCTGCATCGACCTTCTCGCTCAGACGAATCGCGCGGGTTGCCTCGTAACCGTCCATGTCCGGCATCATAATGTCCATCAGGATCGCATCGAAGCTGCCGGCGGGACGGCCAACGTATAGGTCGACCGCTTCGTTGCCATCGGCGGCGCGAGTTACGACAATGCCTTCGCTTTCGAGCAGCGCCTGGGCAATCTCGGCATTGAGCTCGTTATCTTCTGCCAAAAGAACGTTCATGCCGGCAAGCGAGCAGCTGTCTGCTTGCTCGTCCGCGCGTTCTCTTGCCTGAGGGTCTTTGTCGATATCGAGCGGAATCTGGACGTTGAACGTACTCCCTACGCCAACCTCACTCGAAATCTCAATCGTGCCGCCCATCAGTTCAATAAGCGACTTGACGATTGGCATGCCCATGCCGGTTCCTTGAAACTTACTGCGCGCATCGTCACCTTCTTGGGCAAACGGCTCATAGATATGCTTTAAAAACTTGGGAGTCATACCAATGCCGGTATCCGAAACGCTAAAGCAAAAGAGCGCGCGCCCGTTATCGAGTGGCTTGGTCTTTGAGCTAAAGGTGACGGAGCCGCCGTGCTTGTTGTACTTAATGCTGTTGTCTAACAGGTTGATCATGATCTGTCGGATATGGGTGGGACTGCCGATCATGTATGGCCCCGCGGCGTACGGCAGACTATTGTCCTGCATTGTGATGCCGTTACTGGACGCGCGGAGCTTGCACAGCACCAGTGTATCGTCACAGAGCTCTTTGAGGTTAAAAGGCGTATGCTCCAGTGTCAGCTTGCGGTCTTCGATTTTGCCCATCTCGAGGATGTCGTTGATCAGCGAGAGCAGGTGATTGGCGGCAACGCGCGCCTTGGCACGGCTTTCGCGGGCGACCTGGATATCGCCTTCCTTCAATTCCTCGATCTCGATAAGGCCCAGGATACCGTTGAGCGGTGTACGGATGTCGTGGCTCATGCGCGTGAGGAATGCCGTCTTAGCGGCGTTGGCGGCATCGGCTTTTTTGCGCTCGGTTCGAGCGCGCACGAGTGCCCAGATGAGCAGGACGATGCCGACCGACAACATACCGATGAGGGCAGCTGCAACGGCGGTGCGGTTGCGGTGGAGAAACTGGAACGTGTCCGATTCTTGCGCCGTGTACGACGTTGAGGAGTAATTGCTTGCGGAGAGCGATTCTCCGGCATTGATGATGCCCTTGTTGATGATTCCCAACAGCTCGGGTTTTCCGCGCGAAATCCAGCACGAGAGCTCACAGGTGTCAGGGAGCTCGGTCGTCTCGCAGTCCTCGAGATCGTAACGGTCACCGATGGTTTTTACGCGTGAACTGGGAGCGACGATGCAGTGCGCCGTTCCCTTCCTGAGGGCGTCGAACGCTTCATCGTCGGATTGGTATTCGGTTACGGTCGCTGTGGGGAACAGACTTTCAAGTGCATTTTTGTTGACAAACGATGATTTGGTACAGGCGATGTTCTGAAGGTTTTTGTTCAGGTTGCTGCCGGTGTGGATAGCGGTGAGGGATATGGTTCCCAACGATACCGACTGCACAACGCCTGTTTGCTCGGCAAACCAGTAATCTCGGTATACCGGCAGCGCAACGTCTATGCTTTCCTTTGACAGGGCCTTTGACATCATCTTGTAGCTATCAAAGGCGACGGTTTTGACCGTAATGCCAAATTTATCGTGTAGCGTCGTCGCAAGCGATGCGAGCGAGCCTTCCATTTCGCCGTCTTCGTTCTCGTTGCAGTAGGGGAGTTTGCCCGTAATGTAGCCGAGCGTGATGGTGTTGTCATTTGCTTTGAGCCAGGAACGTTCGGGTCCGTTGAGCGATGATGAGCCGCTGTTTTGGGTCGAGTAGTGAGATTTTACTTCGTCGTTATAGCGTGGGTTGACGCGGGCGATTGCCGTCATGGCAGCATTGATGTCGTCCATCAGGTCGGGGCGGCTTTTGGGAACGGCAAAGTAGTAGTCGTTCGAACCAATGTAGAACATGGGGGAGGCATTGGGCGACGAGATTGTGTCGTTCATGATGACGGCATCGACTTCGTCGTTTGCGAGCGCGTCAAAGAGATCGGATCCTCCGTCATACTCCTTGTATGTGCAGGCGATTCCTTCGCTGGCGAGCCATTGCTGGCCAACGAAGGTTTGCATGACGTCGGGGTTGCAACCGATAGTGAGACCCTGGAGTGCTTGAGGGTCACCCTTTGCAAGGTCGTCACGGTCGGGCCTGGCGTAGATGTAGTAGCGCTCGGTGCCCTCGGGGTTCGAGGAAAAGAGCAGCTTTTGGGCACGTTCCTCGGAGTAGGAGATGTTGGGCATGAGGTCGATCTCGCCTGCCTCGAGCATGTCCATAAGCTCGGTGAAGGTGCCGGAGACGTATTCGTACCGCCAGCCGGACGTGTAGTACGACAGGGTCTGGAGGTACTCGTAACCCCATCCCGAGAGACGCTCGCCGGGGGTGCCGTCCTGGAAGCCCTCGTTGCTGACGAGCCAGCCGACGCGGACCGTCTTGACTTGCTGATCGGTATTGGCGGCATTGGCGGGGGCGGGCATGATGGTGCTCAGTACGGCGAGCGCAGCAAGCGCGACGGCCAGGGTGCGATATATAACTGAACGAAGGACAGTGGCAGCTCTCACATGCAATCCTAACGAATCGAGACATTACCGCATAAGGATACCAGCTCAGCCTGCCCAGTCGGCAGCTGTACCGCTAAACGCTCCCGCCCGGCAGTTGGGGACAGTCCCTTTCTACCGGCACAAAAGGAACGTCCCTAACTGCCGGTTGTGGGACAATACCGAGCGAACGAGATTGGGCGTCTGGGAAAAGGGGTCGCGATGAACAAGTTGAGGACGCTTGCCGATGTGCTGCGACAGGCTGGCTTTGCGCGCATCACGGGCCTGTTTCTAATCTTTTACCTGCTGTGCTCGACGGCCGTCTGGCTGTCCGAGCCCACGACCCTCACGTTTGGCGATGGCCTGTGGTTTAGCTTTGAGACAGTCTCGACCATCGGCTTTGGCGACATCCCGGCCGAGACACCGGTTGCCCGCGCCATTACCGTCATTCTGAGCGTCATCAGCATCTTCTACATCGCCATGCTCACGGGCGTGGCGGTGAACTACTGCAATACGCTTATCAAGATGCGTCAAAAGGACACCATGGCGCGCTTTATGAATGATCTGGAGCATTTGGAAGAGCTCGATCGCGACGAGCTTGCCGATCTTTCGCGTCGCGTGCGCGAGTATCGTCGACGCCAGCGCTAAGACGAACGTCGTGCGCCACAACAGGGGGCAAATATGAACATCACCGTGTACCTGGGTGCCAACGCTGGCAATGACCCGGCGTTTCTGCCTGCAGTGCGAGAGCTCGGCACGTGGATTGGCTCCAACGGCCACGCGCTGGTATACGGCGGCTCCAAGTCGGGCCTGATGGGTGCGCTTGCCGATAGCGTACTCGAGGCGGGTGGACGCGTGACGGGTGTTGAGCCGAGCTTTTTTATCGAGGCCGAGTTTCAACATGACGGTATCGATGACCTTATCGTGACGAGCGATATGGCGGAGCGCAAGGCCAAGATGATTGAGCTCGGCGATGCGTTCATTGCCTTTCCCGGCGGGACGGGCACGCTCGAGGAGATTGCCGAGGTCATGTCCGCGGTGTCGTTGGGGCACCTGAGTGCGCCGTGCATCCTGTATAACCTGGACGGTTACTACAACGACCTTAAGGCGCTGCTCGGGCACATGATTGATAAGGGGCTTTCGAGCCTGAGGCGCCAGCAAGGCATCTACTTTGCCGACGATTTGCGCGAGATTGCCTCGATTATCAACGGATAAGTCTTGAGCCTGCCCCACTATGGCTCCCAATGGTGCCGTTCGCGGCGTGGATGGTTGGCTCGTTCGGGCAACGCTCGCTCTACAATAAAACGTAACTATGTCGACTTTGACCGCGGGAGGTCCCGATGGACAACCTTGCCAAACCCACAAACCGCGCGCTGTTTTTAGCTAGCGTTGCCGTGACCGGTGCGTTCGCAGGTGCCGCGGTCTGGCTGTTCTTTTTTGCGATGGAGCACGGTATCGACTATCTATGGACCGAGATTCCGCACGCGCTGGGCGTCTCTTCGCCCGAGCTTGCCAGCGGCCCGTTTGGCTTTTTGCCGTACCCGTTTTTTGTCTGCCTGCTGGGCGGCCTGTTAATCGGTCTGTACGAAAAGATGACAGGCACCAAGACCGATGACCTCAACCAGGTGATGGCTAAGGTTAAGCAAGACGGGCGCTACCCGTACGACAACCTGGGCAAGCTTTCGCTCGCGGCATTGCTGCCGCTGCTGTTTGGCGGAAGCATTGGACCGGAGGCCGGCCTGACCGGCGTTATCGCTGGTCTGTGCAGCTGGGTCGGCGACCGCATGCGTCGCTTTGGCGCCGAGTTTAGGGAGCTTACACTGCTAGGCACCCAGGCTGCCCTGACGGCGCTCTTTACCGCGCCCGTCTTTGGTTTTGTGGCACCGCTCGCTGGTAGCGCCGACGGCCAGGGCGAAGACGCCGACGATGAGTCCGTGTCCGACGAGGTCACCATCAAGCTGCCCAAGGCGCAAAAGACCGTGGTCTACGGCATTGCGATTGCCGGCGGTCTGGGCACCTACCTGCTGCTTGGACAGCTTGTGGGCGGCGGCATGGGCATGCCCAGGTTCGAGTCCGCCGAGGTGGGCAACCTAGAGCTTACCTGGCTCGTCCCTCTGTCGTTGATCGGCACCGTCTGCGGCTGGCTGTACTTTGTCTCTGAGCATGCAAGCGAGGCACTGTCCCATGCAATAGGGGAGCGTCCTGTCGTCAAGGCCATGCTGGCCGGTCTGGCACTCGCCATCTGTGGCACGGTCCTGCCCTATACCATGTTTGCCGGCGAGACCCAGGCCGATGTGCTCATGGAAACCTATCTGACCATTCCCGCTGGCGTGCTTATCGCGACCGGTCTTGTTAAGGCCATGCTGACGCCCGCCCTCATCAACCTTGGTTGGCGCGGCGGTCACTTCTTCCCGGTTATCTTCTCGGGCGTAAGCCTGGGCTATGGCCTTGCCATCCTCACCGGCGCAGATCCGGTCTTTTGCGTCGCCGTCTGCACGGCATCGACGATGGGCGCCGTCATGCGTCAGCCGGTCATGGTCGTGGGCCTGCTGCTCATGTGCTTCCCACTCAAGGGCATCGTCTGCATGATCATCGCCGCCGTTATCGCCGCCGGCATTCCGCTGCCCAAGCCGCTGCGCAAGTAGCGCGGTTTTTCACGAGTCAATTCCAGGGGTACGAGATGATCCTGTACTTTAGCGCGACAGGGAACAGCGAGCATGTGGCGCGTCGCATTGCAGCGGCGACAGACGACAAGGTTGTGTCGATTGAGCGTTTTGATGTCGAGGCCCTTCGCCTTATTGCGACGGAAGGCCCCTGTCAACTGGGATTTGTTGCTCCGGTGTATGCCTGGGGTCTGCCGACGCCGATGATCGAGTTTTTGAAGACTGTCGACCTGTCGATTGCTGCCGGTGCAAAGGGCGGCGAGCGCCCCTATACGTTCTATGTCTCGACGTACGGTTCGACGACCGGGCAATCGGCCAAGTTCGCCCGCGATCTGCTGCACGAGCGTGGGCTCGAGTTAGATGCGGCGATGAGCGTCAAGATGCCTGATACCTGGACGCCTGTTTTCGACCTGTCTGACCTTCAAAAGGTTGAGGGTATCAATAGGGCTGCTGAGGCGCAGATTGATGCTGTGATCGAGGCGGTGCGGGAACGGCGCACGGGCAATATGATGCGCCATCGCGTGCCCCTGTTTGCATCGTGCGCGTATCATGCGTTTGGGCTGCCGCGTATGCAGCAGACGAGCAAGTTTGCCGTCGATGCTAGCCGCTGCGTCGGGTGTAGCCTCTGCGCTAAGCGCTGCCCCATGGCGGCGATTGAGATGCGCGACGGCCTTCCCGTCTGGACAAAGCCGGAGTGCGCAGCCTGCCTTCGTTGCCTGCACTGTTGTCCCAAATTTGCCATCTCGCACGGTAAACGCACGGCATCCCACGGTCAGTACAGGCATCCTAAGCCAGGTGTGAGGATGTAGCGGCTGCTGGCCGCGCTACTTCCAAACTGCGAGCGCGGCGGTGCCCAGTACGATGAGGGCGAGACCGATGGTGCTGCGCCGTGAGAGTTTTTCGTTGAATGCCAAGCGCGCAAATAGTACCGATACGACAATCGATAGTTTGTCGATCTGCACCACGACGCTCACCTGGCCTGTGGCGATGGCGTAGTAGCATAGCAGCCACGATGCGCCAGTCGCAATGCCCGATGCCGCGAGAAATACGAGTTCGTAGCGGTCTACGTGCACGGCTTGGCCCATCTTGCCTTTAGCTGCCACGATTGCCCATGCCATAACCAGTACCACACAGGTACGGATTGCCGTGGCCAGGTTGGATTCGACGCCTTCGATGCCGATCTTAGCGAGGACGGAGGTGAGTGCTGCGAACATGGCGGCGCCGAGGGCGTAAGCGAGCCAGGTCCGGTCTTGCTGCTGCTCGGGTCCGGCGGA
This sequence comes from uncultured Collinsella sp., assembly GCA_937925715.1. Classification (GTDB taxonomy): domain Bacteria; phylum Actinomycetota; class Coriobacteriia; order Coriobacteriales; family Coriobacteriaceae; genus Collinsella. The sequence goes on from CALAMG010000028.1 coordinate 60,964, forward strand.
TTGCTGCTTCTCGGTCATTAAAAACGTGCCGAGGGTAATGACGGCGGTTCCCACGAGCTTAACCGCAAGGTTGCTCGTCTCGCCAAAAAGCACGATGGCGATCAGCGCGGCGAGCACGGTGCTCATCTTGTCGACCGGTACGACCTTATTGACGTCTCCGATGCTCAACGCCATAAAGTAACAGATCCACGAAGCGCCGGTAGCGAGTCCCGAGAGGACGAGAAAGAGCCAGGATCTGGGTTCGATGCTGCCAATGGTTCCAATGGATCCAGAAATGCCCGCCATTGCCCAGGCGAAAACGAGCACCACGCAGGTGCGAATGGCCGTCGCGACATCGGAGTCGGTCTGCTTGATGCCGCATTTGGCCAAGATGGATGTGATGCCGGCAAAGAAAGCCGACACAAATGCTGCTGCGACCCACGACACGGGTGAAATGCCTCCCCAAAGAACAACCGCGCCAGATTTACGGCGCTCGTCCGATGATACCGTCCCGCCATGAAGCTTTGATATCGCTGTGGTGAGACAGGGGCCATAGTTCAAGAGGGCATTTGGTTAAGGCTCGAATCATAGGTGAATGGTTTTCCGCGAAGTGAACGAGTAAATCTGGACCCCTGGAACATGCACACTTTTTTCGAACAAAACTGCAGGATTCTTAGACAAAACCGCAGGAATTGAGTCCTTAAAAATGTCGATGCTACAGGGCACTGTTTTTACTCGTTCACTTCTCGGAAAGGTATTCACCTTCGATATGCTGACGGTGTCTTTTTGGTTGCTAAGAACTAGACGGCCTGTTGTGAGGGGCGGTGGTGACGCTATGCCGCCTTGTTTCATTGAAAAAATAAGCGGGGTACCACCTAAGCTTATTAGCTGTCGATTACAGGTCGCGTACTCGATAAACCTTGGTGCTGATGGTGCAGCTGATTGCACATAGCGCGAGGGCCAGTACGGCAATTCCTGCACACAGACAGCCAAGGACGGCAGGATCGGGATTCGCCCCGGCAATCGACATGAGCCAGTTGCTGATGGGGTTGGAGGAGCTCAGCGCTGCCATGGTAAGGCATCCGAGTAGGGCAAACAGGCCAACGGATAGGCGCAGTGCCTCCATGTGTCCAAATCGGAAGAACAGCGGCTGTGCCAAGAACACCATCATGAGGGAGATGAGCATCGATGCTGCCGAGGCAATTGCGATCTCAAAGATGGTTTGTCCTGTCGAGGCCACGCCCGCGCTGTTGAAGAACGGAAGGGCGATGATGTTCAAAAGCACGGCGGCGCAGGCCATGATGGCCGAGAAGACAACGATGCACAGGTAGCGTGCGCAAATTATGTCTTTGTGCGTGAGAGGCAGCGTTGCCCGATAACGCTCCCATCCGTTTTGATTGTCGAAGCCGGCCAGCGAGCTCATGACCATGATGGGCGACATGGCGCTGACCGCGCAGGCGCCGGCGCTCATGCCGGAATCGCCATCCGACGCGTTGGCAAGGGTTAGCACGACGAAGATGAACAGGCCGACGCCCGCGATGCTCGGGGTGAGCGTGCGAACGATGGCGAGCTCGGACATAAAGGCGCGTTTCATTTCGAAGCCCCTTTCAGCATGAGGCGCAGATAGTCATCAATGGTTGCCCGATCGCAGGGAATCTCTGGGAAGGCCTCGAGCGTTTCGCGACGGTTGGGCACGAGCACGTCCACGCTATAGGCGTGGTGGACGGCACGGGCGCCTTCGACGCAAGCCATAAGCTCGGCGGCCTGTGCTTGGGTACAGTGGGCGATGCCGACGCGGTCGGTAATGTCCTCGCGCGGCAGGTCAAAAATAATCGAGCCGTTATCGATGCAGATGACGCGGTCGGCGGCGCGATCGAGGTCCGACGTAATATGGCTCGAGAGCAGCACGCTGTGCAGGCCGTCGGAAACAAAGGCGAGCAGCTCATCGAGCAGCTCCTCGCGTGCCATAGGATCGAGGCCCGCGGTGGCTTCGTCCAAAACGAGCAGCTTGGCCTGGTGGCTGAGCGCGCAGGCAAGCTGCAGTTTCATGCCCATGCCGCGGGAGAGGTCCTTGACCTTTGTCTTGGGATCGAGGCCAAATCGGTCGATGAATCCGGCGAACGTTTTGCGGTCCCACGTGGGGTACGCCGGGCCTACGAGTGCCTCGATCTGGCCCACCTTGAGCGTTGAAGGGAAGGGGCATGTGTCCAGGACGAGACCGACGCGGGAGCGCAGGCAGCGCTGTGTCTCATCGGGCGCGTCGGCGCCACAGCGCTGCCCAAACAGGTGCACCTCGCCGGCATCGAGTTTGATAAGCCCGAGCGCGGCTCGAATCGTCGTTGTTTTGCCAGCGCCATTTGCGCCCACAAAGCCAACGATCTGGCCAGGCTCCACGGCAAGCGTGACGTCACGCAGCGAAAAACGGTCGCTCACACGGCGTGAAATGCCTTTGAGTTCTAAAAGGTTTTGCATGGTATAGCCTTTCTTGCAGATGGCTACTGCATGGTTTCGGGGGCTACCAGGTCGAGCATTTCGTGCAGCTTGTCGCGCGTGACGCCCAAGGCTTCGGCTTGGCTTGCCGCTTTCGCAAGCAGCTCTTCGATATGGCAGAGCTGGCTTTCACGCAAGAGCTCCTGGTTGCCCTCGGCGACAAAACAGCCCTTGCCCTGCACGGTGCAGATAAACCCGAGCTGCTCCAGGTCGGCGTAGGCGCGCTTGGTAGTGATGACGCTCACGCCAAGATCGCTCGCGAGTGCACGGATGCTGGGGAGTTTTGCTCCCGCGGCGAGCGTGCCCGATAAGATCTGAGCTTTGACCTGCGAGGCTATTTGCTCGTAGATGGGTTTATCGCTCGAATTGGATAGGATGATGTCCACAGCGGCTCCTTAGCTGATGGGCTACACGTGTATATAACCGGTAAGCACAGTATATATACACTATACACAGTTATGCAAGAGGTAAATAGGGATTGTCCGCTCGTTCATTCATCTCAATCTGTAACATCTGGAACCGATTTGGACGGCTACCTGTTACAGATTGAGATTTTGCTGGCGGGCCCCACCTGGTTGTCTCAATCTGTAACAACTGGAGAAGATTTTGGCTGCTAGATGTTACAGATCGAGACATTGGGCACCCGTCTATCCTTATATCTCAATCTGTAACAGATGGACCCGTTTTGAGTGGCTACCTGTTACAGATTGAGATCTTTCTGGGACGCCCACCTGTTTGTCTAAATCTGTAACAGGAAGAGGTTCAAAAACCGTCTAGATGTTACAGATCGAGACAAACTGCTGCGGAGTGCCGCCATCGACTGCTACCCTAGGCCCCAACTGATGAATTTGTCCTGACAGGTGCCCTATGCCGAGATTTCGCGGCTACAATAGTACGGTTACATCGACGTAATGCACTTAATGCAAGAAAGGATCCGCATGGCAAGCCTGTCGGATGAAATCTCGTCGCGCCGCACATTCGCGATCATCAGCCACCCGGACGCCGGTAAGACCACGCTTACCGAGAAGCTGCTGCTCTATACCGGCAGCATCCAGACTGCCGGCTCGGTCAAGGGCAAGAGCTCGGCCAAGCATGCCGTCTCGGACTGGATGGACATCGAGAAGGAGCGCGGTATTTCCGTTACCTCCTCGGTGCTGCAGTTCACCTACAACGGCGCCTGCGTCAACATCCTCGATACCCCCGGCCACCAGGACTTCTCGGAGGATACCTACCGTACCCTTATGGCCGCCGACGCCGCAGTCATGGTCATCGACGGCGCCAAGGGCGTCGAGGCCCAGACCAAAAAGCTCTTTAAGGTCTGTACGCTGCGCCACATTCCCATCTTCACCTTTGTGAACAAGCTCGACCACGAGGCTCGCGACCCGTTTGAGCTCATGGAAGAGATCGAGAATGTCCTGGGTATCAATACGTATCCCATGAACTGGCCGATCGGCAGCGGTCGTAACTTCCGCGGCGTGTTCGATCGTCAGACCCGTCGCGTTATCGCCTTTGAGGGCGATGGTCACGCCAACGCCACCAAGAAGGTCGCCGAGGTCGAGGCCGAGCTGGGCGACCCCGCCATGGATGAGCTCATTGGCGAGGAGAACCATAAGAACCTAATGGACGATATCGAGCTGCTCGATGGCGCCGGCGACGAGCTCGACTTGGATGCCGTGGCCTGCGGCAAGCTGAGCCCGGCGTTCTTTGGCTCGGCGCTCACCAACTTTGGTGTGGAGCCCTTCCTCAAGGAGTTCCTGCGTCTGGCCCCGACGCCGCGCGCCTATACCGATACGCTCACCAGTGAGCCGGTCGATCCTTGCCGCGACGACTTTAGCGGCTTTGTGTTTAAGATTCAGGCCAACATGGACAAGAACCACCGTGACCGCATCGCCTTTGTGCGCATTTGCTCGGGTAAGTTCGAGCGCGGCATGGATGCCTTTCACGTGCAGGGCAACCGCAAGCTCAAGCTTGCCACGGGTACCTCGATGATGGCCGACGACCGCGCCATCGTGGACGAGGCGTACGCGGGCGATATCGTGGGCCTCTTCGACCCGGGTATCTTTAGCATCGGCGACACCGTGTGCTCCGGCAAGCGCCACGTGCAGTATCCGCAGATCCCGACGTTTGCCCCCGAGATGTTCGCTCGCATTACGCAGGTCGACACGCTCAAGCGCAAGCAGTTCGTCAAGGGTATGGAGGAGCTTGCCCAGGAGGGTGCCATCCAGATCTTCCGCGAGCTGGGTGCCGGCATGGAGAGCGTCATCGTGGGCGTGGTCGGCGTGCTGCAGTTTGAGGTGCTCGAGCGCCGTCTCAAGGCCGAGTACCGTGTTGAGGTTCGTCGCCAGCCGCTGCCCTATACGGACATCCGCTGGATCCAGAATGACCCCGACACTATTGATATCCCGGGTCTTTCGCTCACGCGCGACACGCTGCGCGTTGAGGACATGCGCGGCGGTAAGCTGCTGCTGTTCACGAGCCCGTGGAACGTGGATTGGGCAACTGACCACAACCCCGACCTTATCCTGTCGGAGTTTGGCAACGTGGCCTTTTAACGCATCGGCGCGGTGGTCCTGTGGGGCTGCCGCGCCGTTTGTTTGCCTTATGCCGCGCGAGCGGCTATCATACCCACCGTCGTCTCAAGACCGGGGCGTCCGAGCAGTTCGGGTCCGATATCCTGCTCGTTAAACCTAAAACCAAAGGAGTACATAATGATCAAGAAGGTCATGGAGGACTACAAGGTCCTGCTGCGGAGCATTCCCGCGGCAACGGTTTCGCTGTTTTTCGTGAGCGTCATCATGATGAACCTGCTGGCCAACAAGGAGCTCATCAGCCTGCCGTATCTGGCACTCGATTGCGGCTTTGTGGTGAGCTGGGTTTCGTTTTTGTGCCAGGACATGATTTGCAAGCGCTTTGGCGCCAAGGCATCCATCAAAATCTCTATCCTCGCGCTGCTGGTTAACCTCGCCGTGAGCCTGTGCTTTTGGGCATGTTCGCTCACGCCCGGCATGTGGGGCGCCTACTACGACACGGGCATGATCGAGGTCAACACCGCCCTTAACGCCACCATCGGCGGCACCTGGTACGTGGTGCTGGGCTCTTCGCTGGCAATGCTCGTTTCTGCCGTGGTTAACTCCACGCTCAACCAGTCGCTCGGCCGCATGCTCAAAAAGAATAACTTTGCGAGCTTCGCCTTCCGCTCCTATGTGTCCACGGGTGTTGGCCAGTTTATCGACAACCTGGTCTTTGCCATTGTGGTGAGCCACACGTTCTTTGGTTGGACCTGGGTGCAGGTCCTTATGTGCTCGCTGACCGGCGCTGTTGCCGAGCTGCTGTGCGAGGTTTTCCTGAGCCCCGTGGGCTACAAGGTCGTGCGCGGCTGGGAGCGCGAGAATGTGGGCTCCGAGTACCTCGAGCGCCACGCAACCGCCTAAGGAGCAAGTATGCGGGTTTTGATCACGGGCGCTTCGGGCGGTATCGGAACCGCATGCGTGCAGCGCTTTTTGGACGAGGGCCACGAGGTCGTGGGCTTCGATCTGCTGCCGGCGACGGTCGAACACGAGCGCTACCGCCATCTGATCGTAGATGTTCGCGAGCCGGACTCGTTTCCAGGCGACCTTGAACCCCAGGTAATCGTGAATGTTGCCGGTACGCAGGATTCGGCTGACGACATCGCCGCCAACCTGTATGGCACCATCAACGTGACCGAGCGCTACGCCTTTGCGGGGGAGGGGCTTGCCGCCAAGCCGGAGCCGGCTATCAAATCCGTGGTCAATGTGGGGTCGGCGAGCGGGCATACGGGATCGGAGTTTCCCGACTATGCCGCCAGCAAGGGCGGCGTTATCGCCTACACCAAGAACCTTGCAAACCGTCTGGCGCCGCAGGCTATCGCCAACAGTGTGGACCCGGGTGGCGTTATCACGCCGCTCAACCGTTGCGTGATGGAAGACGAACACCTGTGGAACCAGATTATGGAGCTCACGCCGCTTAAGCGCTGGGCCACCGCCCAAGAGATTGCCGAGTGGATCTACTTTGTGGGCGTGACCAACCGGTTTATGACCGGGCAGAGTCTGCTAATCGATGGCGGCGAGGCCGGCCGCACACAATTTATTTGGCCCGAGTAGCAAAACGCGCCCGATGGAAGCCGTCGAGCGCGTTTTTGATATATCGATTTTTAGCCGAGGCAAGTCCAGTTGACGGGGGTCGAGCCGTGCTGTTCGAGTAGCCGATTGGCTGCCGAGAAGGGGCGCGACCCCATAAAGGCAGGGAGTTCTGCCGTGGCACGGTTGGCCGAAAGCGGCGAGGGGTGCGTAGAGGCCAGGCAGAACTTGCCGGTTGCCTTGCCCGCGCCGGTCGTGGCGAGCTTGCCTTCGACCATCTGCTGGGCAAAGCGACCCCATGCCAAAAAGACTACCGGCTGGGGCAGCCGACAGCAGCGTTCGATAACGTAGTCGGTGAGCGTGCTCCAGCCCAGTTTGGCGTGCGAGTTCGCGGCATGCTCGCGCACAGTGAGCGTAGTGTTGAGAAGCAGGACGCCCTGTTGTGCCCATGGCGTTAGATCTCCTGTGGCGGGAATGGGGTAGCCCAGATCGGCATTGAGTTCCTTGTAGATGTTGCGCAGGCTCGGCGGCAACTTGGTTTGCGTCGCGGGGACCGAGAACGATAACCCCATGGCCTGGTTGGGTCCGTGATAAGGGTCCTGACCTAAGATGACAACCTTGACCTGGTCGGCCGGCGTGTAGGCGAGGGCATTGAGGATGTCGTCTTGTGCCGGGTAGATAGTCTGCTCGGCACGCAAAAGGGCGATGCGCTCGAGCAGCTGGTTCGTAGTGTCACGTACCGGCTGCGGCGCATCGCCCAGCCAAGTTGTTATGTTGCGGTCGCGAGTTGCGGTGTCCATGGGGCTCCTTTATGGCAGATGCTCTGTTCGCATCTATTGTAAAGGCGTCCGAAGACCTTTGTGTCGCGGCTGCATAAGGAGTGGGGTCTACGAGGCTCGCTCGGGCGTTCCTGCCATGCGGGCATGGTCGTGAGCATGCGCATGAAGGCGCGGGAGCTGCACGGTTGCCGCCATGACGCCGGTGAGGATGAGGGCGGCGCCAAAGAAGGCGATGGGGCTCAGGACCTCGCCGACCAGGAAGAACGAAAAGACGGCGGAGCAGACCGGCTCGAGCGAGAAGGCGAAGCCAGTGGTCTCGGCAGGCACGTGGGGCTGCACGAGTGTCTGGGTGATAAAGCCGTAGGCAGAGCAGATGAGCGCGAGGGCAACGACGACCACGATCTCGCTGGGCGTACTGGGAAGTGTGAAACCGCCAAAGACGCATGCGGCAATGCCCGAGAACAGGCCGCCAAAGCCCAGCTGCCAAACGCCCAGGGACAGCGGATCGACTTCTTCGACAAACCGCTTGGCGACAATGATGTGTCCGGCGTAGATAAAGGCGGAGAGCAGCATGATGAGCGCGCCCGGGTTCAGGCTGGTGAAGTCGGCACCCGAGAGCAGCAACATACCGCAGGTGACGATGGCCGTGCCGATGAGCACCTTGCGCTCGGGGGCGCGACGCAGCAGGGCTGCGTTGGCAAACGGCACGATCACGACCGTCAGGCTCTGCAAAAAGCCGGCAGTGGAGGCGGAGGTGAGGCTGGAGCCCAGGCACATGCAGGTGAGCTCGGTTGCCATAATGGCGCCGATGATGGCGGCGCGGACCATAAGGTCGCGGTTGATGCGCAACGCGCGCTTGTGGAAGAGCAAAAGGCAGGCCGCGAAGGCGATGATACAGCGCAGCGCAACGATGCTCGTGGCGTTCATGCTGTCCATGCCGATCTTCATGAGGGGGTACGAAAAGCCCCATGCGACGGGAACGGAAAATGAGAGCGCGATTGCTTTTTTGCGATCCATGGGACTCCTTTTGTTACAGAACGGTTTCGCAAAAAGGATTCTGCTCCCAGATTTGGATGTAGTAAAGCGAATGTATCTTCAGTATGATTAAGAAACGCTAAAGTTGGTGCGAAAAGCGCTGGCAAAACGTTTTACGGCTGCATTGATGTGGAGGCACGATGGCATCGCGGTATCAGATTGTTTGCATGGTGGTCGATCGCGGCAGTCTTAAGGGTGCGGCGGACGAGCTGGGCTATACGCAAAGTGCGGTGAGCCAGGCCGTCAAGGCGCTCGAGCGCGAGCTGGGTACCACGCTTATCGAGCGCGGTAAGCAGGGCGTTTCGCTTACGCGCGACGGTAAACAATATCTGCCGTACCTGCGCCAGATTGTGACTGCCGAGGCCGAGCTCGAGGGCAAACGCCAGGAGCTGCTGGGGCTTTCGTCGACCGATATTCGCATTGCGACGTTTACCAACGTGAGTCGAACCGTGTTGCCGCGCGTGATCCGCGACTTTGGTGCGCTGCACCCGGGCGTACGCTTCACCCTCAAGCAGGGCGATTACACGCGCAACGCCCAGTGGGTGCACGATGGCGTGGTTGATTTTTGTTTTACGGCACGCGGATTTACCGCTGGGCTCGAGAAGCGCGTCGTCTATCACGACGAGTTGGTGGCATTGTTGCCGGCCGCGCATCCGCTGACGGTAAAGGAAAAGGTGACACTCGCCGACCTGGCGTCTGAGCCGTTTGTGTTGCTGGATGAGGGCGAACAGAGTCTGGTGCTCGATGCATTCGCAACGCATGGGCTGTCGCCGCACGTGACGAGTGAGGTGACCGACGACTATACCATCATGGCGATGGTGGAGGAAGGTCTAGGCGTGAGTATGCTGTATCGCCGTACCGTTGAGGGCATGCGGGCCGATATTCGCGTACGTCCCATCGTGCACGCCCCCTCGCGTGACGTGGTGGCGGCTTGGCGCAGCTGGGACACCATGCCCATCGCCACAAGGCGCTTTATCGACTATATGAGCTCACATATTGTCAATTAATGACTGGCGTGGCGTTGAGTGCGGTGTTTAGCGGGCTGTCGCTTTGGCTTGGGTGGCACGATAGGTGCGTGCCGGGTGGCAGAGTAGTACCGCCACGACCATAAAGAACGCCGTGGTGCCCAGGCTGATGGGGTAGACCATCATGATGTTCGCAAAGGTGCGGAAGTGCGGGAACACGCAGAACACCCAATAGAAGCGGATGCCGCAGACGCAGATCATGGTGATGAGGGCGGGCGTGAGCGAGATACCAAAGCCGCGCAGGTAGCCTGACATGTTTTCGTAGAACATGCTAAAGGCGTACGCCGGGAAGATCGAGCATACGCGGATATAGCCGATCGAGACGATGTTGGGATCGCTGTTGAACAGCGATAGGATCTCGCGCCCCAAGCCGACAATAACGATAATTGTGGTGAGTGCAACGATACCGCCTTCGACCAGGCAGACCTTGAGTGTTTTGGTGCAGCGGTCGATCTGGCGGGCACCGTGGTTTTGTCCCACAAAGGTGGTACAAGCCTGGCTAAAGCTGTTGAGCAGGTTGTAGCACACGTACTCCAGGCTCATGGCGGCGCTCGATGCCGCCATGACCTCGGTGCCCAGGCTGTTGATGGCAGACTGGATGATGATGTTGGCGACGGCAAAGACGGCGCTCTGGATGCCGGCGGGCAGACCGATCTTGACGATGCGCTTGAGGGCGACGGGGTCGATAGCCAGGTCGCGTGGGGTGACGCGGACGACGGAGTCGGTCTTGAGCAGGCGGATAAAGAGCGTAGCGGCACTGACGGTGTAGGCGATGGCGGTGGCGATGGCGACGCCCGCGACGCCCCAGTGGAGTACGGGGACAAAGATGAGGTCCAAGCCAATGTTGAGGACGGTGGACACGGCAAGCGCCTGCAGCGGCATGCGGGTGATGCCGACGGAGCGGAAGATGGCGGCCTCAAAGTTGTAAAGCAAAATCGAGGGCATGCTCAGTAAAAAGACGCGCAGGTAGAGCGAAGCGAGCGGCATGGTCTCGGAGGGAACGTTGAGCGCGGCGAGCATGGGCTCGGCAAAGATCTCGCCCAGCGCGATGACGACAAAGCCTACGAGCGCCATTAAAATCGAGGTATGGACGGCGCGTTTGACCATGTTTTGGTCGTTACGGCCGATAGCGTTGGCGATGACCACGTTGGAGCCAAGCGACATGCCAATAAACAGGTTGAGCATAAGACTGGTAAGCGGAACATTGGAGCCGACCGCCGCCATGGCGAGGGTTCCCTGGTCGCCCGAGAAGTTACCGATGATGACCGTGGCGATGAGGTTCGACAGCTGCTCCAAGATGCTCGTGGCGGCCACGGGGAAGGCGAACAGGGGAATATTGCGCCACAGCGAGCCGGTGGTCATGTCAATGTGCTTAGATGCGGTGTCAGCCATGCGCTCTCAATCTCTAACATGCGCTTCAATACTCATTTGCGCAGTCGATGATACTCCTAATTACCTAGTCATTGGGGACGTTCTTAAATGACTAGGCGGGGGAGGCGTGAGACAATGGTGGGCGTTGTGTTGTTCGCGCTAAGGAGTTGCCATGTTGTTGTGTCCCGTTTGCCATGAGCCGCTGGTGGATGACGAACGCGGTGCTGCATGCGCGGGCGGACACCGGTTTGACCGCGCTCGTGAGGGCTATCTATATCTACTGTGCTCGTCCAAGAGCGGTGACTCCATGGGCGATCCCAAGTCGCAGGCACGCAGCCGTCGTGACTTCCTGAATCGCGGTTACTATGCGCCGTTGCGCGATGCGATGGTCGAGCTAGTGCGCGAACGAGCTCAGCGGTGCGCGGCTACGTCGGACAAGCCGCTGGCCTTACTCGACATTTGCTGCGGCGAGGGCTACTACACCAGTGCCATGGGCGCGGTGCCGGGCGTGGATGCTTACGGTTTCGACCTGGGCAAGGAGATGGTGCGCCTGGCCGCCAAGCGCGGCGACGCGACCTACTTCGTGGCCAACATGAAGGATATCCCCGTGGCCGATGGCGCCTTCGATATGGTGACCGAGCTCTTTGCTCCCTTTAACGAGCGCGAATTTGCCCGCGTGCTGGCGCCCGAGGGCTCGCTCTACACCGTGGTGCCGGGCGCCCGTCATCTCTTTGGGCTCAAGGAGGTGCTCTACGACACGCCGTACCTTAACGATGAGAAGCTGCCGCAGACCACCGAGCTCGAGTTGGTCGGAACGCAGCGGGTATCTGCGAATATTACGCTCCAGACGCAGGCCGACATCGAGGCGGTGTTCCAGATGACGCCATACTACTATCGCACGCGCCCTGCCGACAAAGAGCGCCTGGCAAATTTGGACACCCTTCAAACCGACATCGACTTCATCATCGCCGAGTACCGCCACAGCTAACAACCTGCCAAAAAGGGACAGGTTTATTTTGGCAGGTTTTATCTGGGCAAACGTAAAGGGCCGACCGCGGAGATGCGCGATCGGCCCTTTTTAGCTGCTTGATAGCAGGGGCTATGGGAGACAGGTGCCTACAGGCGGTCCTTGTTCTCGGCCTTAACGGCGTGTGCCTGCTGAACAAAGAACAGGTCGTACACCACGATGACAAAGGCGCCAAAGTTGATGGCGTCGCCGCCAAACGCGGGAAGCGTGAGCACCGCTTGGGCAAGCGTGGCGACCGCGGCAACAATACCGAGCTTAAACGCGCCGTCCACCTGCGAAGGCTTGTTGGCGCCCTTGATACCGGCGACGCCTGCGGCAAGGTCGACGAGACCCTTGGCGATAAGCACGACCGCCGCGAGCGTGGCGTACGAACCGTACGTGGAATCGAGACCGCCCGTGGCGATACCGACGCCGGCGGTGACGAGGCTGGCGATGCCCAAAACAAAGTAGATGAGAGCAAGGATTTTGAGAGTCTTGCGAGTGAAGCTCATGGCTGGTCCTTTCGATACGAGTACGCCAACTTGGCGCACCCAATGTACTGCACATATGGTGAAGCACATTGTAGTTCAACGCGGCGATGCATGCGTTTGAAAGCGCATTGAGCCCGCGCAGCCAAACCCAACCTTTCAAAAAGGAAAGCTGGGCGTAAGTCAAATCGATGGCAGCGTATGCGCGGCGCTGCGATGATGGGTCCATGGTAAGAGCTGGACCGAAGGAGGAGCCATGATGTACGGAGCAGGGCAAGTGCATGAGCCGCGGTCGTTGGGAAGGCGCATGGGTGATTCTGTGATCGCTGCCGTGTGCACGGGATTGATGGCGGTGCTTTGCATTGGGATGCTGTGGGCCATGTCGCATGTGGGACAATAGCGGACGGTTGGGTGCTGACATAAACGGCGCCCCGCGTATTCGTTTGTTTGTTAAGGAGTGTCCATGGGCGTCGTCGATCCCTTTTCTGTTGCTCGGGCCGCGGGGCTTGAGCTGACCGGGAAGTCCGAGGGCCTCACGCTCACCGACGGCTCGATGGAGCTGCGAGCCGATTTTGCCCGCATGCTGCCACGACTCAAGCAAGGCCGTCTGCAGCAAGAGCTGCTGGTAAAGGCTGCGCGCACAAAAGGCATCGAGAGCCCATGGGCGATTGATGCCACGGCAGGCTTTGGCGAGGATTCGCTGCTGTTGGCGGCCGCGGGCTTTACCGTCGATCTGTATGAGCAGGATTGCGTGATCGCGGCGCTCCTCAAGGATGCCTTGGATCGCGCGGCTGATGATCCGGTGCTTGCGGCTGCCGTGGCTCGCATGCGCCTTCATGCGGGCGAGGACAGCATTGCCGGCCTTCGCCATACAGCTGGGCTGATCGAGCAGGACGAGCTCGCTGCGCCCGATGTGGTGTACCTGGACCCCATGTTTCCCGGGCGCACCAAGAGCGCGGCGGTTAAAAAGAAGTTCCAACTCTTGCATCATCTGGAGCAGCCGTGCGCCGATGAGGAGACGCTGGTCGAAGCTGCGCTTGCCGTGCACCCGCGCAAGGTCGTTATCAAGCGACCGGTGAAGGGGCCACTGCTTGCCGGCGTTAAGCCGAGCTATCAGCTTGCGGGCAAGGCCGTTCGTTACGATGTTTTGGTGCCGCCGCGCCCGTAGCTTGCGTACGATGGCTGGCGTTTTGCCAGCGCCGTGCCGATGCGGGGTCTATTTCCAAGGGTGTGACGTCAGGTGCCAGCCGCCGCAGTATTCGCATTTGTAGCAGGCCAGCCCGCGGCGTCCGCGGTTTTCGCAGTCGGCCATAACGGCCTCGGCCTCGGCGCGCGTGTCGTAACGGTTTTTGCGCTCGCACGACTTGTAGCGCCAGGCTTCATCGCGCTCGGCGTCCAGGGCGTCGCGGCGCTCGTCCTCGCGTGCAAACAGGTCGCTCATATCGCCGCCGGTAGCAGCGCCCAAAAACTCGCTTTTAGCCTTTGACCAGGCGGCTCGCTTTTTGCTTCCCATCTGCTTCGCGTCCTTCTCAAAACGTTGGTATCATTGCCCAATCAAAGTGATACCAATAAACGTGAGGTCGCCGCGTGATGATCAGAAAAACCCTCGATACCGACATTCCCGCTGTCATGGCTATCTATGACGCGGCCCGTGCCTTTATGCGCGCGCATGGCAACGCCACGCAGTGGCCCGAGGGCACGCCTTCTGCCGAGCAGCTGGCTGCCGATATCGCCGCCGGTGGTAGCTATGTGTGCGAAGTCGGCGGCCGCGTGGTGGCGACATTTGCCTTTTTACCGGGCCCGGACGAGTGCTATGACGTAATTGAGGACGGGCAATGGCGCAGCGACACTCCGTATGCCGTGCTGCACCGTGTAGCATCCGACGGCACCGTGCACGGTATCGCGGCTGCGATGTTTGCCTTTGCCAAGGAGCGTGCCGATCACCTGCGTATCGACACGCATCAGGACAACCTGCCCATGCAGGGTGCGAGCCTCAAGGCCGGATTTGAGCGCGCCGGCATCGTGTATGTGTCGGACGGTACGCCGCGTGTTGCGTTTGACTGGCTGCGCGAGGCGTAAGAGCGAGGGCTCATGTCAATAATTCGTGCGAACGAAAATGGCCCCGGGTGGGGCTATTTTCGTTCGCTGCGCTGTTTTGCAAGCCGGCTTTCGCAAGGCGCGAACCTACGAAAATCGCCGCGCGGCAACGCGGAGCGATGAGCTCGGTCGGGGGATAGGGCCCGCTTCGCCCGCCGGCACGTAAATTGTATCATCCAGTGTGGAACAAGAACGCCCGTTGCCGCGTGCGATGGGCTTGTAATAAGAGGAGAGCCATGTCGAAGCAAGCGGTCGTTGGAATCTTGGCGCATGTCGATGCCGGCAAGACCACGCTGGCCGAGGCCATGCTGTTCAACGCGGGTCGCATTCGCAAGCGCGGGCGCGTGGACGATGGCGATTCGCATCTGGATACGAACGAGATCGAGCGCGAGCGTGGCATCACGATCTTCTCGTCGCAGGCCGTGCTCGACCATGGCGATACCCACGTCATGCTCGTGGATGCACCAGGGCATGTCGATTTTTCAGCCGAGGCGGAGCGCACGCTGCGCGCACTCGACTACGCGATTTTGGTTGTGGGCGCCAACGACGGCGTGCAGGGGCATACCGAAACCCTGTGGCGCCTGCTTGCGCGCTATGAGATCCCGACGTTCATCTATATCAACAAGATCGATTTGGAGAATCCCGGCCGCGATGTTTTGCTGGCACAACTTGGGCAACGTCTTTCCGAGGGCTGCTTGGACGCAAACGAACTGCTGGCGGGCGGCGCCGTTCAGGAGGACGCCGCTGCGTTAGACGAGGCGGCGCTCGACGAGTTTCTTGAGGCGGGTGAGCTTTCCGTCGCAACGCTGTCGCGCATGGTCGCCGAGCGCAAGCTCTTTCCCTGCTTTGCCGGCTCGGCGCTCAAGGACCAAGGCGTGGACGAGCTGCTGGATGGTATATGCGCGCTGATGCGTGAACAGGCGTGGCTCCCGGAGTTTGCCGCGCGCGTCTATCGTGTCAGCCGCGGGGATCGCGGCGAGCGCTTGGCATGGGTTAAAGTGACCGGCGGCACGCTGCATGCCAAGCAGATGATTGCCGGACGTTCCGGCGCCGAGGCATGGGAGCAGAAGGTCGATCAGGTACGCATCTATAACGGCGAGAAGTATGAGCTTGCCCAAGAAGTTGCTGCTGGCGGTATTTGTGCCGTGACGGGTCTTGCGCACGTTCGCCCGGGGGATGCCCTGGGCGCGGAGCCTGCGGGCGATGCGCCTGTCATTGCGCCGGTCCTCACCTATACGGTGCTTCCGGGCGAACACGATGTCCACGCGGTGTTCAAAGCGCTGACTGAGTTGGCGGACGAGGACCCCATGCTCGGCGTAAGCTGGAATACTCATCTTGAGCAGATTCATTTGCAGTTGATGGGCGCTGTGCAACTCGAGGTCGTACAGCGCGTGCTTGCCGATCGTTTTGGCCTTGCGGTCGAGTTTGAGCCTGGCGGCATTCTCTATAAGGAGACTATTTCGCAGCCGGTCGAGGGCGTGGGCCACTTTGAGCCACTGCGCCACTATGCCGAGGTTCATCTGCGCCTGGAGCCGTTGCCGGCGGGCTCGGGCGTGCAGTTTGGTACCGTGACCTCGACCGACGAGCTCGATCTTAACTGGCAGCGTTTGGCACTCACCAACGCCATGGAGCGCGATCACCTGGGCGTGCTGACCGGCTCGCCCGTCACCGATGTGCGCATTACGCTCACGGGCGGCCGTGCGCATGCCAAACACACCGAGGGCGGCGATTTTCGCCAGGCCACGTACCGCGCGATTCGCCAGGGTTTGATGCAGGCGCGTGAGGTCGGCGCGGCGGTGCTGTTGGAGCCGTGGTACCGCTTTGAGCTCGAGGTGCCGGGGGAGTGCGTGGGTCGGGCGCTCTCGGATGCCACGCGCATGGGTGCCGAGTACGAGCCGCCGACGATGTCGAGAGACCGGGCGAAGCTTGTGGGTCGCGTGCCGGCTTCCGAGGTGCAGGATTACGCGCTGGAGGTGGCTGCCTACACGAGCGGTCGCGGGCATCTGTACCTGGAGTTCGCCGGCTATGCGGCTTGCCATGATGCCGAGCGCGTAATCGAGACGGCCGCCTATGAGCCCGAGGCCGATCTGCCCAACACGCCCGATTCGGTCTTTTGCTCTCACGGCGCCGGTTACACGGTTAAATGGTACGACGTCCCCGCCGCGGCGCACGTAAAGGTCGATCCCGCCACCTTCCGCCCCTATCGTCCCGCCGACCCCACCTTCTTCTGCCATTAGGGGACGGGGTAGAAATGGTAGATTATTGAACCCTCTGATCCTTGACTAATTGATTTTGGCGTCGACGCTGCAAGAGGGACAGCCCCTTTGTCACATTCAAATGGTATAACTCGGTACAAGTTGGTATAACTATTACCAGGGTTTGCCAATACGAGGAGGCCGACATGAATCCAAATCCCTTTAAGCCAACGGCAGGCAAGCGGCCTCCGATGCTCATCGGTCGCGAGTCGGTCATCGAAGATTTCGAGGAAGGACTCGATAACGGCGCCGGAGCGCCGGGCAGGCTCATGCTCATTACGGGAAACCGCGGCTGTGGCAAGACGGTTCTCCTGCGGGAGCTGCAACGTCTAGCCAGCGAGCGCGGATGGGCGGTTGTCTCCGATTCCGCTTCGCTTGGCTTATGCGACCGCTTGGCCGACGCGCTTCGCTCGAATAAACCCGTTGTGACGTCAATGGAGCTCGGGCCGTCATTTGGCCGGATGTCGGTCGAGGCGGCGCGGGCAAAGGGCGAGACGTTACGCGGGCTGGTCAACGAGCGGCTCAAGAAGCTCGGTCCAGGCAAGGGCATACTGTTTGCGATTGACGAGGCGCAATCGGCGTCTATCGAGGAACTGGCGGCTCTTGCCGTTCTCTATCAGCAGGTGCTCGGAGACCAGGATGCTACGGGCTTGCCCGATAGCGAGCAGCGCGGCCTTGCGCTGGTGTTCGCCGGCTTACCCAGTATGGTTGACGACCTGCTCGAAGAGCCAAGCGTAACGTTTTTACGGCGTGCCCAGCAGCGTACGCTGGGGGCGATATCCTTGCCCAAGGTGCGCGATTCGTATATCCAGACGGTCAAGGACGCTGGTCTTTACGTTGACACGGAGACGGCGGACCTTGCGGCACACAAGAGCATGGGGCATCCCTATATGGTCCAGTTGGTGGGCTATTACATGTGGCGCTCTGCCGTCCGGCGCAACTCGCAGGTCATTGAAAGGTGCGATGTCGAGGCTGGCCATGCGGATGCCATCTCTGAGTTCTACGAAGCGGTCGACGCGCCCCTGTATTATGGATTGCGCAGTCCGCAACGCCTCTTTATCGAGGCCATGGCTGCTGACGAGGGTAAGCCGACGCGCATGGCGGACATCATTGAGCGTTGCGATCGCACCCAGAGCTGGGCGAGTAAATATCGTGCAAGCCTGATTCGCGAGCGCGTCATCGAGGCTGCCGGATACGGCCTCGTCCGGTTTACCGTGCCCATGCTGGGCGCGTACATTCGCGATCGAGTTTTATGGCATGAGTAGGGTGATAAAGGTGACGGAACAGAAGATGAGCCCGCAGGCTATCGAGGTGCGTGGCGCGCGCGTCCATAACCTTAAAGACATCGATATCGATATTCCGCTGGGAAAGCTCGTGGGTATTGCCGGCGTGTCGGGCTCGGGCAAGAGTTCGCTGGCACTGGGAGTTCTTTATGCCGAGGGCTCGCGTCGTTACTTGGAGGCGCTCAGCACCTATACTCGACGTCGCCTGACGCAGGCCGAGCATGCCCAGGTGGACGAGGTTCTGCACGTGCCGGCGGCGCTCGCATTGCATCAGCGCCCCAGCGTGCCGGGTGTGCGTTCCACTTTTGGCACCATGACCGAGCTCAACAACAGCCTGCGTCTGCTCTTTAGCCGCTGCGCCCATCACGTGTGCCCGCATTGCGGGGCGCGTGTGGAGCCGAGCCTTAACGTAGCTGCGGGCCTGTCGCTCACGTGCCCTGCGTGCGGCCGCGAGTTTTACGCGCCGGGCGCCGAGGACCTTGCCTTTAACAGCGGCGGTGCGTGCCCTACCTGCGGCGGCACCGGTGTTATGCGCGAGGTAGACGAGGCGAGCCTGGTGCCCGACGAGTCAAAGACCATCAACGAGGGCGCGGTGCTTCCCTGGGGTACGCTCATGTGGGATCTGATGAAGCAAGTGGCTGGCGAGATGGGCGTGCGCACCGATGTGCCGTTTAACCAGCTCACGCCTCAAGAGCGCGATATCGTGTTTCATGGTCCGGCGGTTAAGAAGCACATTCTCTACGTTCCCAAAAACGGCGAGGGTGCCGCGCCGCTCGACTTCACCTATTACAACGCCGTCTATACCGTCGAGAATGCGCTCGCCAAGGTCAAGGACGATAAGGGCTTAAAACGCGTTGCGCGCTTTTTGCGCGAGGGAGCATGCCGCGATTGCGGCGGCACGCGTCTCTCCGAGGCTGCGCGCCAGCCCCAGGTGCGCGGTATCAATCTGGCGCAAGCGGCGGCCATGACGCTGGGCGGGGCGATTGAGTGGGTGCGCGGGGTGCCCGCATCCTTGCCGCCCGAGATGCGGCCCATGGCGACGGATATCTGCGATTCGTTTTTGAGCGCGGCCCGTCGTCTGGTCGACCTGGGTCTCGATTACCTTTCACTCGATCGCGCCGGTGCCACGCTCTCCACGGGTGAGCGCCAGCGCGTACAGCTTGCTCGCGTGGTGCGCAACCGATCGACGGGCGTGCTTTATGTGCTGGACGAGCCTTCGATCGGCCTGCATCCTGCCAATGTCGACGGCCTGGTGGGCGTGATGCGCGATCTGGTGGATGACGGCAACACCGTGGTTGTTGTCGACCACGATACGCGCGTACTGGCGGAAGCCGACTATCTGGTTGAGATGGGCCCCGTTGCCGGAGCAGGCGGCGGCAATGTAATCGCCGCTGGTACGGTAGACGAGGTTGAGCAATCGCAGGACAGCCGTATCGCGCCGTTTTTGCGCGCCGAGCCCAAGCGCTTGCGTCCGCAGGTGATTGACGACGAAATGTTCGACCAGGGCCATATCCGCATGGCGACCGATGCCATCCATACCGTCAAGCCGCTCGAAGTCGATATCCCGCGTGGCCGTCTCGTCGCGGTGACGGGTGTTTCGGGTTCGGGTAAGACGACGTTGGTGCTTGAGACGCTCATCCCGGCACTCAAGGCGCAGGCAGCTGGCGAGCGCCTGCCGGGGCACGTGCGTTGGGTCGATGCCGAGGGCATTGCGCGTGCCAACCTGATTGACGCCACGCCCATCGGCGCCAATGTTCGCTCGACGGTGGCAACCTATGCCGACATCCATGATGAGCTGCGCCGCGCCTTCGCCCGTACGCCCGAGGCCAAGGCAGCCGGCTACAAGGCGGGTGCCTTTAGCTACAACACTGGCGCCTTGCGGTGCCCTACGTGCGACGGCACGGGATCGATATCGCTCGACGTGCAGTTTTTGCCCGATGTCGAGATCGTCTGCCCGGCATGCCGCGGCTCACGTTATGCAGACGCGGCTTCGCATATCCATCGTGAGGGCAAGGACGGGAGCCTGCTTACGTTGCCGCAGCTCATGGATATGAGTGTGGACGAGGCTATCGACGCCACGGTGGGGCTCAAGAAAGTTCAGACGCGTTTGCAGACCTTGCACGATCTGGGCCTGGGTTATCTCACGCTTGGCGAGCCCACACCGGCGCTTTCGGGCGGTGAGGCACAGCGTCTAAAGCTTGCGAGCGAGATGGGCCGCGTGCAGGATGATGCTGTATTCGTGTTCGACGAACCCACGATCGGCCTGCATCCGCTCGATGTTCAGGTGTTGCTGAGTGTGTTCGACGGCCTCGTTGCCAAGGGCGCCACGGTTATCGTGATCGAGCACGACCTCGACCTTATCCGTAACGCCGATTATCTGATCGACATGGGCCCAGGGGGCGGCGATGCGGGCGGGCAAATCGTCTGCGCCGGCACGCCGGACGACATCGCTGCCTGCTCCAAGAGCATTACCGGACGCTACCTATAGACAAAGAGGCAAAGGGACAGCCCCTTTGCCTCATTGATGCCTATTTCACGCATTGAACCGCGAGATAGTCGCGGAAGAATGGCAATTCAAATGCGACGAGCCCTCGTCCTCGCTCCCCGATGATGCCGGCGTCTATCATGCGGCGTCGGTAGCGGGAGACCTGCTGCGGCGAACGCTTAAGGCGCTCGACAAGGTCAGCGGTGGTGGATTCTTCCTCGTCATCGAGCATGGCGATGAGGAATCGCTTGTCCTCTGCAGTGAGTTCCCGATAGGTTGCCGCGAGGATTCGATCGTCCATCTCGTCGCGCGCGATTTTGATTCCCAGGTCAAAGTCGCGTGACGAGATTTCCTTCGAATCGCTTGTGAGATCCCAGGCACGGTAGCCTACGAGTTGCAATAGGAAGGGAAAACCAGAGATCGAGCGAACGGCTCTATCGATTCCTTCAGCATCTGCCAGGCGATCGTTTTCCTGGATTGTGCGAATTAAGGCCTCGCGTACGTCATAGTCGGCAATGCGACCCAGATGATATTGTTGGGCGCGGCGAAGGAACGAGACCGTCTTGTGGTTCAGCAACGTCGAGACGTTGTTGGGAAGTCCCGCCATGAGCAGCGCGACGCGTTTTCCATCGGTCACAAAGTGCTGATACGTGGCTGCGAGCTGAATCATCTCGTCGAGTGTCGGGTCCACCTCGTCAACCGTGACGAGCAGACCGGTGCCCGCCTCGTTGAGCTGGTCGATGATGTCGCTCATGCGATAACGCCACGTTGAGGCATCGTGAACGCGACTGACCTCGATGCTGCCGAGCGGTGCAATTCCGAGACCGGTGACTTCGAAGTGGCTGGACGAGTCGATGAGATGGGCCGCGGCGCGTTTCGCCCCGAACTCGATTTCCTCAAGCATTCTCGGGAGCGCGGTTGTCTTTACGGCAATCCAGCCGTGGGATTCCGCCCTTGTCGCAAGTGACGACATGAGAGCGGTTTTACCGGTTCCACGCGCGCCTGAGAAGATCGAGGTCAATTCTGGGCGTCTGCGCTGGCTCAAGAAGGCACGGTCCAAATCCCGAATAATCTGTTGTCTGCCAGCGAGATGGGCGGGAACCTCACCAAAACTGGGGGTAAACGGGTTCTCGAGATATTTCATAAGGCTCTCCTTTCACACCTCCGTTTAACTTCATTTTATTTTAGTTAATTCTGATTAAAAGTGATGGTTCGTTATTTAGAGCATCAATTAGGCGCGTGCGCCATCGGCGCTGGAATGTGACAAAGGGACAGCTCCTTTGTCACATTCTCGGAAAGCCTGTTTGGCGCAGGGCTTCGTAGAGGACGATGGCGGCGCTGTTGGAGAGGTTGAGTGCGCTGATGCGGTAGTCGTTCGGGTTGACGAAGTTGCCGCAGATGTCCTGTTGAAGGATGGTCTCGTGGCTGTCCTCGGTATGCCCCAGCGATTCCTCGTGAGCTTCCCAAGCCTCGGCGTTATCGAGTGAGTCGCAATCGCGCAGCATGGGGATGCGCTCGCAACGCTCGGGCGCCGCGGCAAGCAGTGGCTCGGGAATGCCCGAACTCTCGCTGCCAAAGACCAAATAGTCGCCGTCGCGGTAGGTGCTTTGCGCATAGGTTCGGCGCGCCTTTTTGGTCAGCAGATGCAGGCGCTCGTCGGCGGGGGAGAGGCCGTTGCGCACAAGAAAATCCTTCCAGCCGGCATAGGTCGTCACGTCCAAGTTTTGCCAGTAGCCCAGGCCGGCGCGACGCACCGTCTTGTCGTCGAGTGAAAACCCCAGCGGCTCCACCAGATGCAGGCGGGCGCCGGTAACCACGCAGGTGCGGCCGATATTGCCCGTATTGGCTGGAATCTCGGGCGCATACAGCACGATATTGAACATGAATCTCCTTGGCTTAGAACGAAAAACCACCACGAAGGGCACCTTCGTGGTGGTTTGGCGGCTACGTAGGCGGAAAAATGCCCGCTTGGATAAACCTAGGCGCGGTGCCAGTCGGTCAGGCAGGCATCGAGGGAGGCGATGAGCGCATCCTTGTCCATGTGACGGCCGATGATGCACAGGCTCGTCATGCGGTCGCCCGTCTCGTCGTCCCAAATTTGCATGATCTCGGGGTTCTCGTCGATGATCTTCTGCTTCTCGCCCTCGGGTGCCGAGTCAACGAACAGGCCGTTCTCCATCAGGCGCATCTGGTGGCCAGCCTGCTCGAACATGTAGCACATGTCCGGATCGCCGGTCTGCCACAGCGGACCCTTGACGCGGATGACCTCGTCGGGCCACTCCTGCTCAACAAAATCGGTGAACTTCTGCAGGTCAAACGGCTTGCGGCGCGAGTAAACAAAGGTCTCGATGTCGTACTCGAGCACCTCGGGGTCGTCGTGCTCCTCGGGATGCTCCATGGCCTCGATCCAGGCAGCGGAGTTGTAGGCGCGCATAAAGTCGAAGCGGTCGGTATCGAGCAGTTCCTCCATGGGAACCTCGCCGTTTTGGGCCTCGACGATCACGGCGTCTTTCTGCAGGCTGCGCACGATGGCCTTGAGCTCGGCGATCTGCTCGGGCGTCACGGTATCGGTCTTATTGAGGATCAGCGTGGAGCAGAACTCGATCTGCTGGATGAGCAGGCTCTCGATGTCGTCCTCGTCGATATCCTCTGCCAGCAGGTCGCGGCCGCCGTTGAACTCGTCGTACATGCGGGCGCAGTCGACCACGGCCACGATGTTGTCGAGCGCAAGCTTGGGCTCGCCGCCCACCTTGGCCTCGTCGCAGAAGCTCGAGATGGTGTAGGCGATGGGGATGGGCTCGCAAATGCCCGAGGCCTCGATGATGATGTAGTCGAAGTTGCCCGAATCGGCGATGCCCTGCAGCTGGTTGGCCAGGTCATCCGAAAGCGTGCAGCAGATGCAGCCGTTGGTGAGCGGGATGAGGTCGTCGGTCTCGGAAAGGCCGCCGTCAGCGATGAGGCTGGCATCGACGTTGATTTCGCCGATGTCGTTGACAATCACGGCGGCGCGGATGCCGCCGTCGTTAGCGAGGATGTGGTTGAGCAGC
Organism: uncultured Collinsella sp.; assembly: GCA_937925715.1. Taxonomy (GTDB): domain Bacteria; phylum Actinomycetota; class Coriobacteriia; order Coriobacteriales; family Coriobacteriaceae; genus Collinsella. The sequence continues at coordinate 84,401 of CALAMG010000028.1, forward strand.
GTGGTCTTGCCGGCACCGAGGTATCCGGTAAGCATGATGATCTTCACGGGTTTGTTGGGCATGTGCCCTCCTTTGTTAGACATGGCTTACAGCTGAATCATATGCCAAACGCCTGCTCTTATACCCACGCGCCGGCAAATAACACAAGCTACTCCCAGGCTCCCCATACATCGGGGCAATAACCGACGGTGGCCTTTTTGCCGTTGCGCACGATGGGCTCGGCCAGAACCTGCTGGTTCTCGAGCAGTTTATCGAAGCGCTGACTGGGGGTGAGGTGCTGAATGAGCGCGAGCGTCTCCTCGTCCTTGGCTTTGGGGTTGAGCAGCTTGTCGATGCCGCCGACCGCCTGCATCACGCTCGTGAGCTCGCCCTTGCTCATCTCCTTTTCCTTAAGGTCGATAAACTGCACCTTAATGCGGCGCTCCTTAAAATAGCGCTGGGCCTTCTTGGTATCGAAGGACTTCTTGGTGCCAAAAATCTGGATATTCATGTTCCGCCGCTCTATCGAATGAAGTTGGTCCTGGCGCGATCGCCTTCGGGGGCTTTGATGCCGGCGGCCTGTCCTGCCTCGATGCAGCGAAGGAGCCAGGCCATGTTTTTGCCGATGTTTCGCATGGTGGCCAGGCCCTCGGCGTCCTGGGCGGCCTCGCCCGGCATGGCACCAAAGACGTTGTTCCAGTACGTGGAGGCCACCACGGGCATCTGGTTGATAGTGAAGTACTTGTTGAGTACATCGAAGGTGGTCGACGTGCCGCCACGGCGGGCGACGGCGACCGCGGCACCCGGCTTGTGCGCAAAGGCCTTGCTGCCAGCATAGAATGCGCGGTCGAGAGCCGAGAGGATGCGTCCGCTGGGATGCGCATAGTAGACGGGGGAGCCAAAGACAAAGCCATCTGCCTGCTCGGCGGCAGCGATCAGCTCGTTCACCACGTCGTCGTCAAAGGTACAGCGACCGTCAAGCTTGCCGCACTGGCCGCAACCGATGCAGTCGCGAATGGGCTTGGCGCCCAGCTGGAACACCTCGGTATCGATGCCCTCGGCGTTGAGTTGCTCGGCGACCTCGGCGAGTGCGCGGGCGGTATTGCCGTTTGCCTTGGGACTGCCATTGACCAAAAGAACCTTCATCACAAACTCCCTCTGCTGTCGGTGACTTCTGCGGAGGATTATCGCACGAGAGGGCAGATGGCGTGGGGCGCGATGTGAAACGGCCTGTGTTTCACATCGCGCCCCACAACGCTAGTCCAGCTTGGTGCCCGGTACTTGCGGTGCCTCTTTAAGCAACGCTTTGAGCTCGTTCAAAATGGAAACGGGCTGTCGGTCAACGCTGTTCAGATGGAGCGTGGCCACGCGAATGGGCGGCTGATATTCAAGCGAGCCGATGAGCACGGGAGAACCCAGGAATCGTTCGATTTCGTTTGCGAGCTCGTCGATTGCCTCGGGGCCGAGCTCATCGAAAAGCGCCACGAACATTGGTCCCGTCGAGCGGAACAGGCGACCCTTGCCGCGCGAACAATCCATGAGGCAGGCAGCGCTTTCTGCCAAAACACGGTCGCCCGCATCAAAGCCAAAGCGGGCATTGACCTCAGCGATATCGTCGACCTTAATGGCAATAAAGCCTGCCTCGCGCGCCACGCGGCGCATCTCTCCAATAGCGTTGACCAGGGCGTGGACATCGCCCAGGCCCGTTACCGAGTCGGTCGTATCTGCCAAGCTTCGGTTGATGATAATGCCCACATACATGCTGGGCTCGGTATCGGTGCCGTCCAAACGGTAGCCCGTGCAGTCGCAAAGCACGTATTTTCCGGTGGCATCCATTACGCGATACTGCATGTAGTGGAAGTGCCACGTGCCGTTTATCACCATGTCGAGCTCGGCGCGTACGTTGTCGCGGTCCTCGGGATGAACGCGGGCGAGCCACATGTCGAGTGAGTTAAAAGGGTGCTGGGAGGGCAGGTCAAAATCGCGCACGGCGTTGACCGACCATTGCGATTCTCCCGTATCGAGATTGAGGATGAACGGATAGCGCGTCTCGGAGCTCATGGAGATCGCTTGGAACACCCGGTCGTTGCAGGGAAGCTGGTCGACGATTGGGCGTTGCGGCGCGTCATTGTCTTTCGGTTGCTGCACGCGATGCATAAGCTTATAGCGATACATCTTGCGATCGGCATCCATCGTCATCTGGCGACGCGTGTCGCCGGCAAGTGGATCGACGCGCGAGCAGCCAAAACTAAAGCTGCCGATCATGGGCGCCTTGCCACCTGAGCTCGCCTCGATCAGTCCGGTACGTACCTGCTCCAAGCGCTGCTCGAGTTCAGTCTCGTTTGCGGAGAGCGAGATGAGCACAAACTCGTCTCCACCGATACGGAACAGCATTTCATCGTGCTCCATGGTTTCGGAGAGCGTGCGGCAGATGCCCAGAATATAGCGATTGCCTTCGGCGTGGCCAAACCTATCATTGCAATGTTTGAGATGGTCGATGTCAATATAGGCGCAGGTGAAGGGGTCGCCTTTGTGCCAGAGTTGCTCGACGTGACGGTCGAATCCGTTGCGGTTGCCCAAGTTGGTGAGCGGGTCGATATAGGCGTTGCTCTCAAGCAGCCGGCGCTCTTGCTGCAGGATGGCGTGCGTCTTTTGCAGTTGCTCGCCAACGGCGCGTAGCTCAGCAGGCAGCGCGGCAACATCGAGTTCGGCGGTCGAGATGCCATTCGCAAGTCGCTGAAGATAGGCAATAATCGATTGCTCGCCCAGGCGATATGATTCGTTCATGATGGATAACCTCCTTGGGCGGAACAGCGGTTTGTATCATATCCCCAATTCGGTTTGAATTGGGGATATAAGTTAACTAATGGAGGCAAATTCCCCCTTCGGCGGTGGTGTTTTGCGCGCGAGCGTATCAGTTGTTATTGCCACCATCGAGCAATGCCTCAAAATCCTTCGCTGGCATGGGGCGGTAGTAGAGGAAGCCTTGAGCGTCGCGGGCGCCCATTTGCCGTAGCACGTTCGCCTGCTCATTTGTCTCGACGCCTTCGACCACGACGGGCAGATGGAGCGACTGCGCCATCTCGAGCATCGATGAAATGATCTGCGTGCTGCGGCCTTGATCGCCGTCGACGGGCGCAATCTGCCAAATGTGCTTGTCGAGCGCCACCATAAAGCCGCTTTCCTCGAGTGCGGGGATATGGGTGCACATGCTGTGGACGGCTATTATTCGACAGGCGGTAGCGCGACGATGCGATGTTCGATGAAAATGCGACTGAGACGATATATGTTGACGGGTATACTTGTCCCGGTTTAAAACGCAGGAACGGAGATGGTCGCATGGCACAGCCGGATACGACGCACACGGTGGGGCTTGCGCTCGAGGGAGGCGGCTACCGCGGTATGTATACGGCGGGCGTGCTCGACGTTTGGATGGAGCATGGTTTGACCTGCGACCATATGGTGGGTGTCTCGGCGGGCGCGGCGTTTGGCTACAACTTTAAATCGCGCCAGATCGGCCGCGCCATTCGCTACAACAAGGCCTATTGTGCCGATAAGCGCTATGCGGGTGTGACCAGCTGGTTGCGAACCGGTGACATGTTCAATGCCGATTTTGCCTATCACGAGGTGCCCACCGCGCGCGATCCCATCGACCTGGAGACATATCGCGCCTGCCCTATGCGGTTTACGTGCGTGTGTACCGATATCGAGACGGGCAAGGCCGTCTACCACGACCTGCCCTATGGCGACGAGCGCGATATCGAGTGGATCCGGGCGTCGTCGGCGATTCCCGTGGCGACGCGTCCCGTTGCTATTGGCGGGCATAAGTATCTGGATGGTGGCGTGGCTGATTCCATTCCCAGCGCTTGGTTGTTTGCGCAGGGGTATGACCGCAATATCGTGGTACTCACGCAGCCGGCGGGCTTTGTGAAGCAACCCAACAGCGTGATGCCCATGCTGCGGCGCGTGTTCCGTCACTACCCGGAGTTTGTTGCAGCGCTCGATCATCGGCATGAGGTCTACAATGCCACGCTCGATGACTTGGCGCGTCGTGAGGCTGCCGGCGAGGTCTTTGTGGTGCGGCCGAGCGAATCGGTGAAGGTGCCGTCGCTGTGCCGCGAGCCGGATGAGCTCGAGCGTATCTACCAGGTCGGCCGCCACGATGCGGAGGCGACCTTGCCGGCGTTGGAAGCGTATCTGGCGGGGTAAGGGTCGCATGTGGAAAGCGCATCCCGGAATGGAGGTCCAAACTGGGATGCGCTTTCCATTGCTGAAGATATGAGGCTGCGAATCAGTTGCTCGGCCTGAGCCTATGCCTGCTGCCAGGTGTCGACGAGTTCCTTGGCCGCGGCGTGGGGGTCATCGGCGCTGCAGACAGCGCTCACCACAAAGAAGCCGTCGACGCCGGTGGCCTTGAGCTGCGGCAGGTCGGCCGTCTTGACGCCGCCGCCCACCACGATGGGCACGGGGCTTGCCGCGTGGAGTGCGTCCAGGTCCTCAAAGCTCTTGGTGATGATAGAGCCGTCGGCCGCGCGTCCGCAGTCGCGCTTGGTCTCGGTCTCGTGGAGCGGGCCGATGCCCAGGTAGTCGACCAGGCTCATGTCGGCGGTCTTGACGTACTCGAGCATCTCCTCGCAACGGGCCGAAAGGCCCACAATGGCATCGGGGCCCAGCAGCTTGCGGCAGACCTCGACGGGAATGTCGCTCTGGCCTACGTGCACGCCGTCGACGGCAATGCCCTGCTCGCGCGCGGCGAGTACACAGTCCAGACGGTCGTCGATTAACAGGGCGACCTGACCGGTCTTGCCAGCCTGTGCGATTGCCTGCGCGGCGTCGCCGGTCAGTGCAATGATCTCGCGGGCGCTTGCCACCTTGGAGCGCACCTGGATACAGGTAAAGCCTGCGTCGAGCGCCTGGGCCACCACATCGCCCACGGGGCGCCCGAGGGTGTTTTCGGGGCCGAGTACCAGATAGGCCGAGATATCAAGGTTGTCGCGGATGCTCATCGTGCTTCCTCCTGCTTCTTGATCTGTGCTTCCATGCGCTCGAGCTTGCCGGTCATGGTGTCGGTAAATCCGGGCCGAATATCGGCTTTGAGCACGACTTCGGTGCGGATTCCCTTGCTCGCCAACACAAAGGTTGCGTCGCGCACGACCTGCATGACTTCGTCCCAGTCGCCCTCGATCTCGGTGAACATCGAGGTGGTGCGGTTGGGAAGGCCGCTCTCGCGAATGACGCGCACGACCTCGGCGACCTCGGCGGAGAGCTCATCGCCGGTGCCGCACGGGGCGATGGCCACGGCGACGAGCGTGTTCATGCCGGTATTGGTTGCGGGCTCGGACATGGCCTATGCCTCCTCGAGCTCGAGTCGGTTATCGGCAATGTCTTGGGCGGTCGCGCGGTAGAGTTCGTCGATAAAGGCGACCTTAAAGCTTGCCGGAGCATCGGCGACGGCGGCGGCACGCGTGCCGGCAACGTTGTAGACGGCGGTACCGCAGACGGCGGCCGTAAACGGGTCGGCGGCGCAGGCGTACACGGCGAGCACGCCGCCCTGTGAGCAGCCGCAGCCGGTGATCTTTGACATGAGCGGGCTGCCGCCGTGGGACTTGGCCACGGTCGTGCCGTCGGTAATCAGGTCGACTTCGCCCGAGACCACAACGGCGCCGCCGGTGTAGCGGGCGAGCGCCACGGCGGCATCGCGGGCGGCGTCTACCGTGTCGGTGGTATCGACACCGCGTACACGGCTCAGATCAGCTGCCTCGCCCTCAAGACCCCACAGGCCGGCGAGTGCGATGATCTCGGAGGCGTTGCCGCGCACGATAGCGGGCTTGTACTGCTTGAGCTCGTTTACCAACTGGGTGCGCAGGCTGCCGATGCCCAGGCCCACTGGATCGAGCACCCAGGGCTTGCCGGCGTCGTGTGCCGCCTTGGCCGCGCGGGGAATTGTCTGCTCGTAGATGGGGAAGAGCGTGCCCATATTGAGATAGATGGCGCCGCCGCCGGCAACGAGTGCCTCGCCCTCGTCGGGCAGATAGACCATGGCGGCCGATCCGCCCACGGCGAGCTGCGCGTTGGCGACAAAGTCGATCGTCACCGTGTTGGTGATGGAGCCGGCCATCGGATTGGTGGCGCGAATCTCCTCTACGGCCTTGACCATATGTTGTTTAAGCTGTTCCGAATCAATCACTGCACATGCCTCCTTGGCATAGAAAAGGGGCGCTGTGCATAGACAGCGCCCCTGTAAAGGCGGCATGCTCCCTACGCCAGCATTAACTGACAGGTTCAAAGGATTGGGCCCCATGCCCTCTCAGCCTTGTGGTTTGCACCGCCGGCACTCCCGCATCGAATCTGTTGTTCCCTATACTAGCGCACCGTTACAATGGTTGCGGTGAAAATGACTGGGGGACTCTATGATCAAACTTGTGCTGACCGATATGGACGATACGCTGATTCCAGCCGGGCATGACGGCGCCAGCGACTACGCCATTGAGGGTATTCATGCCATGCAGGCGGCGGGTCTGCACTTTGGGCCGGTTTCGGGTCGTCAGCCGTCCGCGATGGGCTGGATGTTCAAAAACCGTTCCGAGTGTTTTTCGACCGGTGCGTTCTGTAACGGCCAGGTGATGTTTGTCGACGGCGAAGTAGTCGCTTCGCGCGCAATCGACAACGATGCTCTGATGCGTTTGGCTGACTATCTGGAGCAAGAGACCGACGATACATTTCTAAAAGTCTACAGCCTGGGCGATGACTTTTGGGGCAACGATGCCTATTGCGTGACGAGCAATCCCGAGCGTGTGCGTCGCGCTATGGAGTCGGGCGGCAATGCGTGGCTCAAAGGCGAAGAGGCCCCGTGTCGTCCCGTCGTCGATGGCGCGCCGGTGTTTAAGGCGAATATCTGGAGTGCCCGTTCGCGTGAGGAGCTCGCGGAGCTACGCGAGCGCGTTGCCGTTGAGGTGCCGGAACTCTCGCTTGTGTTTCCCAACAACCGAGTGCGCCTGTTCGACATCCTTCCGGATGGTTGGGACAAGGGCTGCGCTGCGCTGGAGCTGGCGCGCGCCTTAGGCCTGACGCCCGACGAGGTGGCCGTATTTGGCGATTCCGATAACGATCTGCCCATGATCGATGCCGTTCCCAACTCCGTTGCAGTCGCCAATGCCAATGAGGCCGTCACGGCTGCCGCGCGCTGGCATATCGGCGCCGCGGTGGATGATGCGGTCGCCGGAGTCCTGCATCAGATTGCCGCCTGCGCCGCGACGGGGGAGATGCCGCCGTTTATGCGTCAGGAGGGTGCAGCCGACGCGAATTTCGCGAACAGCTAAGGAGACAGCCATGAAGCTCCAGCAGCTCAGATATGTCGTCAAAGTTGCCGAATGCGGCAGCATTACCGAGGCCTCGCGCCGTCTCTTTGTGTCGCAGCCTTCGATTACCGCGTCGATTCGCGATCTCGAAAACGAGATGGGTGTGCACATCTTTGAGCGCACCAACAAGGGTGTCATTGTGTCCGAGGAAGGCGAGACCTTCTTGGGCTATGCGCGCCAGGTACTCGACCAGGCCGACCTGCTCGAGGGCAAGTACAAGGGCGCATCCGAGCAGGTGCCGCACTTTAGTGTGAGCTGCCAGCATTATTCCTTTGCCGTCAACGCGTTTGTCGACGTGATCCGCGAGTTCGATGCCGCGCGTTACGACTTCACCCTGCGCGAGGAGCAGACTCACGAGATTATCGAGGATGTCGCGCATATGAAAAGCGAACTGGGCATCCTGTACTTATCCGAGCATAACCGCGAGGTCATCGAGCGCATGCTGGTGGCCAACGAGCTCGTGTTCGAAGGACTCTTCTGCGCCACGCCGCATGTCTTCGTCTGCGCCGACCATCCGCTGGCGGACCGCTCCAGCGTGACGCTCGAGGATCTGGAAGACTACCCGTTCCTGTCCTACGAGCAGGGCAGCTACAACTCGTTTTACTATTCCGAGGAGCTGACCTCGACGTTCGAGCGTCGCAAAAATATCCGCGTGCGCGACCGTGCGACGTTGTTCAATTTGGCCATGGGCCTCAACGGCTACACGGTATGCTCGGGCGTGATCAGCCACGAGCTCAACGGCCCCGGCATTATCTCGATTCCGCTCGACGTGGACGAGTACATGGAGATTGGCATCATCACGCGCAAGAACACGACGCTTACGCGCTACGGTCGGGCCTATATCGACGCGATTCGTCAGCATATCTAGGCTGCTGTGCTCCGCACGGTTCAAGTCTCTTTATGACAGTCCAGACTGATATAGGAAACATCTATATCAAACTGTTATAAACGTATATTTTACGATGGTCATATGAGCGCTCATACTCTGTCCCAGTAAAGCAACCAATGCAAAGGGAGATATCTATGAGTGCTTTAACCACGCTGAACGCGCCGTTTCGCGCCGATATCGTCGGCAGCTTTCTTCGTCCACAGGCCGTAAAGGACGCCCGTGCCGCCTATGCTGCGGGCACACTCGACGCCGCCGGCCTTAAGGCCGTCGAGGACGACGCCATTCGCGATTTGGTGGCCAAGCAGAAGGCCGCCGGCCTGCAGGTCATCACCGATGGCGAGTTCCGCCGTAGTTACTGGCACCTCGACTTTATGTGGGGCCTCAATGGCATTGAGCGCCGTACCTCGCGTACGGGTTATATGTTCCATGATGAGGAGACGACGGCCGATACCGCCGTGGTGACCGGCTCCATCAGCGGCGAGAGCCACCCCTTCGTCGAGCACTTCAAGTTTGTCAAGGCACTTGAGGGCGAGGGCCGCGTTGCACGCCAGACCATCCCGGCGCCTATCCAGACGTTCTCTGAGGTCACGCTCGATCGCTGCGACGGCCAGCAGGAGAGCCTGCGCGCTGTCTATAAGACCGATGAGGAGCTTGCCGACGCCATTGCAGCCGCTTATCGCACGGTGATCGCCGACCTGTACGCTGCAGGCTGCCGCAACATCCAGTTTGATGACTGCACCTGGGGCATCTATTGCGATACCGACTTTGTATCCAAGACCGGAATGAGCCCGGTTGATCTGCAAAAGGTAAGCGAGCTGGGCGTGGCGCTCAACAACGCCGCCATCGAGGGCAAGCCCGATGACCTGATCATTAACACGCACGTGTGCCGCGGTAACTACCACTCTACCTATGCCTTCGAGGGCGGCTACGACCCCATCGCGCCGTACCTGTTCGCAAACGAGGATGTCGACGCATTTTACCTGGAGTTCGATACGCCGCGCGCCGGCGGTTTTGAGCCGCTGAAGTATGTTGCCCCCGGCAAGAAGGTCGTGTTGGGCCTGGTGACCACCAAGGCCGCTGAGCTTGAGGACGAGGATGCCATCGTCGAGCGTATTCACGAGGCCGCAAGGTATGTTCCGCTCGAGAACCTGTATCTGTCGCCCCAGTGCGGCTTTGCCAGCTGCGAGATTGGCAACAAGCTGACCGAGGACGAGCAATGGGCAAAGATCGCGCTGGTCAAGCGCGTTGCCGAGCGCGTTTGGAAATAACGGTAACGTTCGCAGGTGGCGGCGCGTGCGAGACATGGCGTATCGCGTACAATGGTTCGGATCGTATCGTTCGGGCAGGTTATCCGATATGCCCGATCGCCCTTCCATTCGAAAGGACATCCATGTCCCAGTCCTCGACGCCCGCCGTCAGCGATGCCATCTACGACGCATCGTCGCTCGGCCGCCCGCGCATGTTCCTGCTCGGTCTGCAGCACCTGTTTGCCATGTTTGGCGCCACCGTGCTGGTGCCCGTGCTCACCGGTCTCTCGGTTTCGGCGACGCTTTTGTTTGCCGGCTTGGGCACGCTGCTGTTCCACTTCTTGTCGCGCGGTAAGGTGCCGGCATTTTTGGGCTCATCGTTTGCCTTTATCGCAGGCTATGCCGCAATCGCGCCCAACGGCGAGGCCGAGCTATTGCCCTACGCCTGCCTGGGCGTAGCCTGCGCCGGTCTACTCTATCCGGTGCTGGCGGCCCTGTTCCGCGCCTTTGGTGCCAAGCGCGTCATGCGCTTCTTCCCGCCGGTGGTGACGGGCCCTATCGTCATTTCCATCGGTCTGATCCTGGCAAGCTCCGCTATTGCTAACTGCCAGACCAATTGGCTCGTCGCCGTTATCGCCGTGGCAGTGATCGTCATCTGCAACATCTGGGGCCGCGGCATGGTCAAGATCGTGCCGATCCTGCTGGGCGTTGCGGTGAGCTATGCCGTTGCGACTGCGCTGGGCGAGGTCGACTTTACTGGCGTCGCAGCCGCTCCCTGGGTTGGTTTGCCCGTCGAGTGGGACAACACCGTGTTTGCACTCTTTGGGCCGCAGTTCGATAGCGGCCTTGCCACGACGGCTATCATCACCATCATGCCGTTGGCCTTTGCAACCATGATCGAGCATATCGGTGATATCTCCGCTATTGGCTCCACCTGTGAGCGCAACTACATCGCCGATCCCGGCTTGCATCGCACACTGCTCGGCGATGGACTCGCCACGATTCTGGCTTCGCTCTTTGGCGCTCCGGCCAACACCACGTATGGCGAGAACACCGGCGTGCTTGCCCTGACGCGTGTGTTTGACCCGCGCGTGATTCGCATTGCCGCGTGCTGCGCTATCGTGCTTTCGTTCTGCCCCAAGTTCGCTGCCGTGATTGCCGCCATGCCGGCGTGTGTAATCGGCGGCGTGTCGCTTGTGCTCTACGGCATGATCAGTGCCGTAGGCGTGCGCAACCTCATCGAGAACCAGGTCGATTTCCAGAACAACCGCAACGTGCTGGTTGCCGCGCTGGTGCTCGTGCTTTCGCTCGGCATCGCGTACAGCACCGCCGGCGCCATCGTGTTGGAGCTGGGCGGCGTGACCATTTCGCTGTCCGGCATTGCCGTGGGCTCACTGGTGGGCATTGTGCTCAACGCCATCCTGCCGGGTAACGACTTTGAGTTTGATGTCTCCGAGCTTGAGGAGGCTGCTGAGTAGCAGCTGCGTTCAGCTAAAACAAGATATGGTGCCCATGCGTATATGCGTGTGGGCGCCATTTTTAATGCGTCAGTGTCCAGTGTATGCCGCGGGCCATGCGCAAGTCGGTTTGGGTAAAGTGATTGCCGGGGTTGAGCTCCAGCGTTGTTGGAATGCCGCGCTCGACGAGCAACGCTTCCATCGCGCGTGTGTCGTCGAGCACGTGCCTCATCATGCGGTTGGGTGTCTTGGTTTCCTTTTTGCCGAGTGACAGGTAGACGGCTTGCGGTCTGCTGGTAAAAGGGGCCGTGCTGGCGCGATCGACAAAGTCGGGAAACCATAGCGACCCCGATGCGCTCGCGGCGCGGTCAAAAGCGTCGGTTTGCCAGAGAGCCCAAAGCGAAAAGAGACCTGCCAGCGAGTAGCCGGCAATGCCGCGCCAGGTGGGCGGCTGAGGAAGCGACGACTCCACCTGGGGGATTATCTGATTCAGCAGCTCATCAAGAAAACCGGCAGCTTGGCCGCCGAAAGGCTCGGCATCGCGTACGCATCCGTCGCATTCCCAAGGGCTTAGCTCGCGATTCCAATCGAGCCCGCCGATGGCGACAAGGGTGAATGGCGGACAGTCGAGCTCTCGGCAGCAGTCATAAACCTCGCTGCCGTCGCCCACGACCACAGGAAGGTAGATGACAGGCGCGCTTTCCGTATGATTCGAATAAACGGTTATCTGCTTTTGATGCGCTTCCATGACGGGCTTCTCTCAGTGTTGTGATATCGGCAGCCCCAATTGTCGCACGCCAGCGTATGCCGGTTGGGCTAGACCAAAGACAATCTCGTGCATCCCCTGCGGACGCATATGGAAAACGCCACCGCCGGAGGGGAGCTCGGCGGTGGCGTTGTTAAACGGTGCTGGGGCTCGGGGCCTTCGCGGGAGCTGCCATGTGCGCAGAGGCGTCTAAGAACGCTTACGGCTCGCCATGGTGCCTGCGGCGATAGCGGCTGTTCCCGCAAGGACGGTTGCCACGATGGCCGCACCCGAGGTGTCGCCGGTTGCCGCGAGCACGCCGGTAGTCTTGGCTTTCGTGGTTGAAGCCGCAACGGCCTTGGTCGGCTTTGAGCCCTCAGGCTTGGGGTTCTGCTTGGACTCCGCGGGCTTGCTTTCTGCGGGCTTGGTCTCGTCGGGCTTGGGGTCTTCCGGCTTGGCTACCTCGGGAGGTGCGATGGTCGTACTTTTGGCGACTGCTTTGATATAGAGGGAGTCGACCGTGGCGTCGCCCGTGCCGATGGCTTGGCCTGCCTCGTAGATGCCGTCACGGAGCTTGCGATAGTCAATGACCTTGCCGCCTTCGGGCGTCTGGATGGCGGCGTTCTCAATCTTGATGGTGCCGATTGTCTTGCCGTCAGCGCTCATGGCACGGGCAAAGATTGCCGCTGTATCTCCTTCGGCCGTTACCTTGCTGCGGATGATCGAGATGACTGCGGGTGTGACGCCCTCGCTGGTCTGGGCGATGATGCCGATGTTCTCGCCTTGGGGTTCGCGCCTCGTCTCGCCATCTTGGTTTTCGCTGTAGGGGATGGGGCCGTCGCCGTTCTCGACATAGCGGGCTATGGCCTTGACAACGGAGTCGCTGATGTAGATGTGGCCGCCCTTCTCGTTGGGTCGATCGTTTCTGGTGGAGAATGCAGCCGAAACCTCGCCTTCCGCAAACGCGTCCACGGTGGAGCCGTTCTTGATGTCGATGTCGCCCCCGTCAGTGATGAGGGAGATGGCCTGGCCGCCGTTCGCGCTGGTACGGACCGTCACGGTCGCGTGATCGAGCGTAACGCCCTTGTGGGCATAGACGCCATATTCAACACCGCTTGCGTCAAGGGAGGCGTTCGTGACCGCGAGACTGCCCTCAGTGTCGACGGCAAGATATCCCTCGGCGTTTGCCTTGACCTGGCTGCCGTCCGAGATGTTGATATTGCCGCCGCTCCAAAGGGCCTCACCATCGGCTGAGCTTGCCTCGACCGTCCCGTCACCCTTGATGGTGAGGTTCTTGTCGGCTCCAATACCCTTGTCCTTGGTAGCCCTGGCGGTGACGGCTCCGCTGTCGTCAATCGTGATATTGCCGTTTGCCCTGATGCCATCCGATGCACCCGTGGCGTTGACGTTGCCCGAACCTTTGATAGCGAGATCACCTCCGGCATTGATGGCATCAAACCCAGTGCTCGTGGCGTTGACGGATCCGGCTCCGTCGATGTTGATATTACCCGTGGAGAGGATAGCGTCCTCAGTAGATGTCACGCTGAGCGTGCCGCCCTCGTCGCCTTGGATATTGAGCTCGGCATTCTCGTTAGTGCCATGAGAAACGTTGATGCTTTCGATCCATTCGGCAGTGACGATGTTGGTTCCCGAGTAATTCACGTTGAGCTTGCCTGCGGCCTGGATCTCGCCGCCGTTATAGTTGTTGAGCTTCAAGTCGTCGGCGCCGTCCCACGACCAGGTACCGGCCTCGTCGCTCGCCGCGGTGTTGTACTTGTTGCCGCCGACCTTGACCCATTCCGCTGCGAGCGAGACGCTCGGCATGAGCAGCGAGCTCACCGTGAGCGCGCACACGGCGCCCGCGACGATGCGGCGCGTCACGCGGCACCAGCTGCCGTGCGCGAGTCCTATGCGACGGCGAACGTCGGGTTCGGCAACATGGGTTCCGGCGGTAGTGTCATTGCGTTTGGGGGTCGTGAACAAGGCTGCCATGGTTGCTCCCGTTCTCATAGGGCCTATACGACTAGATTCAGCGTATCTGCTGGATGTTGCCGGCGGTAGTGCCGTTTGGAGGGCAAAATGGCCAAAATGGGGGAGAAATAGGCCGCACGCCGGCGCAGGGACCGGCGCTAAAAGAAAAGCGCGGGGCCGCATGGCGACTCCGCGCTTTATTGTTCAGCTTTTGCAGCCTTGCCCTTACGCTACGAAGAAGTAGACGAGGAAGGCAAGGGCCGCGATCCACCCGTCCCGTGCGAAAAAGTGTTTACGAGCGCTTGCGGCTCACCACGGCGCCCGCGGCGATGGCGGCTGTTCCCGCAAGGGCGGCTGCCACGATGGCTGCGCTCGAGGCGTCGCCGGTTGCTGCGAGTTTGCCGGCGATCTTGGCTCCCGTGGCTGCAACTGCAACGGTCTTGGTCGTCTTCGTGCCCTCGGACTTGAAACCCTCGGGCTTGGTCTCGCTTGGCTTCTCCTCGGGTTTGATCTCCTCGGGAGGCGCGATGACCGTGCTCTTGGCGACAGCGGCGTCATAGGGGGAGTTGATCACAGCGTCGCCCGTGCCGATGGTTTGACCCACCTCGTAGAAGATGCCGTCGTCGAGTTCTTCCTTGTTGCGATAGCCAATGATCTTGCCGCCTGTGGGCGTCTGGATGGGAGCGCCTTCGATCTCGATGGTGCCGATCGCCTTGCCGTCCTCGCTTGTGGCAAGGGCGAAGATTGCCGCCGTGTCTCCCTCGGCCGTGACCTTGCTGCGGACGATCGAGATGCTCGCGGGCGTGATGCCCTCGTAGGTCTGGGCGAAGATACCGATGTTCAGACCCCTAGGCTCAGGGATGACCTCACCGCTTTGATCGTTGCTGTAGTGATCGGGGCCGTCGCCACCGGTCTCGACATAGCGGGCTATAGCCTTAACAACGGAGTCGCTGATGTAGATATGGCCGCCAGCGACGTATGGCTGGTGGTTTCTGGTAGAGATTGCAACCGAGAATTTGCCTTCCGCGAACGCGTCCACGATGGAACCGTTCTTGATGTCGATGTCGCCCCCGTCAGTGATGAGGGAGATGGCCTGGCCGCCGTTCGCGCTGGTACGGACCGTCACGGTCGCGTGATCGAGCGTAACGCCCTTGTGGGCATAGACGCCATATTCAACACCGCTTGCGTCAAGGGAGGCGTTCGTGACCGCGAGACTGCCCTCAGTGTCGACGGCAAGATATCCCTCGGCGTTTGCCTTAACCTGGCTGCCGTCCGAGATGTTGATGCCGTCTTTAGCCCAAATCGCTGCTTCTTCTTCTATAGAGATAGAGTTTGCTTCTACCTTGCCACCGCCTTTGATGATGAGGTCACTGCCCGCGGCGATGCCGTAGCCTTCGCCTCCTTTAGCGATCACTGTGCCAGAGGAATTGATGGTGGTCTTGCCCTTGGATTGGATGCCTTCGGTACCGCCCGTTGCATTCACGGTGCCCGAGCCCGTGATAGAGAGATCGCCCTCTGCCTCAATTCCGTCGGCAGTAGTGCTCGTGGTGTTCACAGTGCCTGGGCCAGAAATGGAGAGGTCGCCTGTGGATTTAATTGCATCGGCCTCGGCTGTCACATTGAGCTCATCCGTGCTATTCGAGCTCGTTATGTTCAACTCCGCTTTCTGGTTAGTGCCATCCTGCGCTTTGATGGCGGCTCCGGTGTAATCGAGCTCGGTTTTCACGGTGTTCTTGCCCTCGTACGCAATGTTGAGCTTGCCTGCAGCATTGATTGCACCGCCGTCATAGCCGTTGAGCTTCATGTCGTCGGCGCCGTCCCAGGCCCAGGTGCCCGCCTCGTCGCCTACCGCGGCGCCAGCTTCATACCGGCTGCCGCCGACGTCCACCCACTCGGCCGCGAGCGAGACACTCGGCATGAGCAACGAGCTCACCGTGAGCGCGCAGGTCAGACCACGGACGATGCGACGCGTCACGCGACGCCAGCTTCCGTGTGCGAGCAGCGTGCGACGGCGCACGTCGGGCTCGACAAAATGGGCTCCAGAGGTTTTGTCATTGCGCTTGGGGGTCGTGAACAAGGCGGCCATGGTTACTCCCATCCTCATAGGGCCTATGCGATTACGCCCAGCATATCTGCAGGATGTAGCCGGCGGTAGTGCCGTTTGGAGGGCAAAATGTCCAGAACTTGGGAAGCAATATATCGCGCGTCCGTGCGTGGCCTGGCTTTAAAAGAAAAGCGCGGAGCCGCTCGATGCGACTCCGCGCTTTGGTGTTCTGCTTTGGCAGCTTTGCCGCTACGCTACGAAGAAGTAGACGAGGAAGGCGAGGGCTGCGATCCACATGAGCGGCTTGATCTTGGAAGCCTCGCCCTTAAAGAGCGCGACGACCACGTAGGCGATAAAGCCCAGGCCAATGCCGGCAGAGATGGAGTAGGTGAAGGGCACGCCGGCGACAATCATGAACGCCGGGAAACCCTGCGACACGTCGGACCAGTCGATCTCGGAGGCCTCGCTCATCATGAGGTAGCCGACGTAGACCAGAGCACCGCAGGTGGCGGCGCTGGAAACGATGGTGACGATGGGGGAGAAGAACGCGGCGAGAATGAACAGCACGCCGGTGGTGACGGAGGTGAGGCCCGTGCGGCCACCGTCGGCGGCGCCGGAAGTGGACTCGACGAAGGTGGTGATGGAGGAGACACCCATGAAACCGCCCACAGCAGCGGCGGCGGAGTCGACGATCAGGATGGGACGGATGTCCTCGACATTGCCGTCCTCGGTCAAGAACTCGCCCTGCTTGGCGACGGCCATCGCGGTGCCCATGGTGTCGAAGAAGTCACTCATGAGCAGCGAGAAGGCAACGACGAGCAGCATCGGGTCGGTCAGAACCTTCACGATGGCCATGTTGCCATCGGCGGTGCTAGCAAACGGGGCGCCAAAGGTCGAGAAGTCGAGCGGTGCGATGAGGCCCTCGGGGGCGTGGGTGACGCCCAGCGGGATACCGGCGATAACGGCGACGATGATGCCGATGAGCAGCGAGCCCGGCACGTTGCGGGAAGCCAGGGCAACCGTCACGACGATGGAGATGATGCCGACGATAAAGGTGGGGGAGGCGATGTCGCCCAAGCCGACGAGCGTACCGGCGCCAGCGGTGATGATGCCAGCGTCGCACAGGCCGATCATGGCGATAAACAGGCCCAAGCCAACCGAGATGGCGTGGCGCAGGACCACGGGGATGGCGTCCATAATGGCCTCGCGCAGGCCGCACAGGACGAGCAGCAAGATGACGATACCCTCGAGGAAGATAACGCTCATGGCCACGTGCCAGTCACCGCCGCACATGGTGGTGGCGATGCCCGCGATCATGGCGTTGATGCCCAGGCCCGAAGCGCAGGCGAGCGGGCGGTTGGCGAAGATGCCCATGCAGATGGTCATGATGCCGGCGCCCAGGCAGGTGGCGCAGGCGAGCGCTCCCGCATCGATGCCAGCGCCCGAGAGCACCGCGGGGTTGACGGCAATGATGTAGGCCATCGCCAGGAATGTTGTCAGTCCAGCGCGGAGTTCGGTCCCGATTGTGGACTTGCGCTCACTGACGTGAAATAGTTCGTCCATGCATACCCTTTCCTTGTTCGGCCCCGAGTTTAGGCCGATTGACACGAACTCACCCACTATAGCCCCTTTACGACGCTGTTGTTCCTCGCATGTTGATGTTCGGCGCTTTGTAGCAGACGGACGGTATTTTTCGCATGAAAATGTGTGGGTACCGTATACTTAAGCGGTTACAACGACCCCTATGGAGGAACGTATGATTAAAGAGCTTTGCCACGACGAGGCTATTCTGTCCCAGCGTTGCGAGGTCGCGACCGTCGAGGACGAGTCGGTGGCACAGGACCTGATCGATACCATCAAGTCGCTCGACGATGCCGGCTGCCTTGCCGCCAACCAGATTGGCGTTACCAAGAAGGTCTGCGTCTATCTGGACGACGCCGGCGAGCCCCACGTGCTCTACAACCCCCGTCTGGTGTTTGGCCTGGGCGCCAGCAAGATGGAGGAGAGCTGCCTGACGCACGAGGAGGTCACCAAGTCCACGCGCTATATCAAGTGCAAGGTCGCTTATGACGTGATCGTCGACGGCAAGATGCGCGAGCGCAAGCAGGACTTTGTGGGCTTCGAGGCGCAAATGGTCCAGCATATGATCGACCACTGTCTCGGCAAGTTGGTCTAAGGGGATCAAAGCACCGCACCTTGCCGCTCAATCGTCGCTTGCGTACCGTTAGTACGCGGCGCTCCTCTTTCGTGGCAATCTGCGGCACTTTGACCCCTTAGACGACCTGCGGGGTTAACTTGGTTGAGTTTATCCTGTTTGAATAGTCCGGGCGTGACATTGTTGTCATGTCCGGGCTTTTGTGTTTAGCGCCTCTTTGATTGGTGACAATGAGATTAGCAAGAACGTAAAGCTAGGAGGCGCTATGTGTACGAGTATTCGATTTACCGATAATTCTGGCCACATGTATCTGGGCCGCAATCTCGACTGGAGCTTTGACTACGGCCAACAGGTTCGCGTGATGCCGCGCGGGTTTCACATTCCGTATTCGTTTATCGACGACGCGACAGCGGCGCACGCGGTGATCGGTATGTGCATCGATTACAAGAACTATCCCATGTTTTTCGATTGCGGTAACGATGCGGGTCTGGCTGTGGCGGGGCTCAACTTTCCCGGCTATGCCGAGTATGCCGAGGGCCCTGTCGACGGCAAGACCAATATCGCGGCCTATGAGTTTCCCTTGTGGGTGGCAGCGACGTTCTCGACGGTCGATGAGGTCGAGGCCGCGCTGCGCGACACGGTGATTGTCGCCAAATCTGCCGGAGAGGGGCTGGGCGTGTCGCTGCTCCATTGGATTATCGGCGACAGCCAGCGCAGTATCGTGGTCGAGATGATGGCTGACGGCCTGCATGTATACGACGATCCGGTCGACACCCTTGCCAACCAGCCGACCTTCCCGTGGCACATGGAAAACCTGCGCACCTATATCACCGCCACAAGCGATTTTCCGCAGACGGCGACATGGCGTGGCGCCGAGCTCAAGCCCTATGGAGCCGGTGCCGGCATGCGCGGCATTCCGGGCGACTGCTATTCGCCGAGCCGTTTTGTAAAGGCGGCGTACCTCAATGCCAATTACCCGCAAAAGGAGAGCGAGACCGAAAACGTCGTTCGCATGTTCCGCTCGCTCGAGGGCGTGGTGATGATCGAGGGAGCGTCCAGGATGGGCGATGGCAAGTTCGAGAAGACTATCTACACCGGATGCTTTAGCGCGCGCACGGGCAATTATTACTACGCGATGTATGGGGATCCGTCGATTCGCTACGTGAGCCTGATGGATGCCGAGGGCGCGAGCCCCGATAGGCTCGTGGTTCCCGAGCCGCGTCGTTCGTAGCCGTTAGCTTTACTGCAATGCAAAGCGGTCCCGCATCTCCCATGAGATGCGGGACCGTTGTCGTCAATGGCTGGTGGCGTGTTAGAAGTTGGCGTCGTTGAGCTGGGTGCTCTCGAGTCCGTCGAGTTGCTGTTGCTCGGGCGTATCGGCGACGCTCTCGAGCAACTCGGTGGGATCGACGTTCATGTCCTTACCGGCTGCGTTGCCGTTGACCAGGTCGTCCGAGAAGATGTCGACTTCCATTTCCTCGGCCTCTTCGATCAGGATCTCGAGCGGCACCTGGGTGCGTACGAGCTTGACTGCCGGACGCATGCGGGCAAAGAGCGGTACGTACTCAATGATGATGGCCGAGTTCTCGAGACCATACCAACGTGCCGGGCTTCCGCAGGCGCGGCGGACGGCGTACTTGATGGCCATGACGCGATGGTCGTTGCGGTTGATGTCCGTTTCGGGGGCAAGCATCTTGCGCAGCATGCAAAAGCGGAAGTCGCCCACGTTGCCGCGGGTCTCGTAGATGGAGTAGGTGTGGTGTTGCGGCGGCAACTCACCCGATGCCATCAGGTCGCCAACGATCTGGCGCAGGTAGGCGTTGATGCGCTGATTGACCTTAAAACCCAGGTCCAAGCGTACGCGGAACAGGAAGTCTGTGCCAAAGGTCTCAACGGAATACTCATGCGTATAGGGCTCGTCGGTAACGTGCACGTTGATGAACCAATATGCCTTGGCGCGCTTGGGGTGCTTGTCCAGGATGGAATAGAGCACGTCGCGGTCGAGCGTGAGCGGGTCGGGGCTGTTGGTGAGAAATACCAGATTGTCAGCGAGCACGGGGTAGGTCTCGTCGTTGCGCAGGCGGTTGAGCTGATCGATGTACTTGGAGACGGGCAACAGGATCGTCTGCGTGCGCTCGATGGCGGTGCCGCGACGCCACACATACATAAGGCCGAACAGCAGCGCGGCCAGGAAGATCATGACGTAGCCGCCGTCAAAGAACATGGTGAGGCACGAGGCGAAGAAGCACAGCTCAATGGCACCAAAGAGCAGGGCGAAGACGCAGGCACCCAGCTTGTGCTTGAGAATGCCGGCGATATAGCTCGTCAAAAGCGTCGTGGTCATGAGCATGGTCACGGTAATGGCGAGGCCATAGGCGCTCTCCATGCGCTCGGAGTTCTGGAACAGCAGCACGATGAAGATGCAGCCGACCCACATGATGTTGTTGACGAGTGGAATATAGAGCTGACCCTTGGTATCGCTGGGGTAGTGGATGCGCAGGTGTGGCATAAGGTTGAGGCGCGTTGCCTCCGAAACCAGCGAGAACGAGCCGGTGATGAGCGCCTGCGAGGCGATGATGGCCGCTACGGCCGAAAGCACGATGGCAAAGGGGCGCAGGGGCTCGGGAAGCATCATATAGAACGGGTTGACGATGTCCATCGCGAGCATCTGGGGATTGGAGTTGTTGGCGAGCAGCCAAGCGCCCTGACCCAGATAGTTGAGGATGAGGGCCGCCTTAACAAACGGCCAGGATGCATAGATGTTTGCCTTGCCAACGTGGCCCATGTCCGAGTAGAGCGCCTCGGCGCCGGTCGTCGACAGAAAGACGAAGCCGAGCACCATGATGCCCGAGTGGTTGATGGGCGAGAACAGGAACATGATGCCGCGGATGGGGTTGAGCGCGCGCAAGATGGACAGGTTGCCGAGCATGTTGAACAGGCCGGCGCCCGCCAGGAACAGGAACCACAGTGTCATGAGCGGGCCGAACAGCTTGCCGATCGACGAGGTGCCGGCGCGCTGCATGGCAAACAGGCCGCAGATAATGATGATGGTGATGATGATAACGTTGGTCTGGCCGTCGCCCAGCAGCGCATGGCCCCATTCGATGGTGCGCAGACCCTCGATGGCCGTGGTGACCGTGACCGCGGGGGTGAGGATGCCGTCGGCGAGCAGTGCCGCGCCGCCGATCATGGCGGGGAGAATCAGCCATGGCGCCACCTTGCGCACGAGACTGAACAGGGCGAAGATGCCGCCTTCGTTGTGGTTGTCGGCCTTCATGGCGATTACCACGTACTTGACCGTGGTCACGAGTGTCATGGTCCAGATGACGAGCGAAAGCGCGCCCAGGATCATGTCCTCGCTGACGGTACCGATGCCGCCGTTGTTGGCGACGATTGATTTCATGGTGTACATGGGGCTCGTGCCGATGTCGCCATAGACGACGCCGAGCGTTACAAGCAGCATGCCAGCGGAGAGGGGGATGGCTCCGTGCCCGCCTTGACCACGCTGGTCTTGGGGGCTTGCCTCCAGTTTGTTGTGTGCCACGTGGACTCCCTTAGACATCCGGTTATCTGTCTAGGACAGATAACCTTTATGCCGTCTTTATACATACAAGAGCAGTTTGGCACATCAGGTTATTTTAGACAATAATCCCCAGCTGGGGATTATTTATGTACGTAGGTAGCATTTCAAAACAGGGGCTTTTAAGCACGTGCTGTCTGGGCTATGCCAGCCTTGGCGCTTGCGCGTTTGCCGGCGAGTTCGCAAAAAATCGCGCCGCCGATGATAAGCGCGGCACCCATCAGGCGGACCGGTGTTATGGCTTCGCCTAAAAGGACGGCCGAGAACACGACGGCCGAAAGCGGTTCGAGGTAGCCGACAACTGCGATGGTCTGGACGGGCAGCTTGGCGACGGCGCTAAAGTAGAGCAGACAACCGAGTCCGGTGTTGACAATGCCGAGCATGGCAACGGCGCGCCAATCGATGCCGGCGGCAATGCTGGGGGAGAAAAACGAGGGGGCACCTTGCGTGAAGAGCGTAAGGATCAGCGCGGTCACAAAGGCAGCGCTTACCTGGAGCGCGGAGTTCTCGAGACCCTCGATGTGCGGTGCACCCTTGCTGGCGATGACCATCAGTGCATAGCAAAATGCCGAGGCGATGCCGCAGACGATGCCCGCAATGGGCATGTTGCCGCCTAAACCTTGCGCTGCAATGAGAAAAGCGCCGCAGGCGACGGCGATAAACCCGGCGATTTTGCCACCGGTCAGCTTTTCGCCAAAGATGAGCGGGGAGAGCGCCATGACAATGATAGGGCCGCAGTAGTACAGCAGCGAGGATATACCGACGCCGATCGTCTGGTAGGCGCGGAACAGAAAAATCCAGCTGGCGCCCAGTGCGGCTCCCGAGAGGAGGAGGGCTGCGGCTTCGCGGGGGCGAGATGGCGCCTGCAACTTATGGCGTTGGGTGATGGCGAGGACGGTGACAAGCGAGAGTGCGCCCAAAAACGTGCGTAGTAGCACGATATCGGAGCTCGGCAGCGCGATGGCAGCGGCGATGATGCCGTTGGAGCCAAACAATAGCAATGCTGCTAAGTACGTAAACAGTCCGTTGTTCATGCGCTGACATCCCTTCTATATCCGAGCATGTTCACTATGGGTGAACTGGCTTTAGAAGAAAAGCGAATATAATGCATGGATAACATGACAAAAACTCATGCAAAGGTGGAGAGGTGCCGTGGAAACGAATATTCAAAAGATGCAGGTGCTGCTCGAGACCGTGCGCGCCGGCAGTTTTACGCGCGCCGCCGAGCGGCTGAGCTATTCGCAGTCGGGCGTGAGCCGTATGGTGGCCGATCTTGAGGCAGACTGGGGCTTTAAAGTGCTCGATAGAAGCCGCGAGGGCGTAGTACTTTCTGCCGATGGGCGGCAAGTCATGCCGGCGGTCGAGGCGCTCTGCGAGGAATTTGTTCGTTTGCAGCGACGGGTGGATGAGATGCGTGGGCTCATGCGCGGCAAAATCTGCATCGGTACGTTTTCGAGTGTGGCGACCCACGTGCTGCCGCCGGTGATTGCGCGCTTTCGCGCCGATCACCCGGACGTCGATTATGAGTTGCTGATGGGCGATTACTCAGAGATTGAACAATGGGTGGCTGAGGGTCGTTGTGACCTGGGCTTTATCCCACGTGAGCCCCGAGAAAACGGCATGGCATCGCGGTCTTTGGTGCGCGACGAGTTGATGGCGGTAGTGCCGGCAGACTCTTTGCTTGCCACGGCGGAGGTCGTTTCTCTTGCCGATTTAGCCAACGAGCAGTTTATTCTGCTAGAACGCGGCACCGATGACGAGATTACGCCGTTGTTTCGTCGGGCGGGACTGGCGGTGCGCTCAAAGCTGTCGACTTGGGATGACTATGCGATTATGGCTATGGTCGAGGACGGCTTGGGCGTGAGCATTCTTCCCGCGCTCATCTTGCGCCGCTGTCAGTTCGATGTTGCCGTGCGACCACTCGAGGGACATCCCCATCGGCAGATCAATGCGATATATCGCACGGCTGACGTTTCTCTTGCCGCTGCTCGATTCCTTGAATACCTCTAAACGTGTGCACGTCATTGTCCGCTTTGGGCAAATCTCGGAGTTCGGTACGTTTTCTTATGAAATTGAACTTACGAATGAGGTACGGCGCTATACTGCTTGCTAAATTGAACTCAGGTTCAATTCGTGTTCTATAAATTGAACTTTGCCAGCAAGGAGGTTCTAGTGGCCCAAGAGACGTTTAGCGATCGCCTGCGGCAGACTATGTCCGATCGCGACGTTCGCCAGTCGGACGTAATCCGCGCATCGGAGATGCTCGGCAAAAAACTCGGCAAGAGTCAGATGAGCCAATATGTGAGTGGCAAGACGATTCCGCGGCGCGATGTGGCAGAGCTGCTCGCCCGCATTTTGGAGGTCGATGTTACCTGGCTGCTTGCCGGTGACGCCGATCAAGGCGAGGCATCATCGCCCCGTAACGTTTCCAAGCCCGAACCCCATCCCTCAGCTCAAATTCCAAGGAGCACCACCATGCGTACTTTTTCTAAATCCACCAAACTCGAGAATGTCCTGTATGACGTGCGCGGTCCCGTCGTCGACGAGGCGGCCCGTATGGAGGACGAAGGCGAGCGCATCCTCAAGCTCAACATCGGCAACCCCGCGCCCTTTGGTTTCCGCACGCCCGATGAGGTCATTAAGGACATGCGCCAGCAGCTGCCCGACTGCGAAGGCTATTCCAACTCGCGTGGCCTGTTCTCCGCGCGCAAGGCGATCATGCAGTACTCGCAGATCAAGGGCCTGCCCAACGTTCAGATGGAGCACATCTACACGGGCAACGGCGTGTCCGAGCTCATTCAGCTTTCGATGAACGCGCTGCTCGACAATGGCGACGAGATTCTAATCCCCAGCCCCGACTACCCGCTGTGGACGGCGTGCGCGACCCTTGCCGGCGGCCATCCTGTGCACTATCTGTGCGACGAGCAGGCCGATTGGTATCCCGACCTGGAGGATATGGAGTCCAAGATCACGAGCGCGACCAAAGCCCTCGTCATCATCAACCCCAACAACCCCACGGGTTCCGTCTATCCGCGCGAGGTGCTCGAGGGCATCGTCGAGGTTGCACGCAGGCATCAGCTGATGATCTTTGCCGATGAGATCTACGACCGCCTGTGCATGGACGGCTACGAGCACGTCTCGATTGCCTCGCTCGCTCCCGATCTGCCCTGCGTCACCTTTAGCGGCCTTTCCAAGTCGCATATGATCGCGGGCTATCGCATTGGCTGGATGGTGCTTTCGGGCAACCAGCGCTGCATGAGCGACTTCATCATGGGCGTCAACATGCTCTCTAACATGCGCCTGTGCTCCAACGTGCCGGCCCAGTCGATCGTCCAGACGGCGCTCGGTGGCCATCAGTCGGTTAACGACTACATCCGCCCCGGCGGTCGTGTCTACGAGCAGCGCAACTTTGTGTATGAGGCGCTCAACAAGATTGACGGCATCTCGGTGGTTAAGCCGCGCGCGGCGTTCTACATCTTCCCCAAGATGGATGTGAAGAAGTTCAACATCACCGATGACGAGCAGTTCGCTCTCGACCTGCTGCACGAGAAGAAGATCCTGATCACGCGCGGCGGCGGCTTTAACTGGGCCGAGCCCGATCACTTCCGCATCGTGTACCTGCCGCGCATGGAAGTGCTCAAAGAGTCGCTCGAAGACCTCGCCGACTTCTTCGATCATTACCGCCAGAGCTAGTGGGATAGAAGCTCCGCACTATGAAAAGCTCCCTGCAGTTGTTTTGCTGCAGGGAGCTTTCTTGAATCGGTGGAACTAGATCACTATCCCGTTGCAGTGGTCGATTTCGTGCTGGATGATCTCGGCGGTGTAGCCCGAGAAGTTTTTGATGCGGTGGACGAAGTTCTCGTCCAAATACTCAACCTTAATGCGGCGATAGCGGGTACAGGGACGCTCGCCGATCAGCGAGAGACATCCTTCGCTCGTCTGATAGGCATTGACCTGCTCAAGAATTTGAGGGTTGTACATCAGGAGTGTCCTGTTGCTGTCCTTTACGCAGATGATGCGTTTGCGCACGCCGATCATGTTGGCGGCGACGCCCACGCACTCGCGCTCATGCTCGTGGAGTGTATCCAGGAGGTCCTGCCCGGTCGCGGCATCGTCGGGTCCCGCGTCTTCGGAAGGCAGGCGCAAAAAGAACTCGGATTTCATGATGGGCTTAATCATGGCGGGCTCCTTAAGGTGGACACGTTTGGTTCAGGCCATGATACCGCGACATGTCGCATTAATGTGTGCACATAGATTCTGCAGCTAGATTGGATGGCGACACCATAAACTAATGGACGTTTTGCCGAGAGGCATGAATGTTTAAAGCGCAAAGAGTGCGCGACGGGCCCCGCGAATGGGGCGATGATGCCCGAGAGGGCCAAGAAGGAGTCTCATGTCTGAGAACGAAGAGATCATGAACGAGACCGAGAACGAGACCATGGCTGCCGAGGTTGAGGCAGTCGAGACCGTGGAGACCGAAGCTGCCGAGGTTGAGGCTGCTGACGAGGTTTCCGCCGAGGAGGAGGCCGAGGTTGTCGAGGCCGCCGTTGATTACGATGACGAAGAGCTGATGGACAAGATGCAGAAGGCCGCCCGCCTGCTGCGTAGCCGTCGCTTTGCTATTTCCAAGGAGGAGGAGGCCAAGGCCGAGCGCATGGCGAACATCGAGCGCGCCATCAAGCTTCTTGACCTCAAGCCCAAGATGGAGCAGAAGGAAATGTCCGACCTGCTGGGCATGCGCCTTCGTGAGCTCGATGGCCTGATGGCCGAGGCCGAGGCTGCCGATCTGGTCGGCCGCATCGACGACGCCGAGGGCGATATGCGCAAGATCGTCGTCTTCGCTGCCGAGGATGCCGCTGAGGGCCTAGTCGAGCTTGCCAACAAGAAGGAGAAGCTCCTGCCCGAGCTTTCTTACGAGGAGGCCACCGAGCTGATGGCCGCTCTCGATAAGGTCATTGCTCCGCTCGTCGCCATGGGCCTGGACGAGGACCGCGGTCCTCGCGGCGGCCGTGACGATCGCGGTGGCCGTGGCGGCGACCGTGGCGGTCGCGGCGGCTTTGGCGATCGCGGTGGCCGTGGCGGTGACCGTGGCGGTCGCGGTGGCGATCGCGGCGGCCGTGGCGGCTTTGGTGACCGTGGCGGCGACCGTGGCGGTCGCGGCGGCTTTGGCGGCAACCGTGGTGGCTATGGCGACCGCGGCGGCAACCGTGGCGGCTTTGGCGGCAACCGCGGTAACGACCGCGGCGGTCGCGGTGGCGACCGTGGCGGCCGCAACGGTGGCGGCTTCCGCGGCAACCGTTTTTAGTTACGGCGTTTTACCAAACGCCGTAACGGGCCGACGCTGCGCGGGCCGCATTTGGACAATCTGACGTTCAACTTCAAGGGCGCGAC
>CALAMG010000029.1 GCA_937925715.1 uncultured Collinsella sp.
GCCGGATGCCCCGGGGTGAAGGGGGCCGTGGCCGTCGTGGCCGGCGAGCGCGAGCGCTCGGTGGTGCATGCGTTCGTGGTCGCCGACGAGGGGGCTGACGTGGATCCGGCCGGGGTGCTGTCCCGCGTGGCCGGGCTCCTTCCCTCCTACTTCGTCCCCCATGACGTGACAATCCTAGACGAGTGGCCCTTGAGCGCGAACGGGAAGGTCGACCGAAAGGCCTTGGCCGGCATGGCCCCCGAAGCGGCCCCGTCCGCATCCTCCCTGTCCGAACCGGACACCGAAGCGGAGCGCGCCGTGGCGTCGGTGTGGGAGGAGCTGCTCGATGCGGGGCCCGTCGGGAGGGAGTCGAACTTCTTCGAGCTGGGCGGCGACAGCCTCATGGCCATGAGAATGACGAGCGCTTTGGAAAAGCGTCTTGGATTCAAAATTGGACTTCAAGAATTTATATCCGATCCGACCGTAGCCGGAATCTGCCAAAAGATAGATACGACATGCGGGGACACATATGAGGAGGGAACCCTATGATGGACGAGATCCGATGCCTTCTTGAAGAGATGGCAGATGCGGGAATACGTTTATGGGTCGAGGACGGAAAGCTAAAATTCAGAGCGCCATCTGGAGCCATGACGGCAGAAAGGGCTAACCTGATAAAGAAGAACAGGGATGCTGTAATCGCAGCCCTCAACGAACCTCGCCCGATAAAGCGCGAGCCCGAGAAAAGGTACGATCCTTATCCTCTTACAGACATACAGCAAGCTTATCAGCTTGGCAAGAGCGAAGCTTATCCCTACGGCGGAGTGGGATGCCAAGGGTACATGGAGATTAGCTTGGGAGGCGTTGAATTCGAGCGATTGAACAACGCATGGCGAAAAGTGGTGGCTCGGCATGACGTACTTCACTCGGTCATTTCTGAAGACGGTTATCAGCAGGTGCTGGAAGAATATGATGTGGGATTGATTGAATTCGTCGAAGCCGAATCGCGAAGCTTAGAAGAGGTCGCTTCCGAATGTCGTAGAACCATGGATCACAAGGATTATGCAACCTCGGTCCATCCGTACGAACTGAAAGTGAGTACTGATGGGA
Source organism: uncultured Collinsella sp. (assembly GCA_937925715.1). Lineage (GTDB taxonomy): Bacteria > Actinomycetota > Coriobacteriia > Coriobacteriales > Coriobacteriaceae > Collinsella. The sequence goes on from CALAMG010000029.1 coordinate 1,087, forward strand.
TTAAGCCAATCCTCCACATATCAGTCAACTTGGCTCTTTGTGACTTTTTGAGCATTACCATAATCCTCAATGATCTGGCTCGGGCATATGACGGCGAGCAACTAGATAGCAGCGACGAGATCTCCTTCAGAGATTTTGTCATGGATGCAAAAACCCGAGGAGTTTCCAGCCCTTCTCTAAAAGCAGATGAGGAATACTGGTCGGCACGCATTGACGAATTGCCTCCCGCCCCTATTCTTCCCATGGGGCCGAATCCTGACGTGCGAACGGGAGTTAGATTCATTAGGCACCAGATGAGCCTTACCGATAACGAATGGGCAGAATTCCGTCGCACAAGCGCAGAGAAAGGGGTTACCCCCACAGCTGCATTGGTCGCTGCATTCTCGGACACTTTGGCGCTGTGGGCGGAATCGTCGGATTTCACGATCAATATGACAATGTTGAACAGGGGGGATGACATTCCTGGAATCATGCGTACGGTCGGTGATTTCACAATGTCAAGCCTATTGGGATTGATTCGTGACGAGCGCGCGCCCTTCTTCTCCCGCGCTTTTGCAGCGCAATCACAGCTATGGTCGGATCTTGAACATAGAAGCTTCTCCGGAGTCTCCGTGCTGAGAGAGATCGCGCGACGACGTGGACGTGCGGGCGGTGGGGCGCTCATGCCGTTCGTTTTCACGAGCAGCATCGGCCTACGCGGAGGATCGTCCTTGAGTGAAACAAGCCTCTTTCGTGGCTCTCGAGTCATCGGCGGACTTTCACAAACCCCCCAAGTATGGCTTGACTGCCAAGCGATGGAGTGGAATGGGTCTCTTGTAATCAATTGGGATGAGCGCGCCGGAGTCTTCCCTGACGGTCTGGTTTCAGACGCCTTTTCATCTTTCGAACAGACCCTTAGAAGTCTTGCCTCGAGCAAAGCGACATGGGAAGAGACACGAATAGTCCATTTACCTCAAAAGCAGAAACTTGTTCGCATCGCAGTAAACGACACCGGCAAAGAAATAGTGTCGAGTACCCTCCACTCAGACTTTATGAAGACAGCCCTCTCTCATCCAGAGCTCCCCGCCGTGCGATTGGGAGATGAGTTTGTGACATATGCGGAGCTGAGGGCGCTTTCCCTCAAAGTGGCCCATAAGTTAAAGCGAGGAGTTCGGACTGCGATCATTCTTGAGAAGAGCATTGCACAAGTAGTTGCGGTGATCGGCTGCAGCCTTGCCGGCGCTCCCTTTATTCCTCTATCCCCTGACCATCCTCGATCAAGAGTCGACACCGTTATGGGCAATGCGGAAGTGGGCGCGGTTCTCGCCAAAGCTGAAACCCTCGAAAGGCTTGACTTGGCCGGCAAAGAAGAGGCTATGGATATCGACCTTATCCTAAGCGATGACATTTCCGCTAACTTCGAGGATCGGACTTTGCCATCTGACGAAGCCTACGTGATCTACACGTCCGGCTCCACCGGGGTGCCGAAGGGGGTGGCGGTGAGCCACGCCGCCGCGTGGAACACCATCGCCGACATAAACTCTCGATTCAACGTTAGGCAGAGCGACAAGATCATCGGATTGGCCGAGCTAACCTTCGACCTAGCTATATATGATATATTTGGAATCCTTTCCGTCGGAGGAGAGCTTATCTTCCCCGAACCCTCATCACTTAATGATCCGTCGAGCTGGTGCGACGTAGTTGTTAAACGCAAGGTAACGATATGGAACTCTGTCCCCCAGCAGATGCAAATGCTTTCTTACTACCTTGATACGGCTCCGGATGTCCCCTCTCTTTCCTTGAGGCTCGCTCTCTTGTCTGGCGACTGGATACCCGTCTCTCTACCCAACGATATCGCAGATAAAATCCCTCACTTGAAAATGGTGAGCCTCGGCGGTGCCACCGAGGGAGGAATCTGGTCGATCTTCCACGAAATCAATCCATCGGATTCGGAAAAGGCAAGCATTCCCTACGGAAAGCCTCTTGCCAACCAGGAGTTTGATATCGTAGGACGCGAACTTGAATCGCTGCCTCTTCTCGTTCCGGGTGAAATCATCATTAGCGGAAAGAGCCTTGCTTCGGGCTACCTCAATGACCCTGTTCGAACATCCGAGAGTTTTATAATGCGGGATGGAGTGAAATGCTATCGAACCGGCGACATGGGCAAATACCTGGAAAACGGCGACATCGAGTTTCTCGGGCGTGCAGATCAGCAGATTAAAGTACGGGGTTACCGCGTCGAGCTAGGCGAAGTGGAAGCCGCTTTAGAAAAGGCACCGGGAGTGGACAAGGCTGTCGCATTTGCTGCCGACGACGATAAAACCGACAAGCATCTTCTCGCCGCAGTCATCGCCGAAAAGGTCAATCCCGACAAGGCAGAATCCTTGTTCAAGAGATCTACGGTCGCCATGAAAGAATGTATGAGAGATCGCTTCAGCAAAATGGCTGTCAACGAAGTTGGAGAGTATTGCCGCAAAGTTGACGAGGTCTGCTTGTCGGCCATGATGAATTTGATAGCAGATGCCGTTAGCAAAGATGGCTTCTCAATGGACGACATGATGCATGGACTCAATGCCAAAGAGAGGAACAGAAGGCTCCTAGAGAGATGGGCGAAGTCTCTCGTCGACATGAAAGCGCTCAATGCAAAGGGCGACTTGTTTTGCTTCTCGGACGATTATAAGAGAGGCGACATTGAGGCTTTATGGCAACAGCTCGAATCCTTGGAACTGAAAGTCGAGTACAGCAAAGGGCTTTTGTCGTTTTTGCACACATGCATAGATTCCTTATCCGGCCTCGTGTCGGGGAAAGTGGATCATTTATCCATACTCTTTCCCGAAGGTGGTTTTGATGTAGCCGCTTCAACCTACAGGGACAACCTAGCCTCCAAAACTCTCAACTCCACACTAGTTAGCATGGTTTCGGAATTTGCGCGCATCAAGGGTGGGTTGAGAGTTCTTGAGGTCGGGGCCGGTACGGGAGGCAGCAGCGACTCGCTCATCGATGCGCTTGAGGGAACGGGGAGCACATATCTTTTTACTGACATCTCTGAATTCTTCCTCTCTGAAGCCCGAAATCGCTACGAAGGTAAAAACTGGATTGGCTACGCCATCTACGATGTCAATAAGGATGCTAGAGCTCAGGGACTTGCAGACAACTCATTTGATCTCATCGTAGGCGCAAACGTACTCCATAATTGCATCGATGTCCTTGCAGGGCTGGGGCAAATCAAATCCCTTCTTTCTCCGGGAGGCATTTTGGCCTTTATTGAGGCCACGCGCGAGAGCTTTCCCCTTATGGTCAGCATGGATTTCCAAGATGCCCTCGGGATGGAGTACTCGGATTTGCGTGCAGGAACCAGCAAGGTATTCCTTAACCTCGACGAATGGAGCGGAATCCTCGCAAAAGCAGGTTTTGGCTTGACGGACTGCTCTCCTACGAACGAAGAACCGGATCTCTTTGGCCAGCACCTGATAGTCGCACAAGCAAAGGCTGATATAGCCGCGCTTTCGGTCGATGATGTGGTATCAGCCGCACAAGAAACCCTTCCCTCATACATGATTCCTGAAGCCATTGGGATAATCGACACACTTCCCCTTTCGAGAAACGGAAAGGTTGACAGAGCCGAGCTTAAACGCCTACCACTGCTCGGAAGAATGCAGTCGAAAACTGCGGGCATCGGAGATGAGGGAGACAGCTACCGTAGCGATTTGGAAGCACGCTTAGCTGCAGAGTTTTCTGAAGTACTCGGAGCAGATAGCGTCAGGAGGGATGACGACTTCTTTGAGCTTGGAGGCGATTCGCTTTTGGCCACCAAACTCGCAGCCCAGATAAAGAAGAACGTAGACGAAGCGGCTGAACTTGAATGGGAGTGGCTTTTGAGAAAGATGATGGAAAGCCCAACGGTCAGCTCACTCGCACTCGCGCTCTCCAGTACAGAAGAAGCAGAAAAGGCCGCGCCCAAAGGGCAGATGGAGCCTGCTATCGTATTGAAAGACGGAAACGGAGATGGCGTCGTTAACGTATTGGTGCATGACGGAACAGGCACTCTTGACCCATACCGCGACCTTATTAGCGCTTCGGGTGACAAACTCATCATCGGCGTGCAAATGCCCGACATGCAAAAAGCCTTGGATTATGACACCCGATCCCTTATAGAAACCCTCGGAAGAGAGTATGCCGACCGCCTCTTGGAATGGAATGGATGCAGCTTTAGGATAGTGGGATACTGCATGGGAGGTTTGATCGCAACAGAGATTGCAAGAAACCTGATGGAGCAGGGAGAAACCGTTGCCGATCTCTTTGTCATCAGCTCATATGGGTTCCCGTTCAAAATCACCGAAGACGTAATGATTGAGTATGCTTTTGCTCGCGTACTTAATGCTCCAACTGAAGACCTCGGGTATCCGAAAGACGACGAAGCCTTCGCCAACGCAATCGCTGATGCCCAGATCCGACACCCCGGAGTATTGGATCTTCTCGATGGTGAAGGCCCTGTTGTCGAAAAACTGAAGAAGATTGCCTCCCTAGATTCGAACGAGCGCATGCGTAGGATACTTTCAACCGTGACCGCCGATAGCAACGTCGTAGAAAGATTGACCCAAATTTACAGGACGTTCAAACATAATTTGATTGCAGTAATGGAATACGAATCAAAACCCTATCTTGGCCCTATCCACTTTTTGCGAGACAGTGGAAGAATGGGGCTATTCAAGAACATCGGTGGTGACGAAACGGTTTTCTGGAACAGCGTCGCCCTCATGGGGATAGACACCCAAGATATAGAAGGAGATCACTTTACCTGCATATCCGGAGAACACGCAAAAGATGTCGCAAAGAGAGTGGGGCTTCGATGATCGGAGTGCTTGGGTCGAGCGGGCATGTTGGATCACTGCTTGCCGACATGCTGAAAGCTAAGGGGTACGAGCTTCGCCTCGGTTCTCGCTCGGCCGGATTCATCGTCAACATGACAGACCCTAGTTCTTTGTCAAGATTTCTCGATGGATGCGATGTGGTGGTTAACTGCGCTGGCCCCGCGTATCTACTGAGCGAACCAGCAGCAAGAGCCGCCATAAGCTCAGGCGTTGCATACTTTGACGTTGCCGGCTGCGAAAACCTGTGCAAAACCCTAGCTGATGAATCGGCGGAAACACCGGTTGTATTTTCTGCAGGAATGGTGCCGGGGCTCTCGGGTCTTCTACTAAAGATGGCTATTTCCGCAAACAAAGGACAGGATATTGTTGGCTTTGCCGGGGGAGTCCAAGATATCTCTCTGGGTGCTGCGGCGGATCTAGTTTTGAGCATGTCCGATACGTCGGGATATGGCAACAATGGCTCCATGTGGCGTAGCGGCGCAGTCCGCGAACTTGACCACGATCCAACCCCCGCCCCCTCTTGCTTTCCCGAAGGGTCGTTTTGCAGAGCCTTTTTGTCAGAAGAGGCGAGAGTCATAGCCGAGAAGGAGGCGCTTCCAAGACTTGAATGGTATAACGTATTTGTAGGTGATCTGTTTTGCAAGGCTCTTGTCGACGCACAGTTGTCGAAAACCCAGAGCCTCGAAGAAGCAAGCAAGAAAATCAGCATAGCCGCATCCATCGATGCTATGGGTAGACAGGCATTTTATACGTTGGCTGCAACTTCTGGAGAAATGGCCTACATTGTTAAATCGGCCGACAGCTATGAGCTAACTGCAGCAGTGGCGTGCTATGCCATAGAGAGTTTCCTTGCTGGGAGCATCCCCAATGGCGTATACAACTTGCCCGATCTGCTTGATCCAGAATTGGCGATATACGGAATTCTATCTTTGTCTAAGAGTGCTCGAATCGAAATTGTACCGTCAAAGTCTTTGTTTGAAGTCGAGGAAGGCGAGTTATGAAAGCCGTGGTTGTGGGGAGCACGTTCGGAAGCGTATATGCCGAGGGCATTAAGATTGCCGACGATGTAGAGCTGGCTGGAATTGTAGGCAGGGGGAGCAAGAGAAGCGCCGCCTTGGCTGCATCATACGGAGTTCCTCTGTATCAAGGGGCTAATGCCGTTCCGGCAAACATAGATCTTGCTTGTGTCGTGGTAAGATCAGCCATGGTTGGAGGAGATGGAATTGAAATATCTCGCTCCTTTCTCGAGAAGGGCATTCACGTAATCCAAGAGCAGCCCATGCATAGCAGCGAGGTTCTTGAGCTGACCAGATGCGCTGCAGAACATGATTGCAAATTCATGCTTAACGGTTTCTATCCATATCTCGATTCGGTTAAGCGCTTCATTGATGCCGCAGCTTCCCTTCGCAAGGAACACGAATTGCTAAGCATAGATGTGACTACATGCGTACAAGTAGCATACCCTTTTGTAGAGGTGGTTGGGAAAGTGGCCGGAAGCTTGCATCCTTTCAGATTGGAGAAGATAGCAGATACCGGCCCTTTTGACATTCTAGTCGGAGAAGTAGGAGGGATTCCTCTTACCGTTCGATTCCAAAACGAAATGGATTCCAGTGACCCAGACAATAATGCCATAGCCCTGATGCGGATGGACGTTTACTCGGATAAAGGCATTCTGTCCCTATGCGACGTTTACGGAGATGTTCTTTGGACTCCACGGTTTCATGTCGGAAAGGCAGCAGCCGACAGCTCGAACCTCTCAACCGTCGAAAGCGCAAGTATTATCGTTCTTCATAGGAGAGCAGAGACATATGATTCTATCCTCGCTGAACAGTGGCCGAAGGGGATTGCCAATATGCTCTCGGAGAGACTTGGAGAGCGCAACTCCCTTGCCACAACCCAATTCCAGATTTCCGCATGTCTAGCCTGGCAAGAGTTTACTTCGGCCTTAGGTGCCCCACGCGAATTGAGGCAACGTTGTTAACGGAGGTCGAGCGAACAGTGTCATTTGGAAAGCTTCATTTGAAAGGCATTGTTGCTTCGGTGGGTTTGACCGCCGGGCTTCTCGTTTTGATACTTCCATTGCCGGAGTTGGAAAGCTCAGCACGTATTCAGCTTGCTCTCACTCTCGGTGCTTTATCGTTTTGGGCAAGCGGGGTGATGCCGGCTCCAATTACGGGCATGCTGTATATGGGGCTACTGCTCATCACGAACTCCTCTGATCCGCTAACAGTTTTTTCTGGCTGGACGAACGAAGGAGGAAGTCTATGGCTGGTACTTTGCGCGTTTCTCATAGCTTCTGGAGTTGAAAAGTCTGGGCTTGCTAGAAGAGTGGCTCTGAGTATTTGCGCATCCGGTCGAGTCAAAGGTTTTCAATCGCTCATTGCAGCGATAGCCGTCATAGAGCTGCTGTTCGCACTGATCATTCCAAGCGCCTTTGCAAGAACATTCGTCATATTGGCAGTTGCAAAAGAAGTGTGCAAAGAAAATAGCGTATCCGAGACGGATGCCGCTGTAATCAATTTTGCATGTTTTGCGCTTGCGGTTCCCACGACACTTATCTTTTTGACTTCGGAACCAGCCCTCAATACACTCGTTGTTGAATATTCCGGATTAGGGTTGAGCTGGGTTGACTGGTTCAGCACTATAGGCATTCCCAACATCATCTATTTGTTTTTAGCGACAGTTCTGTTTATAGGAGTGTTTAAGCCGTCTGGAAAGGTTTTCGTAGATGGGGCAAAAAACCGCGCTTCGTTAGAGGATCTTGGCAGATTGAGCTCCAAAGAAAAGAAGATGGCTTTGTGGCTTTCTCTGATGATCGCATTCTGGTCGCTTTACCCTTTCATGAGAATAGGTATAGCGTGGGGGACTATGCTTCTCACGTCGCTTATGTTCCTACCTCGAATCGGAGTACTTGACGCAAAAGCTTTTGCAGACGTTCCCGTGGGAACTCTCGTATTCCTCACCTGTGCGTTGTCGATCGGATCTGTAGGCGAAGCCACAGGCATGAGCCAGTGGATTGCCGATACGGCGCTTCCGGCTTCTTTGCCAAGCGATATTCTGTCGACCATCATTTTGATATCAGCAATATCATTGGCCATCCATACTTTGATAGGATCAGTGTTGGCCACCGCTGTCGTTATTTTTCCCATACTGATATTATTCGGTGATGTAGCGGAATTGGGCGTAAGCGATGCGGGCGCTGTTCTGATCGCATACCAAATGATTGCCAGTCAGTTTTTTCTTTCGATGCATCAGGCACCGATTGCCTCTGGCATGGAGCTTGCTGGGTACGGCGAAAAAACCGTGATGAAGCTTGGCGCTCCCATGACTTGTCTTGCGCTTGTTCAGCAGGTACTCGTGACTGGCTGGCTTTTTCTTGCAGACGTTTTGTAGGCTCGTTCCTAGGAGGACAGCGTGAACAATTGGATAGTCGATCTCAATCAGAAAGAGCAAGCGAGAGGAACAGCTTTGGTATTTGTGCCCCATGCGGGCGGAGGACCCAATGCATTCAGATCTGTCGCACGCGAGATTCGCAGGAAACTTCCTGTCTACGCTATTTGCTATCCAGGTCATGAAAATAGAATATCGGAGCCTCTCGTAGACGATTTCTCGTTTGTAGCAGAGGGAATTGCCAAAGCAGCGTCCGCATATTTTGAAGATCGGCCTTTTGCCTATTTCGGACACAGCATGGGAGCCTCCCTTGCCCACGAAGCAGCTCGAATCGCAGCGCTGGATAAATTGCATGGCCCTTCGCATCTGATAGTATCAAGCCGAGAAGCTCCTTCGAGCATCAGAGAGGCTCACGTCCACCTCTATGACGATGCTGAATTTAGGGAAGAATTGCTTCGCGTAGGCGGAGTATCTCCCGAGGTGCTCGAGATAGATGAACTCTGCGATATATTTTTGCCGATCATCCGGAATGACTACAAGCTGATAGAAGAGTACGTTCCTGCGGAAAACTATGAGATGGGCATCGACTGCCCTGTTACGGCTTTCTTAGGGAAGGACGATCCGGAAGCTCTGGAGAACGAAATGAAGGATTGGGCGAACGTTACGACAGGCCTCTTCAAGATAAGGCATTTCCAAGGAGGGCATTTTTACTTCATGGACGATGCTTCCCAAGTCGCCACTGCTCTAATCGAAACGCTGTATGACAGCAGACAATCCAACGTTTAAATCGCCGCACTAACCCTCGAAAGGCACGGCGATTTCCTCCTCGCAGGTGTAGCGCGCCACTCTTTCCGCATGGGTGACAACGACAAGCGCCAAGCCCTCGTCTCGTTTCAGCTGGTTCAACGTATCGAGGATGTCCTTTTGGGTGGTGGGGTCGAGAGCGGAAGTCGATTCGTCGCAAACAAGCACCTTGGGCTCATGGGCGAGAGCCCGGGCGATGGCAACGCGCTGGGCCTGTCCACCCGAAAGCGAGCGGGGGTACTGGCGTTTGATCTCGTCGGGCAAACGCACCAAGGCCAAAAGCTCCGAGACCCGCTTCCTCACCTCTTTCCTCGACCAGCGAGAATGCACCCGCCTGACAGCGCGAGAAAGCTGGGTGTCCACGCAAAGCGCAGGATTGAGGCTTGTCGCGGGATCCTGCGGCACCATCTGCACGGCGGCAAGCTCGGTTTGCGACCGATCCTTGAACGAGCGCGCGAGAACATGCATATCCCCATCGCCCAAATCGAGCGTCACAGAACCTTTTTCCGCAGGGCGCTCTCCCGTGATGGCCCTGACAATCGTACTCTTACCCGACCCCGAAGGTCCGAAAAGGGAAAGCCCCCGACCATGATTGATCGAGAACGCGGCATTCCTCGTTGCAACCTTGCCGTCGGGCGTCACGACATCGAAGCTTGATGCCGAAAACACAGGGACACCGGCGGATGGATCCATTTCATCACTGGGTCGCCGTTCAAGCCGCTGGGCGTCAACGAGCTTGCGGGCGTAATCGGTTTCAGGGTTGTTCATCAGCTCGGAATGTGAAACCGTTTCGAGAACGCGGCCCTCTTTGAGGACGGTGACAGATTCGGCGAACTTGCCGGCCACATCAAGGTCGTGGGTAATGGCGACGACGCTCATTCCCGATTCGGAGCAGATTCCCTTGATGGTGGCCACGACCTCATCGGCGGCGGCTCCGTCGAGGCCAGCGGTGGGCTCGTCGAGTATAAGCACGCGAGGTTTCGACGCGATGGCCTTGGCGATGGCCACACGTCGACGCTGCCCTCCGGAAAGCGAGCGCGGCCTCCGGTCGAGCAGCCCTTTGACACCCGAGAGGCCCACCCTGTCAAGCAAGCCAAGCGCGTCCTCGTCGTCCATCGGGACGGATTCTGACAGCAGCGTGCGCACCGTCATGTGAGGTGTGAGCGAGAGAGCGGGATCCTGCGACAGCCACGATACCGTTTCCGCCCGGTAGCGCCTCAGCGATAAGCCTTTGAGAGAAAGCACGTCCGCCCCGCCGACGAAGATAGTTCCGGCCTCGTGGACGAGGCCGCTGCGGATGCGTCCCATGAGCGCAAGGGCGAGCGTGGTTTTGCCCGACCCCGATTCCCCGACGAGGGCGCGGTTTTCTCCGGCCAAAATCTCTATCGACAGATCGTCGATAACGCGTTTGCCCCCGAGAGTTGCAATCGAAAGGCCCGCTATCTCGACAATCGCATCCGCTCCGTTCGTCACAGGTTGCTCCTTTTCCCTATTCGATCAAGCAGAAGATTGCCCGATATGGTGATGCAGGCAATCGCGATAGTGGGAGCAAGCGCGGCCCACGGGTTCAGGCTGATGCCCGTGACGCCCGTCTGTATCATGGTTCCCCAGTCGGAGCCCGTTCCGAGGGGGTCGAACCCGAGAAAAGCGGCCGTCGCAACAAGATAGACGGAGTTGATGAACCTCATGCCCACCGTGGTCGCCAAGGGAACCGCCAAGTTCGGAAGCACTTCGCGCACAGCCGTCTTCGCCGCCGAATCGCCGGAAAGACGCGCCGCCGCCACATAAGGCGATGCGGCCACGGGACGAACGAGCGAGCGCGTGTACCGGGCTATATAGGGTGCCGACACCGCCGTGGTCACCACGATCATCGTCCCCACTCCCGAACCAAGCCCGAACACAAGAACCATGACCACGAGTATCGAAGGAATGACCAACAGCAGATCAAGCAGGTACGACAACACGTGAGCAAACCTGCCCTTCGCACTCACGGCGAACCCGAGAGCCACGCCCACGGCAGCGGCGACGGCGGTGGAAACAGCGGCGACGACGATAAGGTGCGCGCCGCCATGCATGAGGCGCGCCAAAACATCGCGACCAAGCCCGTCGGTGCCCAAAGGATGCTCGACGCTCGAAGGCATGAACGCGGCCCCCACGGTACTTGTCCCGTCTGCCGGGGAAAGCGATCCGGCGAGCGCAAGAGCGAGAAAAGCGACGAAGAAGACGAGAAGCACAAGATCGGGCCAAGAGAGCAGCTTCTCGCTAACGCTATGCTTCGATCTCACGGGACCGCCTCCTTCCCAACCCGTCGGCAATCCAGAAAGCCGCAAGCGACACCGCTATGACAACCGCCGAGCAAGCCATGAGCAAATCGGGCTCGCGGTTGAGCACGGCGTTGACAAGGAGCGTGCCCAAACCAGGAAAGCTGAAAAGAGATTCGATGATGACTGTGCCACCGATAAGATACGGCACGACTGAAGCCGCCGACTGCGCAACGGGGGCGACGATTCCGGGCAAGAGGTTTTTGACGATCACCCTTCTTTCCGGCAGACCAGAAAGTCGAGCCGATTCGACATGAAGCGTTTGGTTCTCCCGCTCGACCACGGCGCGCACCGGACGCACAAGAGTGCAAGCCCCGATGAGGGATATGGCGACGATGGGGAGCACCATGATGATGGGCTTGTCGAACATCGAGCCACTCCCAACGGGAAGAAGCGATACGGCGGGAAACCACCCGAGCTGCGTCGCGAATACCAAGATGAGAAAGAATCCGACAACGAACTCGGGTGTTCCCACAACGGCAAGCGCAAGCGTACTCACAATCTTGTCTGCCGCCTTGCCGCCATGAAGACCCGCGAAAATGCCACCAGCCGTGCCGACCACAATCACCAAAACAAGCGAGATCGCAAAAATTACTCCAGTTCGCGCAAGAGGGCCGACCATAGCGTCGGCTACGGGTAATCCCGACGCAAGAACGGTTCCAAAGTCGCCCTGCAGCGCATGAGTGCACCAGAGAACGAAACGATAGAGTACCGGCTTGTTGAGGCCGTATTGCTGCGTAAGTTCGGCCACGCGCTCGGGAGTCGCCTGTAATCCGAGACGCTGCGTGGCGGCATCGCCGGGCAGAGCCTCAAGGGCGAGGAACACGAGCAGGCATGTGAAGATCAGCGAAATCGCGAAGAGGAAAATACGGGAGAGTATCCGCAGTGCGCGGTGCTCTCCCGTGCGGTTGGCGTTCGGTGACATGCCCTTCGTCCGATTCGCTAAGCGGAGAGGGTTGCCTTGGCGAACAGGGGCACCGAGAGCGTGATGTCTATGCCGTCGAGGCCATCTACCTGCCCGCTCAGATCGGCGCAGTATCCCCAAACGATATCGCCGCCCTCGGCCCAGAGACGCTCCTGTGCTTGGTTGAGGAGTTCCGCCCGGTCGGCCTCATCCACTGCCGAGGTTGCTTGGGCCAAGAGGGAATCGTACTCGTCATCCTTCCACTGGCTGAAGTTGTACGGCGAGCTGCCACCGGTGTACATGACGGCCGAAGCGATATACGGGCGATTGATGAGATAGGTTGCGAAAATCTGCGCTCCGTAGATGTTGTTCATGTCGGAGAACAGCGTTGTCGGATCGATCTTCTTCACCGATACCGTGATGCCCGCCTTCTCCAGCTGGGCTTTGAGCATCTCTGCAGAATCGTTGACGCCGGTGGTGGTTTCGGCGGTCGTGATCTCGAGCTCGGTCACGCCCTTTTCTTCGAGCACCTTCTTGGCGGTGTCGAAGTCGTAAGCACGCTGTTCGAGGGAATCATTGTAGCCCGGCATACCCTGGCCAAGCACATCATTGCCAACCACACCCGCAGAGCGGAAGACGGTGTCGTTCATGGTCTGGCGGTCGACGATAAGCTTGAGGGCCTCGCGTACCTCGGGATCATCGAAAGGCGCGGCGGACGCGTTGAGGCAGAAGCGGAAAGAACTCGAATTCTCGATGCCGCCGTTCAAAACGTTGAAGCCGGACTGGCCTTCGAGCGTGGCCGCGTTCGTCGTCGAGATTTGGTGGGCGAAGTCGACCTCGCCGCTGGTGAGCGCCGTGTACCTCGTCTCGGGATCGGTGATGGGGACGATCTCAACCGTGTCGATGGCCGGAGCGCCTCCCCAGTAATCGGCGTTCTTCTCAAGCACGGCTCCAGTGTCGGGAGAGAAGGAAACGAGCTTGAAGGGCCCGCTGCCGATGTCGCCAGAGAAATCGTCGCCGGCGCTGCCCGCCGGGAACACGAAGGTGACGGCGGAAACGACCTCGTCCCAGAAGGTGGCTTGCGGCGAGAGAAGCTGGAGCGTGAACGTGCGCTCGTCCACAACCGAGCTGCCCTCCCAATCGACGTTCGCGTAGAACGACGAGTACATGGGCGAGGTGCCGGCGTACTGGAGGCTGTAGAGCGCATCTTCAGCCGTGACGGTCTCGCCGTCATGATACTTCACACCGTCCTTAAGGGTGACGGTCCAAGCGCTCGCATCCTCGTTGGGTTCGATGCTTTCGGCAAGCGAGTTCTCCACCACGCCGTTGTGCAGGAGGATGAGCGAGTCGTACACGTTGAGCGCAATCGCCAACGGAAGAAGCGTGCTGAAGGTGGCTGGATCCAACGTGTCCGTCGAGCTGCCCATCATGGCAACCCGCAACGTCTTGGGCGTCTCATCCGACTGAGAAGCGCCCTCGCCGGAATCACTGGTGCCCGACGAGCAGCCAGCAAGCAGCGACCCCGTGCCCATGGCGATGGCGAAGCCTCCCATCAGCTTCACGCAGTCACGGCGAGAAAGAACCCCTTTCCCCAGCATTGTTTCATCTTGTGACATATCCGCTCCAATCATTTTTCATTTCATTCTGCACGTCAGCATCTATTCCCTTACATTTAGATAGACACTGTCCAATTAAGGCAAAGACATTATAAGGATAAAAGGTTCCTATGTCTAACTTTTTTGTTGGTGGCTTTCGATTGAAACCTGCACAACCGTTCTTTTAAAGCCGTGTTTTACAAACCAGTTTTAGTTTGATTAACAGAAAAACTGGTTTGATACCTGGCTCGGCAATATGTCGTAAGCGGGTAGTAGAGGAGTGTATTTGAAGCGACGAAGGGGGTCTCCTGATATCCTCAGAATCAAATCGGTCTCTCCAGCCCACTAGCTCCCTGCACGCGCTTTTTTGCTTGCAGGTGGCAAAGATTTTTTAGCCATGTGGTTAGAAAGGCACGCTTTGCAAATAGCTTGCGATTGCGCCCCCTTCTTTTTCTGATGGAGACAGTGAAAAGCATGTATCCCGGGAGCAATTCGGTTTGAGAGCAAAACAACGCAGGTGCCAAAAGGAGGTTGGCTTGAGGGAGTTCGACCTTGAAGATTAAATCCCCCAGGGCTTATTGCGCTGGCAGCGCCAACCGAGGTAGGTGCCCAGCCGTGAAGGAGGATGCCATTACTCAAAAAGTAACGGAGTGTTGCTATCGACTAAGAGACCGCCTCTTCAAGAAGACGATGGGGAAAGCTTATGGCACTCCAGCGTCAATCGAACACGATAGCAGCGGGTCAGAAAGAGAGACAGCACCATTTTCTCTGCTTTCTGCGAAGTACGTCTTGAAGCTCGGCATTTCAAAAAGCGAGTTCTGCAGACGTACTTTGCTGTCGGAGAAAACTTACGAGCGAATCAAATATGGTCAACTTGCAGATCGTCCTAAACCAGAAACAGTGATGCAATTTTGCGTAGGCCTTGGACTCTCTTTGTAAGAATCCGAGAATCTTTTCAATGCGGCGGGTTATTACCTTGGAGGGTGTAAGCTTCATGAGGCATACAGAGAGTTGCTGTCCATGAACGACAGCCTAACCATCTACGAGTGCAACGATGTTTTGCGTCATTTGGAGTTGCCTTTATTGGCAAGATGGATAGAGATTTCTTAGAAAGAGCACGCCCCATACCCCATAATGAAAAGAATTACAACGCAGAAGGCGTGCATGCGCAATTTGACTTTGTGCTTGGGTCGGGCTACGACGGTGAGGTAAAGGGCGCTTCTCCTGAGTATGGTATCGAGGTGACCCGAGATAGCGTGCGTGTGAGTGATCACATGCGCAAAGCGGATATGGCATTTTCGTCTCAGGGACGAACGACCTTTGAGCTTGCGAGCATGGGAGTGCCCACCATAGTGATGGCTCAGAATGAGCGGGAGCAGCTGCACCGATTCGCGCAGATGGACAACGGTTTTATCAACCTGGGTCTGGGATCCGAGGTTTCCGACGAAGATATTCTTTCAACGTTTGAGTGGCTTGCCGGAGCCGTATCTATCCGCAAGGAGATGCGCAAGCTCATGTTGGACAACGATCTCAAGTCTGGGATCAACAAGGTAAAGAGGATAATCCTAGGAGAGACGCTATGAGCAAGCTTGTGGACAGGATCAAAAGTGGCGAATTCACGCTCATCGCCGAGATAGGCGTGAACTACTATGATACTGCGGTGCAGCGTGGTATCTCGAACATGGATGCGACCAAGCTTATGTGTCGCGAGGCGGCCGATGCTGGCATCCACGCTGTGAAGTTCCAGACATATAAGGCCGAGACCTTGGCTGCTGCTGAGTCCCCCTCGTATTGGGACACGAGGGAGGAGCCCATCACCAGCCAACGCGAGTTATTCAAGAAGTTCGATTCCTTTGGGGAGACCGAGTATCGCGAGATTGCGGAGTACTGCGAAAAGATTGGCATTGACTTTTGCTCCACCGCCTTTGACTTTGCGAGTGCCGACTATCTCGAGTTCATGATGGACGTTTACAAGGTATCTTCGAGCGATCTGACTAATCACCCCTTTATCGAGTACCAGGCGAAGAAGGGAAAGCAGATGATTGTGTCTGTGGGGGCTGCCGAGCTCGATGAGATGCGGGCGGCAGTAGAGGTCATCAGGCGCGTGAATGACCAGCCACTTGTGCTATGCCATTGTGTGTTGGAATATCCCACGCCCTACCCGGATGCAAAGCTTGCGGCGCATCACCTCGCTTAGTAAGGAATTCCCTGATCTCATAATTGGATACTCCGACCATTGCGGGCCGGACATATGTGCAGACGTGATCAAAAGCGCTTATGCGTTGGGAGCACATGTGGTCGAAAAGCACTTCACGCTGGATAAGACATTGCCCGGTAAACAATCATTATCATGCCATGGATCCAGATGATGCGAGGAAGACAATCGAGGGCGTGGCATTTGTTGAGACACTGCTAGGAAGTCCCGAGCTGGGATTCTCCGAAACTGAAGCAGCGGCGAGATTGAATGCAAGACGCTCGATCGTGTCGGCGGTGAATATTCCAGCCGGAGCCGTGATCACACGCGAGATGCTGACCTTCAAGCGGCCTGGCACTGGCATATCTCCGCAGGATATCGATAAAGCAATCGGTCGGATGGCGGGTGTAAATATCCCCGAGGATACGACGATTGATGAGAGCATGCTGAAATGAGTGCACTGTCTACTTCTTGCGTAGCTAACATTGTCAGGGCTTTTCCTGAATCGAAATCACTTACGAATTCTGCTGAAGAGCATGATGCGAGCACGGTTAAAACGACCATAATCGCAATGGTGACGCTGCCGATGCAGGCTCCACGCACTCTCTCGCTCTTTGTTTAGCCTGATATGAACTCCTACATGAACCTGAACGCAGCGCGAATAAGGAATCTCGTGAAGGCTCCCGTTGCCTTAATCAGTATCTTCATAGTCGAATCCTTCCATCCAGCTTTCTTCTTCGCTGATCTGGCTATTCCCAATGACCGCCTACGACCTTTGTCTCGTAATGCCCCTCTGCAGGATGATTGGTGGTGTTGTACCCGGAAACGGTTTGCCGCACTTCGCTGTGGTGACCGGAACCCTCGCCAGCCATCATGTGTGCCTTTGCGTGCGTTGACGTGTTGCCGGTGATGTCATGTCCGCAGACATTGCAGATCGAGACTTCCCTGGCGGAGTAGATCGGCACTTGTTCCGTCCAAGCCGCTCGATCCTCAACCCAAACCTGTTGCGTATCCTCCACCCAGTGCTTAGAGGGTGCAGAGTCAGAGGGGCTTCCGCTGCTTGCCGAGGCAGGGGCGTTAGAGTCGCTGTCTGTCAGCCGTTGAATGTCCTGTCGAGGGACTTGGCTTTGGCCGGCCGCAGTTGACGCAGTCTCGGGGTTGGCGGAGGCTGCCTCGGAGCTTTCGACGTTCTTCTGCTCCAGCACATCTGCTTCGACTTCGCCATCGAGATTGACATCTGCAACAATTTCCTCCGCTATCTGTTCGCTGAGAACTGCATCCGTAAGCTCGATCCCGTCATCGCTTTCCGTCGAGCAGCTCACTGCAGCTAGCATGACTGCGATGAGCGCTGTCAGCACTATCGCGGCGAGAATGGCCGTCCTTTTCTTCTGGGTCGTGGTCATGGTCTTCATGTATGTACTCCTAAATCTCCTCGTGGTCGGTTGCTTCGTAGAATTCGGATAACCAGCCCTCTTCGTCTTCTTCCGTGTTTGGCATGTTTGGCGCTATGCGCTCACGAAGCTCGTCAATGGCTCGTGTGCTGAAGCCGCACATCCGGGCGATGGTGTTCGCATCGGCGGCATGCTCGGGGAAGGCCGCACAGAGGGCATCGAAGAGCAGGACGACTCTTGTCGCTATGCTCTTTCCTGCAGACATGGGCAGCCAGAGCTCGCACATCTGCTCGAAGCGAACCATGTCGGCAAGCTCTCCCGCAATGCGCATGAGCGTGGTCTGTCCGTCGATTACGACCGACTCGACCCCTGGAAGCTCTCTCGCCTCGGCGAGCAGGAACTTCCATCCGCGTTTTCGCCTGGCTATCGGCGTCTCTCCTTCATCTGCCGCCTTAGCGTAAGCCTCGGCCACTTCGTATTGGTGGGCCACGAGCCAAAGCCCGGTGTTTCCAAGCTCGTCCACGCGCACCTCGAAGTTGGTGAGCATGTTCGCTCCATCGAATGGCTCTGGCTTGGTGAAGGAGGCGGTATCGAACACATCGAGCCGGTTGCTCTCGTATCTCACCTGTATTCTCATCGTTCGTTCCTCTCCGTTGCCGTCCTCTGATGGCGTTCGATCCGTCGTGCTTGCTCTGTCTGCTCTTCGATGGAGTTGCGCTCGTGCTGCGCAGGGCGCGTATCGATGCGACTCTGGGCGGACTCAGCCCTTCGCGTCTCGATGCGTTCGGGTAGGAGGTTGCGCGTGGCCATGTAATCCCTTGCGAACTCAAGCTCGGCGATTCGCGCCTCTAATGCGTTGCGCTGCCTGCCCGCGCTCGTCTCAGTGCGTCTTTGAAGCGCGGCTAGCCGTGCGTCGCAATCACGTAGTGTTGAGACGTTGTGGTAGGCGCATGCGCGAAGCGCCCGTGATAGATCGCTCAAGTCTTCGAGGTCGTTCACGAGGATGGCGTTGCGGGCATTGCGAAGCAGCTCGCGTGATGACTTTGCATCGGGGTGGTACGACCCTGCCCGTGCGAGTTGGCGCTGTATGGTCTCCTTTGAGAACAGAAGTCCTAGCCTTTCGCCCGACACGCGCCTTGCGGGGGCATCCGACAAAGAGAAGACCCAGTCGTCGCGTCGGGCGTTGCGTGAGTTGCCCGCGATGTCCACGCCGAGCATCCTGAGCAACTGCGCGAACTCATCCACGTTTCGGGCGAGCGACTTGGCGACCGACACGCGGTTGCGGATGTCTGCCACCCAGGAGTAGGAACCTGCCTCGGCAAGCCCCCGCTCGACCCTCCCGATGTGGACCTGCTGCATGGTCTTAGGGCGCGCTTCTCTCCCGCGCTCTTTGACGGCAAGCCGTTCCAATCCCTCGGCTGGCTCAGGCACTTCGGAGAAGAAGAGCAGCTCACGTTCTTTCGCCATCTTCTGAAGGCTGCGGTTGAGCTCTTTGGGGTCGTCGTGGTGCATGCGCTTACCGGTTTCAAGGTTCGTGTTGTTCACGACGATGTGCGCATGGGGGATGCGCGATGCGTTGTCATCGTGGTAGACGATCGCTAGCGTCATCACCGAAGGCGGGTGTCGGTGTGCGGATGGATCGTCTCTCGGAGAAGAATTGCGAGCTCACGCTCCCGCTCAAGCTCTTCGGCCTTCGCGCTGTCGGTTGCAAGGGCGTCTTCGACGTACTTCGAGACAGATGCCTTGCTCGTGGCGTCTTCGGGAAGCCCATCGTAGAGCTCAACTTGCCACTCTTCGGAAAGTGCGGCGATCGTCTCGATGCTTGATGCTGAAAGGAGGCTTGCGTCCGCTTTCGCGCGCCAGGCGGGAATCAGTCTCGTTTCTACGAGTTCCGCCAGGGCCTCTTGGCGCTTGATGGTCTTTCCGCTCACCTTGCGACCCGTCTGCTCCTGGAGTATGGCGGCCTTCACGTCCTCGGTGCGCACGCCCGTGAGCGTGTCGTCCTCGGCGCGCCTGCGCTCAACCTCGACTCCAAGCGCTCGCGTTGCTGCGGCGCGCTCGGTCAGCGTGAGGCTGCGCGTGAAGTAGTTGGCGGCATGGAGCAGCGTGACCGACTCTTCGTCGGTGACGCCCTCGATCACGCGGCATGGCAGCTTCTCGAATGCGGGGTCGGTCGCGGCAAGGAGGGTGTATGCCGCTTTTCGCCTGTGGCCCGATACCATCTGGTAGGCTCCGCTTTCCAACTTGCGCACGAGCGGCAAGTCCGTGAGCCCCTGCTTTCGGATGGATTCCGTCAGCCTTGCGATGGCGGTTTCGTCCATCGAGTAGACGGAGTTTCCCGGGTGGTCTTCGATAGCGGCCAGGTCTATCTCGAATACGGGGTAGCTCTTGCGCGTGCGCGATGCATCGTCCAAAAGCCCCGATATGGTGAATCCCTTCGCTATGTCTTTAGCCGAGGACATGGCGCACCTCCTCGGCAAGAGCGGCGTAATCACGCGCAGGGCGGCTCTTAGGCTTGAAGCTGACGACTGGCTTCCAGACCCACGTGCCCTCGCAGACCTTGGACGACGAATGGACCACGGTCTGGAACTGGTTCTCGGGGAAGTACCCGTCGAGCACCTCGGTTCCTATCTGGTCGTTGATGGTCTTCTGCCCCGGGACGCACGTGCGAAGGATCCTCCACTTCGGCATGGGGAGACGCATGGCGGACGTGATGGAGCTCATGGCGTTCACGGAAAGGGCGGTGCCGCGCATCACGGACGAGTCCAGCTTCACGGGGATGATGACGAGCCCGTTATCTGCCGCTGCGATGTAGGCGTTGAAGGCGAGCCGCTTCATGACCGGAGAGCAGTCGATGATGGCGACGTCGAAGTCGCCCGCCGCATCCTCGAGCGCGAACTTCAAGGTCTGCTCGTGGAGCAAAAGCTCGTTCTGGTCTATGAGGTCGATGATGGAGGGGATGACGTGTATGCCGCTCTCTTCGTCCGTGAACACGGAGTCCGCGACTGTCGCCTTCCCGTAGAGAAGCCCGATCGTCCCCCTGCCCGTCTCCTGCGCCTTGTCGTAGAGCCCGAAGAAGTCGGTGGCGGATGCCTGCGGGTCGAGGTCAACGAGCAGCACCCGCGAACCCTGAGACGCATACACGTGCGCTAGGTTCACTGCGGTCGTGGTCTTGCCCACGCCGCCCTTGTAGTTGCTGATGGCTATGGTTCTCATTGCGCATCCTTTGCTTGGGGCATGCTTGCCTGAAAGTGTGGAAGCGACTCGCATGCCGTATTTGTAATACATCTCCATTATACACCATAAGTTCACAATAATGTGAACTTTTCGGATTGAAATGAGCCTCCCCAGTTAGCCCAGGGAGGCTCCGCGCCGTATGCGACCGGAAGGTCGCTATGCGGTCGCACAGGCCAATTCGGGTTCCAACGCGGGCTCGGGCTCGCACTCGGCCGGAGCGCATGAAGCGCAGCCCATTGCGTTTATGGTGTGCTTTATGAGGGCGCGGTCGGCACCCAGCACCAGAAGCGATATGTTGTCGAAGCGAATCGGGCGGTCGCGATAGCCCGTCCCCTCGCTTCTGAACCATTGTATGGCGGCCTTCTCGCGCCTCTCGCGCGTGCGCTCGGTTATGCTATCGCTCGGGAAGCCCTCGTTGGTATCGCGGCGTGCGTTCACGTCGATGAACACGAGCGCGTCTCCATCCTCGGCCACGATGTCAATCTGCCCGCCGTCCTGGAGCTTGTAGGCTGTGCTTACGATATCGTATCCGCGATGTCCCACGAAGCGCTCTGCTGCTCGCAGTGCCCTGTCCTTCAGATTGCTCATTTTACGACCTCCTCTTATCTTGCGTCCTCCTTTGGACGCGCCTTGCGATGCGCGAGGCGCACGGGTTCCCACATCCGCGCAAGGGAGGAAGGCGAAGCCCGACTGCCTTGGAGGTCGGCGCTCTTTTCGTCAAAGTTTCTTGAGGGCTTGTATGAGGCTTCGCTCCCAAGAAAGTTTTAGGAAAAGATCGCGGCCCTTGCGCAGATGCGGGGTCCTGTGCGGCACTGTGCTTCCAAGGAGCGGAAAGAGAGGGGGTAGCCGATTCAGGGGTGTGAACGGGCAGATCGAGGGCATTACGGCTCGAGCAGACACCGTCTGTGAATGTGGATTTACGAAACTGTGAACAATGCGCGATAATAGGAACAGACAGAAAAAACGAGGCGAAAGGATGCGGTCGTGGGCACGGGCGAGCGGATACGCAAGGCAAGGAACACGGCGGGGATGACCCAGCAACAGCTCGCCGATGCCATAGGCAAGACGAAGAGCGCCATCGCGAACTACGAGAAGGGTGACCGCACGCCTGACAAGGCAACGATCGCAGACATCGCAGCCGCGCTTGGAATCTTGCCGGAATCGCTCAAGAATCGCGAGCTCGAAACGGTCGCCGATGCGCTGGATGCGCTCCTCATGATGGAGGAGGCGGGCTTCGGTATAGAGCCTGTGGAGACGAAGAACGGCATCGTCATCGCCATGGACCCGAACGCGCCGCATGCGCCGAAGATGGTCATGGCGTTGGAGAAGTGGAACGAGCAGCGCAAGGCCCTCAGGGGCGGCGACATATCGCAGGTCGAGTACGCCCTCTGGCGCGGTGATTTCGGCGGCATGGACGAGGATGAGGCAGGTGAGAGACAGTGAACTTGGGACATGAGGACGAATACACTGAGTTCAAGAAGTCCACTTCCGAGCTGAAGGAAGGCATGGAGTCGATCGCCTCGATCCTGAACAAGCACGGCGAGGGCACGCTGTATTTCGGCGTAGGCCCCGATGGCGAAGTTCGCGGGCAGGACGTGTCGGAAACCACCCTGCGCAAGATCAGCCAGGCGATCGGCAATTCGATAGATCCGGCCATCTACCCGATAGTCGCCCACGAGAAGACGCCTGATGGCAAGGATTACGTGAAGGTGGCCTTTTCCGGCAACGACGGCCCCTACGCCTGCAACGGCAAGTTTCGCATGCGAGTTGCCGACGAGGATGTGCTCATGTCTCCCCGCGAACTGCGGCTGAGCTTCAGAGATTCCGAGAGCAGGCTGAATCCCTGGGACAGCCGCGTCTCAGCGAAGACGACTAAAGACGTTGACAAACCCACGCTCCAGCGTTTCGTCGAGCGCGGTCGCGAGAAGGGGCGCATCAGGTTCGAGTATGCAGGCGTGAAAGACGCGCTGAGCAGGCTCGGACTGATGGAGGGCGATCATCTTCTCAATGCCGGGGCGGCGCTTTTCTGCCCGTCTCCGATTGACGACCTCAAGATGGGGGTCTTCGCCTCGCATGCCAGGACCGAGATAATCGGCCTCCAGCATGAGAGCGGAACGCTATTTGAACTGGTTAGAAGCGCCGAGATGTTCGTCATCTCCAATACCCGCAGCCGCGTGGACACTTCTGGACCAGGGGCGAGCGACGTCTATCCTGAGATACCGACGAAGGCGCTGCATGAGGCTTTGATGAACGCCTACGCCCATCGCGATTGGGAGTATGGCGGCGCTGTCATGGTTGAGCTATTCAACGATGCGGTAGAGATCATAAGCCCCGGCTGGTTCATAGAGGGGCAAGACCCCGAAGCGCACCTGTCCGGAAAGGACGCCTCGTCCGTCTCTCGGAACAAGCTTCTCACCCAGACGCTTTACAAATCTGGTGACATCGAGTCGCAGGGAACTGGAATCAAGCGCATCAAGGACGAGTGCGATGAGGCGGGCATCAAGGTGGAATACGTCGAGGTTCCCAGCGGGACAAAGCTCATCTTTCACCGGAATGACGCCTTCGGGCAAAGTCTGGTGATAGATACCCCGACAGGCGACAAAGGCGATGTCGTAGTAAATGACGGGGTAAATGTCGTAGTAAATGACGAGGTAAAGAAGCCCCTATCGCTTACTGTTCGTCAGAAGCAGGTGCTCGACATCATCATGCGAGACCCCTCGGTTACTGCATCCGGCATCGCCGAAGAATGCGGCATCACGGAGCGCTCTGCTCAGAGGAACATTCGGAAGCTGAGAGAGTCTGGGATGATTTCGAGAGAGGGGTCTGATAAGACGGGCGTCTGGCGAGTTCATATTTAGCCGAACGATCCACTGGGACAAATTGTCCCAGTGGACATGAGGCTGTCTCATGCATAGCTCGCCACCATCTCCGAAGCCTGCGTCTCGTCGGTGCAGATGGGCAGGTACTCCGCGCATTCGAGCAGCATCGGGCAATCCTTGCAGGGCTCGAACATCGAGTAGCGGGACATGTCGCCGTCAAACCCGCCGAACGCCATCCAGGCATCGAAGGCGGTCTCTCCGAAAAGCGTGGGCTCGTAGGCGTAGTGCGGAAGGTAGTTCTCGTTGGAGTAGAGGATGCCGTCATCTTCGACCCAGCGCCCGAACGTGCGCACGCGCCCGTCCTTCGCCATGAGCAGGAAGCGCGACCCCTGCGTCGAGCTCTCGATCACGCGCATCGCATGCTTGTCGGAGAGGAAATCTGCGCACATCCTCTTCAGAGGAACGAGCACCGATCTCGCGAAAGCCATGCTGTCGGAGGTGCTGTCGTCTGTTTCGAGGCCGGAGAGCGTGCCGTTGTGCATGAACCCGACATCTGCGCTGATGTGCGTCTGGCGCATGCGCTCGTAGCTGTCCTTCACGGCGAAGGGGTGGCAGCACCCGGGCTTGACCGCGCCGTGCGTGGCGATGCGGAAGTGAAGCGCCATCGGAGTTGCGGCAACGTCGAGCTTCGACGTGACCTCATCGAGCGCTCGGTCGAAGGCGTCCCACGACATGAATCCCTTCTGGATGCGTACGTTGCTGCCGTCCGCCCACATGATGCCTGCGCCATGCGGGTTGTTCTCCCAGCAGGTTCGAAGCGTATCCTTGCTGGGGAGGCTTGCGCCTTTCGGCTTGTAGACTATGATGCACATTTCTATTCTCCTTCCATGCAGATGAGCTCGCGCTCGATCAGGTAGTCGTGAAGTTCGGCGGTATCGGTCGGGCACATCCCCATGACCGCATCGCAGAGCTCGTACCAGCCAAGGCGATCCATCTGGCTTGGATTGGACGCCTTGACCAGGTGGCAAAGCCCGCTTACGAACTGGAGCGTCGCGAGTATCGTGTCGGCCTTGAGCGTGCCGCGGAACATCCGGAACTCGATGGTGTGCTCGTTGGCGATGTTCACCGCGTGGTAGCGGTCGCCCTTCGCGTACCGGCTCACCGACTTCGCCTTCATCATCCAGCCGCCGTCGGACTTGGGCGCGTTGCAGCGCGGGGCCCAGCGGTTGATCTGCTCGCGCTTCCTGCGGGAGAAGTAGATGATGGGCTCGAAGAGCCGATCGACCGTCTCGATGAGCTTGAGCTCGGTGAGCTCTTGCGCCATCCCGGTCTTGCCGAAGAAGTCGCGACTCACATGGACGTGCAGCCCGCAGGTCGAGGTGTCGTGGCTTTGCATCCCCTCTGCGAGCGCTGCCTCGCAGATGTCGCGCCACATCTTCTTTCCCGCATCCGACATCATGTACTCGGGGCTCATGGGATGCGTCACGAGCTCACAGCCCTCGTCGAGGCTTCCGTCGTGCTTGAAGTAGAGGAAGTCGCGCCCGTACATCGACCCTATGCGCGTCGCCGCTGCCTCCGCATCGCCCAGATCCATCTCGAGCTCCACGCCCAGGTAGAGGCCGGTCGGCTCCGAATCGGGCGCGTCGCGGAATATCGGTGCGGGCTTGAAGTAGTAGGACTGGATGGACTGCCCGTTGTCGTAGGAGGAGCAGGACCAGCAGTAGCGCCCGCTCTCGGTCTGGCGCGTGTCGCTCGTGCGGAACAGCTGCCCGCAGCAGTCGCATCGCGAGAAGCTAGGGAGGCACTCGTCGCAGACGGCGCGTCCGTTGTGCGCGGTCGCTGGCGGATGGAGCTCGGTCTCGTGGAGCTGGCCGCAGAAGCCGCATGTGTAGGTGAGTTCGTCGGCGCAGCTTCGGCAGAGGACGTGCGGCTCGGAGGTGGTGAGCATCTCCTCGGTGAGGTGGTAGCTGTCGCAATGATCGCATTGGGCGTATCTCGTTTCGGCGCAGCTCGGGCAGACGTCTTGGATCGGAGAGCTCGCGGGCTCGAAGATGGTCTCGCAATGCCTGCAGAAGCTCAGCAGAGCCTCGCTCTGGGGAGGGTTGGCTCGCCTCGCTCTGGTTCTCGTGGCAGTTCTTGGCATTTGGATCGCCCCTTTCTTTTGCGTGCCTTGCACGCCCGGGAGCGCAGGTGACGTGCGGACGCGGCAAGGGAGGAAGCGAAACCCGGCAGGGCTGGAGTTTTTCTCCGGTCTCGCGAAAGAGGTATCACCGAGAAAAAGTTTTCGCGGCCCTTGCGCGGATGCGCGTGCGCCTGCGAGCATGCGGGTTGCTAGGTGCGCTGAAAGGGCGGTCAGGCAAGACAGAGCCTGCGAATGAAGAGCAGGAACGAATCCGCCCTAGAGCGCTCGTGCACTGATTCTGCCCATGCATTGCGCGTCATCCGAAGTCTGGGAATTTCCACCCGGCCCGAAAAAAACCACAGTCTGTTCGATTGACGGATTCTCCCAATGGGTCCATTATTAGAAACCTTACAATAGAACAGATGTTCCCATACTGAGGAGGTGCCCCGTTGCGCGAGCGTGTCATAATGCATATCGACATGAACGCCTTCTACGCGTCTGTGGCCCAGCACCTCGACCCAAAGATAAGGAACAAGCCGGTGGCCGTGGCCGGGGACCCGGAGCGCCGCAACGGCATCATCCTCGCGAAGTCGCGGGAGGCCAAGGCATGCGGGGTGAAGACCGCAGAGGCGATATGGCAGGCCAGGCAGAAGTGCCCGGATCTCATCATGGTCCCTCCCGATTACTCCGCATACAAGCGCTATTCAACGCTGGCGCGCATGATTTACTACGAGTACACGAACCAGGTGGAGCCGTTCGGGCTCGACGAGTCCTGGATAGATGTGACGGGGTCGCTCTCGCTGTTCGGGGGCAGCCCCATGCTCATAGCCCGCGAGATCTCGGAGCGCGTGAAGGGCGAGCTGGGCCTCGCGGTGTCGGTCGGCGTCTCCTGGAACAAGGTGTTCGCGAAGCTCGGGAGCGACACCGACCCCGGTGACGGCATTATCGCGATCACGAGGGACAACTTCAAGGAAGTCGCATGGCCGATGCCCGCGTCCGAGATGGTGTACGTGGGGCCTGCGACTGCCCGCAAGCTTAGATCGGCAGGATACGAGACGATTGGGGACCTGGCGCATGCCGGGGACTACTTCCTCGACAAGAGGTTCGGCAAGATAGGCAGGATGCTGCGCTCGTTCGCGCGCGGAGAGGACCCGAGTCCCGTGAGGGTCATGGATCCGGCCAAGGCTGACGTTGACTACGTGGTGAAGGGCATCGGAAACGGGCTCACGGCACCGCATGACCTCGTTTGCGAGGCCGACGTGGAGGCGCTCGTGTGGCTCCTGGCGGAGTCGGTCTCCCAGCGCCTGAGGGAGTCGCATCTCAGGTGCAGGGCCATATCCATAGGAGTAAGACGCGCATCGGATCTGACCGGCTACACCAGGCAGACGACCCTGCGCGTGCCCACGTGCCTGACCTCGGACGTGGCGAACGTCGCCATGGGCCTCATCTGCGCCAACCAGCCGCTCGACGAGGAGCATGCCATCCGCGCGATCCACGTGAGGACCACGAACCTCTCCTCGATGCTGGAGCCTACGCAGCACGACATATTCGGCGACGTCGAGAAGGCGTACAAGTTGGAGAGGCTCGACCTCGCGATAGACGAGCTGCGCCGCCGCTTCGGGAACAAGTGCGTGCATCGCGCCGTGGAGCTTACGGACGAGGTGATGTCCGGTCTGGACATCAAGCGCGACAACACCGTCCATCCCGTAGGGTTCTTGAGGTAGGCGGTGGCCATGGTTCAGGGAATAGACGGAAGGGTGAAGCGCTACGTCTGCGTGACTGCCCGAATTGACGAGGACGGCAGGACGCGCCCCATGTCGGTTCAGTGGTGGAACGGGGAGACATACCCGATAGAGAAGGTGGTCTCGGTTTGCCGCCGTTCTTCCAAGCGCGTAGGGGGCGACGGGATCTGCTACACCATTATCATTAACGGCAAGGAGACCTTCCTCTACTACGAGGACCCGCGCTGGTTCGTAGAGGAAAAGGTCGTTGAAGGGCATATCTGCTGAAGCGAGGTCATGGTCATGTGTGGAAGATGCGTCGTATTCACCTTCGATGAGGTCCTTGAAATCATCAAGGAGATCGAGGTTGGAACGCCGTTCAGCTTCGAGCCCGACTGGCCCGCGCGCAGGCTCCAGGCATATCCCAAGTCCGCTGCGTCGCTGATCGTGCCAGAGTTCGATACGGCATTGGGCGTGACTTCGCTTCGCGAGGGAAGCCTCTCCGCACGAGACTTCACGTGGGGATTCGAGGAATCGTGGAAGCCGGGCGTGGTCTTCAACACCCGCATCGAGAGCGCGATGAAGCCGACGTGGCGAGACTCCATAGAACATCGTCGCTGCATCATCCCGGTATCGGCGTTCTATGAGACGCACAAGGACGAGACGGTCGTGTCACAGAGGACAGGCAAGCCCGTCAAGCGCCAGTACGAGTTCCGCGTTCCTGGGCAAAACGTCATATTGATCGGCGGGATATGGAGGGGCGAGAGTTTCTCGATGGTGACGACAGAAGCGAACGAGGACATGGCACCGATTCATCGCCGGATGCCGCTCGTCGTGAGACAAGAGGAGCTTCCTCTCTGGCTGGGGCCCGGCTACCAAGAGCTGGCAGACCGCTCGTCAATCAAGCTGGAAGTCGAGCCTGTCTAGAAGTTGCAGCTGGGACAAATTGTCTCAGCGATAGAAACAATTGCAGCGAAGCCGAGCTCGCTTGTTGTCTCGAAGGGCACATCGAAGACGAGATCGACGATGATGGCGCGTCGCGGCAGTCGTACGCCGCGTTTCTTCATTGCGGCTAACAGCAGGGCCTTGATCTCGCTGGCAGCTCGGTCTGTCACGCTACTTATGCGGAGGCGTGGCACTCCCGGCATCATCGTGGTCGTTGCCGATATGCATCGTGTGAGCCCGCCTTCGGTGATGACGCTAGCGATCGTCGTGCTGTCCATGGCAGGCTCCTCTCAGTTGGGGATGATCTCTATGGCGACCGACGGCTCGACATGCAGCGCGAGCGAGTCGTTCTCGTTGGCGGTGCTGAACTCGATGTCGCCCCACGACTCTCCGATTCGGCAGAACTCGTAGGGATGTCCCTTGGTGGCTATCTCGGCCAGCGCCTCGACAACGTCATCCACCTCGCGAAACAGGCCGTCATACCATTTGACGGCGTCCCATCCGAATACGACCGTGCCTCCCTCTTCCTCGAGATAGCCGGGCTTGACGTCTGAGCCGATGAGCGGATATTCGACCGAGACGCTCTCGTTCTTGAGATCCATTATCTCTAGCAGGGCGTCGTATCCCTCGCGCGTGGTGGCTATCTTGACTTCGCTTCTGTAGCCCATGATTGTTGTCCTTTCCGCTATGGATTTGGATGAGTGAGGAAGCGCCGCCAGCCATGTCGAGCCGGCGGCGCTCGGGGCGATCTACTTGCGAGGGACGATCCGGCACGTCTCGCCGTGCGGGTAGTTGTTCGGGTTCCACGAATAGTCGCCGTCGTGGTCGTAGCGCTGGACGTAAGCGACGCCCTTGCAGTCAGACCCGTTCACCATGCCGGTGCCGAAGCCCACGACCGGATACGCCTCGAGCTTGTCGTCCCCGCCGCGCATCCAGACCATGTCGCCGAGCTTCAGCTCAGACACGGGGATTTCGACGGAGTCCAGGTACGCTCCGAGGCGCTCCTCTTCGGGCATGCACTCGTCGAAGGCCTTGAGCATCTTGTCGAAGCCGTATTCGGATTGCTCTTGGGACTCGGGATAGGGGATCATGCCGACCGCGTTGAAGTCCTCGTCGTAGTCGGTCGTGAGCCGCTCGACGATTCTCCAGCCGTCGATGACGTAGATGCCGTTGTCGCCCGGATCCATCCGTCGGTCGGTCGTGTACGGGCCGATGCCGACGCCAAGCGTGCCGCCGAAGAAGTTGCCGAGCACCTGGCACAGCCGGGCCCAGCCGTACGAGTCGGAGCTGGGCGGGCGGAAGCCCTTCAGCTCGCAGTACTTGAGGAGCGGCTGGATCGTGTCGCGCCCTCCGTTCCAGTGCACGTATAGTCCGATCTTGCGGTCTACCGTTGTGATGACTGCTCGATTTCCCATGGTTTGCGACCTCCTATGTCTGCGGCGAGGCCTCATGCCTTCGCCTTTCGAGCGGAGAGCTGCCGGGGTTCTGGCCAAGGCGCAAGGGGGAAATGCGAAAACCCGGAGGGCCTAAGAGTTTTGTCGCTTGCAAAGATGATCGCATCGGGTAAAAGTTTTTCGCGGCCCTTGCACCGGGCAGGTTCTCGGCAACTCTTCTAGCCAGAAGGAGAAGGGGTCTTCGCCAGGGCAGGTCGCGGGAGATGCGCAGGCGGCTATCAGTAGATTACTAGACACAAAAGCTGTAAAATATGTGTCTGAAAATCTAGGAGGGCCAGTGACCGAATCTATAGCGGAGCATATCGAGGAGCTTGGAGGCGTGGCAACGTCCGCGCAGCTCAAGGAGGCTGGGTTTGCGCCCGGCGTGATCGAGTACGCCCTGAACAGCGGAAAGATTGACAGGCTCACACGCGGCGTCTACTGCTCGCTCGACATGTTCGACGACGAGTTCGCGGCTGTCACGATGCGCTGGCCGAAGTGCATTCTATCGCACGGCACGGCACTGTATCTGCTGGGGCTCTCAGACCGCGCGCCCGGCAACCTGAGCGTCAGTGTCCCTCGGGGATATAATCCGCAGGAGCTGAGGCGAACCTATCCGGACATGAGGATCCATCGCGAGAGTGAGGGGCTATACGGCCTTGGCATGACGACGGTGAGAGACCCAATGGGGGTGACGGTTTCCGTCTACGATGCGGAGCGCTCCATAGCCGACATCATCAGGGAGAGGGCGAAGGGCACGGTCAACCCGCAGCTCGTGAGGGACGCCATGATCGGCTATTTCAGGAAGGACGACCGCGACCTGCCCAGGCTCGCGAAGATGTGCGAGGCGGTGGGCGTGCGCGATGAGCTGCAGAAGTATCTGGAGGTGCTTGGATGAGCGCAATGAAAAGCGACGCCAGCCTCACTTGAAGACGACGGCAGGTTGCTGACTTGAAACTAACGCCAGAAGACTAGCTATGCGACGATCGCCTGTACTTCTGCTTGCTGCTTCGGGGCTTGTCGGGGATGGTTCTCTCGATGAGACCTGCCTCCAGGGCGGGGTTCAAGTAGTTCTTAGTGAAATTGTTCCTGTCGGCGAGCCGCATGGCGTCCATGAGCTCCCTGCCGCTGAGCTCCTGATCGCCTAGGGCATTCAAGAGGCTTGACACTTGTTGGGCGACTTGCTGGGTTGCGTTGTCGGGCAAGCTGTCTTCCAGGCGTTTCTCATCACGGACTTGCTGGGCGTCTTGGGGGGCAACACCGATGTTCATGTTCCAAAGCGTGACGAAGAAGAAGCCGGTCCTCTCCTCGAATCTGGGCATGAAGCGCTTTTCGTAGTTGTCTTCGTTCATGGTGGCCTGGCAAATCTTGCGAAGGCCGCTGCCGCGCCTCTCCATGAAGTGCATGCGCTGGAAGAGGTCGGCGAGCACCGGGTTTCTGCGCAGGCTCGGGATGCTCTCCGTGAGTACGTCGTCGGGAATTCTTCCGCCTTCGAACATGGAACCCGGCGAGGTTAATCGAACCTAATCGGCTCAACCAATCCCTTCTCGATGCCAACTTGCAGATTCTGAAGCTTCCACTTCATGGCCGGAGAAGCAATGGCGTTTCGAAGAGCATCGCTGTTCGAGTCGAAGAGCAGCTCGGGGCGATAATCGCCAGTAGAGAGCGATGCGAGAAACTCGGCCTCTTGTTCGTTTTGGGGTGCTGTTGCCCAGGAGAGGAACGGTAGCGCAGCGCTTCTCATCTCGTCCAGCGTTGGCCTCTCATCTACGGGGAGAACCGGCCAGAGAATCATCTCGATATCTCGCTCTCTTCCGTCGAACCTGGATAGAATGTCTTGCGGCTTGGGAAATGAGGAGGAGAGCGCGAAGTAGAAGATCATGAGAGCATGGTCTGAAGCATCGTTGCCCGTTGACTGACTATTTCACCGCTTTTGCTACGCCATTCCAAACATCGCTGCTACAGTGTTCC
>CALAMG010000030.1 GCA_937925715.1 uncultured Collinsella sp.
GCGCCGAATGCTCGCCATCGAATTTTATCGATAGCTTATTTCAGACTGTAATGGGGCAGACTTCGCTCCGACACTTGCCCCAAATCGCGTCGCGGCCCTTCCGTCTGCGAAGGCTCGGCATCGGCGTGCTACCATAGCTACGTCCAAGTACACATATCAAGTGGAGGATATCCATGGCAAACGTTCTTGTCTTTGGTCACCAGAACCCCGATAACGACGCCATCATGAGCGCCGTCGTCCTGTCCCAGCTGCTCAACCAGGTTGAGTATGCCGGCAACACCTACGAGGCCTGCGCCCTTGGTCAGCTTCCGGCCGAGTCCGCCAAGCTGCTCGCCGACGCCGGCATCGCCGAGCCCCGCGTGATCGAGTCCGTCGAGGCCGGTCAGCTCGTCGTCCTCACCGACCACAACGAGTCTGCCCAGTCCGTCGCCGGCCTTAAGGACGCCACGGTCTTTGGCGTTGTCGATCATCATCGCATCGGCGACTTCGAGACCGCCGGCCCGCTGCACTACATCTGCCTGCCCTGGGGCTCCAGCTGCACCATCGTCACCAAGCTCGCCGGCGTGCTCGGCGTTGAGCTTTCCGACGTTCAGGCCAAGCTGCTGCTCTCGGCCATGATGACCGACACGCTCATGCTCAAGAGCCCCACCACCACCGATGTCGACCGCGCCGTCGCCGCCAAGCTCGGCGAGCAGGTGGGCGTCGACCCGGTCAAGTTTGGCATGGAGGTCTTCCTCACCCGTCCGTCTGGCTCCTTCACCGCGGCCGAGATGGTCGGCAACGACATCAAGATGTTCGAGCCTGCCGGCAAGAAGCTGCTCATCGGCCAGTACGAGACTGTCGACAAGACTCGCGCACTCGGCATGATCGACGAGATTCGCGAGGCCATGCGCGCCTACGCCGCCGAGAAGGGTGCTGACGGCATCGTCCTGTGCATCACTGACATCATGGAGGAGGGTTCGCAGGTCCTGCTCGAGGGCGAGACCGAGGCTGCTCAGAAGGGCCTGGGCATTGCCGACGAGCACGACGGCGTCTGGATGCCGGGCGTCCTCTCCCGTAAGAAGCAGGTCGCTGCCCCCATCATGGCCGCCTGCTAGGTTTAGTTGACCAAACGCCACGACCGGATCGCGGAAGCCCCGCGCTCCGGTCGTTTTTTGTGCACGGCGCCGCGTCGTCTCTTGGATAGGCGCGCCCGTGCCGTTGAGCAAATAATGTTCAACCTGTGGTTCCGCTTTTCGGCCACGCCTGCGTGCCTGTCGTGCAGGGTAGGCTAGATGCAAGCGTAATACGTTAGAGCGCGGCACCGCCACTTGGGCGGGCCGTGCTTTTTTAAGACGGGAGCTTTCCCGTGAAAGGAGCCGCCCATGGCAGCACCCGAGCAGCTGTTTAACGTTCGTGAGCGCAAGCGTTTTGAGCGCCACGACATTTGGGAGCGCATCACCGAGAACGGCACGATTTCCGCCGCCGTCATGGTCTTCGCCGCCATCGCCGCCGTCATTTGCGCCAACACCGATGCCTACGAGGCCATCCATCACTTTTTGGAGACCCCGCTGTATGTGGGTCTGGGCAACCTTACGGCTGGCCTCACCGTCGAGCTATTCGTCAACGACTTCCTCATGGCGATTTTCTTTTTGTTGGTGGGCATTGAGCTCAAGTACGAGATGACAGTTGGCGAGCTCAAAAACCCGCGCCAGGCTATGCTTCCCATGCTGGCGGCCGTGGGCGGCGTCGTCGTTCCCGCCTGCATCTATCTGATCTTTAACCATGCCGGCGCGCACAACGGCTGGGCCATTCCCATGGCAACCGATATTGCCTTTGCGCTGGGCGTGCTGTCGCTTTTGGGCAATCGCGTGCCCAACGGCGTGCGCGTGTTCTTCTCGACGCTCGCCATCGCCGACGACCTCATTTCCATCGCCGCCATCGCCATCTTCTACGGCCAGAGCCCCAATCCGTTTTGGTTGGGCGCCGCCGCGCTTGTGACCTGCGCGCTCGTGTGGCTCAACAAGACGCAGCATTACCGCCTTGCCCCGTATTCGGTACTGGGTCTGCTGCTGTGGTTCTGCATGTTCAAGAGCGGCGTACATGCCACGCTTGCTGGCGTCATCTTGGCCTTTACCATCCCGGCCAAGTGCGGTGTTAAGCTCGACAGCCTTACCGATTGGTTGGGGGAGTGCCTGCCGCTGCTCGATGACCGCTACGATGACGAGGCGCACATCCTGGGTCAGCATGACTTTACCGTCTCGACCACCAAGGTCGAGCGCGTCATGCACCGCGTGACCCCGCCGCTCATCCGCATGGAGCGTCTGATCTCCACGCCGGTCAACTTTGTGATCCTGCCGATCTTTGCGTTCGTGAACGCACAGGTTCGCCTGGTGGGCGTGGACATGAGCACGCTACTCACCGACCCGGTGACGCTCGGCGTGTACTTTGGCATGTTGCTGGGCAAGCCGATCGGTATCTTTGGCATGACGTTTGCCCTGGTTAAGCTCAAGATCTCCGAGCTGCCGCGCAATGTCAACTGGCACATGATTGCCGGTGTGGGCATTCTGGGTGGCATCGGCTTTACGATGTCGATTCTCATCAGCGGCCTTGCCTTCCCGACGGCCGAGTTTGAGGTTCTTGCCGCCAAGGCTGCCATTCTTGCCGGTTCGGTCACCGCTGCCGTGCTCGGCATGATCTACATGAGCGTGGTTTGCAAACACCCCGCGCCCAAGGGCGAGTAAAAGCTCGAAAACAGACACCAGAACCGGTTTGGATGCGTTCGAAACTCGGATCAGGGTGCTACTGGCCCCCTGCCAGATACCCCCGTGGTCAAAAAACGCCGTTTGTGAGTACTGTCACAAACGGCGTTTCATTTTAGGTGTGGAAAATAATGAACAAAGTTATAAGAGCTGTACGTTAATGAGTGACCATCGACTTCCAATTCGGCGCTAACTGACGGTGATTAAGGAGTTTCAAGTCCAGCATTGCCTATTTCGACCAAGAATCGCTGCTACTAAAAAGGTAACAGTACTCATATTTGCCCTTTTTTGGCCACAAGCCCTAAAACAAGCCTCGCCAGGGTCGGGAAACGGGCCAAATCGTCGGCCTCGAGGCTTATTCCACCGTTCCGTAGACGGCGCCCCAGCCGTGGGCGGCCAAGGCGGAGTTGAGCTGGTCGCAAAGTGACTGGCGGTCGTAATAGCCGGGCGGTAGCAGGTTGACGATTTCCATGAGATCAGGCGCCAGGTCCAAGATTTCGGCCTGTACGATCAGATCCAGACGGTCTATGGCGTGGCGGTCGTAAAACAGTCCGTCGACCAGGCGCTGCAGGTCGCCGAATTCCTCGGCCTGGAACGATCCATACTCCATAGTGCCTCCTTGGGCGCCCCACGCAGGCATGCGCGGCGATTCGTAATTTATTGCGATGGACTTAATCTATCACGGCTTCATAACGTTGCGGCGGTGGCGGTCTATACTTAGACGAACTGCAACGTACCGCTTCGCGA
This sequence comes from uncultured Collinsella sp., assembly GCA_937925715.1. Classification (GTDB taxonomy): domain Bacteria; phylum Actinomycetota; class Coriobacteriia; order Coriobacteriales; family Coriobacteriaceae; genus Collinsella. The sequence goes on from CALAMG010000030.1 coordinate 3,489, forward strand.
AAGGTCGCACCCATGCAGACGATCTACCAGAAGATGGAAACCACCGAACTCGATGCCGCCATCGAGGTGCTCAAAGCCGAGGTCGCCGAGGTCAAGGCCAAGGGCCTGGCGCTCGATATGGCCCGCGGCAAGCCGTCGCCCTCCCAGGTGGACATCTCTCGACCCATGCTCGATATCCTCAATGCCGATGCCGATCTGCACGACGGCAACGTCGATTGTTCCAACTACGGCTGCTTTGAGGGCATTCCCTCGGCACGCAAGCTGGCAGGGGAGTTCCTGGGCTGCCCCGCTGAGCAGACACTCGTGCTGGGCTCGTCGAGCCTGCTGATCGAGCACGACATCGCCGGCATGTTCTGGCGCTGTGGCTCGTGCGGCAGCGAGCCCTGGGAGGCTTACGAGGCAGCGCACGACGGCAAGAAGGTCAAGTTCCTGTGCCCGGTTCCCGGCTACGATCGCCACTTTGGCATCACCGCCGACTTGGGCATCGAGAACGTTCCCGTCGCGATGACCGACAACGGCCCCGATATGGACGAAATCGAGCGCCTTGTTGCCGCCGACGATTCCATCAAGGGCATCTGGTGCGTGCCCAAGTATTCCAACCCCACGGGCATCACCTTTAGCGAGGACACCGTGCGTCGCCTGGTCGAGATGCCCACGGCCGCGCCCGATTTCCGCATCTTCTGGGACAACGCCTACTGCGTGCACGACCTGTACGACGAGACCGACGAGCTCGCCAACATCTTCGATCTTGCCCGCGCGGCGGGCACCGAGGACCGCGTGGTGGCCTTTGCCTCGACGTCCAAGATCACCTTCCCGGGCGCCGGTATCGGCTTTATCGGTGCGAGCCCCGCGGTCATCGCCGAGTTCTCCAAGCGCCTGAAGGCCGGCCTCATCAGTGCTGATAAGCTCAACCAACTGCGCCACGTGCGCTTCCTTCCCACCATCGAGGCGGTCAAGGAGCACATGAAAAAGCATGCCGAGTTTTTGCGCCCGCGCTTTGAGGCCGTTGAGCGCAAGCTCACCGAGGGCCTGGGCGATACGGGTTGCGCCACCTGGACGCATCCCCGCGGCGGCTACTTTGTAAGCTTCGATGGTCCCGAGGGCTCGGCCCAGAAGGTCGCCGCGCTTTGTGCCGACCTGGGCGTCAAGCTCACGCCGGCTGGTGCCACCTGGCCTTATGGCAAGGATCCGCGCGACACCAACATCCGCATCGCGCCGAGCTATCCCACGGTCGAGGACCTGGAGGCCGCGCTCGATGTGCTGGTGCTGGCCGTTAAGCTCGTCGCTGCCGAGCTTGCGCGTGCCGAGCGCGCCTAACGCGCGGCTTCCCGTACTATCCGCACTTTCGATACGTAAAGGAGCGTATACATGGATTTGGGTATTTCCACCAACCCCACGCCAGAGCTCTACACCATTAAGGTGGCCGGCGAGATCGATATCTCTAACGCCGATAGCTTGCGCAATGCCATCGACCTGGCGCTCGAGCAGCCCACTGAGGCCGTTGAGCTCGATTTTGCCCAGGTGAGCTACATCGATTCGACGGGCATTGGCGTGCTCGTGGGCGCCGCACACCACGCGGTCGACCACGGCAAGCGCTTTAGCTGCACCAATGTGCAGCCCCCGGTGATGCGCGTGGTTCAGCTGTTGGGTGTCGACCAAGAGATTTCGATCACCGCTGCATAATCTTTGCCCCCAAAAGGGCGTGCCGTTTGGCATATGTTTGTGATGCGCTCGGACGTTTTGGCGTCCGGGCGCTATACTTGACCGAATGAATAGACGAGTTCCGGCCGAATGGCGCGGTGCGGGCTCGACTCACATCGAGCCTTGGAGGTATGTGTGTTTGGTATTGGAGAGGGTGAGCTCGCGATCATCGTGGTCTTCGGCTTTTTGCTGTTTGGCCCGGATAAGCTCCCACAGATGGGCCGCACGATCGGCCGTGCCATCCGTCAGTTCCGCGAGACGCAGGAAAAGATGACGGCCGTTGTTCAGTCCGAGATTATCGATCCGGTGAGCGAGGCCGCTTCGGCACCGGTTAAGCCCAAGAAGGCTGCTGCCGTCGACGATGATTCCGACGTGGACGAGGATGCCGCCGAGACGGCTACACCCGCCAAGAAGGAGACCTTTGCCGAGCGCCGTGCCCGCCTTGCTGCCGAGAAGGCCGCGAGCGAGGGTGCCGCCGAGGGCGAGGGCACTGCCGAGGAGACTGAGGCCGAGGGTGCCGAGGCTCCCGAGGGCGAGCCCGCTGCCGTCGAGGCTGCTGAGCCCGCTCCCGCCGCAGAGCCCGACCCCGAGCCGGCGGAGCCCACGACGGCCGACCTCTATGCCCGTCGTCCCCGCAAGCGCAAGGCCGTCGTCGACCAGCTCGCCCGCGAGCTCGAGGACGAGGACGAAGCCGCTGCCGCCGACGCCCCGAAGGGAGGCGATGAGTAATGCCTATCGGACCTGCGCGTATGCCGCTCTTCGATCACCTGGGAGAGCTCCGTCGCCGCTTGACCATCGTGGTCGTGTCGGTATTTGCCGCAGCCATCGTGCTGTATTTCGCCACGCCCGTGGTGCTCGACATCTTGGAAGACCCCATCCGCTCCTTTGTGCCGGACGGTAAGTTCTACATCACCACCACGCTCGGCGGCTTTGGCCTGCGCTTCTCGCTGGCCATCAAGATGGCCGTGGTCATGTGCACGCCCATGATCATCTGGCAGGTTCTGGCATTTTTCCTGCCGGCACTGCGTCCCAACGAGCGCAAATGGGTCGTGCCCACGGTGCTCGCCTCGACGGTGCTGTTCTTCCTGGGTGCCATCTTCTGCTACTTCATCATCATCCCTGCGGGCTTTGAGTGGCTCATCGGCGAGACCTCGGCCGTCGCTACGGCGCTGCCCGATCTGGAGAACTACGTCAACATGGAGCTGCTCTTTATGATCGGCTTTGGTGTGGCGTTTGAGCTGCCGCTCATCATCTTCTACCTGTCCGTCTTCCACATCGTTTCCTACGCGGCCTTCCGCAGTGCCTGGCGCTACGTGTACGTAGGCCTGCTCGTGGGCTCGGCTGTGATTACGCCCGACGGCTCGCCCGTTACGCTGGGCCTCATGTATGGCGCCCTGCTCTCGCTCTACGAGATTTCTCTTGCCATCGCTCGCGTGGTCATTACCGCGCGCGAGGGCAAGGAGGGCTTGTTTGTGAGCCGTCTGGACCTGTTTTCGGACGACGAAGAGGACAGCGAGGAGTAAATCGGTATGCACGAGGTTGGCATTGTCAACGGCATACTCGATACAGTGATTCGCGCGGCGCGTGGGGCGGGGGCCTCGCGCGCCGTTTTGGTAACGCTGCGTATCGGGGATATGACCGAGGTCGTGCGCGAGGCGCTCGACTTTGCGTGGGAGACATTTCGCGACGAGGACCCGCTCACGCGAGGCTGCGAGCTTGCCGTGGAGGAGGTCCATCCACAAAGCGAGTGTCTGGACTGCGGCGAGGTTTTCGACCACGATCGTTTCCACTGTCGCTGTCCCCAGTGTGGTGGTGCCAACGTGCGCCTACTGCACGGCCGCGAGCTCGATATCGCGAGTATCGAAATCGAAACCCCCGACGATTAGCCCGCTAGCCATCTAGTGATGGGGTATAAAGGGGCCAAAGTAAGGAGCGCTAAGTATGGCCGAGAAAACGATTGATATCGCATCGCCGATTCTGTCGCGCAACGAGCGCCTGGCAGATCAGCTGCGTCAGCGATTTAATGAGACAAACACCTATGTGATCAACGTCTTGTCGAGCCCCGGTTCGGGCAAGACCACCACGATCCTGGGCACTAACGAGCGCCTGCGCGACAAGGCTGGCCTGCGCTGTGCCGTCATCGAGGGCGATATCGCCTCGGATGTCGATGCCATCACCATGAAGGAAGCCGGCATGCCCGCCATCCAGATCAACACGGGCGGCCTGTGCCACCTCGAGGGCAACATGATCATGGAGGCCGTTGACGCGTTCGACCAGGCCGTCGGTCTGGAGAACATCGACGTCATCTTTATCGAAAATGTGGGCAACCTAGTCTGCCCGGTCGACTTTGACCTGGGCGAGAACCTGTCCATCATGATTCTCTCGGTGCCCGAGGGCGACGACAAGCCCATCAAGTACCCGGGCATCTTCCAGCACGCCGGCGCGCAGCTGCTCAATAAGGTCGACGTGGCCCCGGCTTTCGATTTTGACATGGATAGGTATACTAAGACACTCGATGACCTCAATCCGCAGGCGCCGCGTTTTGCCGTGAGCGCGCGCAAGGGCGAGGGCATGGATGCCTGGTGCGATTGGCTCATCGGGCAGATCGAGCAAGCAAGGGCGTAAATCGGCCGCCATACGGGCGGGCGTAGCCGCAGAGACACGAGATAGGAGCCTCTTTTGAAGCTCATCATCGCCGAGAAAAACGACGCCGCGCGTCAGATCGCCGAGCGTCTGTCCACGGGTAAACCCAAAAAGGACAAGGTGTACAACACCGCCATCTACCGTTTTGAGTGGAAGGGCGAGGAGTGCGTGACGATCGGTCTTGCCGGTCACATCCTTGCGCCCGATTTTTGCGACAGCGTGCTGTTCGATAAAAAGCTGGGCTGGTATTCGGTCACCGAGGACGGCGAGATGCTGCCGGCCGACATGCCCGATGGCCTGGCGCGCCCGCCCTATGACACCAAGCGCAAGCCGTTTCTTGCCGACGGTATCTCCATCAAGGGCTGGAAGCTCGAGAGTCTGCCGTATCTCACCTGGGCACCCGTCATTAAGCTGCCGGCCGAGAAGGAGCTTATCCGCTCGCTCAAGAACCTCGCCAAAAAGTCCGACAGCGTCATCATCGCCACGGACTTCGATCGCGAGGGCGAGCTGATCGGCTCGGACGCTCTCAACAAGGTGCGTGAGGTTGCGCCCGATCTGCCGGTCGCCCGCGCCCAGTATTCTTCGTTTACCAAGGCCGAGATCACGCAGGCCTTCGATAATCTCGTCTCGCTCGACCAGAACCTGGCCGACGCCGGCGAGAGCCGTCAGCACATCGACCTCATTTGGGGTGCGGTGCTCACGCGCTACCTGACGCTCGCCAAGTTCGGTGGCTTTGGAAACGTGCGCTCCGCCGGCCGCGTGCAGACGCCGACGCTCGCCCTGGTGGTCGAGCGCGAGCGCGAGCGCATGGCGTTTGTGCCCGAGGACTATTGGCAGATTCGCGGCATGGGCGCCGCGCAGGGTGCTGCCGAGGACGACCGCTTTAAGATCGCGCACAAGACGGCGCGTTTTACCGACAAGGATGCTGCCGAGACGGCGTACGGCCATGTTGACGGCGTCGCGACGGCAACCGTCGCCGCGGTGACCAAGCGCTCGCGTAAGCAGCAGCCGCCCACGCCGTTTGCGACGACCTCGCTGCAGGCTGCCGCCGCAGCCGAGGGCATCTCGCCTGCGCGTACGATGCGCATCGCTGAGTCCCTCTACATGGCCGGCCTCATCAGCTACCCGCGTGTCGACAACACCGTGTACCCCGAGACGCTCGATCTGGGCGCCGTGGTGAGCGACCTGGCAAAGATCAACCCGGCGCTGGCGCCCGTGTGCAAAAAGGTGCTCGCCGGTCCCATGAAGCCCACGCGCGGCAAGGTCGAGACCACCGACCACCCGCCTATCTATCCCACGGGCGAGGGCGATCCGACCACGCTCGATGGCGGCCAACGCAAGCTCTACGACCTCATCGCCCGTCGCTTCCTGGCGACGCTCATGGGTCCCGCGACCATCGAGAATACCAAGCTCGAGCTCGATGTCAACGGCGAGCCGTTCGTGGCTTCGGGCGACGTGCTCGTGACCCCGGGTTTCCGCGAGGCATACCCGTACGGCCTTAAGCGCGACGAGCAGATGCCGCCGCTGGAGCAGGGCGATACGGTCGACGTGTTCGACATTAAGCTCGAGGCCAAGCAGACCGAGCCGCCCGCGCGCTACAGCCAGGGCAAGCTCGTGCAGGAGATGGAGAAGCGCGGCCTGGGTACCAAGTCCACGCGCGCGAGCATCATCGAGCGCCTGTATGCCGTGCGCTATCTCAAAAATGATCCCGTTGAGCCGAGCCAGCTGGGCATCGCCATCATCGACGCGCTGACGCAGTTTGCCCCGCGCATCACGAGCCCCGATATGACCAGCGAGCTCGACGGTGACATGACCCGCGTGGAGCGCGGCGAGGACACCGAAGAGCATGTCGTGACGCACTCGCGCGCGCTGCTGGCCGGCGTGCTCGACGAGCTGCTCAAGCACACGCAGGAGCTGGGCGACGCCATCAGCGACGCCGTTACGGCCGATGCGCGCGTGGGCGCTTGCCCCAAGTGCGGCAAGGACCTGGTTATGAAGACGAGCGCCAAGACCCGCGGCAGCTTCATTGGCTGCATGGGCTGGCCCGACTGCGACGTGACCTATCCGGTGCCGAGCGGCGTCAAGGTAAGCCCGCTCGAGGGCGAGGCAGCCGTGTGCCCCGAGTGCGGCGCGCCGCGCATTAAGTGCCAGCCGTTCCGCCAGAAGGCCTTCGAGATTTGCGTGAACCCCACGTGCCCCACCAACTACGAGCCTGACCTTAAGGTGGGCGAGTGCAAGGTGTGCGCCGAGGCCGGACGCCATGGCGACCTGATCGCGCACAAGAGCGAGAAGAGCGGCAAGCGCTTTATCCGCTGCACCAACTACGATGACTGCGGCGTGAGCTATCCTCTGCCGGCGCGCGGTAAGCTCGAGGCGACGGGTGAGACATGCCCCGAGTGCGGCGCCCCCATCGTGGTGGTCAACACGGCGCGCGGTCCGTGGCGTATTTGCGTCAACATGGACTGCCCGACCAAGGAGAAGAAGCCCGCCCGCGGCCGCAAGACCACGACCAAGGCGAGCACGGCCAAGAAGACGACGGCGGCCAAGAAGACGACGGCTAAGAAAGCCACTGCCGCCAAGAAGACGACCGCGAAGAAGTCGACTGCCAAGAAGGCCGCCGACAAGTAACCGAGCACATATAGACGCGGCGGGGCCGGGCGCGCAAATGCAAATGCGCGCCCGGCCCCACTTCTAAGTTGCGGTGAAATAGGGACTGTTTTTGCTGGCAAAAGGCCTAATCAATCCCTATTTCACCGCAAGTTTTGATCAGTTGTTGGGATTACTTCACCTCGACAGGCTTGGCGCCGGGATAGCGCTCCTCAAAGTCTAGGCGGTACTTATTGTCATTGGTGCCCGCCACGTTGTCGCGTGACAGCGGCGCCACGATCTCATTCTTGTGGTCCGCAGGCTTGGCGTATTTCAGGCTGATCTCCCAGGCATCACAGATTGCGTCAATACGGTGATCCAGGTCGTCGTACAGGGCGATGATGTCCTTCCAGGAGCTGTAGTTCTTGGAGCTCGTCAGGACGTCTAGGTCCTCGACGATGTCGTAATACTGCTCGATGGTGTCCTCCGTGCGCTCGGCGACGTCGGCGAGATTTTGACGGGTGGTTCGATCCTCTTCCAGATAGCTGCCGTTGAAGTTCTGCGCGCAGGCGCGGACCTGGCTGTCGAGATCTTCGAGCAGGTCGTAGTATTCGCTCAGACGACGGTAGAGGTTCTGCTCGGAGAGGGCTGCTTCGCCGCCAGTCTCGTCGTCATCGTCATCGTTGTAAAGGCTATTGGGGTCGCCGAGAGGCTTGAGGTCATCATCGTCAACATCGTGGTGCAGCTTGGTAACCTCGGCAGTCGTCTGCGTGGCGGAGTTGTCGAACGGTTTGACCACAAAGAAGATGACCAGGGCGATGATGATTGCCACCAGCACAACGATAATGGCGACAAGCGCCCCGGTACCGCTCTTTTTGGTGGCGGGGACCTGTGGCGAATCAGACGCGTATGCAGACACCGGTTGCTGTTGGGCTGGGGCGACCGCGACGGGTATGCGCTGCGTCGTTTCGACCGCCGCTGGGCCGGCAGCGGAGTCGGGACGATGGGCGAGGCGGTCGTCCGGTTTGGTTTGCAACGTATCGAGGGAGCCGGTCTGCTCAAACGCGGGTTGGCCATTGCTCGCGGCTGTCTGCTCAACGGGTGCACCGCACGAGGTGCAGAACTTGGCATTATCTGCAAGAAGCTTGCCGCACGAGGCGCAATACCGAGACATTGCCACTCCTTTCGCCACATTTCAATGCAATACGACGATTATACCCAGCGTCCAAAATTCCCCATCATAAGTTGCGGTGAAATAGGGACTGTTTGGCGGTCTCAGAGCTTCAATCAGTCCCTATTTCACCGCAACTTTGGAAAGGCACCTTTAGCCATTGGGGACGCACCGAGCACTGGGGTATCATGGCTTGGTTGATATATCTGCATTTACGCGCCTTGTAGGAAGGGGCTGCGCCCATGGCTTTTGTGCCCGCTCAACATAGCTTCATTACGCTCGAGGGTGTCGATGGCGCCGGTAAATCTACGCAGGCGCGCCTGCTTGCCCGTGCGCTCGAGCTCGCTGGCTACCAGGTTGTGAGCCTGCGCGAGCCGGGCGGTACCGCCATCAGCGAAAAGATCCGTGCTCTGCTGCTCGACCCCGCCAATACGGCGATGGGCGACACTTGCGAGCTGCTGCTGTATGAGGCCGCCCGTGCCCAGCTAGTGCATGAGGTTATCGCGCCCGCCCTCGCGGCCGGCAAGGTGGTCCTGTGCGACCGCTTCTACGATTCCACGACCTGCTATCAGGCGTTTGCCGACGGCCTCGATCGTCAGATGGTGCGCGATGCCAACAACCTGGCCCTCGCGGGTACGCACCCGGCGCTCACACTCGTCTACCACATCACGCCCGAGCAGGCGGCGCTGCGCATGGCCGACCGCGGTGCGGCCGACCGCATGGAGGCCAAGGGCATGGCCTTCCAAGAGCGCGTCTACCAGGGATTTTGCGCCATTGCCGCCGAGGAACCAAACCGCGTAAAGCTCATCGACGCGACCGCGTCCATCGAGGACGTCTTCGCGCAGACGGTCGAGCGGGTTCGCGCCTACGGCCTCGACATTTCCCAGGACGCCGTCACCGCCGCGCTTGCCCAGGAGGCCGAGTAACATGGCCCCCGCTCAGGCAAGCCTGCTGGCCAAGCTCGACACCCAAGAGCGCGTGCGCGACTTTTTGACCAATGCCGTCGCCGGCGGTCGTGCATCGCACGCCTACCTGTTTTTGGGCGCGCCCGGCGCGGGTAAGCTCGACGCCGCGTGGGCGCTCGCCCAAGCCTTCCTGTGCGAGCAGGATGGCTGCGGCTCATGCGACAGTTGTGTGCGCGTTGCTCGCCATACGCACCCCGACGTGCACTATTACACGCCCGAGAGCGCCACGGGCTACCTCATTGCCCAGACCCGCGAGCTGCTCGACGACGTGCCGCTGGCACCCATCCGCGCCAAGGCCAAGGTCTACATCATCGACCGTGCCGAGCAGCTGCGCGCCAACACCGCCAACGCGCTGCTCAAGACACTCGAGGAGCCGCCCGAGGGCGTTATGTTTATCTTGTTGGGCACCTCGGCAGACGTGATGTTGCCCACCATCGTGAGCCGCTGCCAGTGCGTGCCGTTTCGGCTGGTATCGCCCGCCGTCGCCGCGCAGGCCGTGAGCCGCGCCACCGGTCAGGACCCCGCGCGTTGCCGCATGGCCGTCGCCGTGGCGGGAAGCCCCACGCGTGGCATCGAGTTCCTCAAGAGCGCCGAGCGCCAGGACGCCCGCCGTCAGATGGTTCGCGCCATCGATTCGCTCATCGCCGCCGACGAGGCCGACGTGCTCAGCCGTGCCAAGTCACTCATCGTCGCCGTTAAGGCGCCGCTCGCCGAGGTCAAGTCCACGCAGGAAAAGGTGCTCGAGCAAAACGCCGACTACCTGTCGCGTGGAGCATTGAAGCAGCTTGAGGACCGCAACAAGCGCGAACTCAACGCGCGCGAGCGTTCGGGTATTATGGAAGCGCTGGCGAGCGCGCGGACGCTCATGCGCGACGTGCTGCTGACGCTTCAGGACGAGGCGGCAGACGTTGTGAACGAGGACGTGCGCGACACGATCGGGCGGCTTGCCGCCGCGACGAATGTTGCGGGTGCCACGCGGGCGCTCGAGGCGGTCGCAACCGCCGAGCGCAACATCGCCAGAAACGTTACTCCCCAGCTGGCCATCGAGGTCATGCTGTTCGATATCAGGAAGGCACTGAAATGCCGTTAGTCGTACCCGTTAAGTTTACCTACGCCTCGCGCGACCTGTGGTTCGATCCGCAGGATCTGGATATCCTCGAGGCCGATTATGCCATTTGCTCCACCGAGCGCGGAACCGAGATTGGCCTGGTCACGGCCGATCCCTTTGAGGTGCCGCAAGACGAGATCGGTCAGCCGCTCAAGCCCGTGCTACGCGTGGCGAGCGACATCGACCTACAGCTTGCCGACGACCTGGCCATCCAGGGCGACGAGGCCATGGTCGACTTCCGCCGCCTGGTCAAGGAGCTCGACCTCGAGATGAAGCCGGTCGGCGTCGAGTACCTGTTTGGCGGCGAGAAGGCCGTGTTCTACTTTGCGGCCGAGGAGCGCGTCGATTTTCGCCAGCTCGTCAAGGATCTGTCCTCGACGCTGCACATTCGCGTCGACATGCGCCAGATCGGCGTGCGCGACGAGACCCGCCTGGTGGGCGGCTATGCCCAGTGCGGACAGGAGCTCTGCTGCACGCGCTTTGGCGGACAGTTTGAGCCCGTCTCGATCCGCATGGCAAAAGAGCAGGACCTGCCGCTCAACTCGTCCAAGATCAGCGGCGTGTGCGGCCGCCTGATGTGCTGCCTGCGTTATGAGTTCGAGGCGTACAAGGACTTTAAGAGCCGTGCGCCCAAAAAGAAGACGCTCATCGATACGCCGCTTGGCAAGGCGCGTATTCAGGAATATGACACGCCGCGTGAGCAGCTGGTGCTGCGCCTGGAGAACGGCAAAGTCTTTAAGGTCAACCTGGCCGATATGACGTGCTCGGAGGGCTGCAAAAAGAAGGCCGCCGAGCAGGGCTGCAACTGCCGCCCCGATTGCGTAACGCGCGACGTGCTCGAGCGCATCGAGTCGCCCGAGATGCGCCTGGCGCTCATGGAACTCGATCGCGAGAACGGCGTCGACGTGGGCGATGGTCTGTCGAGTGCCGACCGTCTGGCCGGCACGTCGATGCCCAAGCGCCGTCGTCGCGATGCCGAATCCGATGCTCGCGCCGGTCAGGGGCAGGGCGAGGGCCGTGGCCGCGGGAAGGGCCGTGGTAAGGTTGAGACACCCGAGGCCGAGGAGGCCGCCGGTGGCCGTCGTCGTCGCAAACGCTCGGGTTCGGGCGATGCCGGCGAGGCTGCAGCCACGGGCAAGAACTCCCCCCGCGAGCGCGAGGCCCAGCAACCTCAGCAGCAAAACCGCGGCGGTGGCATGAATCCCACGCGCCGTCGTCGCCGTCATTTGTCGAGCGAGGAGCGCGAGGACGCCTTCCGCGCCGCAGCCGCTCGCGAAGCCGGTGCCGCCCCCAAGGGTGGTTCGGGTTCCGATGCGCCTGCCGACAAGGGTGGCAAATCACGTGGCGAGGAGGAGCGCGCGCCGCGTCCGCGCCGTCGCCATTCCTCGGGCGCGCAACAGAAGCCCTCAGTGCTCTCCGTGGCCGATCAGGTCTCGGATGGCGAGGTCAAGGTCACGCGCCGTCGTCCCGGAGATGGCGGGGGAGCGGCTGCCAAGGCTTCGCGTGGCGCCGCTCGCGACGAGCGCGAGCCGCGCGGTGGCGAGGGCTCGGCCGACCAGGGTCAAAAGCGCCGTCGCCGTCGCCGTTCCCGCAAGCCGCGCCAGGATGGTGGCGAGGGCTCGACCCCGTCTTCGTCCGCACCACAACCGCCCGCCGGCGAATAACGCCCGCGAGCGGATTTAGCTCGCCTTGCCCCGAGCGCATTGGGGTATCATAGCGCTGAATCAACAACCCTCCCTGCGACCGAGCGTAGGGAGGGTTGTGTCTTGAAGAGCCATCTGAACATATTGAGCTGTCTGCAGGGTGCCGGTGCCCTACCGTTTGCGGACGAATTGCTACCGTTTGCCGAGCGGGTGGCACGCGAGGCGCTCGAGGCATTGTCGCCAACACGATGTGCCGGCTGCGAGCGCGCCGGTGCGCTTATTTGCCAAGACTGCCTGGCCGCGCTCACGCTCATCGACCCACGTCATAGCTGTACCCGATGCGGCGCCCCGTTTGGGGATTTGCTGTGCACTGAGTGTTCGGTCGAGGGCACGTCCTCGGCAATGGCGGAGGCGCTCGACCGCTGCCTGGCGTGCGCCGTCTATGCGCATCCGCTGCCGCGCATCATTAAAGCGTACAAGGACGCGGGCGAGCGACGTCTGGCTCCGTATCTGGCGGAGCTGCTCTACGACACCGCCCTGCATGCCCAGGTCGTAGCGCCCGATCGCTACGAAGGTGTGCTGTCCGGCGCGGATGCGGTGGTGTTTGTGCCTGCGACGGCGGCAGCGTTTCGGCGGCGTGGTTTTGATCATATGGAGGCCATTGCGCGCCCATTTTGCGAGCTGTCGGGTGTTCCCTTGCTCGATGCTCTCGTCAAGTACGGGCATGGCGACCAGCGCGAACTCGGTCGTGAGGAGCGCCGCGAGCGTGCCCAAGGCATGTACGAGACGGTTGAGGACGTGCACGGCCGCCGCTTGCTGCTTATCGACGACGTTATCACCACGGGCGCGACGATGGCAGCGGCTTCGGCGGAACTCAAGCGCGCCGGCGCCGCAGCAGTCGATGGCCTCGCTATCGCACGCGTTTGGTAGGGGTGGTTTTGTGGCAGTAAAGATTGAGCGGTGCAACGAGCCGACAGACGAACAGCTAGCGGCTTCCGTAATCCTAACAGGCGCCTCGGCGCTACACATGATGCGCGCCGAGCGCCGGCAAATGGGTTACATCAGCTGGAGGGACCTCGATCCCGATGAAGAGCACAGCGTGCTGCACGCATCGTCGCCCTCGGCCGAGGACATCTATCTTCCCGATTTGGTGCGGATCGGGGCCGTGAGCGGCGAGGTCCAAGAAGACCTGTGTCTACTGGTGGGGTCGGCGAAACAGCGTCGCCGCATGCCTGGTGCAAGCTGGTCCGTTTGTTCTGTAGGTCTGCCGGTTGGTTCGATTCTGGAGGTGGAGCCGGGGGTGTACAGCTTGTCTCCCGAGGCCCTCTGCGTAGCCGTTGCGCGCGAAGTCGGCTGTATCCAGGCATTTGCCCTGGCCCAGGAGCTGTGCTCCAAGATTTCGCTGAGCGATCGCGGGAAGTACCTGCCTCCCTATACATCGCCTGTTGCGAATAGACTTGCAAAGGACAAGGACCAACCGGCAGACGTTGGCTACTTTGAAGTCGAGCCGGTGCTGACACCCGATCGCCTGGCAGATTACCTTGCGGCATGCAAGGGGAATGTGGCCAAACAGCTGCTGCGCCTGTGTCCCCACCTGTCAGAAAACCTGCGCTCGCCCATGGAGTGCATCATGCTCGCTCTGTTTTCGCTTCCGTTTTCCTATGGCGGATTTGCCTGCGGTCCCTTTAAGACCGACTACAAGATTGAGTTCGATGACCGCGCGCAGGCAATCTCGGGGATGCCGCATGCAGTTTGCGATGCGTATCAGGAGGCAGCCCGGTTTGACCTGGAATACAACGGTGAGCTGGGTCATTCCTCCCGGAGGGGACGTATCCATGATGAAAAACGCAACACGGGCTTGATTACTATGGGAATCGAGGTCGCGACGGTCAACAACGAAATGCTCCGCGACATGGAAGCGATGGAAGCGCTCGCATGGCGCATCCACCAGCGTATGGGTAAGCGATATCAGAATCGCGTAGAGGCTCGTCGAAAGAGGCAAGATGCTCTGCTGAATACGCTCCGAGCGTGCTTTGGGCTCAAGCCAGCGTAAAACTATGGCTTTATAGGGGGTCTGTTATATGCTCTGTGCAAAAAACGGCAAATATGAGTACTGTTACTAGATTAGTGACAGCAAAAACAAAGAAACTTGGGCCGAAAATCTGGATTCAGCGAAGAGATAATGGTGGCGCGCGCAGACGTGGTGTAAGAGTGTCCTGAGGTCCGTCGCTGCAAGCCCCGATGTTACTCCTTCTTGAGGCCGCGCTTCTCGACTATCTCGTCCACTATCTCCCTGGCGCGCCGCCCGAGCGCGCGGCGCCTCCCCTCTGTCGGGGCCGGCCTGTCCGCGGGCCCGGCGAAGCCCTCGGCGGCCGAGGCCTCGGAGAACACGCGCTGCTGGGACCACTGCCCCTCGGTCTCCATGAGGCTCGCGCACGTCAGGCGCAGCATCGACTCCCTCGAGGGGAAGGACTGCACGACCCTGTAGCGGCGCTTGATCTCGCGGTTGGCGCGCTCCTGGACGTTGTTGGTGCGGAGCTTGGCCCAGTGCGCCCTGGGGAAGGCCGTGAACGCCAGCGCGGAGTCCTCGGCCTGCTCGAAGACCTCGCCGGCCCTGGCGGACACCGACGCCACCCAGGGCGCCGCCTCGGCCCACACGCAGCGCGCGAGGTCGGGGTCGTCCTGGTAGACCGCGGCGTGCACGAGGTCCCTGACGGCCGCCTTGGAGTCCTCGGGCCTGCCCGAGCAGGCGCTCTGGAGGTTGCGCTGCAGGTGCGTCACGCAGCGCTGCCAGGCACAGCCCTGGAACAGGCGCGAGACGGCGGCCACGAGCCCGGCGTGGCTGTCGGAGACCACGAGGCGAACGCCGGCCAGCCCGCGCTCGCGCAGCCCGCCGAGGAATGCCGCCCAGGAGTCCTCGCTCTCGGTGTCGACCACGTCGCAGCCCAGGAAGTGCTTGCGCCCGTCGGCGCCCAGCCCGATCGCGGTCACGACGCCCTGCGAGACGACCGACGAGCCGACCCTGCAGCTCATGTAGGTGGCGTCGAGCCACAGGTAGCAGCACGGCGTGCCCGAAAGGTCGCGGCGGCGGAACTCCGCCACCTCGGCGTCGAGGTCGGAGCAGAGGCTCGAGACCTCCGAGCTCGACAGCGAGGATATGCCCAGCTTGGACGCCACGCGCTCGACCCTGCGGGTGGACACGCCGCACACGTACATCTCCTGCACGATGGCGGCCACCGAGGTGTCGACGCGCGACCATCGCGCGAGCATGCCCTCGGGGTAGTAGGTGCCGTGCCTGAGCTTGGGTATCTCGAGCTCCACGTCGCCCACGGCGGTCTTGAGCGACCTGGGGCGGTAGCCGTTGCGGCTGTTCTCCCTGCCGTCGCTGCGCTCGTTGCGGCTCGCGCCGCACATCTGCTGGGCCTCGGAGTCCATCAGTGCGTTCATCACGCCGCCCAGCACCCTGCAAGCGAACTCGCGCGCGTCGCCGCACTCCTGCCAAAGCCTCGCCGCCTCGAGGGCCTCGTCGCGGCCGAGGCGCAGTACACTCTCTTCTTGGGGCATCGCCTTTCCTTCCATTCGTCACCTTCATTACTCCAACGACGAATTCTAGGCGGTGTCCCCTCCCTTTCAAGAAAGGGCGGAGGCGGGGCATGCCCCGCCTCTTACACCACATCTCTGTGCGCTACCGAGATAATAAACGAATGTGGAATATCTTGGCGCCAAGCAGGCTGTGCGGAACTCAAAAAGGGCTCGTGAGGCGGTAATACGCTGCTACTAAATTGGTAACAGTACTCATATTTGCCGTTTTTTGCACACGGCACCCTGAGACGGGTGCCCCGGAGCTCCCCGTGGGGGAGCTCCGGGCTTCATGGGGGCACGAATAGCCCGCTCCGACCTGCGAAATCTGTACTCGCGATGCGAATGACGCCCCTAACCTTAAACTTTAGCTTGAACTTAGCTATAATGCGCTTCGTTCCTACCAGGCTGTGGTTGCGGACGGACGAAATGCCCGTCCTAGTCCAAGACAGACGCGGTCAAAGGGATCCACGTAAGCGACCGCGTGCGCGCGGCGCGATCATGGCGCGTCCTAGATGTAAGCCGCACCGTCCGTTCTACTTTCTTTGGGGCAATACCGCCTCGCGGGCGAGCGGGTCAGTCGTGAAGGTGGCTGCGGCCTCCCGAGCAAACACCCCGGTGCGCAAGTGTGGGGTCAAATACCAGGTCAGCTGGTGGGAACAATCTGATATTCCGCGCAACGCACGGATTGTATACGACACAGAAGGCAGGGTAGTGGACATGGTGAGGGGCAGCTTGATGCACGCGGCTCGGTTAGGTGCTGGGACCGCAGCGGTCATTGCCGTTTTGGGCCTGAGCGGATGCGCGTTCAACCCGCTGTCTACGTTCACGACTCCCACGATCGACCAGATCGAGTACGAGACCGTCACGCCGGCGGTGTCGGACGATGCCCTGGTCACTCCCGGAACCCTGACGGTCGCCCTCGATACTTCCGATGCGCCGCAGGCCATGCAAGGCGCCGACGGCGAGCTCACGGGATATGCGGTTGACGCCGCCCGCGCCCTCGCAAGCCGCATGGGCCTTAAGGTCGCCTTTGTCGATGCGTCCTCGGCAGGTTCCGCGCTCGGCGACAAAAAGGCTGATATCTTTATCGGCGAGATCAACTCCACAGACGGGGACGTTAGCACGCTCGGCACCTGCCTGTACGATGCCGCTTCTGTGTTCGGTAAAACCAGCGATGGTGGGTCGCTAAGCGTTTCCACCGATACCCTTAACACGTCTACCCTGGGTGTCCAGATGTCCTCGGCCTCGCAGGAGGCGCTTGCCAAGCAGAGCATTACCGCCAACCAAAAGACCTACTCCAACATCAACGAGTGCTTTGAGGCGCTCGAGTCCGGCGAGGTCGACTATGTGATCTGCGACTCCACGGCCGGCGGCTACCTTGCACGCCTGATGAGCGAGGTCTCCTATGTCGGTGCGCTCGAGGCGCCCTCGACGCTTGGTGTTGCGGGCCTCTCGTCCAATGACGAACTGTGCCGTGCCGTGAGCGATGCCCTCGACGGTATTACGGCCGACGGCACGCTCGAGGCGGTCCACTCTGTCTGGTATGGCACAATGCCCTACGACCTCGCCACTAAGACGGTTTCGGGCGTTAACGTGCAGTCGGGCGACTCTGAGTCCGGTGAGACCATGTCCTCCGGCGATGAATCCTCCGATTCCAACAATGAGACCGCATCCTCCGAGGACAAATCGTCCAGCCAGGAAGGCACCATCACCGACGACGACATTAACAAACTCAATAGCTAGTTATTACTAGGGGTGGTGTCTCCCATACGTTGGAAAGGACATCTCTTCACGGTTTCAACACGCACTGCCGGGCTCCCCCAATAGGGGAGCCCGGCTTTTTTATCCCTATAAAACCAGCAGGTCAAAGCCAATTTTCGGGACCAAATACAAATCTGTCGGCTCCCTCCTATAGCGCACTTTGTCACGGAAAAGTGCGAGACTTCGGTATGCGGTATCAAGCAGTCGTTATTCGGGTCTTTGGGAATTCGCGTGATTAAATGCACGGCAATGGGTACATAGCCAGTACAGTAAGTCCCCGAGGCAGATTGGAGCCACGTATGGATATCAAGGTTTCTGGACGCAAGACGACGGTAACCGATGCTCTGCGTGCGCATGTGGATGAGAAGATCGGCGAGGCGCTCAAGGTTTTCGATATCGAGCCCATGACAGTCGACGTCGTGCTTCGTTATGAGAAGAACCCCTCGAACCCCAACCCGGCAATCGTCGAGGTCACGGTTCGTGTCCGCGGTTCGGTGATTCGCGTTGCCGAGCACGGCGCAGATATGTATGCCGCCATCGATCTCTCCGCCGATAAGGTCACCCGCCAGCTGCGCAAGTTCAAGACCAAGGTCGTGGACAACCGCCAGGGTGGTGCCAGTGCCGCGGATGTCGCGCCGGTCGAGCGTGTCGAGGATCTGGCCGACCTGCTGCTGCCCGAGGAGGACGACGACCTGCTCGTCCGCGAGAAGGTCATCGATGTCACCCCGATGACCGAGGAGCAGGCGCTGGTGCAGACCGATTTGCTGGGCCACGACTTCTACGTGTTCGAGAACGCGACGACCGGTCTCATCAATGTGGTGTATCACCGTAAGAATGGTGGATATGGCATCATCAAGCCCCGCATCGAAACACTTGACGAGTAAAATACGTTAACTTGCATGAGTTAACGGTTGGCGGCCATCCCATGCGGGTGGCCGCCTTTTTACGTAAGGAGTCGCTTTGATGGACAAGGCTGCATCCGCCGGTCATTCGAACCGTTGCCGCATCGTCGTCGATACCTGCTGCGACTTTAGCCCCGAGGTCGCCGCGAACCTCGATGTCGATATCTTGGGCTTCCCCTTCATTATCGATGGCGAAGAGCGCACGGACGACATCTGGTCGAGCATCACACCCAAGGAGTTCTACGACCGGATGCGCGCCGGTGCCCGCGTGTCCACCTCGGCTGTGTCGCTCGGTCGCTATATCGAGTTCTTTACCGAGTGCGCCAAAGAGGGCACGCCCACGGTCTACCTGTGCTTTACCTCGGCGCTGTCGTCGAGCTACAACTCCGCGTGCCAGGCGGCAGATGCCGTGCGCGCCGAGTATCCCGATTTTGAGCTTTACGTGGTCGACAACGCTCTGCCCTGTGCGACCGGCGCGCTCTTGGCGCTCGAGGCCGTGCGCCAGCGTTCGGCGGGACTGACCGCCAAGCAGCTGGTCGATTGGGCAAACGAGGCAAAGACCTACGTCCACGGCTACTTTACGCTCGAGAGCTTCGACGCACTGGCTGCCGGCGGCCGCATTCCGCCCGCGGCAGCGCAGCTCACGGCAAAGCTCGATGTCAAGCCCGAGCTCTCCTACGACCTTGCCGGCTCGCTGTCGCTGATCGGCGTCAACCGCGGCCGCAAGAAGGCGCTCAAGTCCATTCTCAAGTCGTTCCGCGAGAACTACGTGCCCGACCGCACTATGCCCATCGCAATCATGACGGCCGATGCCGAGAAGGACGGCGACTGGCTCGAAGCTGCCATCCGCAAGGAGGAGGGCTGCGCCGACGTCACGATCATTCGCAGCTCCGTGGGTCCCACCATTGGCTCGCATGTGGGCCCTGGCATGGTGGCCTGCGCGTTTTGGGGTAAGAACCGCGCCGACAAGGCGTCGCTTTCCGATCGCATCGCCCGCCGCGTGCGCGGTCAGTAGGCAAGCGCTGCGGCCGTAATCGATCCCAACTACAGCCCAAACGCTGGCACCGAGTATTCAACCTGGTAATAACACCCAACCCAAAAGGAAAGGTTTCATGGCAAACAAGCTCTCCGTCGCATTCATCGGCACCGGAATCATGGGTGCCCCCATCGCCGGCCACATTCTGGACGCCGGCTATCCCGTCACGGTCAACAACCGCACCAAGTCCAAGGCGGCGGCGCTTATCGAGCGCGGCGCCGTCTGGGCAGATACGCCGGCCGATGCCGCGGCGAACGCCGATGTCGTCTTTACCATGGTGGGCTATCCCTCCGAGGTCGAGGAACTCTACCTGGCGGGCGACGGCCTGCTCGCGTGCACTAAGCCCGGCGCGGTCTTGATCGACCTCACCACGAGCTCGCCCGAGCTTGCCCGTGACATTGCCGAGGCCGCCCAGGTTTCTGGTCGCATGGCGTTTGACTGCCCCGTCACCGGCGGCGAGTCGGGCGCTATCGCCGGTACGCTCACGGCTATCGTGGGCGCTACCGAGAACGACATCGCGCCGGTCCGCGACATCCTTGCCACCTTTGCGGCCAACATCTGCTGCTTCGACGGCGCCGGCAAGGGCCAGGCTGCCAAGCTCGCCAACCAGGTGTCGCTGGGCGCCTGCATGGTCGGCATGGCAGACGCCATGGCATTTGCCGAGCTGAGCGGCCTTGACCTGGAGAAGACCCGCCAGATGATCCTGGGCGGCACCGGCAAGTCCGGCGCCATGGAGAGCCTGGCTCCCAAGGCGCTCGACGGCGACTACAAGCCCGGCTTTATGGTCGAGCACTTCATTAAGGACCTGCGTCTGGCGCTCGCCTATGCCGACGACCGCGAGCTTGCGCTGCCCGGCGCCGACGTGGCCTTTACGCTCTACGACATGCTTGACGCCATCGGTGGTGCCAAGCTGGGCACCCAGGCCATTACGGTCCTCTATAAGGAGGAGGCCGACGCCATCGCCGCCGGTCTGGACTGGTCGCAGTATCGTCCCGAGGAGCATGGCGCTCACGAGGAAGGCTGCAGTTGCGGTGAGCATAGCGACGACCACGAGTGCGGTTGTGGCCACCACCATGGCGACGACCACGAGTGCTGCGGCGGCCACGGCCATGACGACGGCCACGAGTGCTGCTGCGGCCATCATCACGGGGAGTAGCGCACATGAGCTGGACGTTCGTGGTGCTTGCGCTGGTGCTCTTTATCTTTGCGATTTACATCGGCTTTTTGTGCGGCCAGTGGGCGTGCGAAAAGCGCGTCATCACCAAGCGCGACTACTGGATTGCCAACTTTGCGGGAGCTGCGGCAGTCGTTCTGCTGACCTGGGTGTTCTCGCTGTTCCCGCTGGTGCAGTTTGCGCCGATCGGCTGGCTCGGCGGCTTTATCGCCGGCCTTAAGATGAGCTTTGGCGAGTCCGTCGGCCCGTGGCGCAAGCATGACGAGGTCTTTAACGTCAACAAGGCCCATCGCGCCGCCGCCGATGCGGGCGACGCCGAGGAGCGCCGCCGCGCGCGTCACAATGGTGCAGCCGACCGACAGCTCATCTCGGTCACCGATGACAGCAAGGGTGCTGGCAAGCACGCTAAGAAATAGTAAGAAGAGGTAACTATGGCAGAAAACAAGGAAGAACAGCTCACCGATGAGGAGCTGGCACAGCTTCAGCTGGCAGAGGAGAACGAGAACGCCGTCGACCGTCTGGTCAAGGAGCTCGGCTGCCCCACGCGCCGCATCCGCCAGTTTGCCGCCCGCGTGCTGCACCTGCTTGCCGAGCGCGATCCGCAGCGCGTCGTGCCCTGCGTGCCCGCGCTGATCGAGGCGCTCGACCGCCCCGAGGCTCAGACCCGCTGGGAGGCCCTCGATGCCCTGACGGCGCTCGCCACCACCTGCCCCGAGCAGCTGGGCGATGCCTTTGAGGGTGCCGAGACCGCGCTGTTCGACGAGATTTCCTCCACGCTGCGCTATGCCGCCTTCCGCCTGCTGTGCGTGTGGGGCGCCACGGGCGTCGAGCGTTCGCGCGAGGCTTGGCCCATCCTGGACGAGGCCATCCAGTGCTACCACGGCGACCTCGAGTATCGCGACATGCTCGGTTGCCTGTACGAGTTTGGCCAGGGCGAGATCGACGCCGAGGTCGCCGAGAAGCTCGCGTTGCGCCTTAAGTTCGATGCCGAGAACGGCAAGGGCAGCTATCTCAAAGCCCGTTCGAGCGAGATTTGCGAAATGCTTGTTAAACGCTTTGGCTTGGATCTCTCCAAAAAGAAGAAGCGTGCTAGCGTTAAAAAATCTGACGACGCCGAAAACGAGGAGTAACAGATTATGGCGCACGATGTAGTCCTGATTCCCGGTGACGGTATCGGTCCCGAGATTACGCAGGCCATGCGCCGCGTGGTCGAGGCCACTGGTGTCCAGATCAACTGGAACGTCCAGGAGGCCGGCGCCGGCGTCATGGACGAGTTTGGCACTCCGCTGCCCCAGCACGTGCTCGATGCGGTCGCCGAGACCAAGGTTGCTATCAAAGGCCCCATCACCACGCCGGTCGGCACGGGTTTCCGCAGCGTCAACGTGGCTCTGCGCAAGCATTTTGACCTGTATGCCTGCGTGCGCCCCTGCCTGTCGCAGCCGGGCGATGGCTCGCGCTTCCGCGATGTCGACCTGGTCATCGTGCGCGAGAACACCGAGGACCTCTACGCCGGTATCGAGTTCGATGAGGGCGCTGCCGAGGTCGAGGAGCTCTCGCAGCTTGTCGAGCGCTCGGGTCAGAAGACCTTCGCCGCCGATTCCGCCATCTCAATTAAGCCGATCTCTATCGCCAAGAGCCGCCGCATTGTGGAGTATGCCTTTGAGTATGCCCGCCGCTGCGGCCGCAAAAAGGTGACGGCCGTGCACAAGGCCAACATCATGAAGGCGACCGACGGCCTGTTCCTGCGCGTGGCGCGCGAGGTGGCCGCTAACTATCCCGATATCGAGTTCAACGACAAGATCGTCGACGCTACCTGCATGGGTCTGGTTCAGAACCCCAATGACTTCGATGTCCTGGTGCTGCCCAACCTGTACGGTGACATCGTGAGCGACCTGTGCGCCGGTCTGGTAGGTGGACTGGGTATGGCTCCGGGTTCCAACATCGGTGCCGACTGCGCCATCTTCGAGGCGACGCACGGCTCCGCGCCCGATATCGCTGGCCAGGATATCGCTAACCCCACGGCCGAGATTCTGTCCGCGGCTATGATGCTCGATCACCTGGGCGAGAACGACGCGGCCAATCGCATTCGCGCCGCCGTTTCTGCCACGCTCGACGAGGGTGAGCAGGTTACCGGCGACGTTCGTCGTGCCCAGACCGGCTCCGTTGAGGGCGCTGTGGGCACGCAGGCCTTTGCCGATGCCGTTATCGCGCACCTGGCCTAAGGCATGCAGACTGCAAACGCCTAAATAGTACTTAAGTGTTTGCGTATAACCTGAGAATCAATACGCCCGGCGCTTTGTCGGGCGTATTCTATTGCGGACTATGTTTCCTAACAAGGAGTAACTGATATGGGTCTGATTCAAAAGAAGGACGAGAAGGACGAGATCGACGGCATCCAGATCATCGAGCGCGGCGAAGGCCCCGACGGTGACGAGGACGAGAAGATCGATCTGGTCGCCGGTACGTCTGCCGAACATATTGCCGCCGGTACGACGGCCGAGGAGGAGGACGCTCGCCTGGAGGCAAAGATCGCCGCGGACGCCGCCGACGAGAACCTCATGCCCGAGGAGCAGGACGAGGACGACGATATCCTGGGTTCCGACGAAGACGACCGCGCATCCAAGCACAAGAAGACGATGATTGCCGCCTTCGTGGTTGCAGTCGTGATCGCTGCTGTGGTCGGCTTCTTTATTGGCAATGGCGGCTTTGGCGGCAAGGGCGTCGGCTCGGCGACCCTCACCGAGGACCAGCTCGATTCGACCGTGGCAAGCTACAGCTACAACGGCAAGAAGAGCGACATCACCGCGCGCGAGGCCATTGAGAGCCAGTACAGCCTCGACACCGTCAAGGATGGCGATGGCAACTACACCGCTCCCTCTGCCGACGTCATCCTGTCCTACGTGCGCAACAAGATCCTGCTCGACGCTGCCGAGGACGAGGGCATCACCGTCTCTTCTAAGGAGATGAAGAAGTACGCCGAGGAATCCATCGGCACTTCGGACTACAAGACCATGGCCACGCAGTATGGCGTGTCCAAGGACCAGGCCAAGCAGATCGTCCGTCAGTCCGCGACGCTGCAGAAGCTCTACAAGAAGAAGGTGGGCGATAGCTCCGCAAGCATGCCGACCGCCCCGACCGAGCCTGCTGACGGCAACGAGGAGACCGCGAGCAAGGACTACGCCGATTACATCATCAAACTTGCCGGCGACGAGTGGGATAGCGAGAAGGGCACCTGGAAGGATGCCGACAGCACCTATGCCAAGGCCTTTGCCGACGATGCCTTTACGGCCGATAGCGCCACCTACAAGCAGGCCATGACCGCCTACTACACTGCTTATCAGCAGTATTCCTCGCAGGCTTCGAGCGCCAGCTCCAAGTGGACCGAGTATGCTAACGGCCTCTACGCCAAGGCCAACATCAGCATTTACGGCCTGTTTGCGTAAGGTTTGCCTGCACTACTGCGCGCTAACCGATCTACCTGATTGAGCCCGCTAGAACGGACAACGTTCTAGCGGGTTTTTTGTTACCGAAACCACTAGGGTAGGCCTCGCGCCCGCGCAAGCGCTCCATCGCGTATCCCCAATTCATATGGGAAAATAACTGCAAACGATTGCAAGTAACCGGTGAACGGTCGAAAACTACCGTTCACCGATAATCTCAAAACTGGTTCTAACTGGTATTAAGTCAAAAAGACCAATTCACATATCTTCACAATGACCTGCAATTTTTCTACACGCTATTTTTAGCCGCCCTGCGTTGTTTAGACACAGGAAAAGATCCGATCTTTTGCCAAAGCATTTCGGAACGGTTTCAAAACCGCAGGTAGAAGTGTTAACGACCGGTAAACGGTCGATTTATCACCGTGAGCGGTGCAAAAACG
Source organism: uncultured Collinsella sp. (assembly GCA_937925715.1). Lineage (GTDB taxonomy): Bacteria > Actinomycetota > Coriobacteriia > Coriobacteriales > Coriobacteriaceae > Collinsella. The sequence goes on from CALAMG010000030.1 coordinate 27,641, forward strand.
TTTTACCGTATGAATCAACGAAAGCGACCTCTTCTGGGGTGATATAGTGACAACAACACGTCACGTGGTTACTACCAGTTTAGAAACCACTGGTCTTCAAAGTACGCTTTCTAAGAAGCTTTAAGGGCGAGCGCCCGCTGGCTTCCGAAAATCATCGGACTCAGATCGTACACACCTTCGGAAGGGAAATTTGAATGGTTGGCTTTATTCTTACCGGTCATGGACAGTTCGCACCCGGCCTCGCAAGCGCTATCGCTATGGTTGCTGGCGACCAGCCCGCTTTTACCGTCGTTCCTTTTGAGGGCGACCAGGCTGCTTCCTACGGTGAGGATCTCCGCGCCGCTATTACCGCCATGCGCGAGGAGTGCGATGGCGTGCTCGTCTTTACCGACCTGCTTGGTGGCACCCCGTTCAACCAGGCGATGATGATTGCCCAGGATGTCGACAACGTCGAGGTTCTGACCGGCACCAACCTTCCCATGGTTATTGAGCTTCTGTTCCTCCGCGGCAACGCCACGCTCGCCGAGCTTGGCGAGCAGGCCGTGACCGTTGGCCAGACGGGCATCACCGCCCAGACGGTCGCATCCGTTGCCGGCTCCGACGAAGAGGATATCTTCGGCGACGAGGACGGCATCTAATGGCCGATTTCGGAGCCAACGTCCTGAGCTCCTCGGTCGCCCTTTTAGGCTTGCTTGTCATCATGGGCTTGATTTACACCATCTGGTCGCAAATCAACATGAAGAAGAAGCAGAAGTACTTCAAGGAGCTGCACACCGAGCTCAAGCCGGGTCAAGAGGTTCTTTTCGCCGGCGGTATCTACGGAACCGTCAAAGGCATCGAAGGCGAGAAGGTCCAGATCAAAGTCCGATCCGGAGCCGTCGTAGATGTTTCGCGTTACGCGATTCAGGAGATCAAGTAACTGTCGTCAGCAAATAACGAAAGGAAGCTGATCAACATGGCAGAACCCAACATTCTTCTTACCCGCATCGATAACCGACTGGTTCATGGTCAGGTTGCCACCCAGTGGAACTCCACCCTGGGCTCCAACCTCATCCTCGTCGCCAACGACGACGTGGCGTCCAACACCATGCGCCAGAACCTCATGAAGATGGCCGCTCCCGCCGGCGTCGCTACGCGTTTCTTCTCTCTGCAGAAGACCATCGACGTCATTGGCAAGGCGAGCCCGCGCCAGAAGATCTTCATCGTGGCCGAAACACCGGAAGACGTGCTTACGCTCGTCAAGGGCGGTGTGCCTATAAAGAAGGTAAACATCGGCAACATGCACATGTCGGAAGGAAAGCGCCAAGTCGCCACCTCCGTCGCAGTTAACGACGAGGATGTCGCTGCGTTTAAAGAGCTGCAGGAATTGGGGGTGGAGTTGGAGATCAGGCGCGTTCCGAGCACGCCTGTTGAGGACACGAGCAAGCTCTTCTCGTAATCCTCGTGATCCACGTTGTCAGGAGTGAAACCCTGACGTTCTGTACGTGAAATCCAAAGTGCGTACATACATTTTGAAAGGAGGAGCAAGATGGAATACTCGATCATCCAGATCGCTCTGGTCTTCGTCGTCACGTTCATCGCGGCAATCGACCAGTTTGACTTCCTCGAGTCTCTCTATCAGCCCATCGTCACCGGCGCCGTCATCGGTCTTATCCTTGGCGACCTCAACACCGGTCTTCTCGTGGGTGGTACCTATCAGCTCATGACGATCGGCAACATGCCGATCGGAGGCGCTCAGCCGCCTAACGCCGTCATCGGCGGCATCATGGCAGCCATTCTCGCTATCGCCACGGGCCTCGAGCCCAACGCGGCAGTCGGTCTCGCCATTCCGTTCGCTCTGCTTGGCCAGCTCGGCGTTACCCTGGTCTTCACGCTTATGTCCCCGCTTATGTCCACGGCCGATAACATGGCTCACAACGCGGACACCAAGGGCATCGAGCGCCTGAACTACTTCGCCATGGCTCTGCTCGGCCTGATCTTCGCTGTCGTCGTCACCCTGTTCTTCATCGCTGGCGCTACCATTGGTCAGACCATCGCTTCCGCCATCCCGACTTGGCTGCAGACCGGTCTGTCCGCTGCAGGCGGCATGATGCGCTTCGTCGGCTTCGCCGTCCTGCTCAAGGTTATGATGAACCGCGATATGTGGGGCTTCTTCCTCATGGGCTTTGGCCTCGCGCTCATCACCGTTGCCAACGATTCGCTGGCAACCCCTGCTCTGCTCATCCTCGCTCTCATCGGCTTCGGCATCGCTTTCTGGGACTTCCAGCAGCAGACCGAGCTGAAGGGTGCAGCTGTTTCTGACGGAGGTGACTTCGAAGATGGCATCTAATGAGTATGTGATCCCGGAGCACTACGAGGATCTCACTCCTGCTCCGCAGCTCGACCAGAAGACCCTCAACAAGATGGCTTGGCGCTCCTGCTTCCTGCAGGCATCGTTCAACTACGAGCGCATGCAGGCCGCTGGCTGGCTCTACTCCATCATCCCCGGTCTGGAGAAGATCCACACCAACAAGAACGACCTCGCGGCTTCCATGAGCCACAACCTGGAGTTCTTCAACACCCACCCGTTCCTTGTCACCTTTGTTATGGGCATCGTGCTTTCGCTCGAGCAGAACAAGGTTGACATCCCCACGATCCGCGCCGTCCGCGTCGCCGCAATGGGCCCGCTCGGTGGTATCGGTGACGCCCTGTTCTGGCTGACGCTCGTGCCTATCACGGCCGGCATCACCTCCAACATGGCCATCAACGGCAACGCCGCTGCACCGATCATCTTCCTGGTGATCTTCAACGTCGTCCAGTTCGCTCTGCGCTTCTGGCTCATGAACTGGTCCTACAAGCTTGGCACCAGCGCTATTGACGCTCTGACCGCCAACATGCAGGCCTTCACGCGTGCCGCTTCCATCATGGGCGTCTTCGTCGTCGGTTGCCTGGTCGTCACCATGGGTGGCACCCAGATCAACCTCCAGATCCCCAACGGCACCACCCGTGGTCTCTCCGCTACTACCGTGATCGTCTCCGAGAAGGAGGCCGAGAACTTCACCGGTATGGAGGGCATCGATACCGAGACCGCTGAGGCCGGTACCATCGCCATGACCGATAAGGACGGCAACGCCCTTACCGCTTCCGATGCCGACGGCAACGCTGTCGAGTGCGGCGTCACCGATCTGGGTAACGGCATGGAGTCCGTGACCTACGGCACCGTTACCGAGGATCCGGTCAACTTCTCTGTTGCCGACACCCTCAACACCATCGTCCCGAAGCTCGTCCCGCTTATGCTTACGCTGCTGCTTTACTACATGTTCGCTAGGCACAGCTGGACCCCGACCAAGGGCATTCTCCTGCTCTTCGTCCTTGGCATCCTGGGCGCTGGCCCGCTTGGTCTCTGGCCGAGCATCTGGTAAGGCTCTAGCTTGAGGGGTGTGTCCCTACGCGGCTCACACCCCGACCCCTTAAGCCATGTGTATGTTAAAAGCCGCGTGCTCGAAAGAGCGCGCGGCTTTTGTTTTCTTAATGATTCGGGTGTGGCAGACAGATAATGCATAACACCCTAGGTAGTTAGCCGAATTCGAGCAAAAGGGAGGATAGGATGGCGATCGGAGCGCGTAAGCAACCGCTGTACGATCAGCTGGTCGATATTCTGACCGAAAAGATTGACCATGAATATCGCGCCGGTGACATGATTCCTTCCGAGCGCGAACTTTCGGAGCGCTATGGTCTCTCGCGCACTACGGTACGCCTGGCTCTGCAGGAACTGGAGCGTTTAGGACTGGTGGTTCGGCAGCACGGTCGCGGTACCTTTGTGACCGACCGTTCGGCAAAAGCAACCAATCTTATGCAGTCCTACAGCTTTACCGAGCAGATGCGCGCGATGGGTCGAGAACCCGAGACCACGATTCTCGAGTTTTGCGAGATGAAGGCCGATAAGAATCTGGCCGAGCATATGGGATTGCGCATCGGTGATCGCATTTTTAAGCTCAAGCGCCTTCGCTCTGCCGACAACATGCCCATGATGGTCGAACGCAGCTATCTACCGGTTCGTCAATTTCTGTCCCTAAAGCGACCGCTGCTGGAGCGTAAGCCGCTTTACGATGTGATTGAGCAGGACTTTCAGCAAAAGATTCGCGTGGCCGAAGAGGAGTTCTATGCGAGCATAGCCCGTCCCACCGATGCCCACCTTTTGGGAATTGTCGAGGGCTCGCCTGTGCTCGATTTGGTCAGGACTACGTATAACGAGTCAAACGAGGTAGTGGAGTACACACTCTCGGTTGCTCGTGCCGATCAGTTTAAATACAAGGTTTACCACCAGCGCAGTAACTAGTGCTCGCATCGTTTCCATATGGTGATTCTTTGCATTTAACTGGTTACTACCAGATAACCAACCGAAGTGTATAATTGCACGTCAGAGGATTACTTCTAGAGAGAGGTATTAGAAATGTTCGAGAAGAGTGTCGAGGAGCTCACCGAGCTCGGCGCCCAGATCACCACGGCCGAGATTGCTCAGCAGCCCGAGCTTTGGCGTGATACGCTCAACATCTATCGCGAGAACAAGGAGGCCATCGAGGCCTTCCTGGCCGAGGCTCGCGCTATGGGCGAGGGTCGTCTGTCCGTTGTCTTCACCGGTGCCGGTACGTCCGACTACGTTGGCGATACCTGCGCCCCGTACCTGCGTCACGCTGGCAACACTGATCTCTACGACTTTAAGCCCATCGCCACGACCGACATCGTGAGCGCCCCGCGCGACTTCCTGCGCGCCGAGGATCCCACGCTCGTGGTTTCCTTTGCCCGCTCTGGCAACAGCCCCGAGAGCCTTGCCGCCGTTGCCGTTGCCAAGGAGCTCGTCCACAACGTCAAGTTCCTCAACATCACCTGCGCTCCCGAGGGCAAGCTTGCCGTCGAGTCTGCCGATGATCCCAATGCGCTGACGCTGCTCATTCCGCGCGCCAACGACAAGGGCTTCGCCATGACCGGTTCTTATTCCTGCATGACCCTGCTCTCCACCCTTATTTTCGACACTGCCTCTGACGAGCAGAAGGCCGAGTGGGTCGAGACGATTGCCAAGATGGGCGAGGAGGTCATCTCCCGTGAGCCCGAGATCGCCGATTACCTGGCTGGCGATTTCAACCGCGTGACCTACTTGGGTTCTGGCTCCTTCGGTGGCCTTGCTCAGGAGAGCCAGCTCAAGATCCTCGAGCTCGCTCACGGTCTGGTCGCTACTTCCTACGACACCTCCATGGGCTATCGTCACGGACCTAAGTCCTTCGTCGACGATAAGACGCTCGTCTTCGTGTTCGTCAACAACGACGCCTACACCCGTCAGTACGACATCGACATCCTCAACGAGATCGGTGGCGACGAGATCGCTCAGCACACCATCGCCGTTCAGCAGGAAGGTGCCACCGTCTATGAGGGTGAGTCCTTCACCTTTAAGGGCTACGAGGCACTTCCCGAGGGTTACCTTGCTCTGCCGTTCGTGATGTTTGCCCAGGCTATCAGCCTGCTCAACTCCGTCCGCGTGGGCAACACGCCCGATACGCCGAGCCCCACCGGCACGGTCAACCGCGTGGTTAAGGGCGTGACGATTCACCCCTTCACCGCTTAATCGCGTCCCCCTGTAAGGGCGCCCGTCCGCTCATAACGGCGGGCGGGCGCTTTTTGTTTTACGTGAGCTGGGTATAAGCATTACCACAGTCAACTGCTTTAGAAGCGAGGAGTGCATATGAGCACGTACGCAATTAAGGCTGACAAGTTCTTCTTGCCGGCAGGCCCGCAACTGGGCGGCTATCTTATGGTCGAGGATGGCGTTTTTGGCGCCTGGCAGGCCGACGAGCCCTCTTGCGAGATTAAGGACTACACGGGATCGTGGATCGCACCGGGTATGGTCGATACTCACATCCATGGCTTCTACAACCACTCAACTACCGATAACGATCCCGAGGGCATCGATATCAGCTCAACCGAGCTCGCCCGTCGCGGTACCACCAGCTGGCTGCCCACGACGTTCACCGATGGCGTCGAACAGATCAAGGACGCCTGCGCTGCTATCGCCAAGGCGGACGAGGGCCGCGGCCCCGACTTCTGCGGTGCCCGCATTCAGGGCATCTACCTGGAGGGCCCCTTCTTTACCATGAAGCACGTGGGCGCGCAGAACCCCGCTTACCTGATTGACCCCTCCGAGGAGGTTTTCGACCAGTGGCAGGAGGCTGCGGGCGGTCGCATCGTTAAGAGCGCCATGGCCGCCGAGCGCGACGGTGCCGCTGCTTATGCGGCTGCTCTGAACGCCAAGGGCGTGGTGACCAGCATCGGTCACTCCGACGCCACCTACGATGAGTGCATCGCCGCTATCAATGCCGGTGCCAGCTGCTTTACGCATACCTATAACGGCCAGCGCGGTCTGCATCACCGTGAACCCGGTGTCGTGGGTGCTGCCATGTCCACGCCCGAGACCTACGCCGAGATCATCTGTGACGGCAAGCACGTAAACCCTGCCGCCATCAAGGCACTGCTGCAGGCAAAGGGCTGGCAGCACACGGTGCTCATCACCGACTGCCTGGGCTGCGGCGGCATGCCCGAGGGCAGCTACACCAGTGGTGGCATGGACGTCATCATGAAGGACAACCTGTGCTGGCTCGCCGACGGCAAAAGCATTGCCGGCTCGGTGCTCACGCTTGCCCAGGGCGTCAAGAACATTGTCGATTGGGGCATCGCCAGCGCTGATATCGCCATTCGCATGGCAACCGAGGTGCCGGCTCGCTCTGCGCACATCGAGGATAAGTGCGGCAGCATCATGCCGGGTCGCGACGCCGACTTTGTCGTGTTCGACCATGAGCTCACCCTCGTCGAGACGTATGTTGGCGGCCAGAGCGTCGGCAACGCCTTTACCGATTAACGATAGAAAAAGACGGCGGGCCCGAATCTGCTCGGACCCGCCGTATGGGTTAAACGCTCAAAAGCACCTTAACAGTTACAGCTTGTTAACGATCTTCTTTGCCGTGCGCTTGACGCCGGCCACAAGACCCCCCGCGGGATGCTCCTTTTCGTATGCTAGACGCTTCTCGCGCTTGGCGTACTCTTCGACGATGATGTCGCCATACTCGTCTTCGATCTTGTCGAAGAAGTCGACGGCGCCCTTAATTTCCTCAGCGGTCGGGTGTCCCTTCTGGACGCCGCCGGTGAGTTTGAACGGCCCCCACGTATCAAAGCCGGGACAGCCGTAGACGCCCATAAAGATGGCCTGCCTCATGCGGCAGATGCCATCGATATCCTTGCCGTACCACTTGTTTTTGCCACCGTAGGTCATAAGGCCAAACACCTTGTCCTGCGGCTGCAGCACGTTCGTGAGCACGCGTGCCATGTCCTTGTCGATCTCGGAGTAATAGATGCCCGTGGCGACACCGATCAGATGGTATTCGTGCAGGTCGGGGTACTCGTTTTTACCGAGTGACTTCACGTCGAGGGTATCGATCTCGGGGTGCGCCTCGACGATGGCGTCCACGAGCTTTTTCGTATTGCCGTGGTGGTGTGAGGCATAAAGGATGATGGTTCGCATAAGAAGGCCTTTCAGCTGTAATTGCATCAATGTCTGTATGGTACCCCGTTGCATGGCTGGGAAACCGGACGCATCGATGAACGTGCGGGTTTGTCCTTTGGTCAGGGCCGAGACGGGTTCTTGCGAGCAAAAAGCAGTTGTTCGAAAGGATGGACAATGGAATACGCTCTCTCCAACGATTCGATTTCTATCAAGGTCTCCACGGCCGGTGGTTCGTTTACCTCGATTGAGGCTGGAGGTCGCGAGTACTTGTGGCAGGGCGATCCCGCCGTGTGGTCCGGCCAGGCACCGATTTGCTTCCCGATTTGCGGAGGTTTGCGCGATAACAGCGCCATGACGTTTGCCGGACATCATGTGAAGCTCGCCCGCCATGGGTTTGCGCGCAAACAGGAGTGGAAGCTGCTGAGCCAGAGCGAGAACGAGCTGGCGATGTGCCTGGCTTCGGAGGATAACGCCGCGCTGCTGAGCGATTATCCGTATCCGTTTAAGCTTGTCGCCCGCTATACGCTCGAGGACGCCGCCGTGCGCGTCTCCTATGAGGTTACCAACGAGGGCACCGAGGACATGCCTTTCTTTATCGGTGGACACCCCGGCTTTAGGTGCCCGCTCGATGAGGGCGAGGCCTATACGGACTACGAGTTGCGTTTTGAGAAAGACGAGGCTGCTGAGCTTTGCACTGCCGTCCCCTCGACTGGCTTGATTGACGTGACCAACCGCTCCAAGAACCCCATGGTGGGAAAGACGCTGCCTCTGTCACATGAGCTCTTCGATTTTGCGGAGACCATCTTTGACGTGCTCGAGAGCCGTCAGGTCACGCTTTCCAAAAAGGGCGAGGACAAGGGTGTTCGCCTGAGCTTTGAGGGCTTCCCGTACCTCATTGTGTGGAGCAAGCCCGAGGGTGATTTTGTGGCAGTTGAGCCCTGGGGCGGCCTCTCGACCTGTTCCGATGAGGATGACGTGCTTGAGCACAAGCGCGGCTGCCTTATCGCCAAGCCCAAAGAAACCATCGTGCGCTCGTTCACAATCGAGATTCTGTAGTCGCATGTAGCCAATTCGTTTTGCAAGGCATAAGGAGCCTGCGAGATAAGGAGCTAGAAATGATCCTCACCGTTACGATGAACCCGTCCGTCGATACGCGCTATCAGCTCGATGAGCTCATTATCGACGACGTCAACCGCGTGACGCCCGAAAAGACCGCCGGCGGTAAGGGCCTCAACGTGGCCCGCGTCCTGGGCCAGCTGGGCGACGATGTCGTGGCAACCGGCCTGCTTGGTGGTCATATGGGCGCCTATATGGCCGAGCTCATGGATGCCAACGGCATTAAGAATGATTTTGTGCCCATCAAGGGCGAGACTCGCATCTGTCTCAATATCCTTCATGCTGGCAACCAGACCGAGTTGCTCGAGAGCGGCCCGACGATTGCCCCCGAGGAGCTCGATGCCTTTACCGCCAAGTTCGCCGAGCTTGCGAGCAAGGCCGATGTCGTTACCATCTCGGGTTCGCTGCCCCGCGGCGTCGAGGCGGACTACTACGCCAAGATCACGGGCATTGCTGAGAACGCCGGCGCCAAGGTGCTGCTCGATACCTCGGGCGCCTCGCTCGAGGCTGCGCTCAAGTCCGAGGTCAAGCCTGAGCTGGTCAAGCCTAACCTGACCGAGATCAACGGCCTTCTGGGCACGAGCTTTACCACCGACGATGTGGACGAGCTCCGTTCCGCGCTCGCCTCTGACGCCCGCTTCTCCGATATCCCCTGGGTCGTCGTATCCATGGGCGCTGCCGGCTCAGTTGGCTTCCACAATGGCCGTGCGTTCCGCGCCAAGACCCCCGATATCCCCGCCGTTAACGCTACGGGCTCTGGCGATTCGACCATTGCCGGCTTCGCACATGCGATTGCTGCCGGCGCCGACGACGAGACGGTGCTGCGTACCGCCAACACCTGCGGCAAGCTCAATGCCATGGATCCCATGACTGGCCACTTGGTCATGGATCGTTGGAACGAGGTTTACAACGGCGTTGTCGTGACCGAGCTGTAGGAGCTTGTGCTGCGGCCCCGGCATCGGTTGCTAGCTCATGTCGACGACAAGTGCAGTAGCATTATGCCGGGGCGCGACGCCGACACTGTCGTGTTCAATCCCGACCTTACCCTGGTCGAGACGCATGTGGGTGGCAACAGCGTCGGTAATGCGTTTGCCGAGTAGCCGCCAAAGAAACGATCCGAGAGGGGATTTAGATGATTTACGGTGCATTGGGCGATATCGAGGAGTACCGCGGAATGCTCAAGGGGCTCGACGTGCTGATCGACTGGCTCGAGGAGAACGATCCGGCGCAGCTCGAGGTCGGCAGCCATCCGATTCTGGGCGACAAGGTCTTTGCGAACGTCATGGCTCCCACGACGCGTCCCGAAGCCGAGGCTCACTATGAGACGCATCAGCGCTATCACGACCTGCAGATCGACGTCGAGGGTCGCGAGGCCTTTAAGGTTGCCACGGGCAGCCTGACGCTGGTCCAGGAGTTTGACGAGAAGGACGACTACGATCTGGTCGATTCCGACGCCTCGATCGCCGGCGATCTTGCTGACGACAAGTTTGCGCTGTTTGTTGCCGGCGAGCCTCACATGCCCACGCTCGAGTTCCAGGGCGATGGCGCGCAGCCGGTCAAGAAGATTTGCTTTAAGCTGCTTGCAGATGCTTACTGGGAGGAGTAGCGCGCTGCTCGGCTGAGCTGTTCGTGTTGCGAGCGTTATCCCTTGGGGGAGCTCGCTTGGGCCCCGCTGAACGCGGTTCCTTTGGGGATTGCGGTTGGCGGGGCTTTTGTTGAGTAGGAGAGTTTCCGGCGGCGTTGTGCTTGGATTGGCGGAAGCGCGCCCGAAATCAGCAACAAAAAAGCCGCCCGAAGGCGGCTATCTTGTGCAATGGAGCCAGCGACCGGGCTCGAACCGGTGACCCCCGCTTTACGAGAGCGGTGCTCTACCAACTGAGCTACGCTGGCGGCCATGTGATGGCGCAACTGAGGCGTCAACGGCTGTCTATGATACGGGACATCGCAAATCCGCGCAAGTGTTCTGACGGCTTTTCTCACTTTAAATGCACTAATATTGGAGACGCGATGTCTTGCTCTTACGGGTCTCAAACAGAATGGGGCAGCGATGACTCAACCCAAGATTCTTCTCGCACGCATCGACGACCGTTTCATTTACGGACAAGACGTTGAGCTGTGGAACGAAGCCGTGGGTTCCAACCTTGTCCTAATCGTCAACGATGAGATCGCGGCAGATTCGCGCCAATGGGCACCCATGAGGGTGGCGGCGCCAGAAGGCGTTTGGACGCGGTTTTTCTCGGTGCAAAGGACCATCGACGTCATTCATACCGCAACGCCTCGCCAATTGATTCTGATCATGGTGGCCTCACCCTCCGATGCGCTCGCGCTGGTTAAGGGCGGTGTGCCGATCACCAAGATCAGCATTGGTCATATGCAGGCAGGGGAGGGCAAGCGTCCCGCAACGCCCGCAGTTGCCGTAGACGACACAGACGTCGCTGTTCTCAGAGAGCTGCAAAAGCTCGGCATAGAACTAGAAATCCGCTATCTCCCCAGTTCCGCCCCCGACCCCATCGGCAATCTGTTCAACTGATCCCTTGGGGACGGAGGAAAACGGATCATTTTGCCTTCGTAGGGGATCTGTGTGGCGCTGTCCGCCAAAACTATGCCGGTTTACTACGATGAATTGCTTATCGCCGAGCATGCCAAATGTGCAGAGAATAAAACCGCAGGTAGACGAGTTGCTAATTTTTTATAAACCAGCGCGTGGTCGGACATAGTGGGTTCATCGTAGTAATTCGGCATAGTTTTGTTATGTCACCAATTCGGTGGCATCGAAAAGAAGGATTTAGGCATGAAGCAGCGCCCGTCGGCGGTGGTGCCGGCGGGCGTTGCTGTGCGAGATGTCGCGTTGTGGGCCTAGTGCCTCATAAAGTGGTATTCGATCACATTGCTGTAGGGATGACCGGGGCCCACGATGCCCTGGGGGAACAGCGCATGGTGCGGCGTGTCAGGATACATTTCGGCCTCGAGGGCAAAGCCGGCGCCCCAGCCATAGTTGGCATCGTCCTTGGCGTGCTCGTCGCCCAGCCAGTTGCCGGTGTAGAGTTGCACGCCCGGGGCGGTGGTGTAGTAGTCCAGCTCACGACCGGTCCACATCTCCTCGACATGTAGGGCGCGACGCAGGTTGCGGCCGTACTGATAGCCATCGATGCACAGGCAGTGATCGTAGCCACGGGCCTGCTTAATCTGCGGGTCGTCGGCCTCCATGCCGGGTGCGACGGGGCGCAGCTCGCGAAAGTCAAACGGTGTTCCTTCGACCGGAGCGATTTCGCCGGTGGGGATGTTCTGCTCGTTAATGGGCAAGTAGTGGGCAGCGTTGGCGATAAAGAAGTGCTCACAGTCCATGCCGGCGTTATGGCCGGCAAGGTTAAAGTACGTGTGGTTGGTCATGGACACGTAGGTGGCGCGGTCGCTCTCGCAACCATACTCGATGCGGAAGACGCCGGTGCGCGTAACGGTAAACACAGCCGTAAAGATTCGGTTGCCGGGCAGGCCCAGCTCGCCATCCTTAAGCGAGGTGGTCATGCGCACGGCGTTGTGAGTCTCGTCGAGCTCAACGTCCCATACGCGCTTGTGCAGACCATGCTCAAGATCGCTGTGCAGGTTGTTGACGCCTTCGTTGGCCGGCATATGCCAGTCCGTGCCGTCGATGGTGATCGTGGCGCCCGCGGTGCGGTTTGCCACGGGGCCGATGGTCGCGCCAAAGCAGGCGGGGTTGTCAAAGTAATCCTCGAGCTTATCGAAGCCCAGCACCACATCGCGCGCGTTGCCGGGGATGTCGGGCACGTCGATGCCCAACACGGTGGCGCCATAGTCCATAATGCGAACGAAGATCTCGGGCCCGTTGAGGGTGTAACAATGAACGGGGGTACCGCACGGCGCGTTGCCGAAAAGCTCGGAAGTGATCATTTGGTTCCTAACATCGAGGTATTTCGGACAAACTGTAGCGCGAACAGGCGAGATTATCACTACACCCCACTAAAGCAGGGGGTATTTTTCTCAAAAAAGTGATGATTGGAGCTGTGCGGGCGTTCATTTCTGACGCGCGCGAGTCTGATACAATTTGTTCGTTATTGTTTGAATTGACGTGAGCGTGGAACAGCGAGGACTCATCGTGATTAAAGCGGAGCGACAGGATAAGGTTCGGCAGCTGCTCGAGGAACAGGGAACGGTCTCGGTCAAGGAGATTTCGGATGCGTTAGGTGTCTCGGATATGACGATCCGCCGTGACCTTGAGGAGCTTGCGAGCCTGGGCGAGATCGAGCGCGTGCACGGCGGAGCCCGCAGTGCGCAGGGCCGTCCACACGCTATGCTGCGCCATGAGTATTCGCACAGCGAAAAGCGCACGAAGCATGCCGAGGAAAAGTTGCAGATTGCGCGCCGTTCTGTGGAGCTTATCGAGGAAGGCTCGACCATCTTTTTGGGCACGGGCACCACGGTTGAGCAGATGGCCTCGATGCTGCCGGCGTTTCGCCTGCGCATTGTGACCAATTCGCTTTCGGTGTTTAACCTGCTCGAGGCGCGCGAAGACTGCGACCTGTGCCTGGTGGGCGGCATGTACCGTCGCCGCACCGCCGCCTTTGTGGGGCCCACGGCCGAGGATACCCTGCGCGCGCTGGGCATCGATGCGGCGTTTATCGGTGCCAACGGCATTCTGGACGGCGACGTGTCTACATCCAATATGGAAGAGGGCCGCATCCAGCAGCTCGCCTTTAGCAAGGCCGACTCGCGCTATCTGATCGCCGACTCCAGCAAGATCGGCAAGCGCGACTTCTACACCTTCTGCCGCCTGGACAATTTGGACGCCGTGGTGTGCGAGCCGGGTATTACCGCCGAGGACCGTGCCGCCATCGAGGAGCACGCGCAGGTCATTTGCTAGCTAGCGCAGCAGGAGGACTTTTGCCCTTGCCAGCGCGGGGTTACCGCTTCACAATGACGCGCAAATAACTTTGGGCAACAAGGATGAGGCTATTCTGAGATATGACTAGACTCCGTATCTCGTCTTTATGTCCCTTGAGAATGAATCGTAGTCTTCATAGAGCCCTTCTCTGCTTTCATCCTCGGCGTGGTTTACACGTTCAAGGAGCTTATCCTTTGAAGCCTCTTTTGTTATTGCGGCCTCGCCATCGGGTATTGTGGATTGCAAGAATAGTTCTAGAGCATGGACGTCTTTGAGTATGTAGCCCGTCGAACGACCCGCTCCTGTTTTTTCGATTGCGCTGCAACTAACAAGCTGGCCGAGGGTTCGTTTAACGGTTACCTCGCTGATATCGGGGCAGCTGGACCGGATGTCGGATTTCTTAATGACGCCGGGTCTCTGTTGAAATAGAACAGCGATGCGCGCTTGCTTCGACATGGGACGAGTGCTTGATTCAATTAAGGTACGCTGCTCGAGCTGTCGGTAGGCGGCCAGGGTTGTTCCGAGCATGAAACGGATAAAGGGTACTTCGGTGTTTTGATTTTCATTCCATCCAGTGGAGCTTGCAGCGAGGGCGTTGTAGTAAAGCGCTTTGTTGTCTTCAATAAGTCGTTCGATGCTGATGTAACGCGCAACATCGTATCCAGTCTTTTCGAGCAGCAGCGTTGTAAGGAGCCGGCTCATCCTGCCATTGCCATCGTTGAAGGGATGAATGCTAACAAAATCGAAGATAAAGCGGAGCGATATAAGGAGGGGATCGCAAACTTGGCGAGATAGAGCATCGTTGAGGGACTGGCAGGCTTCTCTAATAAGTCCCGGGGTTGCTAGAGCCGAAGGGGGCCTAAAGCGCACAAATCGATTACCTTGATCGTCAATGGAGACGATTTCGTTATCGCCATCTTTCCAATGGCCTCCATACGAGATTGCCGTGTGCGCCATGAGGTCACGATGCAACTGCAGAATGACCGATGGCGTTACGGGAATGGAATCGTGTTGCTCGTGAATAAGCGACAGCACATCTCGGTATCCAGCGATTTCTTCCTCTGCGCGGGAGCTTGGCTTGGCGGAATACGCCATGATCGCTTTGAGTCTTTTTTGGGTGGTAACAATTCCTTCAAGTCCGTTGGAGGATCGGGTGCTTTGGATCTTAGCCTCCTCCATTAGGGACGATAGAAGCTCGGGTTTGACTTGACTCAGAGCAAGCTGACGGCCTTTATGCTCGCGTATCGAGAGGAGGAGGTTGGTGATTGGAGTTGCTTCGAGTTCCGCTGGGACTGTGGTGTAATCGAACTGGCGCATGCGGCTCCTTTCGGTATCACGAACATACTTTCGATATCATAATACCATTAAATGATACCGAAAGTATGTTCGTGATACCGAAAACTGGAAACCATGGTTCATAACTGCTTGGAAAGTTCGGATTTGACTATCTTATTGTCTTGATCTGTAACAGTTAGACGGTTAAAAGTGGGCTACGTGTTACAGATTGAGATCTTTCAGCCCTGGTCGCCCGTTCGTCTAAATCTATAACAGTTAGGATTGAAAATCCCTGCTAGATGTTACAGATTGAGACAAACGGCCTGCTCGGGCCGAGCCAAAACAAAAAAGGCCGCATGCGAACCCGTGGAGGGATTCGCATGCGGCCGACAGGGGGTATGCGGCAGAAACTAGGCCATGAGCAGGCCGGTCTCCGCGACGTTCTTGTACCAGTACGCGCTCGCCTTGGGATAGCGCTTCTGGGTCTCAAAGTCGATGTAGAACAGGCCATAGCGCTTGTTATAGCCGTTGGTCCAGGAGAACTGGTCCTGCAGCGACCACACAAAGTAGCCGTCGACGTTCACGCCGCCGTCGATTGCCTTGAGGATCCATGCGAGATGCTGACGCATGTAGTCGATACGAGGGGCGTCGTCGATAAAGCCGTCCTCGAAGTCGTCCTTATAGCCCATGCCGTTCTCGGTGATGTAGATCTTCTCGTAGTTGGGGTAATCGTTCTTAATACGCAGCAGCAGGTCGTAGAGGCCCTCGGGATAGATGATCCAGTCCCAATCGGTGGTAGGAATGCCTTCGCGCACGCATGCCTCGCCCACGCCCTTGAGGAACCAGCGCGAGGAGCCCTTGTCGCCGGTGCCATTGTGGTTGATGTCGTTTTCGCCCTCGGCGGCACGCAGGAACTGGCACTTGTAGGTATTGACGCCCAGACAATCGTTGTAGGGGAGCGCGGCGGTCAGCGCGGCGATGTCCTCGTCGCGAACGTCGAGCTCGCCGCCGGCGATATGGGCCAGCTTGGTCGCAGCCTCCATGGTGTCGGCTGCATAGTGGCCGCGGAAGGTGGCGTCGAGTACCCAGCGGTTGTTGATGACGTCGGCCATGCGAGCTGCCTCGCAGTCGGCGGCATTGTTGGGGTTGAGGGGATACTTGGGCTCCAGGTTCTGGACAATGCCGATCTCGCCCTCAAAGCCGCCCTCATGGAAGGCGACGACAGCCTTGGCGTGGGCCACCATCATGTTGTGCATGAGCTGGAAGGCCTTGTCCAGGCGATACTTCTCGCCGTGCGGCCAGTTGCCGACGATAAAGCTTCCCTCGGCGGTTGCGGGAATCTCGTTAAACGTGAACCAGTGCTTGACCTCGGTGAACTCGGCAAAGCAGAACTTGGCGTACTCGACAAAGGCGTCGATCGTCGTGCGCGTCAGGAAACCCTCGCCGCCGTTCTGGTAAAAGGCCTCGGGCGTATCGAAGTGATCGAGCGTGACATAGGGGATAACGCCAGCTTTGTTGCAGGTGGCGAAAAGCTCGTGATAGAAAGCGACGCCCTCGGGGTTAATCTCACCGGTGCCACTGGGGAAGATGCGGCTCCAAGCGATGGAGACGCGGATACCGTTGATGCCGAAGCGCTGGCACAGGTCGATATCGACCGGGTACTTGTTGTAGAAATCGCTTGCGGGATCGGGGGAGAAGCGACCCTGAGCTGCCAGGAAATCGTCCCAGGGCACTTTGCCCTTGCCGTGCGTGCGGGTCTCGCCCTCAACCTGGTAAGCGGCGGTGGCGCCGCCAAACACAAAGCCGTCGGGGAACTGCATGGGGTTGGTCATGAGTCATCCTTTCTGTGGGATTCGAATAGGGAGAGGTGCCCGAACTGGGGATCCGGGCACCAACAGAGGGAGGAACCTAGTCGAGGTTCTCGCGGAGCCACTTGATGGCGCTAGCGGGGTCGCGGGTAAGGTCGATATATTCCTTACCGCGCGGAGCGAGCAGCTTAATGCCCAGGCGATCGGTGTCGGCCTTCATGTCGTTGTAGTAGCTACGAACCTGCGGGGCAAGCACGATAACGTCGTACTGATCCATGATGGCAGTGTGCTGACCATAGGCGCCTGCGGAGGAAGCGATGTTCTCTCCGGTCTGCGCGGCACCTTCCTTGATGGCGTTGGCAAGCATGGCAGAGGTGCCGGCGCCGGCGCACAGGACGAGGACCTTCAGGCCGTCGACATCCTTCTTGTCGGATGCATCGGCAGCGGGCTCGGGCTGATTGGCGACAGGCTCGCTGTCGGCGGCGGCAGCGGTCGTCTCGACGGAAGCGGTAGCCTGCTCGACAGCGGGCGCAGAGGTGCTGGCGGCGATGGTGGCAGCACCATCGGACTCGAGACCCAGCTCGGCGGCGCGCTCGGCCTCCTGGTCACAGAGCAACTTATCGTATGCCTTTAAGAACGGCAGGTAGATGATGGCGTCCAGCAAGATGATGATTGCGACAAACACCAGGGCGATAAGCTGGAAGTTTGTGGTGATGAAGATGCCGATGGGGGCAGGAGTAGCCCAAGGCACCACGAAGGAGAAGCCGTTCATGCCCACGTTATCGATAAAGAACTTGGCAACACTCACATTGACGCAGCCGGCGGCAACAAAGGGGATGAGCATGTAGGGGTTAAGGATCATCGGCGCGCCAAAGAGCAGCGGTTCGTTGACGGCGAAGGCAACAGGAACAATCGAGGCCTTACCGACGGCTTTGAGCTGCTTGGACTTCATAAAGAGAATCAGCAGAAGCGGCACGATGAACGTGGCGCCGGTGCCGCCGAACTCACCCACGAGCGACATGTTAAAGGTGAGGGAATGGGCGGGGTGACCACCGGCCAGCAGAACCTGCAGGTTCTCGGCCTGGTTGGCAAGACGGATGGGGTCGATGCCCGGCTGGACGATCGAAGGACCGTGGACGCCGATGAACCAGAAGAACGCGGTGGCCGCCTGAATAAGGATAAGGCCAGGATAGGTTTCTGCTGCAGTGAAGAGCGGGGAGAGCAGCTTGATGAGCAGCTCGGAGAACGGAACGCCCATGAGGTTGCGCACGACGACATCGATGATGCCGCAGATGATGACGGCGCCGCCAAAGGGGATGATGTCACGGAAGTTCTGAGCGATGGCGCCCGGGACCTCCTTGGGCAGCTTAATGGTCAGATCGCGCGAGACGCAGAACTTATAGACCCAAACGGTAATGAACGCGGCGATATAGGCCGAGAACAGACCACGCGTACCCATGCTGGTGCAATCGAAGACCGAAAGCTCGGAGCCGTTGAACTTGGTGGTGAACTGCGTGACTGCGAGCAGCAGCATGCTGCACTGGGCGGCCACCATGGTGGAACCGTCGTTGAGCACCTTGCCGGCGGGCATGCGACGGTTCATGGAAGCCGTAAAGTTCTTGGCGGTGGTGCCGGCAACCATGATGCCCATGACGCCCATGGTGAAGTTGTACAGCTTGTTGCACCAGTCGATGAGCGGCTGGGGCAGCGTGATGCCAACTACGCCGGGAAGGGTGGCGATCAACAGGAAGATCGAAGAGGTGAGGACAATGGGCATGCACCCAAGGAATCCGTCTTTGATGGCCTGGAGGTAGATGTTTCTCGAGATCTTCTCGAAGAACGGTTGATGCTTTTCGAGCATCTTTACGATGGCGTCCATAGAGCTCCTTTGCTACTTGATGCGCGATGCATGTGGATGGAACTGGTCGTCGATGGATGGTCAGGACTGCCCGGAAACCTTCCTGCTTAAGGAAGGCATTGCGAAATGACAACGTTGTCATTTCGTTAATGACAACGTAAGACATTTTTGGAAGAGCAACAAGGATATACGGGTGAGCGGTCGATATTGTCCGGTAAACGGTTGATTTGTCAGTCGGGCAGGTAGTGTATGCTAGAACGCAAAAAGCAAGCGATAGAGAACCGAGTGGAGAAGCAGTGGCAACGATGGACAAGAAAAATGTCTCAATGAATGATGTGGCAGTTGCCGCGGGCGTTTCTCTCAAGACGGTGTCGCGCGTGATCAACGAGCCCGATAGCGTGCGAGAGTCGACACGCGATAAGGTCCATTCGGCAATGGAGGCGCTCGGGTTTCGAGCCAACTTTGCCGCGCGTTCACTCAAGTTGGGCCGTTACGGGTGCATCGGCGTGGTGATGTTCCACTTGTCGGGTGGCGCCGTGGACATGATCGACGGTATCGCCGATGCCGCCGAAGAGCGAGGCTTTGCGCTCACGATGATTAAGAAGTGCGCAGCGGAGAAGATGACCCTTGCCGATGCGGCGCACAGGATGTCGCAGCTGCCTGTTGATGGCATGATCTTCAACCTGCGTCAGATGGTCGATGACTTTGATACCTTTGAGGCTCCGAAAGACCTCAAGACGGTGATTATCACGCCGATGGAGCATCCTACCTGCTCTACCGTCAGTGACGATCAAGAGGGTGGTGCGCGCATGGCGTGCGAGTACTTCTTGAATCGCGGGCATAAAAACGTGTACTTCGTCTCTGGTAAGAAAGAGTCGCTGTCGAGCCAGTGCCGTATGAAAGGTTGGCGTGCGGCACTCGAGGCGCGTGGCATTGAGCCGCCCGAGCCTCTGCAAGGCGATTGGAATGCGGATAGTGGCTATGCCGCGGGCCTTGTGCTTGCCGATAAGCCCGATTGCACGGCGGTCCTCGCGGCTAACGACTGCATGGCAAACGGCGTGATGATGGCTTTACGTGACAAAGGGCTCAGTGTGCCCGACGACGTGTCCGTGATCGGCTTCGACGATGAGCTCTACAAGACGATTCCCAACTCGATTCTGACGTCGGTGAAGTTTCGCCACCGCGAGCTGGGCGCCCGTGCGCTCAACGAGGTCGTCTCAGGTCTGGAAGCCCCGAGCTCCAGAAGCCGTACGCTCGTCTCGGGTGTGCTGGTCGAGCGTTCCAGCGTAAAGGACCTGCGGGCGTAGACGTGCTCGGCCTATTCCGTTTGTCTCAATCTGTAACAGCTAGGACCCAAAAACTCGGCTAGATGTTACGGATCGAGATTTTTGGCCCGGCTTATTCCGTTTGTCTCGATCTGTAACAACTAGACGGTCAAAAGTGGTCTACATGTTACAGATTGAGATTTTCGGCTTGGCCTGTGCGTTCATCTCGATCTGTAACAGCTAGGACCGAAAAACTCGGCTAGATGTTACAGATTGAGATGAACAGGAGGGCGGGTGCGGTCTAAACAAAATGGCCCGCGCATCACGCATCGATGCACGGGCCATTTTTTGTCTGCGAGCGGCAGGTGGCGTCAGCGTCTTATGCCTTGAGGTTTTCCTCGATCCAGGCGACGGCACCCTTGGGATCCTTAGTGAGGTCGATGTACTGTTTGCCCTTGGGCGACAGCAGCGTGATGCCCAGGCGGTCGGTGTCGGCCTTCATCTCGTTGTAATAGGTGCGAACCTGCGGAGCCAGGACGATGACGTTGTACTGGTCCATGATGGCGTAGTGGCTGCCGTAGGCACCGGCGTTGGCGGTAATGTCGATGCCCAGCTCGTCGGCGCCTTCCTTAAGCGCGTTGGCGAGCAGTGCAGAGGTGCCGGCGCCAGCGCACAGAACCAGAACCCTCAGATCCTTGCCCTTAAGGGCGGACGGAGCTGCGGAGGCCTCAGTGGCAGAAGCGGTCTCGACAACAGGAGCCTCAACGGCGGGGGCGGCAGCGGTCTTGACGGCCTTGGTCTCCTCGGCCTCTTCTTCGGCCAGGGTCTCGGCCTCCTGCTTGCACAGGACGTTGTCGTAGGCCTTGCAGAACGGGTAGTAGATCAAGAAGTCAACGACCAGCAGGACGACAACCAGGACCAGAGAGATCGGCTGGAAGTTGGTGTCGATGAAGGTGCCGATCGGTCCGGGGAGTGCCCACGGCATGGCATAGATAAAGCCGTTCATGCCCAAAAAGTCGATGAAGAACTTACCAATGAGGACGTTGGCCACGGGGGCAAACAGGAACGGGATCAGGAAGTACGGGTTGAGGATGATGGGCGCGGCGAACAGCAGCGGCTCGTTGACGGCGAACATCACGGGCACGACAGAGGCTTTGCCGACGGCCTTGAGCTGCTTGGAG